>JAZSQQ010000027.1:0-59687 GCA_045538055.1 Acutalibacteraceae bacterium
GACTATGTTTTGCTCGGTAGTCCGCAGGTTCAAGGAACCGTAAAGTAAATGTGAATATATCGAGGCGTAGCTCAGTTTGGTAGAGTGCTTGCTTTGGGAGCAGGTGACAAAGCCGAGCGCCGCCTGTGGCGGAAGAAGCGAGGCGGAGGAAGAGGAAAACAAGAAGAATCGCGAAGCGCTCCAAGCGAGCGAGGCGACTATGTTTTGCTCGGTAGTCCGCAGGTTCAAGGAACCGTAAAGTAAATGTGAATATATCGAGGCGTAGCTCAGTTTGGTAGAGTGCTTGCTTTGGGAGCAAGATGCCGCAGGTTCAAGTCCTGTCGCCTCGACCACAGTTCAGACATCAATCGTGTTATGATTGGTGTCTTTTTGTTATTTGAACACTTCTTTGAATTTATAGCACTCAAATAAAGCGCATCAAAAAAAGAGATGCCTAACTTGAGACATCTCTTTTAATGTAAAAACATTGTTTTCTTATGCGAGCAAGCCTTCGATTGCTTCAATGATACCTGCGAAGATACTGTTGAAACTGTCAACGAAACCTGACATATCAGCACCTGTAAGCTCTGAAATGAACTGTGCTATGTAAAGGGGAATGTCGCTGAGAATTGCAATAATTGCCATATGTAACACCTCTTTTCTTTTCTTAATTATATCACAGAATAACTCATTTGTCAAAAACAAATTATATAAGTGCCATATAGCTGACTGTATCCGCAAGAATAATTAAAACCATATTTTTCATTTTGCATAAAAAATTTTTTATAAAAAGGCATTATTTTTACATTCGCATTTTTATTTTTTATTGACAAGAAAAATCAAAAGTGATATTCTTTTCTGTGTAAGAAATGTGGAAGGTTCGGCTTTTCTTAAACTCTAAAAGACAGTAAGGAGATTGAAACCATGGAAATGATGTACAAAGGTAAAACAAAGGACGTTTATAAGCTTGAAAACGGCAACGTAATGCTCAAGTTCAAGGACGATTGCACAGGTAAAGACGGTGTTTTTGATCCTGGTGAGAATTCTGTCGGTTTAACAATTGAGGGTATCGGAAAGGCAAATCTTGAAACATCAGTTTACTATTTCGAAATGCTCAAGGCTGCAGGTATCAAGACACACTATGTTTCTGCTGATCTTGACAACGCTACAATGGAAGTTCTTCCTGCAACAGTATTCGGTCACGGCCTTGAAGTTATCTGCCGTCTTGTTGCAACAGGAAGCTTCATCCGCCGTTACGGTGAGTATATCGAGGACGGTACAGTTCTTGAGGGCGGTTATGTTGAATGCACATTCAAAAATGACGAAAAGGGCGATCCCCTCGTAACAGGCGAAGGTCTTGCAGCTCTTGGCGTTATGACTCCCGACCTTTTCGAGAGCATGAAGGAGCAGACACTCAAAATCACAAAGATCGTTGCTGACGACCTTAAGACAATCGGTCTTGACCTCTGGGATATCAAGTTTGAGTTTGGTTACAACAACGGTGAAGTTATCCTCATCGACGAAATCGCATCAGGTAACATGAGAGTTTACAAGGGCGACACAATCGTTGAACCCGTTGAGCTCACAAAGCTTATCCTTAACAGATAAATATTGAATCTTCAAATGCTGACTGAGAAATCTGTCAGCATTAACTTTTATTGACACTTTATTTATGAGTGTGATATAATTCAATAAAGAAAATATTTCTTTAATTCTTATTTGAGGTGAGGTTATGTTTGAAAAGTTTTTAGTTGAAGTTTTAAAGCTTGCTCCGAGGCAGATGTGGGGCGTTGAACAGCAGGGATTTTATCTCAAGGAAATATTCACATCATTCGATATTAAAAGAATAATTGCCGGAATTGTTGCTTTCTTTGAGCTTTTCGGGCTTACAATTCTTGATTTGCCGACAACTCCGAGAGGCGAGGCTCTTGATCTTACCGGCTACAGCATCGTTTTTGAAGATGAGTTTGAGGGTGATGCTCTCAATACAGACGTCTGGAAGATAAGAAGTAACGGTCCTCGCAGAGGCGGATTCAACTCAGACAGTCAGATTAAAGTTGAAGACGGAAACCTCGTTATTACAGGCGAATATGTTGAAGACGGCACTTACGGTGATGGTTGGTATGCAGGAATGGTTTCTCTTCGCGAGCGTTATTGCAAGGGCTATTTTGAAATCCGTTGTAAGGTAAATGCAGGCTCAGGTTTCTGGTCAGCATTCTGGATTCAGGCTGAGCATCCGTACGAGGCAGAGTATTCCAAGGGCGGCGTAGGCGGCTGTGAAATCGATATTTTTGAATCAATGTCTTATGATAAACTCATCGGCAGGGATTCAGTAAGTCAGACTGTTCATTGCGCAGGTGTTGACGGTGTTCAGGAAGGCTATCAGTCAAATAATCTGGGCGCTTTCTATGGCAACAATATCTACGATGAATATAATACATACGGTCTTGAATGGAACGATGAAGAGTATATTTTCTATATAAACGGTGTTGAAACACGCCGCACGTCGTTCGGTAACGGTGTGTCGGAAGTGCCTGAAGAAGTTATCGTTTCTCTCGAAATTCCGAATGCGGAAAAGTTTGAAGGTCTTGATAAAGAAACATATAAATCAGAGTACGTAATTGATTATGTAAAAATTTATCAGAAATAAAACCAGCAATGGCTCAGCCGGGTGTTCTTGTGAACACCCGGCTGTTTTAAAATCAGAATGTAAATTTTGAATATTCGGATACCTTTCTTGTCGTTATATCTGTGGTCAGAAAACAAAAGAGTAGTTGTAGTAACTGTAGAAGACGGTAAAATGGAAGCAATCTTTTTTTACTCCTGAACACCGTAGTGTTCAACAAGTGTTTTATATTCGTCTTCAGTTATTGCAACGACTGAGCCGTGACGCGGCTTAAGGTGGTCAATCTCCATTGAAGAACGTTGGAACTGCCTGAAGTTTTCAAAGTCCCTTGTCATCTGTGCAAAGAATGTACCGTTGCCGTATTCGTCCATAATCATCATCCATGCGTCCGTACCCGTGATGCGGTACATCGAGCTTCCCTCAACACCGAACCAGTTGAGCGAGCAGATTGTGTAATCCGTGTTGTACGGTCCCGTAAGATTTTTTGACCTGACGTAAGCAATTTTCTGGGTTAAGTCTTCCTTGAAATAAAGGTAATAATAACCGTCTTTTTCGTTGTATATGATGTCACCGTCGATGCACTGAATGTTCATCACTTCGTCACGCTCGGGGACATATTCGTTCCATCTTCCGAAAAGTACCTGCGGCTCGGTTTCAAATGTTTTGAAATCCTTTGTATAAGCGTAGTAATGGCCTGCGCAGTCGTTTTCAACCGTTGAGTTTGCCCAATAGACCATGTACATACCGACGTTCTCGTCCCAGATTGCCTGCGGTGCCCATGCTCTGTTTGTTGTTTCAAACCCTTTGAACTGACGGATGTCGATAACCGTTTCGTCAATCCAATTAACAAGGTCGTAGGATTTCCATGTAATCAGGCTGTGGTTTGAAAGCCAGCCAAGACCTGCGTCCATATCCGTTGCAATGATAAAGAAGCATTCCTTGCCGTTTTCGTCAACACCCTTAAGTATGTATGGGTCACGCACACATTTTGTGCCGAGCGTCTGCGTGATGACGGCTTCATTGTTGTTGAGCGCCCTGAAGTGGTAGCCGTCCGTGCTGACCGCGAAATGAAGTGTCTGGTTTTCAATTTCATTTCCTGTGAAGTAACAGAAAAGGTATGCGCCCGACGTGCTGTAAGCAGGGTAGGCATAGTCGTTGAAAGTGTAGTTGAAAAGATAATACGGCATCATAAGAATCGCCATAAGAAGCCGTGTGAAAGACAACCAGGTCATAAAACCACCTCCGAATTCATTAAGTATCATTTTAGCACAGTAAAGGGGAAAAGTAAAGTAAAAAGATTTTGTATGGATGTTTTAAATCTTGCTTGTTTTATGTGGACTTACTTAGTCTTTTGATCTGTTTGTTAATCGTTTTGTTGAAATTCTTTTGACGTTATGGTATGATTTATATCAAGAAAAACTGTTACTGTGAGGGATGAATTATGAAAAAATACGATATAGCAGCTTTTATCTGGCCTTCATACACGGGTGATGAACCTCGCACACGTATTTTTTGGCCCGAAGGTTACGGCGAATGGCAGACTGTCAAGGCAATGACAGATAAGGGCTACAAAGGCTGCCGTTGGCCCCGTATTCCGACATGGGGATACGTCAACGAAGCTGACAGCAGGGTTATGGAAATGCAGATTGACTGTGCTGTTTCTCACGGAGTAAATGTTTTTATCTATGACTGGTATTGGTACGATAACCGCCCGTTTCTTGAAAACTGTCTTAATGACGGTTTCTTTAAAGCACGAAATAATACGGAAATGAAATTCTGTCTTATGTGGGCAAACCACAACGCAAACCACCTCTGGGATAAACGTAATTCCGACCGAGATCTTTCAACGGTTATCTGGAGTGGCGTTGTTACGCCGAAGATTTTTTCAGAAATCTGCGACAGAACTATTGAAAAATACTTCTCGAAAGAAAACTATTATTGTATCGACGGCTGTCCGGTATATATGATTTTTGATATTGATAATTTTATCCGTTCATTCGGCACAAGTGACGAGTGCAGAAAAGCTCTCGATGAATTCCGAAGAAAGACTACAGATGCAGGCTTCAACGGTCTTCACTTTCAGGTTGTACATTGGCGCAACCGTGTTTTTAACTGGCTTAACGATGATGACCCGCAGAAAGGCGTTTCTTCCGCCGAAATGTACGATTACCTCGGAGTTGATTCCGTAACAAGCTACAATTGGGGATGCTCAACAGACCTTGACGGAGAGTTTAATGATGTTACTCAAAAGTATATTGAAGCGATTACCAAAGAATCCGAAAATCTGAATATTCCATTTTATCCGAATATTTCAGTTGGGTGGGATAATAACGTCAGATTCAATAATTTTGTTCCCGGTGTTATTACTGATAATACACCTGAAAACTTTAAAACCGCTTGCGAAAAAATAAAAGATTTCGCAGATGATTCGCTTGAAAACGGTATAATGAAAGCTCCGTTTATAACTGTCAACAGCTGGAATGAATGGACGGAAACGAGCTATCTTCAGCCCGATGATCTCTACGGCTACGGATATCTCGAGGCAATCAAGGCTGTTTTTGACAGCAAATGATTAGTAACAAACAAAAATCCGGCAGAAGTTTTTAAGCTTCTGCCGGTAATTTTTATTTAAGCTTTTTAACAAGTTCGTCCGTATCCTCAAGACGGATTCGCTTTGACGCAATGTATGTTCTGCCTTGGTTTTCTTTGTCTCTTGTTGAATAGACGATGTCAGTGTTGTCAAAAATGCCGTAGGTTGATGTAACAACCGTACCGTCATCAAGAACGACGTTTCCGCAATATCCCGTATCGGCATTCGCTGAATACTGAGACTCGGTCTGACCCTTGAGATAAGTGTGAGCAAGCTTGATTCTGTACTGCCCCTCGCGCCCGTTTTTAAGGTCGTCGTATGTGCCTACCCAGGCAACCCAACCTTCACTGCTCCATCTCTGCTTCGGAGTTTTGATTGCACGAGGACCTCTTTCAATTGAACGGAATGTTATGAAAAGTCTGCCGTCGTGTGTATAATCAGCCTTGTGACGTTCACCGTTGAGTGCCGCGGGAGCTTCAACAGGACGGCTCCATGTTTTGCCTTCATCCTGTGAAAAAGAGAGGAGAGAGTTGATTTTCTTTGAATTGCTTCGTGAAATAAGGCAAAGCTCATCACCCTTACCGCCCTCAGAGCGTACAACCTCAACCTCGCACATATTTGAACTTGCTTCGTAATCACGGTGTTCCGTGAAGTATTTTTCGGGTTTACTCCAATGAGGTTTGCCGTTTTCGTCGAAAGTAAGGATAGTTTTGAAATTATTGAAATTAGGATTGTGGAAAAATCCCATCCACTTGTCAACAAACTTACCGTTCTCCTTAAGCTGAGTAAGGCTTGCAAGAGCAACGATAGGTATAATCGGGAAATCACTCTTCTTGTCAAACACAAGGTCAAATTCGCTCCAGGTTTCGCCCTCATCTTCGGAGATTGAATAGTTGAAACCTCCGCAGGTCGGCTCATTAGGCCACTTGGGATTTCCTGAAATCATAATGATTTTGTCAGCTGTTTTTCCGTCAGTGAACTGAAGTCGGTAAACTGTCGGAGTTTCGCGGGACTTTTCCCAACTCTTCGGGCTGTTTTTAAGCTCTTCTGTCCAGGAACGACCGCCGTCAGTGCTGATTTTTGTCATAACTGCGCCCTTGCCGTGACCTGCAGGATACATGCAGAGAATGTTGCCGTTTTTAAGAAGAACAGCATCAGGATGTGCCTGATAAGGCTTTGAATTGTCTACAGTAACAAGTTCGTAAAGATAATCATATTTTGAATCAAGGCCGTCAGGCTTGATGCTGAGGTCAAGCTGAGGAATAGTATAATCCTTGCCCTCAGTCGGTTTGATTTTTCTGAATGCCGGATCGAAAATGTTTTTCATATTTATATCTCCCTTTATGCGAAAATATATTACTCAATTATTCTATCATAAAAAATCTTTTTTGTCACCATATTAAGGAATAAAATAATAATTTAAGAATAGAATAAAAAAGAAAGAAAAAATATTGAAAAAATGCTTGACAAACTGCGAGCAACAGTATATAATAATCAAGCACTCAAGAGAGCACAAGTAAATATCGCGGAGTGGAGCAGTTCGGTAGCTCGTCGGGCTCATAACCCGAAGGTCGTTGGTTCAAATCCGGCCTCCGCAACCATAAGACTTTGTAAGTGACCGCTTACAAGGTCTTTTTTCTTAATTAATAATAGTTATTATAAGGTTTTTGTGACCGAATACGGTTTAGGAGAGTGTCTTTGAGTTGGTTGAATTCCTCACAGAATTTTGAATTTCCCTCCGATTTCCCTCCTAAACCTCAAAAACACGTGTTTTTAGCCTGTTTTTGCTTGATAATTCAAGACGCTTTCAAGATTGTTTGCTGCCTCTCTGTCCTTTGATTTTAGAGCATGAGCATAAATGTTTAATGTTGTTGAAGTGCTGGCGTGACCAAGTCGTCTTGATACTGTACATATATCTGTTGAAATGTAATCCTCTCTTGCGAGTAGCAATCAAGTTGAACTACTCTGAAATTATAAACTGCATCTTTTCTGAAATCATGTAGGTAACAAATCAACCCCTATCGAAAGACAATCCGTCAATCGGTAGGGGCATTTTTTATTTATTCTCATAATTATATATAATATTGTTGATTTGTTCAATTATTTTCTCTTTTTCGCTTTCGGCAAGACTGCGGAAGGCTTTGATAAACCTTATCTCGTCATCCGTCAGTCTTGCACTCTGTTGCGGTTCTGTGTTTTCCATATTTATAACCCTCTCAGAAATATTTTTATAAAAATGCCCTGCCGCAAGACAGGGCACAGTGTCGGGATACGGTTTCTTAGTTTAGTTTGTTTATATTATTTGTAAATTGTCGGGCTTGCAGTGGTTTCAGTTTCAACAACAACACCGTTTGCATTTTTTATTACAATTTTAGTGTGTGTTCTGTACGCATATCCTGCAGGAGCAAACCAAAGCTTTTCAACGATTTGAGTTCCGATTTCTGTGAATGTCTCGGTTTTGCTTTTATAGTTTACCCAGCCTGTCGCACTTCCGTCAGCACGCTGAAGAGTACAGGTCAGGGTATAAGTATATTCTTCGTACATACAAGTATAGGTTGAAGTACAGGTGACGAAGCCTAGAGCTTCTTTTGCGATTCCGGCACTTAACGATGTAAGGTAAGTGTATCGGGGAGTAACCACAATATCTTCCTGCTGTGACGCGTTTGTATAGTCTGTGTTATAATCATCAGTAGCTGAAGCGGTAATACCGCAACTGATGCACATTATGATTGACAAAATCAATGCAATAATCCTTCTCATTAACATCCTCCTTAACATCCCGACATTAATATAAACAACGAAGGAGGATTTTTGCAACACTATTTTTTCTCAATGTATGAGGCGAATCCTACAACATCAATGTCTGCATCATTAAAAACAACCTGAATAATAGTATCCGTTTCTTTAACCACCAATGTAACTACTCCGTTTTTAGTAGCAACTATGATTTTTCTTCCGTTAACGGTACTTACTTCATAACTGTCGCAGCTTTCCTTGTCAAGGTTAAACTTTACATCATTACTTTTCGGATATTCCGCATAAGAGATTGTTTTACCGTCTGAGTTCTTAAAAGTTATTGCTTTTGCATAGCTGGAATTATTAACTTGCGAAACCTCATACCCGTCAGGAATCCAAGTTGGAATATATTGTCCCTCATAAGCTGAAAGCTTGTTTGCGTCATCGTCTCCCGATGAAACAAACAGCGAATAAGACGGGTTACCGATGTTAGTGAGGAATTCCCATATCTTCTCCCTGAAGCCTTTAACTGAAAGTGTGGCAACGGACGCGCAAGCCAGAAGCACGAGAATAACCGAGGCAACACGGATCAGCATTTTTCTGCGATGCTTTTTATTTATGCCTTTCACTCTGTCATTCAAAGCCTTTTGAATCTTTTTATCGGTATCTTTTGTGTTTGCAAAACGTGGCTCATTTTTGATTTCTTCAATTTCTTTGAGGAATACTTTGTCGTTCTCCTCACACATATCTTCAAGTACGTTCTTAAGAACTCTCTTGTTATACTCAGTCATTGCCTACAACCTCCTTAACCTTTTTACCCAATCTTCTTACACTGCGCGAGAGAATAGACCTTACACTGTTTTCACTGATGCCGATAATCGGTGCAATGTCTTTGTCGGTCATATCAAGGGAATACCTCAGAATAATAACGGTGCGGTCACGTTCGGACAGTTTGCTGATATTCTGCTGAACGGCTTCGTACCTGAACTTGTCTTCAATAATCTCTTCAGGGTCAATCTCTTCGTCTTTGACACCATAAAGAAAACACTCTTCAGGTTCAGACATAAGGCTTACTTTCGAAGAGTGCTTGATGTAATTTTTAGATGTGTTGTCAATTGCGATTGCGAGGTATGCCCTCAATTGAATGTCGTTGAAGCCTCGTAATTTGTCAACGTGCCTGATCAGGTTAATGATGCAGTCGTGAACAAGATCGTTGCTGATTTCATAATCTTGTGTGATTTTGTAAGCTCTTGACCGCAGCCAGGGCGCATACTTTTCATAGATCATTAAAATCAGTTCTTTGTCTTCTTCATTATCGAGTGTTTCGACAATAAATAGAATCATATGCGATTCCTCCTTAAATTAAGATTTATTAAACTTTATCATTTACGAGGAAATTAATCAATACCAAAACAGAATAATAACAGCTTTTTATATAATGGGGTTATAAAACTTAACGTGCAAGTCAAAAACGAACAGATGTTGATAACTAAGGCTTTGCGGTGAAAAATGAAAATTCATAACCCGAAGGTCGTTGGTCCAAATATCGATACCTGTCAGGGTGTCGGAGATTTTTTTGTCGTAAAAAATACCTTTACACTTGCGTTTTTTCTCTGTACCCAATATAATAAATACCAAGAAAACAACTGGGGGATAAGAGCAATGAGCATTAAAGTGCCTGAACCGACCAATCCGGTTCCTGCAAAAATGAGAGAATATATGGATAAGATTCTTGCAAAAACCGATAGCGAGGATATTAAAAAGCTTTTTAACAATACATTTGTCAATACGTGGACAACAACTATTCAGATAAGCAAAAACGACGCGTTCGTTATAACGGGTGATATTCCTGCAATGTGGCTTCGTGACTCGGCTGCTCAGGTTAAGAATTATCTTCCGATAATGCTTGAGTGCGAAGAGATAAAGTCCGTAATATCAAAGGTGATTGCACGTCAGATGCATTCTATAATTATGGATCCCTATGCTAATGCATTCAATTTTGAAGATAACGGCCACGGTCATACCGATGATATTACAGATATGAGTCCGTGGGTGTGGGAGCGTAAGTACGAAATCGATTCACTTTGCTATGCGATACATCTTGCTTATCAGTATTATAAAATAACTGACGATAAAACTATGTTTACGGATGAATTAAAAAAAGCTATGGAGCTTATTCTGAACACATGGAAGACTGAACAGAATCACGAAAATTCACCGTACCGTTTTACCCGTCACAATTGTCCGTACAGTGACACCCTTCATAACGATGGTAAGGGCAATCCCGTTGCATACACAGGTATGACATGGTCAGGATTCAGACCGAGTGATGATGCCTGCATTTACGGATATCTTGTTCCTGCCAATATGTTTGCAGTTGTGGCTCTTAAGGAAATGGCGGAAATGGTTGTTGCAGGTTACGGAGATGAAGAACTGGCAGGCAAGGCTCTGACTCTGCGTGACGAAATCGATGAGGGTATCAGAAAATATGCAATCGTTGAAACGGAAGAGTTCGGGAAAGTTTATGCGTATGAAGTGGACGGTCTCGGTAATACACTCTTTATGGACGATGCAAATGTACCTTCACTTATTTCAGCTCCGTATCTCGGATATTGTGATATTAACGATGAAATATATCAGAATACAAGAAAAATGCTTCTTTCAAAGGCTAATCCTTTTTATTTTGAAGGTTCGGCGGCAAAGGGAATAGGCAGTCCGCATACTCCTGAAAATTACATCTGGCATATTGCTCTTGCAATGCAGGGTCTTACAACCAATGATTTGCAGGAGAAAAAGATGCTCCTTGATTTTATATTATCAACTCATGCAGGCGAGTGGTATATGCATGAAGGCTTTAATGTGGATAATCCGGATGAATTTACAAGAGTATGGTTTGCGTGGGCGAATACGATAGTAAGTGAGTTCCTGATTGATTGTATAGAAAAGAATGTTATTTAAACGGAGAGTAATATGAATAACATTATAGAAATAACAGATTTTAATGCTCCTGAGCTGGATGTCTATGCACGCTTGAGCGAGGTTCAGCTGTTAAACAGGGAGTTCCCCGAAAAAGGCTTGTTCATTGCAGAAAGTCCGAAGGTGATTGAACGTGCCCTTGATGCAGGATATGAACCTGTTTCCTGTCTTATGGAAAAAAAGCACATTGAAGGCGAAGGTAAGCACATTCTTGAACGAATAAATAATGTTCCTGTTTTTTGCGCGGAATTTGAAGTTCTTACGAAGCTTACAGGCTTCAAGCTGACAAGAGGTATGCTGTGTGCAATGAAACGAAAACCCTTGCACACCGTCAAGGAGCTCTGCGAAAACAAAAGCAGGGTAGTTATACTCGATAAGGTTATGAACCCGACAAACGTGGGTGCAATAATCCGCTCGGCTGCAGCTCTCGGAATGGATGCCGTGCTCCTTACACCCGGATGCTCCGACCCTTTGTACAGACGTGCCGCAAGAGTAAGTATGGGCACCGTATTCCAGATTGAATGGACGTTTTTAAGCGATGACAGTCTTGATGAAATAAAGTCTCTCGGTTTTAAGACCGTAGCTATGGCGCTAAAGGATAATTCACTTTCCGTTGACGATCCAAGGCTGACAAACGAAAAGAAGCTCGCTGTTATAATGGGAACAGAGGGTGACGGACTCTCTGACAAAACCATATCTGACTGTGATTTTACCGTAAAAATATCGATGTATCACGGTGTTGATTCTCTGAATGTAGCCGCCGCTTCCGCTGTAGCATTCTATCAGCTTGGTAAAAAAACGAAAGACATATGAAGCACAGCAGAAAAATTGAAAGAGTGCAGATTTAAATTTCTGCACTCTTTTTGCATATCTGAGTTTTATACGGGAAGTGTTGTCTTAAGCTCCCCAAGCAAAGCCGAGCATCCGTCAAGAACATCGCGGTATGTCACGTCAAAGCTCCGCGTATACCACGGGTCGGCAACGTCACCGCCGCGGTCGGTATAATCCATAAGCTTGCGGATTTTATTTTCAGGGTCACCGTTTAAAATCCGCGTCATATTACGGATGTTCGCACTGTCCATACCGATGAAAAGGTCGAACTTGTCATAATTATAAAATGTAAGCTGAACGGCTTGTTTGCCTTCGCAGGAAATGCCGTGCTTTTTCAGTTCAGCTTTTGCGGGAGGGTAAACGGGATTGCCGGTACCGTTCCATATTTCTTCCGTACTTGTTGCCGAGGATTGAATAAGGAATTCACTCTCCAGTCCCTTTTCTCTGACAAGCTTTTTCATTATAAACTCTGCCATAGGTGAACGGCAGATGTTGCCGTGACAGACAAACATAATTTTTATCATATCAATCATCCGCCTTGATTCTGTAAAGCTTAACGCTGTGAGGTGCAACCTTGGAAGAAAGGCTGTCTCTGATTTCAAACTCCTTGTCGTCCCATATGTCGTAAACCTCATATTTATATGAACGGGGAAGAATCGCAAAGCTTTCCTTCACAATGTCCTGCATGTTGCAGGATATTTCCATTTCAATCGGACCTTTGTTAAGGAAGCAGATTGCAATTTCGTTGTTTTCAAGCGGTTTTACGAGCACGTCGCAAAGACCGTTCGTCTTAACTTTGCGGCACTGTATGCCGAGTTTGTCCTGATTGATTGCGATTGCCGCTTTGTTTGATACAATTTTAAGCACCTTGTTGTCCTTATCAATGCTTCCGTCGGGACGGATGAATGTTCTTAAATCGTTACCGAGGATAAGCGGAGCAGCAAGCATACACCAGAGTGAAAAATGTGCTTTGTTTTCGTCGTCAGTAAGGTCACCGTTGCCGACCTCAAGCATATCCGGATCGTTCCAGTTGCCCGGTCCTGCGTGCTTATAAAGGCGGACGGTTGCCTCGTAAATGCCGATGATTGAAAGCCAATTCGGTTTGATATCGGGGGTTGTACGCCAGAGATTACCTGCAGTATGTCCCCATATCCAGGGTTTATTCCAACCCCATTCGCAGATGGAGAAGCAGATCGGCTTTTCTTCACGTCCTTCTTTTTCAGCAACGAGCTTTGTTGCGCGCTGAAGCTCCTTGCCCATATTGCGGTACTGCTTTGCCGCAGAATCCATTCTTGAAGCAACAGGATTGTGGAACTTGAATGAATTTCTGCCTTTTTTAAGATTTACCGTAATCTGGTTTCTGCCGTCATGAGTAAATCCCTTTGTGCCGGGTTCGATCAATGTGTAAACATCCGTATCATTGACAACGATTTCAAGATATTTATCCTTGAGCCCTGCCTTATGAAGACCTAGAGTGAGCGCATATGTACCGTCATCGGGAATGTCAACGTTACTGAAATACATTGAACCGCCGCCGGATTCAAGTCCCGTTACATATCTGCCTGTATCAGCCATTTTAGAGTCGGTAAGAAGCATTGCGTTTCCGCGAAGCTCAGCATCTTCGGCATAAAGTGTAATGCCTTCGGATGTACCGGGCTTTGTGAGCGTAACCGTTGAAATTTCGGGTGCGTTGGTCGGAATCGGAATGTTGTGACAGAAATCGTATTTGAAATATTCAATTCCCCATTCCGCAAAAGTTTCCGCATCCGTGCGCTCGTGGTAAAGGCTTGACGGCAAATCCTCACAAGTGAGCGTGCCGTTTGAAGTGTAAATGCCGAGCTTCAGACCGAGTGCGTTTACCTTTTCAACAAGAGCCTTGATTCCCGAAGGGAAGGTTGCAAGGTCGCCCTGAAGACGTCCGTTTGCGTCTCTCGTTGAGGACATCCAGCAATCATCAACGTTGACATACCGATATCCGCAGTCTGCAAGACCCGAATCGCGCATAGCCTTTGCTATGTCTTCAATAAGATTTTCATTGATTCTGTTACGGAAAAGGTTCCAACTTGCCCAACCCATAGGGGGAGTGAGTGCCGTACCGTTTGAAAACTTATCTGCACCGTTGAGGTGTATCTGCGTTGATGCCGCAAGCTTCTTCGCTGTGCAGATCGGACAGATTTTATTTTTTCTTAAAAATACTCCGATTGGTGAGTTTTTAAAATCAGCCATTGTAATAAGCCTCCTGGATTTTATGGTAAAATTGTATCATACAACAGCACAAAAGGCAAGTTTGGGTTATAAAACCCGATATTACAGGCTTCAAAGTTAATTATGTTGTTGTATTCAGATGAAGAATAATGATGAAAAAGTAACATTTAACAATGTGCAGATATTGAAAAACAGCGGATAATATGATACAATCATTATAAGAAAAACACAGTTTGCGAAGGTCCTTAAATTTAAAAAGAATAGGGGTATTTCTATGAGTAAATCAAAGAAAACAGATGCAAACGGCGTTCGTAAGTTTGGTATGCTTGACAAGGTCGCATATGCAGCCGGTGATCTCGGCTGTAATATGAGTTTTGCACTTAAAGGCACAGTCCAGACTTTCTGGCTTGTTTACATGATGATGGAAACAGGACTGCTTTCAATCCTTCTTCTCATCGTTCAGATCTGGGATGCAGTTAATGACCCGTTGATCGGTACACTTATTGATAACGATAAGAGAAAGTACAAAATGGGTAAATTCAAGACCTATATTTTCATCGGTGCCTGCGGCTTGCTTGTCGGCGGTGCTGCAGTATTTTTGCCGTTCCCGAATGCACCTGTTGTAATCAAGGCTGTTTTGTTTGTTCTCGGTTACATTATCTGGGATGCATTCTACACAATTGCAAACGTGCCTTACGGCTCAATGCTTTCTTTGGTTACCGATGATGTAGGTGAGCGTGCTCAGCTTTCAACGTGGCGTTCAGTCGGTTCCGCTTTCGGTAATGTTTTCCCGATGGTTATTCTTCCTACACTTATCTGGAAAAAAGTCAATTACGACGGAACAACAGATTTCCTTAACAGCATCGAAATTCCTGAGGGCTTTAATAAGGAGCAGTTCCTTGTGAATCCCGAAACAGGTGCACCGTATCAGATCGGTGACCCGATTCTCAGCCCTGCAACAGGTAAGCAGGTTGAAATCCTTCTTGGCGACAGAGTTTTCTGGGCAGCACTCATCATGGGTATAATCGGCTTTATAGCTTTTATGTTTATGATAAAGTCAATAACAATACGTGTTGATGAGCAGACTGTTAAAACAAACGAATCGGGTGAAAAGTTTAATCTTTTCTCAGCCTTCGGAAAGTTTATGAAAAACCGTCCCGCAGTCGGCGCAACTCTCGCAGCTATGGGTATGTTCCTCGGTATGAATGCTGCATCAACAGCAAATACAATTATGTTTGCAACATATTTCAATATGGCATCACTGTCAGGTGTTGTTCAGATGATCGGTTTTGCTCCGATGTTTCTGTTTATGCCTTTCATTTCAAAGATTGCCAATAAGTACGGTAAAAAAGAATCTTCCGTTGTCGGAACAATCATCTCGATTATCGGTGGCGTGATTATGCTTGTTTTCCCGTTGGTGAAGAATACAAGCGTTGCCCTCATCGTTTACCTTGCAGGTCTTGTGCTTTTCGGTCTTGGTATGGGTATATATACTTGCGTATCATGGGCAATGATGGGCGATGCTATCGATTACAACGAATGGAAGTTCGGCACACGTGAAGAAGGTACTGTTTATTCGCTTCACTCTTTCTTCAGAAAGCTTTCTCAGGGTGTAGGTCCGTCCGTGGTTCTTGTAATAATGGGCTGGTTGGGCTACGATTCAAAGCTCGGTACAATCGGTCAGTCTTTCGAAACATCACACAATATGTGCTGGCTGGTAGCAGGACTTTACCTCTTAAGTGCAATCCTTCAGTTTGTCGGTCTTGCGGTTATTTATAATCTTGATAAGAAAACTCTTAATCAGATGAACGAAGAGCTTGCAGCAAGAAAAGCAAAATAAAATAAGATAATTTTTCAAAGTGCCTGAGTTGTTTCAGGCACTTTTTCTTTTGGGCTTTTTACAAGTTTTAAGAAGATAATTGCCATTTTAGAAAAAGTATGTTATATTCAATATAAGGAGGCGATACTATGGCTACTATAAAAACTGCAGTCGCTTTAATGTTATCAATTTTTATGTTTATTTCAAACGGTGTTACGGCACTGTTGCCGGGTATTATCCGCGAACCGCTCAGCACTGAGGAGTTAAAAGAACTTACAGGCACATTTGATCCGAAACCTCTTGCTGACGAGATTATCGTTGTAAGCGGTCTTTCAAAGGATGAGCGTGCCGCAGTACAGTCACTACAGGGTCTTGTAGGCAGGGAAGAAGCTTCAATTTTCATAAACTTCGGTGGTTTTGAAGCTGAAGCAGAGCTTAAAGATCTTGAGGCGGCAGGATGCAAGCTTCTCTACAAGGATGAAAACGGTAACAAATGGACGCTTGAAAACATTATTCCGCGCTATATTTCACATATCAAGGATAAAGGTTATGTACTTTATACCAACTCAGACACAACAGAACAGATAAATATGGCATTCAACTATACAACAGTTTTCGGTTGGCTTGCTGTTCCGCAGTCTGTTGAAGAAAGAGTAAAGGCAATCGGTCTTGAAAAGAAAGAAGACCTTACCGATAATAAGCTCGATTTTGCTGAACAGCGTGAATTCTATTCTGAATATAAGGATGAATTCCGTAAGGATGCATTGATACACCTGTACTGGATGGCATCCGGTCTTCGTGACCTTGGTGTTCAGCAGAGAATATTTATGTGTTACGTTGAGGATGATGATTACCTTGCACGTACATTCCGTGATCAGCTTTTCAAAGATCTTGAGCCGGCTTCTATGATTCTCGGCTGGTGTAAGTTTGAGGTTAAGTATACTCAGTGTGCTTCACGCTTCGGTCATTATGTAATCCCGTCTGACCACAGCTTCAATGCAAGTGTTCTTACCTGTAACCGTATTGCAAATCCACCTATGGCTGAAAAGGCACAGGCTCCGCAGCTTGATCCGAATAAGCACTATGCTGCAATCGTATACAGCGACGGTGATAATGCACAGTGGATTTCTAACGGTTTCAGCGAATTCCATACCTGGCAGAGCTATAATATCGACACACCGATAACCTGGACTTTCGCACCGCAGATGAATGAATTTTCTTCAACAGCGGTTAAGAAAGCTATGGATAACAACAACGGAAATACTTTCATTTCAGGTCCGTCAGGTGCCGGTTATGCGAGAATAAACTTTATGTCTGCAAAAGAAGTGAGCAGATTCGCTGATGTTACTGCCGCTGTAATGTTGGAGTCAGGTCTTCGTATCGTGACACTTCTTAATGACCCGCCCGCAACAGCTTATGACGATTGGGTTTATACAAACAGACTGGAACACTTCGCACGCTATGATAATATCGACGGCGGAATTCTTCAGTTTGATGATGAGTACTATGCAGGTGGCAGAGGTAAGGTTTACTTCGCAAACGATAAGCCTTTCATTACAGTAAGATTCTCGTTGTGGCACCCGTCAGGCGATGCAGCTCAGGTTACAAACGAGTGGCTTAAGGAACAGGCAGAAATCGTAAACAGCTACTCTGCAGATATTAACTCAATCAACGGATATACCGTTATCAATGTTCATCCGTGGACAGTTGGTCCCGATGATCTTGCTTATTTTGTAAGTTGTCTTGATGACGGTGTAGAGGTACTCCCGGCAGCAGAACTTATAGCGGCAGTTGCAGAAAACGTACCGCACAAAAATGCAAAAGTGAAATAAATTATCAGAATACAGAAACGTTGCAAACGGGAGTGTTTCCTGTCTGCAACGTTTTTTATTGTAATTGTGTCCTGATTTGTGCTATAATACATATTAAATGTAATCAAAGCATCAGTATGTATTGATTCTGATAAATTTATTTGCTATAATGGAAAACAATTGGCAGGAGGTTATGTATATGAAAAAAATCTTATCAGTATTTTTGTGCCTTGTAATTACTCTGTGCTGTGTTGCTCCGACTTTTGCAACAGAGCCTGAAGAGTATCCGACAATTTATATTGTCGGTGCACACACAAATCCGATTCACAATGCACAGGGTGAAGAGGTTTATCCCTTGAAAGTTGATATTGTCGGTACGATAAAGGCAACTCTCGGACCGTGCCTTGAAGACCTTGCAATGGGTATGATTACCAATGATTATACTGCATATGCAGAGGAGTTCAATGCTTCGTGGTCTCCGATTTTCAAGGATCTTATTCTTGATAAAAACGGTGATGTTACAAACGGAAGCTATGCTAAAAATAAAACCGTAACCAGCCACCTTGAAGGAAAAACTTCCGGTTACGGTGTGTGGGACTGCAGATTCTGGTACGATTGGCGTAAATCTCCCATTGAAACAGCGCACGAGCTTAAAGCACATATTGATACAGTTATGGATGCAACAGGCAAGGATAAGGTTCAGCTTATCGGCAGATGCTACGGTGCCAATGTTATTGCAACATATCTTGAACTTTACAAAGAACACGCAAAACAGCATATTTCAGATATTTCATATTTCTCATCTTCAATTATGGGTATTGACTTTATGAGTGCATTGTTCTCGGGTCAGATTACGCTTGAAAATGAGGCTATGGCATCCTTCCTCAATTACTACATTGACGAGCAGGGACTTATCGGTGACAATACCTGTGCAGCATTCGCACTCGCATTGGTTGAGCTTATGAGGCAGGCTGATACTCTCGGTATCGCAGGCGGCGCGTTTATGTCCTTCGTAGATAACTTCAAGGCAGATCTGTTCCCGTTGCTTCTTCGTAACACTTTCGGCGGATGGCTTTCCTATTGGGCAATGGTAACCCCCGAGCTTTACGAGCAGGCGAGAGATTTTATCTTCAATACCGAAGAAGTAAGAGCTGAATATGCAGGCTTTATTGCTAAAGCAGATGATTATTATTACAACATTCAGGTAAATATTATTGATACAATGCTTGAAATGAAAGAAGCCGGTATAAACTTCAATATTTTTGTAAAATATAATTTCCCTGAGTTCCCGCTTTATGAAGGTGCAACAACACAAGGCGACGCAGACACAAGTGTTTATAGACAGTCATTCGGTGCAACCTGTGCTGACTACGATAAGGTACTTTCAGAGGAATATCTTGCATCTGTTTCGCCCGAAAATATGAAGTACGTTTCTCCTGATAAGAAAATTGATGCATCAACCTGTCTTTTCCCGGAAACAACCTGGTTTGTTAAGGACTTGCATCACAATTACTTCGCACCGCTTGAAGCTCCTGCAGCAGAGATTATGCGATATGACCTGACTGTAGATAACGAGCAATATCCTCAGTATCTGCTTAACGTAGATAATGCAACGGTTACTACTTTCGAAGGTACAGATGAAGATTTTGATAAGGCTGAAAAGAATTTCTTTACAGCAAGCTTTGATTATATCAAAGCGTTCTTTGAGTTGATTGTAAATCTTATAAAAGGCGAATTGGCTTTTTCATTCAATATTGATTCAATTCTTTAATAGTAAAAAGGAGTATGCTCTATGTTTAATGCAGAAGTTGTAAAGAACGAGTGCGTCCAGTGGATACGTGAGTTCTTTGAAAAAAACGGCAAAGGCTGTAATGCTGTTATCGGCATTTCCGGCGGTAAGGACAGCTCAATCGCAGCAGCCCTTTGCGTTGAAGCACTCGGTAAGGACAGAGTGATAGGTGTTCTTATGCCGCAGGGTGTTCAGCACGATATTGATATGGCTCATCTTCTGGTCAACCATCTTGGTATAAAACACTATGTTGTCAACATAAAAGATGCTGTTGACAGCCTCATCGGAAGCTTACCTGCTGATCTTGAACTTACTGCACAGACAAAGCAGAATCTTCCGCCGAGGATAAGAATGTCCACTCTTTATGCTGTTTCGCAGAGCTGTAACGGCAGAGTCTGCAATACCTGCAATCTCTCGGAAGATTGGGTCGGATATTCTACCCGTTACGGTGATTCCGTTGGTGACTTTTCTCCTATGTCAAATCTTACTGTTACGGAAGTGAAAGAGATTGGTCGTATTCTTGGTCTGCCGGATGTCCTTGTTGATAAAACTCCGATTGACGGACTTTGCGGAAAAACGGATGAAGAAAATCTTGGCTTTACCTATGCCGAGCTTGATGTATATATCAGAACGGGCGAAATTGAAGACAAGGCAAAGAAGGAGCTCATTGACAGAAAGCACGTTATGAATCTTTTCAAGCTTCAGCTTATGCCTTCTTTCAAGCCTGAGATTTAATACGGTGATATTATGAACTGGGAAGAAAAGCTTTATAATGAAAACGAAAAACCGCTTGATTCTCTTGTAAGCGGATACAGTCATACATCAATTTTCAGAACGATTGCCTTTGTGGGTGACAGTATGTCATCGGGAGAGTTTGAAACTCTCAGCGATGACGGCACAAAGGGTTATCACGATTTTTATGAATATTCATGGGGGCAGCACATAGCAAGAAAAAACGGTCTTAAGGCCTACAGTTTCTCACGTGGCGGTATGACGGCCAAGGAGTATATCGAATCCTATGCCGAAGAAAAAGGCTTCTGGGACAAGGGAAAGGCCGCTCAGGCTTATGTTATTGCACTCGGCGTCAATGATATCTGTAATGCACATATGGAACTCGGCTCTCTTGACGATGTGAAGCCTGATTACCGAGAAAACGGAAAAACTTATGTGGGATATTACGCACAGATTGTTGCCCGTTATAAGGAAATCAGTCCCGATGCGAAGTTCTTTTTCGTAACCTTCCCCCAAGATCCCGTGCTCAATTGGAGCGGAGATCATATCGAAAACGTAAACAAGGCATTGTACAGCCTTGCAGAGCATTTTGAAAATGCATATGTAATCGATCTTAACAAATACGGTCCGTTGTTTGATGAACGTTTCAGAGAACAATTCTTTATGCTTGGCCATATGAATCCGTCAGGTTATATTCTTATGGCAGAGATTGTTGATTCATATATCGATTATATCGTAAGACAAAATCCGAAGGATTTTGAAATGGTTGGCTTTGTTAACAATATCGAATGCAGTTGGAAATTCTTCAAAAGCATTAAATAAAAAGATTGAGCTGTAAAAACTTTGGTTTTTTACAGCTCCTTTTTTATTCGATATTCAGTTTTTTATGTGTGAATCAAAATCCGCGCTCAGACCGAAAACACAGGAAATTATTATTTTTGAAATTTCAGGGATTGATTCGGCACAGTTTCCTTTTAACCAACCTGTTATAACAGCTATGATGCCGTTAAGGTAAAACATCATAACCATCCTTCTGAACTTTTCAGGATAATGAAAGCGTGAAAGAATCGGGTCAAAGATATGTTCAAACATTCTTTCAAAAGAGTTGTTGAAGTCAAATGAATTTAAGTGGGAAAGCACCGTAGCGAAAACCCGTTTGTTATCAAAGACGTATGTCAGAAACGGTACAATGTAATCATCAGAAACAAAATTTAATTCTGACAGATCGCATGTGTGAATTTTTTCAATCGGTTTTTCAGCTTTGAGTTTATCGAGATTACAAGAAAAATACGAAAGGAATTCTTCCTTTAAATATTTGCCTGTTTCCTCAAGCAGATCAACGGTATTGTTATAATGAAGGTAGAAGGTTGAACGGTTAACACCGGCTTTGTCACATATTTCTTTAACCGTAATGTATTCAAAGTCTTTGGTTTCCAAAATTTCAATAAATGCTTTGTCCATTCGAAGGGCAGTGTTGAAATATTTACTTTCTGATTTATTCATCAGTTTCACTCTTTCTTTTCTGCATCGCTGATTTCTTTTGCAAGCTCAACAATTTCAAAAGCGTATTTGCTTTTGCTTTTTTCAAGCAGCTTTTTATAAACGGGATAGGTTATTCCGCAACCTGCAAATCCGATAATACCGAGAATAATAAAAGCAGTTGTTCCGCCGATGACCTTCATTGCAAGGCTCATACCAAGTCCTGCAAGAAGTGTTGTTGCAATTCCGAAAGTGTAAGCAAAAATGTTTGCAGGAAGCTTTGCTTTTGCATCAAGCTTTTTAAGTGCAACTATCTTTGAACTTTTCTTCGGTGCATATTCCTTTGCGATTGCTTCTGCTAAAATTTTGTCTGTATTCATTTTATTAATCCTCCTTTTTGATTACGGATATATTATAAAACGAGTTACAGATAAAATGAACAACACGGAAATTCTTTTATGTTGATTAAAAAAACATCACCGCAGTGTTATCTGCGGTGACGCGAAAATTATGATTCGATGTTGATACCTCTCTGCTTTCTGAGCTTTGCAAGTTCTGAGAATACAATTTCTTTCTTTTCACCTACAAGGTCGTAGAAGAAGAGGGGAACAGCACAAAGAAGAAGGCTGATGCCCGGAACAATTGTAACGAGTGAGAACATCGCAAAGTTCTGTGTCGGAGCAAGGCTGTTGATTGCTGCAACAACTTCGGGGCCTGAGCCGACATTAAGATTCTGCACATCAATGTTAACGAGCATATACATAAGGATTATCATAACAGTTGCAAATGCATTACCGATTTTGTTAACGAATGACTGACAGGCTGAGCCGAGACCATTGTTTCTGAATCCTGTTTTCCACTCCATGAAGTCAAGACAGTCGCAGACCATTGCGAATGAAACGTTGTTGATAACACCGAGAGGAATAGCAGAAATAAGCATAAACGGAATGCAGAGAAGAAGATTCTTCGTAGTCCAACCAATAAGGAGAGTAAAGCAGCTTGCGATGAATCCGCCGATACAGGAAACAATCATAATGTGCTTATATTCAAATTTCTTATAAAGCTTCGGAAGGAATACCATTGCACCGAACATACCGACAGCGGCACAAACCTGAATAACGAGTGCAACCGTTGAAATGTTTGAGTTGATTTCGTCAACTGTCTGCGGAGCAGTTTTACCGATGTAGAAACCTGAATAACGAGCAACGTGAGGAGCTGCAGCCTGAAGCATATATCTGCCGAATGAAAGCATACCTGAAAGAACAACGAGCATAAGCGGTTTGCAGGAGAAGATACGCTTAATTGTAGAAGGTTCGCCGGGTGCTCTTTTCTGTGCATCGGGAATCTGAATTCTTTCCTTGATTTTGAAGGAAGAAAGTGTGAATAACGGCATACCGATTACTGCCATGGAAATTGCCATTATTGCATATTTGAGTATGTTTGCTTTTTCAAGATCCATATCTGCTACAATGTAGCCGACGATAATCGGAAGAGCAACAGTAACTGCGGAGCCGATACCGCCGACGGTCTTACCGTAAGAAATAATCTTTCCGCGTTCTTTTGCGTTCGGTGTCATAACGTTCGGCATACTCCAGAACGGAACGTCACTGACAGTATATATCATACCCCATGCAACATAAATAAACGCTGTGAAGATGTACAGCCACACGCTCTGATTCTTTGTATCAAAGCCGGGATTGACGAACATAAGGATTGTGAGAGCAGCAATAGGCAAGGCTGTCAAAACGGGATAAGGCTTCATTCTGCCCCAACGTGTGCTTTTTCTGTCCATAATCATACCCATCATCGGGTCGTTGATTGCGTCCCATACTCTTGCAAGGAGCATAAGAAGAATAACGAACATCGGTGTAAGGTAGAGGACGTTCATGTAATAGTCTGTTATGTAGCTCGACATACAGCTGTAAACAAGACCCTGGCCGAGTGCCGCAATTGCGTATGCCTGAGCCTCTTTCTTAGGAACATAGTTTTTGTTCTTAAGATTTTTATTTTTCTTTTCGGGATGTCTGAGTGGTTTAGTACCCATAATAAACCTCCTTAGTTTTGCATAAAGATATTCTATCACGAATCGGCTTTGTTTTCAATTAAATAAAAATTTCACAATGTAGAAAAGAAATTTGCTTTTTTGTAATATTTCACAAAACGGCGGCGAAAAGACAAAGTTAAACCCCTGAAACACTTTCTTGTTTCAGGGGAATGTCATTGATTAATTGTGTTTTCGTTAAGCTCATATAAAGTTTCGTTGATTTGCGAAACGGATTTGTTTGTTACTATTCCGTTGATTATAATACAGTCTCTTTTTGCTTTAGGATAAAGCGATGCAAACTGAGCAATTTTGAGAATTTCCTGAGTTTCTTCAACATCGAGTCCCATAGCGATACAGATGCTCAGAAGAGAATCTCTTGAAGGTTTCCTTGTGCCTGAAAAAATCTGGTACCCCATAACTTCACTGAGCTCTGAATTTTTGATAACTACAGACTTGACTAACCTTTTCTTTTTGAGTATATTTGTTAAGTAAGTAGGCAACTCATCACTTATCATATAGATGCTGTTTTCTTTAAGATAATCGCTGATGTTGTGAGCTTTCATTAATTCGTCCATAAGTTGATCTGTGTTCTTCATATTTATTTAAACCTCTTGGAAGTGATTTTTTGCCTGATTTTGAAAATATTATTGCAGAGCAGTTTGCCTTTGTCAAGGCTTTGAAAAAAAGCGAAAAAAAATCTGTAATCGTTATGCGCCATAAGGCTATGGGTACGCAGGTTGTTGTCAGAAAATTCAATTCCGACGGTTGCGTTTACGAAATGCTCAGTAGAATTTCGCATCCAAATCTACCGCGAATATACAGCGTTGAAAAATCGGGAGACCTGTGTTGTGTGGTTGAAGAGTACATAAACGGAATAACGATTGCGGATGTTATCTTAACGGGGCTTTACACTTTGGATGGTGCTAAAACTGTTGCAAAAGGTGTATGTTCGGCACTTGAAACTTTGCACTCGATGAATATAATCCATCGGGATATCAAACCCGAAAATATTATGATTGACAGTGAAGGAAATATCAAACTGATCGATTTTGATGCAGCGAGGATTTTTAAACACTATCAACCGCTTGATACATCTTTTATCGGCACTGTGGGATTTGCGGCACCTGAACAGTATGGAATAAGCCAGACAGACCCTCGTTCTGATATTTTTTCTCTCGGTATTCTTATGAATATTATGCTTACGGGTGAGCATCCTTCAAAGCGTCTTTATTCAGGCAGATTTGCTCGGGTAATAGAAAAATGCATAAATATGGACCCTAATAAGAGATATTCTGATATCGTAGAGCTTCAAGAGGAATTATAACACCAAATTTTTGCTTTGTCCTATGCAGCCTGCATAGGACAAAGCGTCTTTTTTTGTTGTAAAATATCGTCAGCAGATACATTTTGATGATTCTGCGAAAAAATATTATGGAGGAAAAATTATGAAATGTAACAATTGTGGAAGAGAGCTTCAGGATGGTATGACGATTTGTAGCTGCGGTGCGACAGTTGCAGCTTCAGCTGTCGGAAAGGATGACGGAAAGAAAAAGAAGACCATAAGTATTATCGTCGGTGTTGTATGTCTTATTGTAGCGGCGGTGCTTATTTTAGGCGATGTTTTTGAAGCAACAGATAAAGTGGGTTCAGAGGAAAGTGAATATATTGAAATGGTGCAGGAAGGCTCACTTTATTTCTTCCCCGACGAAACTGTTGAAGATGCATTCGGTGATTTCTTTGCAGATCCCGAGTGGAAGAGCTTTGTTTCAGAAGATGGCGACAGAATTGTTGAATTCAACGGTACCTGCACATACGATTATGAAGATGCAAATTGTTGCATACAGTTTACCGTTGATGAGAAGACAGGTGAATTTGAGATTACATATCTTGATATTGCGGAAGATACATTTTCCGGTGTAGACATAAACGAGGTTCTTGAAATTATTTTTTCGGAATGATATTGCAAGTTGAACTTAAAAATACTATAATTAAACCGATACCTTGAGGTGTCGGTTCAATTATTTCCTTTGTATGTATCGGAGTGATAACATTGTTTTGCAAAAACTGCGGTAAAGAGCTTCCCGATGAAAGTAAATTCTGCCCTTATTGCATGAAGAAATTTGTTGATGAAAATAAAATAACACCTTCTGAATCTAAAAAGAAACCGAGTAAAAAGGTAATAGTTGCCGTTATTGTGACAGTATGTGTTGTTGCAATAACAGTTGCGTGTGTGTTTATTGTTCCTAAGCTTGTTAACTTAGCAGGAGAGAGAGGCGAAGGCAAGGGAGGAACAATATCCTCAACCGAAGGTGAAGCTAAATCAGATGTTCCCAAGTCCGTTGAGAATGATGATGCTCTCGGACTTATGAATGTCAAAATCCGTGGTGAGGGCGCACATCTTACGGATACGCAGAAGCTTCTTGTTGAGTATTTTGATATGGACTATTACGAAGCCCCATATAATTCTCTTCAACGGTTCCCTCAGGTTTATAAAGGTGCGCAGATAAATTGTCTTTGCTATGTAACAAAAATAATTGAAAGCAACGATAAGGAATATACTTTGCTTGTAGAGTATGGTGCCTTTGAAACAGAAGACGGATATTACCAATCGTCGGGTAACTATGCAGTTATCAAAGGACGGCAAACCGCTACGAGAATCATTGAAGGCGATTCACTAATTCTTTACGGAAAATATGATAATGTCAATAAATATGAGGTTGACGGCAAAAGCTACACAGTGCCGACGATTTATGTTAACAGATATGTGTATTTTTCGTATCTTGATTGGTCCGAGCCGATGTTTTCAATGGAAGAAATCCGCACTGTCGCAAGATATATTTTTGGTGATGATGTTAAAATAAGATATACTAAAAATGACGATTCACCAGACAGCGACTTTGATTTTGAATTATTTGAAGGCTCCTATTATACGGCTGAGCTTGATAATCAGAGTAATGCAAATTTTACGAAATACAGATTCTTTGCAGGTCTGGGAGGCTCAATAGTTGATTGCAAGAGCGAATGGCCGATTGAAAGAAAAATAACCTTCTCAGCGGATTTTGAGCATTTTTATCTTCAGATATTTGATCGCAGCCTTGAGGTCTATACACTTGAATGCTACGATAAAGATCTCAATAAGTTATGGAGCAGGGAATTTGATGAAACAACATCCGCAGTCCTTGACTATACAGCAGACCATATTTACCTCGTTGCAAACGGAAGTATGTATATAATCAATGCAAAAACGGGAGAAGATGCAGTTGAGAAGAAATATGTTGGCGCAAAATGCGGCATAAGAAAATTTGAAGACGGTATTCTTCTTATTTCAACGGGAAAAACGGACGCTGTTATGAAAACAGACCTTACAGGTAATGTTCTCTGGACGGTAAACCTCACGGCTGTGATTTCAGATTCACTGTCAGGAGCAGAACCCCCGATTGTTCAGATCGTCGGCGGAAACTATGTTATTCAGTATAACGCAGGCTGGTCTGCCGAAGGCAACACAATGGAAACATATAGCGTTGTAGTTACTCCTGACGGCAAGGTCGAATTTGACGGAAAAGCATTTTAATATTTAATTAAGTAAAAGGGTTCAGCAAAACTGAACCCTTTTGTACTTTATATAAAATAAGCAAATGCTATGAGTGATATAAGACCGATGATATTTGTAATAAGGAAAATAATTATAAATTTTCCGCCGTGTGAATTTTCAGAGCGAAGATACAGTTTCAGTGTTATAAGACTTGCAAGTGAAGCCACGGGAGTGCCGAGACCGCCGATATTTACTCCTTCAAGAAGCTCCTTCCAATTTTCTGTGAATCCCGAAAGCAACACTGCCGCAGGGACGTTGCTTATAATCTGGCTTGCACCTGCAGATGTAAGAAGTGTACTTTTTTCAAGAAGTCCTTTCAAAAATACGTTCACAGCCTCAATTCTGCCGAGGTTTCCCGAAACGATGAAGAAACACACAAAAGTTGCTAAAAGAGCATAGTCGGGCTTCTGCAGAATTTTTCGCTCCATAACCGATATAACAATAACGGTGATTGCCAACAAAACGGCAAAATTCAGAACGTGGAAAACCGTAAGCAGACAAACGACAAATAAAACACAGTAAATTGCAAGGAAAGTGGGTTTTTCAATTTTCTCTTCTTTTAAATCAATATGCGGTAACTTTTTCGTCAGAACAGGCAATGAGGCCACACTCAGAATAACAAAGCTCAACGCCGTCAGCGGAAGGGTAGTACCGAAGAAATCGGTAATTGAAAGATTGTATTCTGAATATAAAAACAGGTTCTGCGGATTACCGACGGGTGTTGCCATACTTCCGAGGTTTGTAGCAACCGTCTGCAGAACAAGAACAGGTATTGTTGCTTTATCACACTTCATTTCCGAAAGCAGACCTATTGTAAACGGTACAAAGACAAGAAGCGAAACGTCGTTTGTGACGAGCATTGAACTGAAAAAGGGGAGAAGCACAAGGATAAGACCGAGTAATCTTCCGCTTGTGCATTTTTTAAGAAGACTGTATGTAAGACAACGGAAAACTCCGCAGCTCTGAAATCCCGCAACAACCGCCATAAGACAAAGAAGCAAGGACAGTACGTGCAGGTCGATATACCCGACGTACTGCATATCGGGAGGCACGAAAAACATTGTCGCAACAGCACAGACTAAAGATATACAAAGCACAGCTTCCTTTTTGATAAAAGCTTTAACAGAATTCACCGAAAATTCTCCTTAGAATTATTTGAATTATATTACCATAATTAACTTCATTTTTCAACAAAAACAGCACCGAAACCGTGAGGAATCGGTGCTGTTTCCCTATCAAAGCATATTAAAGAATTTTGCCTACGCCGTAAATGATTACATTTACAACATTGTTAAGAACAAATCTGATACCAGACCAGATGTACGGTGATTCGAATTCCCACTCATCGGGACTTTCAAGGAAACTGCCGAGCGAACCGTCATATTCGTAAGGCTCAAGGAATGCCTTTGTGTGCATCTTCATAATGCAGAGGTTCTTACAAGCCTGACGTAATGCAGTGCCGAAGCCGACAGGATCTTTGTAGTAAGCAAGCTTGACAGCAGCAACATGAGAAACAACGTTTACCGCCCAGATACCTGTGAGGATAGTATCGTTACCGCCGTACACTGCAAGTACGGGGCTCATATAACCCGAACCCGTGAAGTTCCATGAGTAGTCGGAAACAACAAAGCCTTCAAATCCCCATTCGTTGCGGAGAACATCGTTAAGGAGTGCCGAGCTTGAACCGCACCACTTTGTTCCGATACGGTTGAATGCAGACATAATACCCTTACAGTCTGTTTCTTTAACGGGAATCTCAAATGCCTTGAGGTAGATTTCTCTCATTGTCTGTTCGTCTGCCCAGGTGAAAACACCTTCACGGTGAGATTCTTGGTCGTTCATAACAAAGTGCTTGATTGTAACAACAAGGTTCTGCGAACTGCAACCGCGGATAACAGCAGCTGCCGTCTTACCTGAAAGAAGAGGATCCTCTGAATAATATTCAAAGTTTCTGCCGCCTCGCGGATTTCTGTGGATATTTGCGCCGGGCGCATACCATACGTCAGTACCCATATCCTTCGCTTCCTTGCCGACGCCGATACCGAATGTTTCGGCAAGCTCAACGTTCCACGTGCAGGCAAGTGCAGTTGCGCAGGGGTAAGCTGTACCGCTGTCGTCGTAAACAAGACCGTTCTGTCCCTTGATGCTTGAAGGACCGTCATTGTCCCATGTGTGAGGAATGCCGAGACGCTCAACTCCTCTTGTATTGTAACCGCCGTCGATTACCATATACGTCATTTCGTCGAGCGTAAGCTGGTCAAGGAAAGCATCCCAGAGGCTTTCGTCTTCGTAAACATCCTGAAGAGTGATAACCTCATCGTATTCTACACCAATCTTCGGAGCTTCACCCTCGGTCTGAGGCTCGGGAAGCTGGTCAACATTCTTTACTTCCTTTGTTGCTTCAAGCTCTCTGTATGCGGGGAAGTCAGGTGTGCCTTCAGCTCTTGAAAGTACGGGGAATCCATTGTAAACATCGTCAAATCTGTTTACGATTTCTGTACCCGTAACGCTGTCGTACTTGATAATCTTGTCAGCTATAACATTATAATCAAAGCTGTCGATGTGTTCGCGTACGTTTTCGCCGAGGATGATTTTATATGTGCCTTTTTCAAGCACCCATGCCTGATTATTCCTGTGGTCATAGGATGCCATATCTTCGGCTTTGAATGTTACGGTAAGAACTTCGCTTTCACCCGGAGCAAGAATTTCTGTTTTTGCATATCCGCCGAGGCAGATTGCGCTCTTTTCAATGCCGCCGTTGTAGTAGGGAGCACTGTAATAAATCTGTGCTGTTTCCTTACCGCTTACGTTGCCTGTGTTCGTTACTTTGACGTCAACGGTGATAACTCCGTCAGCTGTGTCGTAACGGACGATTTCTTTTTCGAATGTAGTGTATGAAAGTCCGTAACCGAAGGGGTACTGAACCTTGTCCTTTGCAAATGTTTCGAAATAACGGTATCCTACGTAAATGCCCTCAAGATATTCAACGTAATACTTCGATAATGCTCCGTCATACTTGTTGTCACCGAAACATACGTTTGAAGGATGGTCGCTGACTTTGTAAGCAACTGTATCGGCAAGCTTACCGGACGGGTTAACCTCGCCTTTGAGTACCTGAGCAACTGCTGTCATACCGAATTCACCGGGAATCCAGATAAGAGCCGCAGACTTGATGTGTTCATATTCTTCAAGCCAACCCATTTCCATAACGTTAGCAGTATTGAAAAGAATAATGATGTTTTCAAATGTTGCATCAGCTTTTTCAAGAAGAGCTTTTTCCTCTTCCTTGAGCTGAAGAACTTCTTCTGCAAGGTCTGTGCCTTCTGCACTTGTTCTGCTGATAACAATAACAGCCGTGTCAGAAAATGCCTTTGCAGAGCTCATAACTTCATCAGTGAGCTTTTCGGGCTTGAGCTCGTCAAGCGAACTCTTTGCAAAAATAAGAGCGAGAAGATTGTTGAGAACTGTGTTATCGGTTTTAGGTGTTGCTGATGTGTCACAGTATTTCTCATAAAGTGAACGAAGGTCGGCGTTGTATTCAATACCTGCATCTTCAAGTGCATCGTAGAAGGTGACAGGGTCTTCGGAAATAACACTGCCTGAGCCTGAACCGCCGATAAACGGACAAACTGAGCCTGCACCGAAAACATTGAGCTTCTTTCCTTCAAGAGGAAGTGTGTTATCCTCGTTTTTAAGAAGGACGATACCCTCAGCCTCAATCTGCACTGCAGTTTTGGATGTTTCAGCAATGATTTCGGGATTGATGTCGCCACTCATTGCAAATGCGTGGGTAAGAACGGATGCTGCCATAACTATTGCCAAAAAAGCGGACAACAGTTTTTTAAACTTTCTGTTCAAAAAAACACCTCTTTCAAAGTTCTTTGGTTATATGATACAAAATTATTAAATTTTCGTCAATAGAATTATTAACACTTGATTAATTTTTCACTATACAGTATTATTGTTTTATCAAAAAGAAAAGAGGTTTGTTATGAAATATATCAATACTTTCTCAGAAGACATCAAAGTTTCTCAGGTTGCCCTCGGCTGTATGCGGATTGCGGATTTAAGTGCATCGGAGGCAGAAAAATACATTTCACAGGCTGTCGGGCTTGGATATAACTATTTTGACCATGCCGATATCTACGGTGGCGGTGAATGTGAAAAAGTTTTCGGTGCAGGACTTGCCCTCAATAAATCTCTCCGCGACAAAATTATAATTCAGACCAAATGCGGAATCCGAAGGGGAATGTACGATTTTTCGAAGGAGCACATTATCAATTCTGTTGATAATTCACTTAAAAACCTCGGTGTTGAAAAAATTGATGTTCTTCTTCTTCACCGTCCGGATTTGCTTATGGAGCCTGAAGAGGTTGCGGAAGCTTTCGATTATCTTGAATCAAGCGGTAAAGTCGGTGCTTTCGGTGTTTCAAACCACAGTGCATCACAGATTGAACTGCTTAAAACTGCAGTGAAGCAGGATATAAAAATTAATCAGATGCAGTTGAGTATCACAAATGCAACAATGGTAAGCAGCGGTGCAAATGTCAATCTTCAGAACAAAGACGGCATAAACTACGACGGCTATTTAAGAGACTATTGCAGACTCAACAAAATCACAATTCAGCCTTGGTCACCGCTTCAGCAGGGCTTCATCGCCGGTACATTCCTCGGAAATCCCGAATACAAAGAGCTTAACGAAAAGCTACGAACTCTTGCCGAAAAATACGGTACAACCGATACAGGTATTGCGATTGCATGGCTTCTGCGCCTTCCCGAAAAGATGCAACCCGTAGTCGGAAGTACAAATACGGCAAGACTTGAAGAAATTTCAAAAGCTGCTGATATTGTCCTTTCAAAAGAAGATTGGTATGATATCTACCTCACAGCAGGATATAAATTGCCGTAAATACAATATATTTGTTCAATACTGATAACAAATTATAAATTTAATAGTCGGAATTAACAAAATTTCAGCAATTAATTTTTATCGGTAGCAAAAAAAGACTTATTATGTTATAATACTTTGGTATATAAAATGGGTATGTACTTGTCACAATGTGCATACTCGAAAATAATTTAAAGGGGTTGAAGTTTTGGCTGACAAAACCAATTTAGCTCAGAAGGCAGGGGGATTACTTTCCGATCTTAAAGTGTATTGGAAGATTCCTATGCCGGGTCGTTACATGACCTTCAAGGAAATTGCTGCCTATGCCGGCGGCGGTATCGGTGCATATTTTATCATCTACATGGGCAATCAGCTTGTTGTAAGTATCAACAATATGATTGTCGGCGGAGCGATCGGTGTTGACCCGACGCATATGTACATACTCTATCTTATCGCTACATTGTCGAACATTCCTCTCACGGCTATCAGAGCGAATATGATTGACAACACGAGAAACAAAGCGGGTAAGTACAGACCGTACTTGCTGTCTATGGGTATCCCTACGGTTCTTACGGTTCTGGGATATGTATTTTTCCCGTATAAGCTCTTATACTCAGTTTTCCCGAACCATATGTTCGGTCTTGAAGGCGGATATATTGCAAAGCTTATAGTTGTTCTTATATTCAATTTGCTGTTGCAGTTCTTCTTCAATTTCTTCAACGATGCTTATACAAACCTCATTCACGTTCTTTCACCGAACACACAGGAAAGAACCGACGTTCTTGCAATCAAGAGTGTTGTTTATTCTCTCGCCCCGTCGATTGCGAATGCAGTTCTTCCTGCCGTTTCAAAGTTCCTTACAGACAACGATATGTACGACATAAGACTTTATCGTGTCTGTTATCCTGTTTTTGCGGTAATCGGTGTTGTTCTTACTGCTGTTGTATTCGCTAATACAAAAGAAAAGATCGTTCAGGCAAAGACGAGGGTTGTCCAGGTTAACTTTATGGATTCTTTCCGTTCTGTTGCAAGAAACAAATATTTCTGGATTATTGCTCTTGCGGGTTGGCTCGGCTTCCTCGAGGGTTCATACGGAAATATTATGTCATGGACATATAACTACGGTCACGCTTGTGACGGTGTTGTGATGGGTATTATCAACACCGTTGTCGGTAATGCATCAATGTGGGGTATGATTATTGCTCCGTTCTGTATCCGTGCATTCGGTAAGAAGAAGGTTCTTATCGGAATCAACACAATGAACATAGTTTGTATCCTTGCAATGGGTATCAATAAGTCAAGCATCTGGTGGCTTGCTGCCTGTGTTTATTTCAACTGGCTCTTCGGTGCATTTGAACAGATTACACAGCCTGCAATTCAGGCGGATATCCGTGACTATCATCATTATAAAACAGGTGAGCGCGTTGACGGAATGTTCGGTACGGTTCAGACAATCGGTAATATTGTTACTCTTGCAACATCTTCGGTTCTTCCGTTTGTTTATAAAAGCTACGGTATCTACGAAGGTAACGGATATAAGGATTCACCATATGATATCCTTGACGTAAACACAGGTAAACCCGGTCTTCTTGAAGATGTTATCGGAGCACTTATCATTATGGCGGCGGTCGGTGCTTTCCTTAACCTTGTTCCTTTCTTCTTCTACGACCTTAAGGAAACTCAGCATAAAGGTATTATCCGTATTCTTAAAATCCGTGCAATGTTTGAAGACTACGGTAACGGTGTAACAAACGACCGTACTCTTGTTGAAGCTATCGATTACGTCCGCGAAGCAGAAGCTCTTGCAAACGCAGAGCCTGTTCAGGTTTCAAAGAGCGATAAGCGTGCAGACAAGAAGGCTTATAAAGAAGCTCTCAAGCACAACGAAGAAATCGCAATTGCGAAGATGGTACGCGATGAGCTTGATAAGTTCTCAAGTGAAGAATACAAGATTAAGCTCGAAATCAACGAGCCGATTTACAAGGCGGGTCTGGTAGGCCTCTTCAATGCAGATAAGGAAGCTCTCAAAGTTGAACTTGAAAATGCAAAGAGAATGCCCAAGACTAACGAGCACGAAAAAGAGCTTCGCAGCTTCGCAATTGACGTTGCAAGACATAAGCTCCTTTCACGTACAGCTATCGACGCAAACTACAAGTCACTTTCAGATTTTGTTCAGCCTGATTATGCAATCCTTGAAAGCTACTATGAAGCTGAAGATGCTTGCGACGAAAAGCTCCGTGAGCTTTATCAGAAGCAGGATGAAGCAAAGAAGAATAAGGACAGTGCTAAGGTTAAAGAGCTCAAGGCACTTATCAAGGATGAAAAGGCAAAGAAAGCTGAATGGCAGAAGAAGTCAAAGGCTGAAATGGAGCTTCATGCTGTCTTCTCAAGAGCTGCAAAGCCGTATCTTGATGCTGAAAAGATGCTTAATGCGAAAGAAAACTATACTCATTACGAAGAGCTTGCTTCGCTTTATGACGAAGCAAAGGCACGAAACGAAGCTGAAGATGCAGCAAATCTCGCAGCACAGAAGAAAGAGGCTGAAGAGAAGCAGGCAGATAAGGCTCGCCGTCTTGCAGAAAAGCAGGCTAAAAAAGCAAAGAAAAAATAAAATGCCATTAAAGAGAACTGTCAATCGGCAGTTCTCTTTTTTCTGAATCAAATCAAAAAAATACGAATTTTTTTGAAAAAAATATTGAAAACTATATTATATAGTGATATAATCAATAGTCGTAAAAAAAGTGTGTACATACAGATGTGCACAAAGGAGTTGTTCATAATGAGTCGTATGATAGGTACAGTTTCACGTGGTGTCAGAGCCCCGATTATCAAGGAAGGCGACAACATCGTTGAAATCGTAACAAATTCCGTCCTCGAAGCTTCAGAAGATGCAGGTTTTAAGTTCAATGACCGTGACATCGTAGCTATGACAGAGGCTATTGTTGCCAGAGCACAGGGTAACTATGCAACCGTTGATGATATAGCAGCCGATGTAAAGGCTAAATTCGGCGGCGAAACAGTCGGTGTTATTTTCCCGATTCTCAGCCGTAACCGTTTTGCAATCTGCCTTCGCGGTATTGCAAAGGGAGCAAAGAAAGTTGTTATTATGCTTTCATATCCTTCGGATGAGGTTGGTAACCACCTCGTTTCTATGGATGCTATCGATGATAAGGGCGTGGATCCGTACAAGGATGTTCTTTCAACTGCAAAGTACCGTGAACTTTTCGGTTACGAGAAGCATACTTTCACAGGTGTTGACTACGTTGAGTATTACGAAAGTCTTGTCCGTGAGTGCGGTGCAGATTGTGAAATCATTTTTGCAAACAACGCAAAGGCAATCCTTGATTATACAAAGAACGTTCTCTGCTGTGATATTCATACAAGAGCACGAACAAAGAGAATCCTTAAAGCAGCAGGTGCTGAAATCGTTTACGGTCTTGACGAAATCCTCAATGCACCGGTAAACGGCAGCGGATTCAACGCTGATTACGGTCTCCTCGGCTCAAACAAAGCAACAGAAGATAAAGTCAAGCTCTTCCCTCGTGACTGTCAGCCGGTTGTTGATGCTATTCAGAAGAAGCTCTACGAAGCAACAGGCAAGAAAATCGAAGTTATGGTTTACGGCGACGGTGCATTCAAAGATCCCGTTGGTAAGATTTGGGAGCTTGCAGACCCTGTTGTTTCTCCTGCATACACAAGCGGTCTTGAGGGTACACCCAACGAGCTCAAGCTCAAGTATCTTGCTGACAATGAGTTTGCAAACCTTTCGGGCGATGAGCTCAAGGAAGCTATCAAGGGTAAGATTCAGGAAAAGGATGATAACCTTGTTGGTAAGATGGCTTCTGAGGGTACAACTCCGAGAAGACTTACAGACCTCATCGGTTCTCTCTGCGACCTTACATCAGGTTCAGGCGACAAGGGTACACCGATCGTATTCATCCAAGGTTATTTCGACAACTACACAACAGACTGATAACAAAAAAGTGTCCTATTTTCATAGGGCACTTTTAAAATATAAAACCTCTTAAGCCTTCGCCTTGAGGAGAAGGTGGCATTTTCGTAAGAAAATGACGGATGAGGTGGAAACTTAGGTGAATTTATGAAACAGAAAGTATATGATTTTTTAAACACACAGAACATCAAATATGAAGTAACGGACCACGCACCTGTCTACACAATGGAAGAAATGCAGGCAGAAGGTCTTGATAAAATCGGCACAATCTGCAAAAATCTTTTTATCCGTGACCAGAAGGGCAAAAAGCACTTTCTTATCACAGCAGATAACGACACGCGTGTCAACCTCAAGGAAATCGGTGCAAAGCTTGGTGCAGGCAAGGTAAGCTTCGCTTCTGCTGAAAGGCTCGAAAAGTATCTTGGTGTTACTGCAGGCTGTGTTTCTCCGCTTGGTATCCTCAACGATGCAGACCACGTTGTAACTGTTGTGCTTGACAAGAAACTCGAAGGCTGTGAAAAGCTCGGTGTTCATCCGAATGAGCACGATGCAACAGTGTGGCTCAGCTTCAATGATCTCGTAAAGATTGTTGAAGCTCAGGGAAATGAGCTTATAATTCTTGATTTTGAAAACTGAAAAAATTAATCCTGCCTTACTCGTAGGCAGGATTTTTAATGCTTTATGCTTCGCTGTCGTATTCAGCAATATACGGCAGATTACGGTAATTCTCACCGCAGTCAAGACCGTAGCCTATAACAAAGAAATCGGGAATTGTGAAAAGCGCCCAGTCGGGTGTGATTTCAACAAGTCTTCTGTCAGGCTTGTCAAGAAGCGTAAGCACGTGCAAAGAAATCGGATTTCTTGCTTTAAGGAGCTTTACAACGTCCTTGAGGGTTCTGCCTGTGTCAATGATATCTTCAACAATAACAACGTGATAATCCTTAACATCCTGGTCAAGGTCCATTGTGATATTGATAACGCCGGTTGAAACTGTACCCTGATAGTAGCTCTTTGCGCACATGAAACCGATTTCACAGGGTACGGAAACTGCACGGCAAACGTCAGCCATAAAGACGAAAGCTCCCTTAAGAATACTTACAAGAAGAATCGGACGGCCGTCATAAATTTTGTCAATTTCTTTGCCGATTTCCTTAATCTTCTCCGCAATCTGCTCTTCGGTGATTACAACTCTTTTGATTTTCTTTTTATATTCAACCATATTAATTCTCCTGTCCGTTGTTTTAAAATATGATACCACATATTATCAGTCTAATCAAGAAAGCTTTTGTACATATCAATTTCTTCTGTAATTTTGTAAAGGTATTCGCGGTATTTATCGTCTTTTGCAAGGATTTTACCGACCTTTTTCAGTGCCTTGAAAAACTTAGGGTCAAATACGATTTCGTCGCTGTGCGAAAGCAGAGGACAAAGCCTTGAGGCACGGCTGTCAGGCTCAACGAAAATTTTTCCTTTTTCATCTATAGTCGGGAAAAACGGGAAAATCCTGCAGGCAAGGGGACGCTCGGCTCTGTCACAGCTTCCGTTGCACACGGCAAGTCTTTCTCCCGATTCAATTTCGGTAATGTCAAGACTGCTTTCTTCATGCGGAAAAAGCCTCATTCCTGTCTGCTCATCACCCTTGCAGCATGCACCGTTGCAAAGTGCACCGCAGTCAACCGTAAGCGGCGTAAGGTCACCTATTGTATCAAAAATCTTTTTATACATTTTTTCGTAGTCTGTCTTACTCATTTCCTCAACTCCAATGTGATTATATCAGAAACCTTTTCTTGTATCAACCTATAAAAAGTAGTTTTTAAACGCTGGAACTGAATAAAAAGCTAAACCCACGACAGCTCGTCGTGGGCTTTTGTCATAATAAAGAATTAAGTCTGTCCATTTGTTCCTTCGAAGGTTCAGGTGTGTCCGCAAGCGGAAATTCAATACCCATATTCTGATACTTTGTTTCGCATATCTTATGAAAAGCAAGAAGCTCGACCGAGTCAACGCAATCGTATTTATCCCTGATTTTCTTAAGTTTCACAATGTTTTCAGTGTTATCATTGAGAGAGGGGATAATAACCTGCCTGAGCGTTGTCGGGATTGAAAGCGTATCAAGATATTCAAGAAACTCAATAATGGGCTTCATTGAGCATCCGACGTTTTCACGGTAATCCTCGTCATTGGTATACTTGATATCAAGCAACACTCTGTCCGTTACACTGAGAAGCTTTTTTACATCCTCGTTCATAACCGAGCCCGATGTATCAAGACAGGTGTTTATACCGTTCTCTTTACAAAGAGCGAAAAGCTCGTAAGCTTCCTTTGCCTGAAGCAAAGGCTCACCGCCCGAAAGTGTGATTCCGCCGTCAGCACCGAAGTATTCCTTGTATCTTTTAGCTTTCTCGAAAAGCTCGGAAGGAGACATTTCCTTGCCACCGTTAATATCCCAGGTATCAGGATTGTGGCAGCATTTACATCTTAAATGGCAACCCTGAAGGAAAATAACAAATCTTACTCCCGGGCCGTCAACCGTGCCGAGTGACTGAATTGAATGAACCCTGAGCATTATATAGCCTCGTGGAAGGTACGGCTGATAACCTCTCTCTGCTGTTCGCGTGAAAGCTTGTTGAAGTTAACTGCATAGCCTGAAACGCGGATTGTAAGGTTCGGATAAGCCTCGGGATTCTCATAAGCCTTAAGAAGTGTTTCACGGTTCATAACGTTTACGTTGATATGATGTGCCTTCTTTGCAAAATAGCCGTCAAGAATTGAAACGAGGTTTGAGTATCTCTCTTCATCAGTATGACCGAGTGTATCGGGCGTGATTGAGAATGTGTTTGAAACACCGTCACGGCAGTCATCATAGCTGATTTTTGCAACAGAGTTAAGTGATGCAAGAGCACCGTTTTCCTCACGGTTGTGCATCGGGTTTGCACCGGGAGCGAAGGGCTCGCCGTCGCCTCTGCCGTCGGGAGTTGCCGCTGTGTTCTTGCCGTACATAACGTTTGATGTGATTGTAAGAACAGAAAGTGTGTGGATTGCGTTGCGGTATGTCGGAGTTTTGCGAAGCTCTGTGATAACCTTGTGTGTCATATCCTTTGCTATAAGGTCAACTCTGTCGTCATCGTTACCGTATTTCGGGAAGTCACCGACAGTTTCAAATCCCTCAATATAACCGTTAGTGTTGCGGATAGGACGTACTTTTGCATACTTGATTGCTGAAAGTGAGTCCGCAACAACAGAAAGACCTGCAATACCGAAAGCCATAAATCTTTCAACATCAGTATCGTGAAGAGCCATCTGCGTCTTTTCGTATGCGTACTTGTCGTGCATATAGTGAATAACGTTCATTGTATTGACGTAAAGATGCATAAGCCATTCGATGTACTTGTCAAAACGCTTCATTACCGAGTCGAAATCAAGAGAAGTTCCCTCAATAACGCTCATCTGCGGACCGATGTGCATATCGCTTGAAGTGTCGTAACCGCCGTTGAGAGCGATGAGAAGAAGCTTTGCAAGGTTACAGCGTGCACCGAAAAACTGCATCTGCTTACCGATTTTCATAGCTGAAACACAGCAGGCAATTGCGTAGTCATCGCCGTAAATAGGACGCATAACATCGTCATTTTCATACTGAATTGAGTCAGTGTCAACCGAAACTTTCGCACAGAAGCGCTTGAAGCCCTCAGGAAGGGAAGCTGACCAGAGGATTGTGATATTGGGCTCGGGAGAAGAACCGAGCGTATAAAGCGTGTTGAGAAGTCGGAAGCTGTTCTTTGTAACAAGGCTTCTGCCGTCTTCGCCCATACCGCCGACAGCCTCTGTAATCCACATCGGGTCGCCGCCGAAAAGCTCGTTGTATTCCTGTGTTCTGAGGTGACGTGCGATACGGAGTTTGATAACAAAATCGTCCATCAATTCTTGGGCTTCTGCTTCGGTAAGAACACCGTTTGCAATGTCGCGCTCAATGTAGATATCAAAGAATGTGCTTACTCTGCCGAGGGACATTGCCGCACCGTTCTGCTCTTTGATTGAAGCAAGGTAAGCAAAGTATGTCCACTGGATTGCTTCGCGTGCATTCTTTGCAGGCTCGGAAATGTCGTAGCCGTACATTGCAGCCATCTCTTTCAAAAAGCCAAGGAAGGTGATCTGCTGGAACAGCTCCTCAGTCTGGCGTGTTGTTTCGGTGTTGAAATCACCGTGACCGATAGCTGCTTTGTCAGCTTTCTTAGCTTCAATAAGACGGTTTACACCGTAAAGAGCAACACGTCTGTAATCACCGATAATTCTGCCTCTGCCGTATGCATCGGGAAGACCTGTGATAACGTGAGAACGTCGCGCAACACGCATTTCGTCGGTATATGCTCTGAAAACACCGTCATTGTGTGTTGTGCGGAACATAAATTCCTGCTCAACCTTGTCGCTGAGTTTATAACCGTAAGCCGCACAGGCCTGACGTGCCATACGGATACCTCCGAAGGGATTGACACCACGCTTAAGCGGACTGTCAGTCTGCATACCTACGATGATTTCGTTTTCTTTGTCAATATATCCGGGAGCATAGCTTGTAAGCGAAGAAACTGTTTCTGTGTCGATGTCAAGGACACCGCCCTTTGCGCGTTCCTGTCTGAAAAGCTCCTGAACCTTTGCCATAAGGCTGTCTGTACGCTCAGTAGCACCTGAAAGGAAAGAATCGTCTCCGCAATATTCCTTGTAGTTAGTCTGGATAAAGTCGCGGACATTGATTTCATCCTGCCATAATCCACCGTTAAATCCGTTCCAGTTTTCGTGTATCATGTGTATCACTCCTTAATATAGAAAACAATAACCTTATTTGTCACCACTGAAATGGTATAAGTCACGAAGTGACAGGGGGTTAAAAACAAAAAAGGACAAATCAGTATAAACTGACTTGCCCAGACGGTCGGCTGTTTGCCATTTGCATTCCCTTGCGGTAATCCGCTGATCCGTCAGTCATGCAATGGTTTAATTTGTACATTTATTGTATAATATTTTGTGCGATTTGTCAACTGCAGAAACAAAGAAAAGTTTGACAATAAACAGCCCGAAAATCTTAAAAATAATATGCAGATTAATCATACAAATTCGGGTTTGTCGGGGCGTTTTTAATATACGGTTGCGTTGCAACCTACACCTCATCAGTCACTTCGTGACAGCTTCCCCTCAAGGGGAAGCCTCGGACTTACGCAGTTTCTCAGCCTTCCCCTTGAGGGGAAGGGGGACCGCTTGCGGTGGATGAGGTGGAAAATAAAGATATCGACAAACCCAAATTTAGCGAGCTGTTTTTAATTCTTTTGTAATCCTTGTGCATAAATTCAATAAGTTGTTCTGTCAACTTTTGTTTATTGCTTGAATAATTAAAAACGGGTGATAGCCAAAACTGTCACCCGAAAGTAAGATGTGTTATTAAACTTTTCCCGGGAAAAGTCTGAATGTAAAGTTGAATTCTTTGTCAAGAAGTCTGTACTTGTCAAGGCTCTTCGGTCCGCATGATGCTGAACCTGCGCTGAGATTCTTGTAATCAAGGCTGAGGACGGTTTCCTTAAGCGGTTCAAGCTCATAGTCGTGTTTTGCCTCGTGAATCATATTCGGTGTGAAATGCTGTGCATTTACGCTGAAAGACTCGAAGTTTTCAGGCGTGCAATAAATGCCGATTCCGTCAGCATTTCTGACCTCTGCCCACTTTGTTCCGTAGTGAGACGAGTTCTCCTGCGGACGAACATAGTGCTCAAAGTTATCCGTAACCGTTGTTTCGAACTTGTCAATGTAGGTTGAAAGGTTCTTGTCGATATAGCTTTCGTGAGGTCCGTAGCCGAAGAAGCTGAAGCGTTCAAAACCTTCAGGCATTGTAAGCTGTAGGCCGATCTTCGGAAGAACTTCGATTCCCTCGGTAGCCGTGCCGTTTACGTTGATAAGCAATGCACCGTCAGCAAGGAAGGTGTAAGTGATTGTACCTCTGAAAGCGGGATCGTATGTATAAGCACCGAGTGACATTTTAACCGTTACTTCAACTTTGCTGTCAGATTTTTCGGTAATTTCTGCGCTGTAAGTCTTCTGTCTGAGAATGTTAAGACCGATTGTTTTCCACTGTTCGGCATAAACAACATCGTTATCTGTCGGAGCTCTGTAAAGGTTAAGTTCCACGGACTTTGTGATAAGATCAGTTCCGTTGTGCTGAATTGTTTCAAGTCTGCCGTAAGGCTTGTCAAATACAAAGCTGTTTGAGCCGGCTGAAATTCTGATATATCTGTCATCTTCGTCGACTTCAACCTTGCCTTCAGCAACGGGTGATTCGTTGACTGCTGCATTTGTAAGACAGAACTGCTTCATTCCGCACTCGTGACCTGCAGGTGCCCAAGGCTTGTCTGTCTTATTACAGAATCTCAATGTGAGATAAGTATTTCCGTTAAGCTCGTAATCTGACGGATTGAAGAGAGCAAAGCTGTTAGATTCTCTCGGCATAAGCATAAGACCGGAAATCTCACCCTCGGCAACAAGAACGGCGTCAGTTTTGATATCCCACTTCACACAGATGTCGTCAAGGCCTTTAAAGAACAGGCGGTTTTTGATTTTTACGGAACCGTCACCGTTGTAATCAACAAAGAACGGCTGATAAACAATTTTTGCTTCCTTGAAGCCTGTGTGAGGAGTTCTGTCGGGATAAACAAGACCGTCAACACAGAAGTTTCTGTCGTTGGGGAAGTCGTTGAAATCTCCGCCGTAAGTGTAGTTATATCCGCCCTTGCCGTCGGGAATTGCAACAGAATGGTCGGTGTATTCCCAGATACAGCCGCCGACAAATCTGTCGTCACTTTCAATAAGCTCCCAGTAATCTCTGAGGTCTCCTGGGCCGTTGCCCATAGCGTGACAGTATTCGCAGAGGTAGAACGGCTTCTTGCCTTTCTTCTTGTTTTTTAGTATATTATGGCAATCTTCAATTGAAGGATACATATAGCTTTCAACATCGGAAACATCGGTAAAGTTTTTCTTTCCGCGTTCGCTGTATGAATAGTTAGCACCTTCGTAGTGGATAATTGCATCAGGCTTTCTGCCTTTAATATAGTCGCGCATTGCACGGTGATTGTCACCGCAGCCCGATTCGTTGCCGAGTGACCAGAAAATTACACAGGCACGGTTTTTGTCGCGCTCAAACATTCTCTTTGCTCTGTCAACGTAAGCTTCCTTCCATGCAGGTCCCTGTGAGAGTTCGCTCCAGAAATTGATCCAACCGACCTGACCGTACGGTTCGTTTTCGGGTGTACGGCAGATTCTTGCCGCTGTTCCGTGAGTTTCAATGTCAGCCTCGTCAACAACAAGGAATCCGAGCTCGTCACACATTTCAAGAAGTCGCGGGTCGTTGGGATAGTGAGATGTTCTTATTGCGTTAACATTGTGGCGTTTAAGGATATATAAATCCTCAAGCATATGCTCAACGGGAGTTGCGTGGCCGAGGAAAGGATGAGAATCGTGACGGTTTACGCCGCGGATTTTGAACTTTTGTCCGTTAAGATAAAGAATAGAATTTTTGATTATAAGCTCTTTGATACCGATTTTTGCAAGAATTGTTTCATCGGAAATATCAAGATAAAGGCTGTAAAGAAGCGGTTCCTCATCATTCCAGAGAACAGGATCGTCAATTTTGATTCTGATTTTGTTGTCCTTGCTTTCGCCCGAAGCAACAATGTCACCGTGAGGAGAAACAAGACGGTAATCAACCTCTCTGTCACCGAATACCTTAAGGTCAACGTCCATTATACAGCGAGAACGTTTTTTCTTGAATTCAGTTTTTACGAAAAAGTCTTCAATTCGGCCCCTTCTGCTTCTTTCAAGGATATAAACCTCACGGAAAATACCGCTCATTCTCCACATATCCTGGTCCTCAAGGTATGTGCCGTCGCACCACTTAAGAACAAGAACTGCAATACGGTTTTTTCCTGTATGAACATATTGAGTGATATTGAATTCACTTGTCATATGGCTGACCTGGCTGTAGCCGACGAATTTACCGTTTATCCAGAGATAGAAGCAGGAATCAACACCTTCAAAGTTGAGGAAAAGATCGCGAGTGATCATGTTATCGTCAATATCGAAATCACGGATATAAATACCGCAAGGATTTTCGTCGGGGACGTGAGGCGGATCAAGCGGAAACGGATAATTGATGTTTGTATAGTTCGGTTTATCGTAATCCTTATCAAGTGCCATCTGCCAGTTCATCGGAACCTTGATTTTGTCATATGCAGAGTCAATCTCAAAATCTTCAGCGTAGAAGCCGTCCTCAACATCTACAAGACTTGAGTGAAACTTGAAATCCCATTCGCCGCAAAGAGAATGAAAGTATTTTGACTCCGAGCGCGGAAAATCAACACTTTTGTCATCGTGGTAGGGGATGAAATAAGCTCTCGGTTCTTCACAGCCATAGTGAAGAACGTCAAGACTTTTATGATAATCAGGTAATTTTATCATGTTAAAACCTCCGTTTATAACTCGATTTTTGCTTTTCTTGAATTTATTCCGTAGAAGATTGTCGGATCAAATTTCGGCTTTCTTGAATAAGTATAAAGCCCGTTCTGCTCCTGCTCAATATCATAAAGCTGAGTGTAGCAGAAACCGAAGATGTATTCGTTATCAAGAAGCGGATCAGTCAGTCCCTGATAACGCTCAATGAACTCATACTTATTTTTAGGTGCGTTGCCGTACCCCCAGGCATTCTGGTTGCTTTGGTCAACAGACCATTGTATTCCGCCGTATTCACTGACAAAGAGGGGCTCGCCTTTGTAGGTCTGTCTTTCAGCGTGCTGGTCAAAAATCTTGCCTTCGCCGGCATTTACATAGAATGTCTTGAAAACTTCAGGATCCTGTTCATAGTTATGAACGTCAAAGATTTCGCCCGTAACGTGGAAATTGCCGCTTACATCAATGCACGGACGTGTCGGGTCAAATGCCTTTGTTACGTCATAAATCATCTTAAGTGCAGGATCGTGCTGCTTTCTGCCGTCATAATCCCATGTTTCGTTGAACGGACACCAACCGATAATTGACGGATGGTTGAAATCTCTTTCAAGCTCCTCAAGCCATTCGGGAATCACGCTGTAAACAATGTTTGGATTGGATGAATCAAGACCCCAGTTGGGATATTCGCCCCATACGATATAACCCATCTTGTCACAATGGTAAAGGAATCTTGGCTCAAAAATCTTTTCGTGAAGTCGTGCTCCGTTGAAGCCGACATCAAGTGAAATCTGAATATCCCTGACAAGTGCTTCGTCAGTAGGTGCCGTGTAAATTCCGTCAGGGTAGAAGCCTTGGTCAAGTACAAGACGCTGAAAAACTGATTTGCCGTTGATGAGGAACTTGTAGCCGTCGAGCCTGATGTCGCGAAGTCCGAAATAGCTGTCTACTCGGTCATCGTTAAACTTGAGCTCAAGGTCATAAAGTCTGCCTTCACCGACGTTCCAGTAAAATGCTTCTTTAAGGTCGAGATGAGCGTTGATAAGTCCGCCCTTTGTTTCAACACTTGCAACACCCATAATTCTGTCGTGGAAAAGTGCGAGAGCTTCAAATTTACCTTCGCCGACAACCTTTGCCTGAATATCAACAGAGCAATTTTCAGCATTCGGGAAAATCTTTATGCTTTCAATGTATGATTTCGGTGTAAATTCGAGCCATACTGTCTGCCAGATTCCTGTTGTTCTGGTATAGTCACAACCGTGAGAATAATATTCCTCACTCTGCTTACCTCTGGGCTGAAGCGGATTGCGGACGTCATCCTCAGCATAAACCGTAACCGTGTTTACACCAGGCTGGATGTGGTCGGTAATATCAAAGCTGAATGAAATATAACCGCCTGTATGAGTGCCGATTTCTTTGCCGTTTATGTAAACAGTAGCCTTATAATCAACAGCACCGAAGTGAAGAACGGTTCGCATATCTGAGTATCGTTCGGGGATAACAAAATCTCTTGAATACCAAACGGCAGCCATAAAGTCTTTGTTTTCTATTCCTGAAAGAACGCTTTCGGGGCAGAAGGGTACATTTATAACAGAATCAAAGCGGGTGCCTTTTTCATAAAATCTTTTTGCAAGACCGCTTTTTGAATTATCAATCTGAAAGCTCCATTTTCCGTTAAGGTTCATCCATGCCTGACGCTGAAACTGCGGATTAGGATGCTCGGGGCGTGGTATATTCATAACAACAAACCTCCATTATAATTTTTTGTTATAATACCATATATTGTTGGTTTGTTCAATAGAAATTACATATTTTGTTGAATCAAATTGAATTTTCGATAAATATTCTGTACATTTGTTACAGACTGTGGTATATTCAGTTTATAATCATTCAGGAGGTGAAGTTTTGACGGAAAATGAGCTTCTTACGGCGCGTGTTGATGACTGCATCAGCGCTTGTGAGGAAAGCTATCTTATCACAAATACAAACTTCCTTGATATCTATCAGCAAAGCACTGTTATTGAATATCTTAAGAAAAAGAATGTCAGATACGGTTTTTACGGCGGCTTTGATGAGTGTGAAAGAAAGACTGCTGTTTTTTTGCCTGATTATGCAGAAAGCATTAGTTACATAAAGGAAAGTCCCGAGCTTTCTCCGATTGTTGCTCTTGAAATAACAAAAGACAGCTTTTCAAAGCTTTCTCACCGCGATTATCTCGGTGCGGTTATGGGGATTGGAATAAAAAGGGAAGCTGTCGGCGATATTTTCGTAACGGAAAAAGGCTGCACAATGGCTGTGATAAGAAGTGTGGCAGGGTACATAAAAGAAAACCTTACCTCGGTCGGGCGCGGAAGCGTTAAGGTTGAAATAAGCAATTGCTTTGAAAATGCGGAAAATAATTCAACCTGCGAAACAAAACGTTGCTATGTTTCTTCAATGCGTATTGACGGTGTACTGTCTGCTGCTTTTTCAATTTCAAGAAATACCGCTGTTGAGAAAATTAACAGGGGAGAGGTTCTTCTTAACGGAGTAGTAATGTCAAAGCCTGATGCAAAAGTGCCTTTCGGCTCAAAGCTGGTTATCCACGGCAGCGGAAAGGTTATGATTGACGAAGATGCCGGTATGACTAAAAAGGGCAGACAGGCATTTATAATAAGAAAATTTTAAAGGTTGTGATTCAATGTTAAATATTGCGCACAGAGGCTTCAGCGGAAAATATCCTGAAAACACAATGCTTGCTTTTGAAAAGGCGATTGAAGCAGGTGCAGACGGAATTGAGCTCGATGTTCATTTTACCAAAGACGGCGAGCTTGTTGTTATTCACGATGAACGAATTGACCGCACATCGGACGGTGAGGGATACGTTGTTGATTTTACCTATGAGGAGCTTTCAAAGTTTGATGCTTCTGCAGGTTTTGCAGGTGTTTACGGCTTCAATAAAATCCCGACTCTCCGTGAATATTTTGAATTGGTGAGGCCGGTTGAAGGATTCATCACCAATATAGAGCTTAAAACAAGCGTCAATGAGTACCCGGGAATTGAAAAGGCGGTACTTGAGCTTATTGATGAATTCGGACTTGAGGAAAGAATTATCATCTCAAGCTTCAACCACTACAGTGTTATGAGAACCAAATCAATCAATCCGCGTATCAAGTGCGGTTTCCTTGAATCAAGCTGGATTTATAATTTTGGTGAGTACACAAAAGCACGCGGTGTTGAGTGTGTTCATCCTCATTATGTTTCTCTTAACAAGGAAAGTGTTGCAGAAATAAAATCACATAATATTCAGATTAACACGTGGACGGTTAATAGTGAAGCTGACGTTGAACGGCTTTATAACCTTGGCGCCGATGCGGTAATAAGCAATTACCCTGATATGGTAAAGGGTGTTGTTGACGGATTGGAAAAGTGAAAATAAGCTGAATAAATTTTCATTTTTAGTCTTGAAATTAATAAACCTTAGTAGTAAGATGATTAAAAGAAATTTTCTTGAGAGGTGCAAATTATGTTTACAGGAAAACCGGAAGAATACAGAGGCATTTATGCTTTGCTGCTTACTCCCTTTAAAGAGGATAAGTCAATTGACTATGACGTATACGCTCAGTATGTTGAGTGGCAGGCATCAAAGGGTCCGCATCATCTTTTCTCAGTCTGCGGCAGTGCTGAAATGACTTGCCTTTCAATTGAAGAAAGAATCAAGTGCGCTGAAATCGCAGTAAAACATGCTTGCGGTACAGAAATTGTTGCAACGGCAAACCTTGAGAAAACATGGCAGAATCAGGTTGAAGAAGTTAAGAGAATGGAGCAGACAGGTGTTGACGGTCTAGTTTTTGTAACAAGAGGTGTAGGCGATGATGACGACCAGCTTGTCAACTACCTTTCAGAGCTTGCTGAATATACAACTCTTCCGATTCTTCTTTATGAGTTCCCGGGCTTCAATCCGCATTGTATGTCAGGCGAAGCTTACGGCAGACTTGTTGCAAACAACAAGTTCAAGGGTATCAAGGACACAACCTGCTCTCTTGAACTCATCAAGGATAAGATTGCGGTTCAGGGCGATTCGGCTGTTCTTCAGGCTAATATTCCGTACCTTTTCGATGCTTATGAAGCAGGCGCAAGAGGTGTTTGCGCAACTCCGACTTCCTGCGGCGCAAACCTTTTCCGTAAGATGTATGATGAGTATTTCGTAGAAAAGAATGTTCAGAAAGCACGCGAAACATACAACGAGATTATTCTTCTTGATAACTGTATCGACAGTGGCTTCAACGCAAGTGCAAAGTATCTTGTTCAGCTTCAGGGTGTTCCGATGTCAACAGTTACAAGAGCAGGTGCAACTCTCAGTCCGGCAAGAATGAGAAGCATCGAATCCTTCCACGAGTATGCAACTCAGAAGGGTCTTCTTTGATTTTAATATTCGTTTTAAAGAGCCTGATTTCAGGCTCTTTTTACATTTGGATAAAATTGTATATACACTTATACTGTATTTGTATATCAAAATGTCTTGAAATCGGCAACGTCTTATGGTAGAATTGTCGAAAAGGAGGAGATATTATGGCTCCGCAGAATTCCGGTGAAAAGACCAAACTTTTAATTGCAACTTCTTTGAGGAAGTTGATGAAAAAAAAGTCGCTTGATAAAATCAAAATACGTGAGATTGTGGAGGATTGCGGCGTCAACCGTCAGACTTTCTATTATCATTTTCAGGACATATATGCTCTTGTCGAGTGGATTTACACCTACGACGGAACACAGATATTCAATGAGTATAAAAATGACTGTGATTGGATGACGATGATCAAAAAGATGTTTGATTATCTTGAAGAGCATCAGGATGAAATCAAATGTGTTGTCAATTCAAAAGCAGAAAAGTTTTTCTATAACTTTGTTCACGAAAAGATTGGTACGTGTGCAAGAATGGTGGTTGAATTTATCTCCAAGGATATGACGGTCGATTCATATTATAAAGTCTTCCTTGCCGATTTTTATACCTTCGCTGTCTGCGATGTTGTTGAAAACTGGATGCGCAACCGTAACGCAACAAGGATGTCAAGCGATGAGCTTATTCATTTGTTTGAGCTTACAATGCTCGGAAATGTCAAGGTTGCACTTGAAAGATATGAAAAAGAAACACTCAAACGCCATGAAGCAGTTAAAAACAGTTGACAAAGTAAAGTTTAGGTGATAAAATAACTCGGTAAAGACGTTGACGAAGAGGGGAACAGCATCAAGCCTTCAAGAGAGCCGTTGTTTGGTGAAATACGGCAGGTATCAAGCTGTTTTTGTAGCTTCCGAGTCGGAGAGAAGAACGCCTCCGGGTTATTAGACCTCTCCCGTTTCGCTTCGTAAAAGCGCAGGACTTTATGTCTTAAGTGGCATCTCTGATGCAATTTGAGTGGTACCGCGGGTTATTTTCAACTCGTCTCAAAGTTTTCTTTGAGGCGGGTTTTGTTTTTTAATTATGTAATAGGAGGAGATATATATGGCAAAGGATCTCGCAAAACAGTATGATCCGAAAGACGTTGAAGACAGAACCTATAAATTCTGGCTTGACGGCAAATATTTTCACGCAGAATGTGACCCCGAGAAGGAGCCGTATACAATAGTTATACCGCCGCCGAACATCACGGGTCAGCTTCATATGGGACACGCACTTGACAATACTCTTCAGGATATTCTTATCCGCTTCAGACGTATGCAGGGCTTTGATACGCTCTGGCTTCCCGGTACAGACCACGCTTCAATTGCAACAGAAGCAAAAATTGTTGAAGCTATGGCTAAAGAAGGTCTTACAAAGGACGACCTCGGCAGAGAAGGCTTCCTTGTGCGCGCTTGGGACTGGAAAGAAAAGTATGGCGGAAGAATCATTGAACAGCTCAAAAAGCTCGGTTCTTCATGTGACTGGGACAGAGAACGCTTCACTCTTGACGAAGGCTGCAGCAGAGCTGTTCGCGAAGTTTTCGTAAGACTTTATGAAAAAGACCTTATCTACAGAGGCAACAGAATGGTTAACTGGTGTCCGCACTGCCAGACATCAATTTCAGATGCTGAAGTTGAATACAGCGAGCAGGACGGTAATTTCTGGCACCTTCTTTACACAGTTAAGGAAACAGGCGAACAGCTTGAACTTGCAACAACAAGACCCGAAACAATGCTTGGCGATACAGCTGTTGCAATCAATGCAGAGGATGAAAGATATGCGCATCTTCACGGTTGCCACGTTATTCTTCCTCTTCTTAACAAGGAAATTCCCATCGTATGCGATGAACACGCAGATATGACAAAGGGAACAGGTGTTGTTAAAATCACTCCTGCACACGACCCGAATGACTTTGAGGTAGGCAGACGTCATAATCTTCCGATGGTAAGAACATTTACCTATGACGGACATATGACAGGAGCAGCAGAAAAGGCTGCATATGATGAGCTTGTTGCAAGCGGTAAAGCTGCTGCTGATGAGCCTGAAGTTCTTGATTGCGGCAAGTATGCAGGTATGACAACAATGGAGGCACGTAAGGCTATCCTTGCTGACCTTGAAGCAGGCGGATATATCAAGTATATCGAGCCTCTCAAGCATGAGGTCGGTACTTGCTACCGCTGTCATTCAACAATTGAGCCTATGGTTTCAAAGCAGTGGTTTGTACGTATGGTTCCTCTTGCAGAGCCTGCTATCGAAGCGGTTGAAAAGGGCGAAACTGTTTTTGTTCCCGAAAGATTCACAAAGATCTATATGAACTGGATGAGAGGTACACGCGACTGGTGCATTTCACGTCAGCTCTGGTGGGGTCACCGTATCCCTGCGTGGTATTGCGCAGACTGCGGTGCTACGATAGTTTCCAAAACAGATATCGACACTTGTCCTCACTGTCAGAGTAAAAATGTTGAGCAGGATTCGGATACTCTTGACACATGGTTCTCATCGGCACTCTGGCCGTTCTCAACTCTCGGCTGGCCTGATGAAACACCGGATCTCAAACACTATTATCCGACAAGCACACTCGTTACAGGCTACGATATCATCGGTTTCTGGGTAAGCCGTATGATATTCTCTGCTCTTGAATACACAGGTCAGGTTCCGTTTGATACGGTTCTTATCCACGGTCTTGTCCGTGATGCTCTCGGCAGAAAGATGTCCAAGTCGCTCGGTAACGGTATTGATCCTCTTGAGGTTATTGACCAGTACGGTGCTGATGCTCTCCGTCTTACTCTTGCAACGGGTAACAGCCCGGGTAACGATATGCGTTTCTCAGATGAGAAGGTAAGCGCAAGCCGTAACTTTGCAAACAAGATCTGGAACGCGGCAAGATTTATTCTTATGAATCTCGGCGAGGATGAAAAAGCACCTCACGTTCCCGAAGATCTTGCACTTGAGGATAAATGGATTCTCAGCCTCTTCAATAATCTTGCAAAAGAGGTTACCGATAACCTTGATAAGTTTGAGCTCGGTATTGCAGTTCAGAAGCTCTATGATTTCATATGGGATATCTTCTGCGACTGGTATATCGAAATTTCAAAGATCCGTCTTAACTCAGGTGATGAGAAGGCTGCACAGACAGCTCGTGATATGCTCGTTTATATCATGTCAAACACATTGAAGCTTCTTCACCCGTTTATGCCGTTTATCACTGAGGAAATCTGGCAGACACTTCCGCACGATGGTGAGTCAATTATGATTTCTGATTGGCCGACATATAAGGAAGAATTCAACTTCAGCGTTGAGGAGCAGGAAATGGGCAGAATTATGGAAGCAATCCGTGCAATCCGTAACTGCCGCGCGGAAATGAACGTTCCTCCCTCACGAAAGGCGAAGTATTATATCGCAACGTCTTACAAGGATACATTCCGTCAGGCAGGTATCTTCATGCAACGTCTTGCTTCCTGCTCTGAGGCTGAGATAGGCGACAGCTTTGAGTTTGACAATGCAGTATGCATTGTTACAACTGATGCTAAGGTTTATATCCCGATGGGCGACCTTGTTGACTTTGAGGCTGAAATTGCACGTCTTGAAAAAGAGAAGGCGAAAGAGCTCAAAGAGCTTGAATTCATTGATAAAAAGCTTAACAACGAAAACTTTGTTGCAAAAGCACCTGCAGCGGTTGTTGAAGGTCAGCGCGAGGCTGCAAAGAAGATTCGTGATAAGATTGCAATGATCGATGAAAGCCTTGCAAAGCTCAGAAAATAATAAAATTTATGGGACGGTTTATCCGTCCCATATTTTGAAATGAGTGATTTTATGAACTACAATGAAGCACTTGAATTTATACATTCAAGAATGAAATTCGGCTCACAGCCGGGAATGGAACGTATTTCTGCTTTGTGCGAAGCGTTTGATAATCCGCAGGATAAGCTGAAATTTGTCCATGTTGCAGGCACCAACGGCAAAGGCTCAACCTGTACAATGATTGCAAAGATGCTTGAGGCGGCAGGATACAAAGTCGGCCTTTTTACCTCTCCGTTTGTTGTTGATTTCCGCGAAAGAATTCAGATTAATTCCGAGATGATACCAAAGGAAGATTTTGCAAAGATTGTTGAAAAAATTGTCCCCGTTATTGATGAATTAAAAAAGAAAAATATTGAACCTACAGAGTTTGAAATAATAACTGCCGCAGCTTTTCTTTATTTTTTTGAGGAACAATGCGATATCGTTGTTCTTGAGGTCGGTCTTGGAGGCACGCTTGACTCCACAAACATAATCAAAAAGTCAGAGGTAAGTGTTATTACTTCAATCTCGATGGATCATACCGATATTTTAGGCGATTCAATCCTTGAAATTGCCGCTCATAAATGCGGAATTTTTAAAGAGGGCGGTCATGTTGTCGGTTATCCTCAGCCTGATTTTACAGTTGAACGCTTTGTCAAAGAAAAGGCGAAAGAGGCTGGTTGCGATTATACACACTCGGACCTCGGACGAATCCGTCTTGTTTATGAAGAGTTTGACGGTTCAACTATCATCTATGCCGGCTGTACCTTCAAAATTCCTCTTTCGGGTAAGCATCAGATTTACAATTTTTCAACTGCCATTTCAGCAATCAATGTTCTGAAAAATAATGGTTGGGTTGTTTCTGCTAAAAATATGATTGACGGAATATCGGCTCTTAAAATTCCTGCAAGAGTTGAAATTGTTTCAAAAAATCCGCTTGTTATCGTTGACGGCGGTCACAATGCTGAGGGTGTGGATGCACTTTGCTATACGCTAAAAAAGCACTTTGCAGATAAAAAGATAATTGCGGTCTTCGGTATGATGAAAGATAAGAATTATAAATACTGCGCAGAAAAATTAGCTCCGTTGTGCGAAAAGATTTATACAACGACTGTTTCAAATCCTCGTTCATTGACGGCAAAGGAACTTGCGGCTGAGCTTAAAAATTACGGCGTAAAAGCAAAGCCTGTTGATGACTGTGCAAAAGCATATGCCAAGGCGCTGAAAAAAGCAGATGAAAATTCGGTCGTTCTTGTCTGCGGTTCGCTTTATCTTGCATCAGACATCAAAAATTTACAAAAATAGTCACAGTTTACGGCGACACTTCAACAAAATATTCATCTTAAATCCTTTATCCTTTCGGATAGAGGATTTTTCTTTTTCAGGAGGTATAATAATGCCCGTTAAAATTATTTCAACCCAACACAGAGTAACCGCCTTTCTTGACGGTGAAATTGACCACCATACTGCCGCGGCAATAAGGCTTGAAATTGACGAAGCAATTGTGCGAAACAAGCCCAAGACACTGAAGCTGGATTTCTCCGATGTAACCTTTATGGATTCTTCGGGAATAGGCCTTGTTATGGGAAGATTTCGCACGATTCAGCCGATGGGCGGTAAGCTGATTGTTTCAAATCTTTCGCCACAGGTGTACAGAATAATGCAGCTTGCAGGTCTTGAAAAAATAGCAAAAATAAGCAAAAGGGAGGATGTAAACAATGCAGAAAATTAATGAAATGAGGATGACACTCGATTCGAAATCCGTCAATGAAAGCTTTGCACGTTCAACTGTTGCGGCTTTTATGTCACAGCTTGACCCGACACTTGATGAGGTTTCGGATGTGAAAATGGCTGTCAGCGAGGCTGTCACGAATTGTATTGTACACGCTTATCCGCAATCTGTGGGTAAAATTTACATATGTGTCACGATTTTTGAAAACAGACGGGTGAAGATAAGCATAAGGGACAAGGGTTGTGGAATTATAGATGTAAAGCAGGCAATGGAACCGCTTTTTACCACTCTCGGCGGTGAACGTGCAGGTCTCGGATTTGCCGTTATGGAAAGCTTTACAGACAAAATTACCGTTCACTCGAAGCCTGAAAAGGGAACAACGGTGACAATGTATAAAACCGTAAACGGGCGTGCAGGGATATGATACTTAGTTCTGAGATAAGGGACGAAAAAATTGAATCAAACCTCGGTCTTGTGCACTCCTGCGCTCACAAGCTAAGGGGCAGGGGTGTTGAATATGAAGACCTTTTTCAGGCGGGCTGTGTGGGACTTATAAAGGCTGTTGACGGGTTTGATGAGAACAGAGGCTTCAGCTTTTCAACCTATGCCGTGCCTGTTATACTGGGCGAAATGAAACGCATTTTCCGCGATGACGGTACAGTCAGTGTAAGCCGTTCTCTTAAAGAAAAGGGAAGGAAAATAAGCTACGAAAAAGAAGCTTTCATAAAGCAGTTTAATCGTGAGCCGACGGTAAAGGAAATTGCAGAGCGTCTCGGCTTTGATGAATATGAAACCGTTCAGGCAATAACCGCTTCAATGCCTGTTATTTCGATGACAATGCAGGATGATGAAAGTGAAAATCAGTTTGATATTCCGGTAGATTCTCACGAACAAAGTGTGTCAACATTAATCGCTCTTGAACAGGTAATGAGTGAGCTTGACGAAAGGGACAAGGAAATAATAAGAATGAGGTATTATGCAGGACTGACACAAACCGTTATAGCCAAAAAGCTCGGAATGACTCAGGTTCAGGTCAGCAGACGTGAAAAAGTGATTTTAAAACAGATGCGCTCGAAATTACTGTAGACAAAACATCAGGTTAGTGGTATTATTTTCACGGAGGTGTTATAATGCCCGGAAAAACAAACTGCGAAAGCTGTAATAATTTCTGCTACGATGAAGTTGAAGATTATTATTACTGCTCAATGAACCTCGATGAGGATGAATATATCAAGTTCTTAAGTGCATCGTATTATGATTGTCCTTATTATGAACCCGATGATGAATATAAAATCGTAAGAAAACAGAATTAAGGAAAAAACCGCACTTTGTTGCGGTTTTTCTTGCATATTTATGCAATATGTGTTAGAATATTCGTCATTAATCAACGTTGATTATGTGAATGCTATTAATAAAAATCAGAACAGAAGGTATTAAAATGTTGATAGACTTTCACAGCCATATTTTCCCGGACAGAATAGCGGCAGGTGTAGTACGTTCTTTGAGCGACAGTATTGTAAAATTTCAGGGAGTAAGGTACCGGCATTATACACGAGGTACGGTTGACAGTTTGCTTAGTTCAATGGAAAGAAACGGTGTAGATATGTCCGTTATTCTTCCGATTGCCACAAAGCCGACCCAGACGAAGTCGATAAACGGATTTGCCAAACAGATACGTAATGAAAAAATGATTTCATTCGCCTCTCTTCACCCCGAACAAAATGACTGGGAAGAGGTGCTTGAAGAAATAAAAGAAAACGGATTCAAAGGAATCAAGCTTCATCCTGAATATCAGTCTTTTTATGTTGATAGTCCGCGTTCCCTTGAGATTCTCAGAAAAGCTGAAGATCTTGGTTTATATGTAACTCTTCATGCAGGATTTGATTACGGAATGCCGGAGCCGATTCATTGTCAGCCGGACAGGCTCAGAAACGCACTTGAATATGTTTCAGGCAAGTATATTATTGCAGCTCATTTAGGTGCATTTATGAATTGGGATGAGGTTGAAAAATACCTTGTCGGAACACGGATAAACTTTGATACAGCTTTTATTTCAAAGTTTATTTCACCGGAGCAGTGCAGACGTATTATAAAGAATCACGGTGCAGACAAAATACTTTTCGGAAGTGATTCTCCGTGGAACAGTCCTGATACGGAAAAAGATTTTGTTCTTGGTCTTAATCTTTCAAAAGAAGAAAACGAAATGATTTTCTATAAAAATGCATTGAAAATATTAAAATAGCAGAGGATATTAAAATGAGAATTGTTGTAAAAGTAGGAACATCAACGCTTGCACATGCGGGCGGATTGTTGAATATACGCAGGGTTGAGGAGCTCTGCAAGGTTCTCAGTGACCTTAAAAATGCAGGAAACGATATTATTCTTGTTACCTCAGGCGCAATCGGAATGGGTACGGGAAAGCTTCAGCTCAAGTCAAAGCCGACCGATATTGCAGGTAAGCAGGCAGCTGCGGCAGTCGGCCAGTGCGAGCTTATGTATACTTACGATAAGCTTTTTTCAGAATATAACCACACCGTTGCTCAGCTTCTTATGACAGGTGATGACTTTGAGCATACAGACAGATATAATAATTTTATCAACACGATGAACAAGCTTCTTGAATTTTCTGCCTTGCCAATCATCAACGAAAACGATACGGTTTCAACGGATGAAATCAAGGTTGGCGATAACGATACACTTTCGGCAATGGTTGCTGTCAGCGTAAAAGCGGATCTTCTTATTCTGCTTTCTGATATTGACGGCCTTTTCACTTCTGACCCTCACAAAAATTCAGATGCAACCCTTATTTCTGTTGTTTCTGAAATCACCGATGAAATCAGGGTTCTTGCAGGCGGTGAAGGTTCAGCTTTCGGTACGGGCGGAATGAAAACAAAGATCCGTGCGGCTGAAATCAGCACCTCAAAGGGCTGTGATATGGTTATTGCGAACGGCGAAAACCCTTATGTGCTTTACGATATAGTTGAAGGAAAATCAGTCGGCACAAGATTTCTCAAAAAGGCAGGCGAGTAAAATGACAACACTTGAAATACTGAAACAGGCAAAGGCGGCAAAAAGCGTCCTTGCAAAGCTTACAAGCGAGCAGAAAAATGAAGCTCTTTATGCAATGGCAGATGCTCTTGTTGACTCTGCGGATGAGATTCTCGGCGAGAACGAAAAGGACATCGAAGCGGCAAAAGGCATTATTTCCGATGTTATGATAGACAGACTTACACTTACAAAAGACAGAATTGCAGGTATGGCTGAAGGTATAAGAGAGGTTGCAAAGCTTCCGGATCCCGTTGGCGAAGTGCTCGAAAGAGTTGAACGGGAAAACGGAATGGTTATTGAAAAGACTGCAGTTCCGATGGGCGTTGTTGCAATCATCTATGAAAGCCGTCCGAATGTTTCTTCCGATGCGGCGGCACTTGCTCTTAAAAGCGGTAACGTCTGTATTCTTCGCGGCGGAAAAGAAGCTTTCAGAAGTGCGAATGCAATAGTAAACGCGCTCAGAAAAGGCTTGAAAAATCTTGGAATTGACGAAACCGTCATCAATATGGTACAGGACACAAGCCGACAGAGCGCAAACGAGCTTATGACGGCGGACGGTTATGTTGATCTCCTTATTCCGCGAGGCGGTGCAGGTCTTATCAATGCCTGTGTAAAAAATGCAACAGTTCCGTGCATCCAGACGGGTACGGGTATCTGCCACGTTTATGTTGATGAAACAGCAGATGTTGAAATGGCACTTAAAATTATTGAAAACGCAAAAACAAGCAGACCTTCAGTTTGTAATGCTGAAGAGGTGCTTCTTGTAAATAAAAAAATAGCTGCAGAATTTCTCCCGAAGCTTAAGAAAATCCTTGTTGATGACAGAAAGGTCAATCCTGTTGAGTTAAGGCTTCACGAATCCGCACAGGGTATAATTGACGGTACTCCTGCAGGTGAGGATGATTTTGATACAGAATTTCTTGATTATATTCTTGCAGTCAAGGTTGTTGAAGATGTCAATGAGGCTGTTGCTCATATTTCGGAGCATTCAACTCACCACAGCGAAGCAATTATAACTCAAAGCGATGAATCTGTTGAAATCTTCACACGTGATGTAGACAGCTCTTCCGTTTACGTAAATGTGAGCACACGCTTTACCGATGGCGGTGAATTCGGTCTTGGTTGTGAAATGGGTATTTCAACACAGAAGCTTCACGCAAGAGGCCCGATGGGTCTTCGTGAATTGACTACATATAAATACATAATCCGTGGTAACGGTCAGATAAGATAAGGCGGTGACGATATGGGAAAAACTTTCGGATTTATAGGATGCGGAAATATGGGCGGTGCACTCGCGAAAGCCGTGTCCGAAGCAGGGTATAAAAACGATATTCTTCTTGCAGATATAAACAAAGATAAAGTAAAAACTCTCGCTGAAGAGATTTCGGCAGAGCCTGCGAATACACAAAGAACCGCACAGGAGTGTAAATTTATCTTTATCGGCGTAAAACCGCAGATGATTGCAGAATGTTTCGCTGAAATCAAAGAAGCTTTGAATAACAGAGAAGATAAGCCTGTTATCGTTTCAATGGCAGCAGGAGTCGCTGTAAGCAGAATTAAAGAGCTTTCAGGGATAGACTCCGTTATCCGAATAATGCCCAATATGCCCGTTTCTGTCGCTTCAGGTGTTGTTCTTGCAACTGCAGAGGATGTCAGTGATGAGGATAAAGCTTGCTTCGAAAAAGCAATGAGTAAATCCGGCGTTTTTGATTGGCTCGAAGAAAAATTCATTGATGCGGCAAGCGCACTCTCGGGCTGCGGTCCTGCTTTTGCATATATGTTTGCTCAAGCATTGGCAGACGGTGCTGTTGCCTGCGGACTTCCGAGGGATAAAGCAATTCTTTATTCGGCAGGAACACTTCTCGGTTCGGCAAAAATGATTCTTGAAACAGGAAAACATCCTGAAAAGCTCAAGGATGAGGTCTGCAGTCCGGGCGGTTCAACTATTATGGGTGTGAAGGCTCTTGAAGATGAAGGTATGCGAGGAGCTGCAATCAATGCGGTTTTAGCGGCTTACAAAAGAACAATCGAACTTGGTAAATAAGATTAAAGGGGATGTAAAAAAAGAGCAGACCGCATAAAACAAGCAAAGAAAGGGTTTCTTCAAAGTCTTAACACATGAAGAAACCCTTAAAAACATAAAAAACAGGTAAATATATAAATTTTTAACGTTTTATGCTATAAACAAA
>JAZSQQ010000088.1:0-31059 GCA_045538055.1 Acutalibacteraceae bacterium
TAGCGACTGAGGGATTGTCAAAAACCCTTGAATTATCAACAATCCTCCCGTCACGGCTACGCCGTGCCACCCTCCTTTACACAAGGAGGGCTTGGGGTTACTACCGACTTTCAAACATCCCGATAAACCCGAATTTGTCGGGGCTTCCAACTCGGTGTATATAACTGAATCTTATATACAGAAAATAAAAGAACTGCAAAAACTTCCTTGTGGGAACTCGTCGTTTTTGCAGTCCTTTTGGCTTTAATATGAAATTGTGTAATACTTTTCAGCTGTGATTTTTGTTTTCGTTGCAAGGTCTGCCTTTGCTTTTTATTTCTTTTTCTTTTGTGTATTACGTTTGAGCTCGTTGTATTTAACCATTTTGATTTCGCGCTGTTTCTTGCGCTTGTTGTTTGAAAGAATAAAGAGCGTTACATATGCGCCGACAAAAAGAACGATAACAACGATTATGAGTGTGATAAACGTTTTTGAATTAATGACAACGCTTTTGATGTAAAGGAAAAGATCGTATGAGGCATCCTCTGCAACAACGAGGTCAACCGTAGCGATAACCTGTCCCGCAAAAAGAATTTCAGCCTTGCCGACGGCATCGCCTTTTTTTAGCGGAGCCGCGAGAGTTTCGGGCACGTCAACCGGTCTGAAGCTGACGCTTTCGGAATCGTTTCCCTGCGGAACAAGTGCAAGCACTTCGTTTGCGGCAACAAGCTTTGCAGATTCGGAATCTGAGCAGTATTCAAGCGGAACGGAGCAAACAAACTGTCCCTGCTGAGTAACGATTTCGTACTTAAGGTTTTTGAAAGCCCAGTTGTACATATGGTTAGTGTCCATAAAAGACTGGTTTTCTTCAATTCCGTCGCCGTCCGAATCAAGCTGTCCGCCGCCCATAGCAACAGCCATATAATTGTATCCGTCCTTCGACGCGTAGGAAATAAGGCATCTGCCTGCAGCATCGGTTGTACCTGTTTTTATTCCCTTAACGTTTTTGTTGTAATAGGTTGTGCGGTAAGGGTTGATGAGGTAATTTGAATTGACAACGTTGCGTTCCTCGTTCATATTTGTTGCGGGAAGCTTGTAAGAATAGGAGCTTACGATTGTTTCAAACGCAGAGTATTCAAGAGCCGCTTTTGCCATTAACACCATATCTTTTGCCGTTGTTTTATGATTCGGTGAATCAAGTCCGTGCGGATTTTCAAAATTTGTGTTTTTACAACCGAGTGCAAGAGCCGTGCTGTTCATCATTTCAACAAAGCCTTCAACAGAACCGCCGTACTCAATCGCAAGAGCCATTGCGGCATCGTTTCCGCTCGGAATAAGCAGACAGACGAGAAGGTCATAAACGCTGATTTCTTCACCGGCTTTGATCCCTGAAGATGAGCTGCCCGTTCCGTAAAGGCCTGTGATTGCTTCTTCGCTGACAGTCATCTTTCTTTCAAGATTCTTTTCATTTTTAAGAACAACAAGAGCTGTCATAACCTTTGTAAGCGAAGCAGGAGCAACAGGCGTATCGGCATTTTTTTCAACAATAACCGAGCCGTCATCAAGGCTTACGAGAAGGTCAACCTTACAGTTGAGTTTAACCTTTTCGTTCTGCACACTGTTGATGTAATTCTGTGCCGAAACGGGAGTTACGAGTGAAGTTATAATTATTGCAAGAGAGCATATAAAAAATATCAATTTTTTCATAGACAAAACCCTCATATTTGTAGTATGATATATGTTAGATTATAGCAGAAAGTTTCTGAAAAATAAACAGAGATTTTGAAAAAAATGTCATTTTTGAGGAGTTGTTTAAAAATGATTTATGTTACGGGCGATACCCACGGCGATTACAAAATTTTTTCGCAGAGAAAATTCAAAAATATCAAAGACGGTGATACTCTTATTATCTGCGGTGATTTCGGTTTTATCTGGGACGGCGACGCGAAAGAGAAGAAAACCCTTGATAAGCTTGCGAAGAAAAAATACAACATCTGCTTTGTGGACGGTACTCACGAAAATTTTGACCTGCTTGAAAAATATCCCGTTGTAAGCTTTGCGGGCGGACTTGCGCACAAGGTAAGGGACAATATTTTCCACCTTATGCGCGGACAGATTTTTGAAATCGAGGGCGAAAAGATTTTTGCGATGGGCGGCGGCGAAAGCCCGGATATTGATATCCGTATGGATAATCCCAACTGGTCAAATGCTGAAATTCCGAATCGTGATGAAATGCGCGAGGGTGCAAACAACCTTGAAAAGCACAAGTTTGCGGTTGATTATATTATAACCCACGAGCCTGCACAGAAAATCAAAAACTTCCTCAAGCTCAAGGATAACGAGCCACTCCTTGTAAGCGGACTTAATGCTTATTTCCAGGAGCTCAGCTCAAGCTGTGACTACACACGCTGGTTCTTCGGCAGTCTGCACGAGGATAAATTTGTTTCTGCCTCACAGGTTGCAGTTTTCAGAAATCTTGTTAACCTGCGCACGGGCGAAGTTCTGAAATAAGGAGTTATTATGGATATTAAGGAAATTTTATCAAAGGTTGACCACACCCTGCTTTCGCAGTCTGCAACGTGGGAAGAAATCAAGGCAATCTGCGATGACGGAATGAAATACGGCTGTGCTTCTGTCTGTATTCCTGCTTCGTATGTAAAACAGGCAGTTGAGTATGTTGACGGTAATCTTCCGATTTGCACGGTAATCGGTTTCCCGAACGGTTACTCAACAACGGCGGCGAAGTGCTTTGAGGCAAACGATGCTGTTAAAAACGGTGCAGAAGAAATCGATATGGTTATCAATATCGGTGCACTCAAGGACAAAAGACATGATTTCCTTCTTGAAGAAATCAAGGCTGTCAAGGAAGCCTGCGAAGGAAAGCTTCTTAAGGTTATAATTGAAACCTGCCTTCTGACAGACGAAGAAAAAATCAAGATGTGCGAAATCGTTTCCGCTTCGGGTGCTGATTATATCAAAACTTCAACAGGCTTTTCAACGGGCGGAGCTACACGCGAGGATGTAAAAATTTTTGCAGAAAACATTGCACCTCACCTTAAGATAAAAGCGGCAGGCGGCATCGCGTCCCTTGAAGATGCAGAGGATTTCATCAAGCTCGGCGCATCAAGACTCGGCACAAGTCGAATCGTAAAAATCATCAAAAACGAAGAAGCACAGGGATATTGATATGAATAAAAACGAGCTTATTTCTCTTGCGCTTGAAGCGAGAGAAAAATCATATTCGCCATATTCGGGGTTTAAAGTCGGTGCGGCTTTGCTAACAAAAAGCGGCAAGGTCTACAAAGGCTGTAACATCGAAAACGGAGCGTTTTCGCCAACGAATTGTGCCGAAAGAACGGCTGTTTTCACAGCAGTAAGTGACGGAGAGAAAGATTTTTCTGCAATCGCCGTCGTAGGCGGAGCTGATGAAATCAACGCTTTCTGCCCTCCGTGCGGTGTGTGCCGTCAGGTGCTCAGCGAATTCTGCGACAAAGATTTTGAAATTCATCTTTTCAACGGTGAAGAGATAAAGACATTCACTTTGGGAGAGCTTCTTCCCGAAAGGTTTAATTTATAAGGAGATTACTATGGACGAGAAACTTTACTACGGCAGAGGCAAGGACTGCGACAACAAAAAGCTTATCGCTTTCCTTGATGAAGTGTTTTTTACAGACGATGATGAAGCAACAAAGAGAGATTTTGTGCAGATTCTTCCGAAAATTTATCACGACGAGTACAGACCTGCTTACAACAATTTTGTTGTTCAGGACGAAAACGGCGAATTCAGAGCAGCTGTCGGCAATTTCAACATTGACCTCGACGTCTGCGGAGAAAAAATCAAAGCTTGTTGCATCGGTAACGTTGCAGTAGGTCTTAAGTATCGCTCAATGGGTTATATGGTTGACCTTATGGAAATGAGCGTTGAAGAAATGATGAAAAATGGCACGGACCTTGCTTACCTTGGCGGTCAGCGTCAGCGTTACGGCTATTTCGGCTTTGAGACTTCAGGCGTTTCATACAACTTCGAGTTCAATAAAAAGACAGCTAAGCACATCTTCGGCGGCAGAAAGTCCAACCTTCGTGTTGAAAAACTTCAGGAAAACGACACCGATGAAATCGAAAAGATTGACGAGCTTTATCAGAAAAACGTAATCAAGGCAAGCAGACCTCACAAGGATTACTACAGAATTGTAACCTCATGGCGTCACAACCCCTACGTTGTTTATGACGGCGATAATTTTGCAGGATATTTCTTCATTGACTACGGTTACGGTTGGGTTTCCGAGTGTGCAGTAACAAAGCCCGAATATTATGGTGACCTTGCTCTTGCTGCTCTTGAAATCAGCGGAAAGGAAAGCATTCGCTTCAACGCAGCTCCGTTTGACAAGGAGAAGCACGGTTTCTTCACGGTTAATTCTGAAAATATTTCTGTCGGCGGTTGTGAATCTCTTCTTGTTCTTAATTATGAAAAAGTTATAAGAGCTTATCTTAAGACAAAGGCAAGCTATACAAGCCTTGCAGACGGCGAGCTTACAGTGCTTATCCACGGCAAAAAGGCGGATGAGAAGCTTCGTGTCGCAGTTAAGAATAATGAGGTTACGGTTGAAAAGTTTGACGGTGAGCCAGAAATTGAATTTACTCACACAGAGGCAACAAGAGCTTTCCTTTCAAACTTCACATTTGAACGCGAAAAGCTGAACGGCGCGGCTCAGCAGTGGTTCCCGTTGCCTGCGTTCATCTTCAGCGTTGACCAGATGTAAGGAGGTTATCTGATGACTATCAATGTTTCTCACTACGGCTTTATGCCCGACGGTAAAGAGGTTAAACTTTATTCAATTTCAAACAACGAGGATGTAACACTCCAGCTTATCAACCTCGGTGCAACTCTTCAGTCACTTTACACTCCCGACAAGTACGGCAGAGTGAACGATATAACAATCGGCTTCGACAGCCTTTACGGTCATCTCAATTTTACAGATTATCAGGGTAAGGTTGTCGGCAGATATGCGAACCGAATCTGTAACGGCAGATTTTCTTTGAACGGAAAGGAATATCAGCTCACTCAGAACGAAAAGGACAAGACTTCTCTTCACAGCGCAGGCGAATTTTCCGACGCTGTGTGGGATGCAATTATCGCTGACGACAATGCGGTTGAGTTTTCATATACAAGCCCTGACGGAACAAGCGGTTTTGAGGGTAACCTCACAGCAAAGGTTAAGTACATACTCACAGAGGACAGTAAGGTTGTTATTGATTACTCTGCAGTCTGTGACAAGGATACCGTGATGAACTTCACAAACCACGTTTATTTTAATCTGGGCGGTTCTGCTATGAGCGACGTGCTTGAGCACGAAATGCAGATGAATGCATCACACTATACTCCGATTGATGCCGACTCAATCCCGACGGGTGAAATTCGTGCGGTTGAGGGTACAGCTTTCGATTTCAATGCACCCTGCACAATCGGCAAGAGAATTTACGATAATGACGAACAGCTTACTCTCGCAAGAGGTTATGACCATAACTTCTGCCTTTGCCACAATGACGGCGAAGCTGACGTGACGGTAAAAGAACCCGTAAGCGGCAGAGTGCTTAAGATGTACACAGACCTCCCGGGTGTTCAGCTCTACACAGGTAACTTCCTTGACGGTACGGTTATCGGCAAGGGCGGTATGCCGATTGTCAAGCACGCAGGCTTCTGCCTTGAAACACAGTTCTATCCCGATTCACCGAATCAGCCGAATTTCCCGTCCTGCGTTTTCAAAGCAGGCGAAGAATTCAAATCAACAACCGTCTTCGCAGTTTCGGTTGAGGAATAATTAAAGTTAAAAATAAAAGCGATAGATTTCCCAAAGGAATTTCTATCGTTTTTGTTTTGTCAGAAAGAAAAAGGATTAGACAATTTCGGATTTGTAGAGCTGTTTTAAATTCTTTTTGTAGGGCGTGACGCTCGTCGACACGCCGTTAAATACAACAAAACCGAATTTGTTGGACTGTCCGGAAAGGCGAAAGTGCAGTAATGATGTTCATCATTACTGCACTTTAACTTTATTGAATTACTCAGAAACCTTAACGCCGAGAGTTACTTTCTCGCCGTTGATATTCCATTCAGCTGTGTAGCCGTCTGCTTCACCTGTAACGATTTCGTCTGCAACAACTGTTGTGAAAATCATATCCTTATTCTTTGTGATAAGTTCTGCGATCTTGTCATTACCTGCAACTGAAATGATGATACGGTCTGTTACGTTGAAGTCAGCATCCTTACGCATTGTCTGTATCTTGCTGATGATTTCACGTACAAAGCCTTCTTCGATAAGCGCAGGTGTAAGCTCTGTGTCAATTGCAACTGTTACGCCGAAGTCTGAAACAGAGAACAAACCACTCTTCTGAATTGTTTCGATAAGAAGGTCGTCTGCTGTAAGCTCGATTTCACCGATGCTGATGTTGAGCTTAATGCAACCGTCAGCGTCGAGCTCCTTCTTTGCTGCAGTACCGTCAAGCTCTGCAAGAAGATTGCGGATTTCGCCGAGCTGCTTACCGTACTTGGGTCCGAGTGTCTTGAGCTGCGGCTTAAAGTTATAGCTTACAAGGTCATTAGCTTCGTCAACGAATGTAATTTCCTTAACGTTGAGCTCTTCCTTGATGATGTCTGCAAAGTAGCCGTCAAGGCTGACACCTACACCTGCGTTAACAAGCATTGAGCCGAGAGGCTGACGGTTCTTGATGTTAGCACCGTTACGTGCTGTACGTCCGAGACCGACGATGTTGAGAACGATGTTCATGTTCTTTTCAAGCTCTGCATCAACGAAGTCTGTGTTAACCTCGGGGAATGAGCAGAGGTGGATGCTTTCGGGAGCGTCCTTGTCAACTGAGCACACAAGGTTCTGGTAAATATCCTCAGCCATAAACGGAATCATCGGAGCTGCTGTCTTAGCAACTGTAACGAGTGTATGGTAGAGTGTGAGGTAAGCGTTGATCTTATCCTCGTCAAGCTCCTGCTTCCAGTAACGCTCACGGCAACGGCGGACGTACCAGTTACTCATCTCGTCAACAAACTCCTGAAGCGCCTTACAAGCTTCGGGAATTCTGTAGTTTTCAAGGTTGTTGTCAACAACACCGACCATTGTATTGAGCTTTGAAAGGAGCCACTTGTCCATTACTGAAAGGCTTTCATAGTTGAGTTCATACTTTGTCGGGTCAAATTGGTCAATCTCTGCATAAAGAATATAGAAAGCGTATGTGTTCCAGAGTGTACCCATAAACTTACGCTGACCTTCCGTAACAGCCTTACCGTGGAAACGGTTCGGGAGCCACGGAGCAGAGTTTGTATAGAAGTACCAACGGATTGCGTCAGCACCGTATGTTGCAAGTGCATCAAACGGGTCAACTGCATTACCCTTTGATTTACTCATCTTCTGACCGTTTTCGTCCTGAACGTGACCGAGAACGATAACGTTTTTGAACGGAGCCTTGTCAAAGATAAGGGTTGAGATTGCAAGAAGTGAGTAGAACCAACCTCTTGTCTGGTCAACAGCTTCTGAAATGAAGTCTGCAGGGAACTGTGACTCGAAAAGTTCCTTATTCTCAAACGGATAATGGTGCTGTGCGAAGGGCATTGCACCTGAGTCGAACCAACAGTCTATAACCTCGGGAACACGCTTCATTTCGCCGCCGCATTCAGGACACTTTATTGTAACAGCATCGATGTACGGACGGTGAAGCTCGATTTCGTCGGGACAGTTATCTGACATTGCTTTGAGCTCTTCAATGCTGCCGATTGAATGTCTGTGGCCGCATTCGCATTCCCAGATGTTAAGCGGAGTGCCCCAGTAACGGTTACGGCTGATACCCCAGTCCTGAACGTTTACGAGCCAGTCGCCGAAACGTCCCTTACCGATGCTTTCGGGAATCCAGTTGATTGTGTTGTTATTCTTGATAAGGTTATCCTTAACCTTTGTCATTTCGATGAACCATGACTCTCTTGCATAGTAGATAAGCGGAGTGTCACAGCGCCAGCAGAACGGATAATCGTGTTCAAACTTCGGAGCTGAGAAGAGAAGCTTTCTGTCCTCAAGGTCCTGAAGGATGGGCATATCTGCATCCTTAACAAAAAGACCGCCGAACGGTGTGTTGTCTGTCATATGACCTGCGCCATCAACGAACTGAACGAACGGAAGGTCGTACTTTCTGCCGACCTTTGAGTCGTCTTCACCGAATGCGGGAGCGATATGAACAATACCTGTACCGTCAGACATTGTAACATAGTTATCGCAGGTTACGAAAAATCCCTTTTTCTTCTGCTTTGCAGCAACTTCACCTGCACAAGCAAAGAGGGGCTCGTATTCTTTTCTTTCAAGGTCTGTACCGACATACTTTTCAAGAATTTCGTATGCAGGTGCATCCTCTGTAGCGAGAGAGCCGAGAACCTTGTCAAGAAGCTCAACTGCCATATAGTAAGTGTAGCCGTCTGCGGCCTTAACCTTTGCATACTCATCCTTCGGGTTTACGCAAAGTGCAACGTTTGACGGAAGAGTCCACGGAGTTGTTGTCCATGCAAGGAAGTATGCGTCTTCGCCGACAACCTTGAAACGAACGATAGCTGAACGCTCTTTAACGTTCTTGTAGCCCTGTGCAACTTCGTGTGATGAAAGCGGTGTTCCGCAACGGGGACAGTAGGGAACAATCTTGAATCCCTTGTAGATAAGGCCCTTGTCGTAAATCTGCTTGAGTGCCCACCACTCTGACTCGATGAATGAGTTATGGTAAGTAACGTACGGGTCGTTCATATCAGCCCAGAAGCCGACTGTGAATGAGAAATCTTCCCACATTCCCTTGTACTTCCAGACGCTTTCCTTACACTTCTCGATGAACGGCTCAAGACCGCATTCTTCGATCTGCTCCTTACCGTCAAGACCAAGAAGCTTTTCAACCTCAAGCTCAACGGGAAGACCGTGTGTGTCCCAACCTGCTTTACGGGGTACCTGATAACCCTTCATTGTGCGGTAACGGGGAATCATATCCTTGATAACGCGTGTAAGCACGTGACCGATATGAGGCTTGCCGTTAGCTGTCGGCGGACCGTCGTAGAAAACATAAGACGGACCCTGTTTTTCGCAGGTTTTTTCGAAAATTTTGTTTTCTGCCCAGAACTTTTCGATTGATTTTTCACGCTCTACGAAGTTCATGTTGGCGGGTACTTTCTTGTACATTCAATACACTCCTTAATCATTGTGAACAGGAAAAATAAAAACCCGTCCCGTGTGAAACAGGACGAGAAAAATCGCAACCACCTATTCAACATACTATAATATGCGTTCCTTTTAACGGGGGACAACCGTCAAGGCTTACTGTTTTCAGCCCGAAGCTCGGAAGTGATTTTCAGCAAGGTGTACATCGCATCGGGCTTCCACCGTCCCCGACTCGCTATGGCTTCGCACAGTGCATACTGTCTTCGTCATCGCCGTTTCTTATTACATTATAAATAAAGATATCATAAATAGTGTTTAGTGTCAAGGGAAAAAACACGTCACTTGACACGATAAAAACGGATTAAAACGCATGAAAACTGAAAGAAATTACAAAAATGACAAGTTTTTAACAACTTATACAAAAAAGATAATGAATAAAAATCCATATTTGACAAACTTTTTTAGGTTTTAGATGTTTACATATCGGCTGAAAAGTGTTATTATCTACGGTGGTAAAATAAATTGCTATATTTATCAATATAACTCTAAGGAGGAAAACCAAAATGGCAAGAATTAAGCAAACCATGGACGGTAATACCGCTGCTGCTCACGTATCTTATGCGTTTACAGAAGTTGCAGGTATTTATCCTATCACACCGTCAAGCCCCATGGCAGACTACGTTGACCAGTGGTCAGCACAGGGCAGAAAGAACATCTTCGGCACAACAGTTAAGGTTGCAGAAATGCAGTCAGAGGCAGGTGCTGCAGGTACAGTACACGGCTCACTCGCAGCAGGTGCTATGACAACAACTTACACAGCTTCTCAGGGTCTTCTTCTTATGATCCCGAACATGTACAAAATCGCAGGTGAACTCCTTCCCAGCGTTTTCCATGTATCAGCTCGTTGCGTAGCTTCTCATGCTCTTAATATCTTCGGTGACCATTCAGACGTTTACGCTTGTCGTCAGACAGGTTTCGCAATGCTCGCTGAAACAAATACACAGGAAGTTATGGACCTTGGTGCAGTTGCTCACCTCACAGCTATCGAAAGCCGTGTTCCGTTCATCAACTTCTTCGACGGTTTCCGTACATCACACGAGCTCCAGAAGATTGAGATCTGGGATTACGAAGACCTCAAGGAAATGTGCGATATGGATGCTGTTAATGCATTCCGTGCACGTGCTCTTAATCCTGAGCATCCTGTAATGCGTGGTTCTCACGAGAACGACGACATCTTCTTCCAGCACCGTGAAGCTTGTAACAAGTACTATGATGCAGTTCCCGCAATTGCTGAAAAGTACATGGACAAGGTTAACGCAAAGCTTGGTACAGATTATAAGCTCTTCAACTACTACGGCGCAGCTGACGCAGAGAACGTTATCGTTGCTATGGGTTCAATCTGTGACGTTGCAGAAGAAGTTATCGACTATCTCCTTGCTAAGGGCGAGAAGGTTGGTCTTATCAAGGTTCGTCTTTACAGACCTTTCTCAGTTGAGAAGTTTGCAGAGGCTGTTCCTGCATCATGTAAGAAGCTCGCTGTTCTTGACAGAACAAAGGAGCCCGGTTCAATCGGTGAACCTCTTTACCTTGACGTTATCGCAGCTCTTGCAGCAGCAGGTAAGTCAGGCATCCAGGTAATCGGCGGCCGTTACGGTCTCGGTTCAAAGGATACACCTCCGTCAAGCATCTTCGCAGTATATGATGAGCTTGCAAAGGATGCTCCGAAGGCTCACTTCACACTTGGTATCAACGACGACGTTACTTACCTCTCACTTGAAGAGAAGGCTGCTCCGAACACAGCTGCAGAAGGCACAATCGAGTGTAAGTTCTGGGGTCTCGGCGGTGACGGTACTGTTGGTGCTAACAAGAACTCAATCAAAATCATCGGTGACCACACAGACAAGTTCGTACAGGCTTACTTCCAGTACGACTCAAAGAAGACAGGTGGTATCACTGTTTCTCACCTTCGTTTCGGTGATAAGGCTATCAAGAGCCCCTATTATGTAAACAAGGCAGACTTCGTTGCTTGTCATAACCCCTCATACATCGAGAAGGGCTTCAAGATGGTTAACGACGTTAAGCCGGGCGGTACATTCCTTGTCAACTGCCAGTGGGATGCTGCAGAGCTCAGTGAGAAGATGAATGCTGAAACAAAGCAGTATATCGCAAAGAACAACATCAAGCTTTACACAGTTAACGCTATCGATCTTGCTCAGAAGGTTGGCATGGGTAAGAGAACAAACACAATTCTCCAGGCTGCATTCTTCGCTCTTGCAAAGGTTATGCCTATCGAGGAAGCTGTTGACTACATGAAGGCAGCTGCTAAGAAGTCATACGCTAAGAAGGGTGACGACGTTGTTAAGTGCAACTGGGATGCTATCGATGCAGGTGTTTCTGCATACGTAGAAATCGACGTTCCCGCAGAGTGGGCAGACGCTGTTGATTCAGCAGAAGCAGTTAAGACAGAAGGTCCTGCAAAGCTCACAAAGATGGTTGACAATATCATGAAGCCTGTTGGCCGTATGGACGGTTACAGCATTTCTGTTTCAGACTTCGTAGATCACGCTGACGGTACATTCGAGCAGGGTGCATCAGCATATGAGAAGCGCGGTGTTGCAGTTATGGTTCCTGAGTGGAACGCAGAAACTTGCGCAAAGTGTAACAAGTGTGCTTATGTTTGTCCGCACGCTACAATCAGACCTTTCGCTCTCAGCGAAGAGGAAGTTGCAGCTGCTCCTGCAGTAATGAAGAAGGCTCCGAAGCCGATCGTAAAGACAAACTACACTTATACTCTTGCAGTATCACCGATGGATTGTATGGGTTGCGGCGTCTGCGTAGGCGTTTGTCCGACAAATTCACTCGTTATGGTATCTCGTGAGAGCCAGGATGCACAGCAGGCAGCATTTGACTACTGTGTAGCTAACGTAACAGAAAAGGCAGAAACAACAGAGAAGATGACTGTTATTTCAAGCCAGTACAAGAAGCCGTTGCTTGAGTTCTCAGGCTCATGTGCAGGTTGTGCTGAAACAGCTTATGCTCGTCTTATCACACAGCTCTACGGCGACAGAATGTATATCTCTAACGCAACAGGTTGTTCATCAATCTGGGGTGGTCCTGCAGCTACATCACCGTATACAACAAACAGCAAGGGTCAGGGTCCTGCATGGGCAAACTCACTCTTCGAAGATAACGCTGAACACGGCTACGGTATGTACCTCGGTCAGAACGCTATCCGTAACAGCCTCATCGAAAAGGTTAAGGCTGCTGCAGAGTGCGAAAACGCAACAGCAGAGCTCAAGGCAGCTTGCGAAGGCTACCTTGCAACAGTAACAGACGGCGCAAAGAACGGCGCTGCAACAGATGTTCTCGTTGCTGAACTCGAGAAGTGCGGCTGCGACATCTCTAAGGAAATCCTTGCTCAGAAGGAATACCTTTCAAAGAAATCTGTATGGATCTTCGGTGGTGACGGTTGGGCATACGACATCGGCTTCGGCGGTGTTGACCACGTTCTTGCATCAGGCGACGATGTAAACATCATGGTATTCGATACAGAAGTTTACTCAAACACAGGCGGACAGGCATCAAAGGCTTCTCAGGTAGGTCAGGTTGCTCAGTTCGCAGCAGCAGGTAAGGCAATCGCTAAGAAGAGCCTTGCAGAAATCGCAATGTCATACGGCTATGTTTACGTTGCACAGATCGCTATGGGTGCTGACATGAACCAGACACTCAAGGCAATCATGGAAGCTGAAGCATATCCGGGACCGTCAATCATCATCGGTTACGCTCCGTGTGAAATGCACTCAATCAAGGGCGGTATGATCAACTGCCAGGCTGAAATGAAGAAGGCTGTTGACTGCGGTTACTGGAATATGTTCCGTTACAACCCGGCACTCAAGGCAGAAGGCAAGAATCCGTTCACATTGGATTCAAAGACTCCTGCAACAGAGGGTTACCGTGCGTTCCTTCTTAACGAAGCTCGTTATGCATCACTTACACGTTCATTCCCTGAAAGAGCTGAAGAACTCTTCGCAAAGGCTGAGGCAGACGCTAAGGATCGTTATGCTCACCTCGAAAGACTTGCAAAGATCTACGGTACAGAGGAATAATCAGAACTCAATAAAATTAACGGCAGTCGGTAAAACGGCTGCCGTTTTTGCATATATTATATTGGTATAATTAAAGCAGAAAATGTGAAAAGTTTATCAAAACGAATTATTCACGATAATGTGAATAAACGCAAAATCTATATTTTGTACCGAAAAAAATGTCATGCACTATTTATTTGTTAACTTGCACAAAACTTATGTTTTTTACCAACACTTATGGAGATATCTGTTGTGCAAAATGATAAAAATAGCCAAATTTGCTTTAAATTGCCAAAAAAATACTTGAAAAAAAACGGAAATTATAATATAATCCGAAATGAGGAAAAGTGTTTTCTTAGTTGTTGCTCACGGGCAGCTTAACCTAAAAGCGGTACTAACGTTATACCACTTTCCGGACGGGTGAAAACCTGACCTCAAATATTTTATAGGAGGAATTGTTATGGGCACAAAAATCATTTCAATCATCTTGTCAATCATCATGATGATCATGACAACTCTCTTCCCCGGCTTCTCATGGCAGGGTGGAGACCAAATGGAAATCGGTGATTTCTTGAAACAGGTTGGCGTGGCATTCGGTTACACCGTACCGGAAACTGATGAAGTTCTTTACGGAATCACTCCGGATAACGAGTACTATGACGCTGTAGCTGCAGCGGCACAGTATGACGTTCTCGTTGATTACGAAGAAATCGATGTACTTAAGTACGCAGACACTGAGTTTGTTGCAACAGTTCTTGTTAATGCTGCAAACCTCACAACTGACGAAACAGTAGAAATTGCTAACGCTGCAGATTTCGAGAATATCGAAAAGGTTTCTATCGCAGTTGCTAATGGTATCATTCCTGTTGAAGCTGACGGCACAGTAAGCACAGCTAATATGACAGTAAGCGACATCACAGCAGCAATCTCTCTCGCAAAGAATCTTCGTTGCATTGCTGGCGACAAGTTCGACGACGTTGATCTCGTTGAAGGCGTTAAGACAGTTGATACTTACGAAGTTGCGGGCGACGCAATCGTTCTTGATGCAGAAGAAGACATCGTTGCAGGTGACGTTTTCGTTGCTGACAACGCTGCATTCAAGGCAGAGGCAGTAGAAGTAGTTGACGGTCAGAAAGTTGTTGAAACTTCTGATGTTGCTATCGACGAAGTAATAGAGAAGATCGACTTCGAAGGTTCAACAGACGTTAACTTCGGTACAGCAATGATCATGGACGGTAACGGTGAAGTTATCAGCGACGGTTTGTTCGACACAGAAGGTCTCTCACCGGAGCAGATCGAAAACCTTATCCATGGTATCCTTCTCACAATCGGCGAAATCAGCTTCTCAATCGGTGATTTCGACATCAGTGCAGAAGTTACAAAGACTGGTCTTGATTTCTCAATCGGAACATCACCTGTTGACGGTGTTGTAGTTACTAAGGACTACTCACTTACAAACCTTGCAATTGATGCTAAGGCTGATGTTAACATCAAGACACTCAGCTTCAACGAAGTTTATCTCAATGCAGAGTATGACCTCGTTGACAAAACAATCATCGCAGGTTCTTACTACAAAGAGTTTGGTGAGGAAGTAAAGAACGAGGGCGAGAAGCTTGAAGCAGGCAAGGTATTCAATGACCTTGTTAATAAGTACCTTCTCAGCGAGTTCGACTCATCATCAATCAAGCTCTTCACAGTAGTTGTTCCTCTCGGCACAACTCCTCTTACATTCAACTTTGACATTATGCTTCACATTGATGTTAACGGCAGAATGACAATCACAGTTGTTTCAGAAGAGTACCACGGTATTTCTATCATCAATAACAAAGTAAGCAAGGTTAGCGATTCTAAGGTTATCGACCGTGTAGTTGATATCTACGGCGAATTCGAAATCATGCTTGGTCTTGGTATCGGTTTCGGTCTCTTCGGATACACAATCGTAGACGTAGAGGTATACGGTGGTGTTGGTGCTTTTGTTGAGGCAACAGCTCGTTTCGTTGATGAAAACGGTGATCCTGTATTCCAGTCAACATATGCAGTACCCGTTGACTATCTTGCAGAAGTAGCAGCAGGTATGGACTTTGAGGGCGACATCGAAATCAGCGGTCACGCAGATATCTATGGCATCCTCAAGATCGGTGTTGGTGAAAACAGCGTTCTCAGCCTTGTTGGTCTTTGCAAGACATGGACTATCTATGACAGAAGTAACGCAACATTTGCATCAATCGAATTCGAGTGCTAATGTAAACTGAATTTTTCGGCCGTCGGGGGAAACCCTGACGGCTTTTTCTTTTTCATGAGAACGCTTCGAGCGTTCTTTTTTTGTTTACATTTGTTTTATATCCTGTTAAAAAAGAAATGTAATTATATCGGTAACCTGTTTTTTGAAATATTTTTAACTTTTTGGCAAAAATAACCTTAAAAAGCTTTGCAAACCTTCATTAAAGTGATATAATAACTATAACTATACGATTAAATGGGGTTATGTTCTTTTTTGAACATAAAACTGTTTAACGAAGTTGAAAACGCTAATTGTAAATAGTTTTGAAAGGGATGTTTTTATGGCTGAAAAAGACACAAAGACTAAGCTTAATTATCCGAAAACCATACTTACTGGTTTCGGATTCCTTGCGACGTCAATTGCATGGGCAATTTATGACCCGTACATCACAAAGATTCTTAACAAGATTCTTTCTGAAAGCTCATTGGTTGCTAAATGGAGTGAAGCACTCGGCAATGCAATTCCTTGGCTTGGTAAATTCGCAGAGGCTCAGGGTGAAAGCACGGTTGCTCTTAACGGCGGTTTTACGCTTGTTCCTTTGTTCATCGGTATAATTATGACTTTCGATAACATCTTCGGTGTTATCTTCCAGCCGACTTTCGGTAAGCTTTCCGATAACTGTCATTCAAAGCTTGGTAAGCGCCGTCCGTTTATCGTATCCTGCGCTCCGATTTCGGCACTTCTTTTTACACTCATTCCTATTGTTGCGCTCAATGTTCCCGGTGACGGAACAAGAATTGCCGCAACAATGGCAGTAGTTATTCTTTTCGTTTTCTCAATGTCCTTGTGGCGTGCGCCCGTTGTTGCGCTTATGCCGGACCTTACACCGCCGCATCTTCGTTCGGAAGGTAACGCAGTTATTAACCTTATGGGTGGTATCGGCTCAGCCGTCGGTATGGTCGCAGGTACAATCGGTATTGCACTCTGCACACTTGTCGCAGGCTACTCAAATGCTCAGATCAAGGCAAATGAAACTCTCTCTTTCCCGTACGTATTCTTTATCGGTTCTCTCGTTATGATTATCGGTATGCTCGTTCTTCTTTTCTTCGTTAAGGAAGAGGACACAAGCATCAAGCTCAAAGGCGAAATGAACGAGTACGCAGATGCAAAGGCAAGAAGAAAGGCAGAAAAAGAAGCTGCTAAAGCTCAAAAGGCTGCACTCAAGGCTGAAAAGCTTACAGGCGCAGAAAGAAAGAGCCTTATCTTTATGCTCGGTTGTCTTTTCTTCCTCTTCTGCGGTACAAATGCTATCACAACATTCTTCTCATTGTTTGCTCAGGAAATTCTTCATATGATTACTTCCGAAGCAACATTCATCATGCTTATCTTCGCAGTCTGCTCAGGTGTTGCGGCTCTTCCCGCAGGTAAGCTCGGCAAAAAGTTCGGCAGAAAAAAGACTATCCTCGGCGGTATCTCTGTTTTCCTTGCAGCGTTCATCGTGTTCTTCGCAGTGTTCCTTGTAATGCTCGGCGGTAAGGATCTTTCAATCAAGAATTATGTTGAGGTTAACAACGCATACATCGCAGTTAATGACCAGGTCAACAACTACAACTCCGAAGTAAGTGACGCTGCAAAAGAAGCAGGCAGAGAAGTTGCTGAAAACGAAGTTATCACAATGGATACTTATATCGAATACAAACAGGGCAAGGCTGTTGACGGCGCAGAGTATTATGCAGAATTTGACAAATACTTTGCAGAGAACGCAGGTGAGGCAACAGAAAATGCTGTTGTAGGCGTTGCTGAAAATGTTCTTGCACTTGAAAAAGCTGACTTCGGCGAAGCACTTGCAGCTATTTCAGAATCAGTTGCAGGTATCACAAAGATTCTCCGTGTTCTCATTTATCCTGTTCTTATCCTTGGCGGTGCTGCTAATATGTTCATCACCGTTAATACACTTCCGCTTGTTCTTGATATCGGCGGTGTTGCAAAGGTCGGAACGTTCACAGGCTACTATTACACAGCTACATTCTCCGCACAGATTGCAGCTCCGATCGTTTACGGCTTTATCAGAATGTTTGCAGGAACTTATATGTCGCTGTTCTATTACAGCCCGATTATGTTTGCGTTTGCAATCTTCTTCCTGATTTTTGTTAAACACGGTGAATCAAAAATCACGGACGAAATGATTAAAGAAGCAAGAATGTCAGAAGATTAATTGGAGGAAATAATAATGGCAAATGCCTTGTTGCAAATCAAAAACCTCAGAAAAAGCTACGGCTCTCACGAGGTTCTCAAAGGTGTTTCGTTTGATATCCCGCAGGGACAGATTGTCGGTCTTCTCGGACCGAACGGCTGCGGTAAATCATCAATGATAAAATCAATCGTTGGTCTTATCAATGACTACGAAGGCGAAATCCTTATCAACGGTCAGGCTCCCGGTGTAGAGTCGAAGAAGGTTGTTGCATACCTTCCGGAAAAGAACTATCTTGCACCGTGGATGACACCGAAACAGGCAATCAATTACGTTGCCGATTTCTACAGTAATTTCGATAAAGAAAAGGCAATCGCAATGGCTCAGACTTTTGAGCTTGATATGAAACAGAAGCTCAAGACAATGTCAAAAGGTCAGCAGGAAAAGCTTCATCTTATCCTTGTTATGTGCCGTAAGGCAGACCTTTATATTCTTGACGAGCCTCTCGGCGGTGTTGACGTTGTTGCAAGAGATTTCATCCTTGAGACAATCCTTAAAAATCACGCAGAAAATTCAACAATCCTTCTTTCAACCCATCTTATTTATGATATTGAAAGAATTCTTGACCGTGTTCTTATGGTCAAGGGCGGTACACTTGCTGTAAACACTGAGGTTGAAAAAATCAGAGAAAACGGTAACACCGTAGAGAATCTGTTCAGGGAGGTGTTCAGCAATGTTTGGTAAGCTTTTGAAACATGACTTCCTTGCAACAGGAAGATTTATGGGGGTTGTTTACGCTGTTTTTGCCGTTGTTGCGCTTTATCTCGTCGGTTCCGTTCATTTCAGCGGAAGCGAGCTTGATTCAATCGGTGAAATGCTCAGCTACATTGTGCTTTGTCTTATTGCTTTTGTAAATTTCATTCTTACGGCAGTTGTCGTAATGTCAAATTTCCAGAAGACACTTTACGGTGAGCAGGGTTATCTTACATTTACGCTTCCAGTTAAAAGCTCCTCGGTTTTATTTTCAAAAACAATTGTTTCGATTTTCTGGTACCTTGCAGCTTTCGCTTGCTTCTTCCTTACGGCAAGAATTGCTTTGTGGGCAGCAGGTGAGGCTATGGGCGAAACAGCACTCGGACTTATTGATTCCGTTCTTGCAATGTCAGCAGAAGGACTCAGCATTTCCGTAATCATCGTTGCGACTATTGCGGCAATTATCGAGTTTTTCTTTATGGTTGTTGCGTTCACAATGATTGCTTTTCTTGCAATCACAGTTTCAAACACAAGACCCTTCCAAAAGCATCATTCACTTTATGCAATGTTGTTTATGGCAGTAATCGGCTTTGTTGTAATCAAGCTTTCTGAAGTTATCGGTGAAGAGCCGTTCTTTGGCTTCAATTATAATTTCTCAACGGAGAAGCTTGCTTTCGCTGTAGGCGACAATGCAAAGCTTGCTGTTGCGCACATTGACCTTGCTGTGCCGTTGTTCCTGATTATCGTTAGCATCGGATTCTTCTTTATAACTCATTATCTTATGAAGAAGAAGATTAATATAAGATAATGCGTATCGGAATTTTCGGCGGCACATTTGACCCGCCACACGCAGGTCACAAGAAATATGCCGATGAGCTGAAAGTCAGACTTTCGCTCGACAGGCTTATTGTTATACCGACTTCAACACCGCCGCACAAGGAAAAGGTGAATTCAGCTTCAGCCGAAGACAGGCTGAATATGGTAAAAATCCTTTTCAGAAATGAAGCGGACGTTGAAGTAAGCGATATGGAAATTGCTCGTGGAGGAAGGAGCTACACTTACGAAACGGTAACTCTCCTTCACGGGATTTATCCTGATGACGAGCTGATTTTTCTTCTCGGCTCGGATATGCTTTTTACTTTTCACCAATGGTTGAATCCTGATGTGATTTTATCTCACGTGAAAATTTGTGCCGTTACAAGAAGCGATGAAATTAATGAAGAAGAACTCAGGGAATACGTTGAAAAACATTTTCCCGAAAAAAAAGAAAGATTCATCACCTGCGACTTTGACCCAATTGAGCTCAGCTCAACGCAGATACGCAATGCCGTCCGCGACGGTAAAAGTGTTGATGGGCTTGTCGACCGAGAGGTGCTGAAATATATAAAAGAAAAGGAGTTATACCTTTGAACGGCTGGACTGATGAAAAAATCATTGAGCTCATAAGGTCGAAGCTGGAATTAAGGCGGTTTCAACACAGCCTTAATGTTGCGGAAAGTGCGCGTTACCTTGCCGAAAAGTATGACGGTGATGCGGACAAAGCGTACACTGCAGGTCTTCTGCACGACGTTATGAAAAATTCCTCTCCCGAGGAGCAGCTGGGGGTTATAACTGAGGCAGGGATTGAGCTTCTGCCAGAAGAGTGTGCCAACAAAAAACTCTGGCACGCTATTGCAGGAGCTGCATATATAAAAAATGTTATGGGTATCGACGACAGGGAGATTTACAAAGCTGTCCGATATCACACAACAGGCAGAGCAGGAATGTCTTTGCTTGAAAAAATAGTTTATCTTGCGGATTACATATCAGCCGAACGCAATTACAAAGACGTTGACGTTATGCGGAAGCTTTGCGATGAGTCAATGGACGAAGCGGTGATTTATGCGCTCGAGTTCGGTATACCTGACCTTGTAAGAAAGGGAAGTGTCATTCATCCTGACAGCCTCGATCTTTACAACGAAATGGTGATAAAAAAGCAAGGAGGAAACAGAATATGACATCACTTGAAACAGCAAAAAATATAGTTAAAATCCTCGACAATAAAAAGGCGATGGATATCGACCTTATTCAGACACAGGAGCTGACTATCGTTTCTGATTATTTCGTTATCGCAAACGGTACTTCAAACACACACGTACGTGCTCTTGCCGATGAGGTTGAAGAAGAAATGAGCAAGCTCGGTGTTGAGCCTGACCACATTGAAGGCAGAGCAACGGGTTGGATTCTTCTTGATTACGGTTGTGTTCTTGTTCACGTCTTTGACCCGCAGTCAAGAGAGTATTACAACCTCGAAAGACTCTGGGGCGATGCCGCGAAGGTGGATATTTCGGACATCGTTACACCGGATTGATCGAGCATAGTTTAAATTACCGACATTCTTAGGCTCCCTTGTGTAAAGGGAGCTGTCGCGAAGCGACTGAGGGATTGTCAAAAAGGGAATTATGGAAAGAATACATAATAAAGATCTTGTATCGACTGCAAAAATGCTTCGCAAAAATATGACACGCGAAGAGAAACATTTATGGTATGATTTTTTAAGACAAAATGAGCATAAGTTTATACGGCAAAAGATACTAGGATATTATATAGTCGATTTCTACTGTGCGGAAGCAAAGTTGGTTATCGAACTTGACGGTGCTCAGCACTATGAAGAAAAAGGTCTGAAAAATGATGAGGAACAGACAAGGTTTCTTGAAACTTACGGACTGAAAATTGTGCGAATACCAAACAGGGAAGTCAATAAAAATTTTGACGGTGTTTGTGAATATATTGATAAAATTGTAAAACAATCCCTCAGTCAGCTTCGCTGACAGCTCCCTTTGCACAAGGGAGCCTTGGTCGAACCCGATTGAGATGATTTAACTCGGAGGAATATTGAAATGGGTTATGATTTTAAATCAACAGAGAAAAAATGGCAGGATAAATGGGAGGCAGAGGGTGTCTTCAATGCGGTAGATTTTTCGGACAAGCCGAAATTCTATGCCCTCGTTGAGTTCCCGTATCCCAGCGGAGCAGGTATGCACGTTGGTCACATCAAGGCTTACTCAGGTCTTGAGGTTGTGTCAAGAAAAAGAAGAATGCAGGGCTACAACGTTTTGTTCCCGATCGGCTTTGATGCTTACGGTCTTCCGACTGAAAACTATGCTATCAAAACAGGCATTCATCCCCGTAAGGTTACGGATATGAACATCGAAAAATTCTCAAGTCAGCTCAAGAGAGTAGGTTTCTCTTTCGACTGGACAAGAGTTGTTGATACTACTCAGGAAGATTACTACAAGTGGACACAGTGGATTTTCCTTAAGATGTTTGAAAACGGTCTCGCTTTCAGAGATAAGACTCTTGTTAACTACTGTCCGTCTTGTAAGGTTGTTCTTTCAAATGAAGACTCACAGGGCGGTAAGTGCGATATTTGCCATTCAGATATCGTGCAGAAGTCAAAGGACGTTTGGTATCTCCGTATCACAGAGTACGCAGACAAGCTCCTTGAGGGTCTTGAGAAGGTTGACTACCTTCCCAACGTAAAGCTTCAGCAGCAGAACTGGATCGGCAAATCAACAGGTGCTTTCGTTGACTTCGAAGTAAAGGGTTCAGACAACGAAAAGCTCAAGGTTTATACAACGCGTCCGGATACTCTCTTTGGAGTAACATTTATGGTTATGGCTCCCGAGCATCCGATGATTGACAAGTATGCTGACCGTATCGCAAACATGGCAGATATCGAAGCATACAGAAAAGAATGTGCAAAGAAGACAGAGTTTGAAAGAACTCAGCTCGTTAAGGATAAGACAGGTGTATGCATCAGCGGCATCTCTGCAATCAACCCCGTAAACGGTAAGGAAATCCCGATTTACATATCTGACTATGTTATGATGGGATACGGTACAGGTGCAATTATGGCTGTTCCTGCTCACGACGACCGTGACTACGATTTCGCAAAGAAATTCGGTATCGATATCATCGAAGTTATCAAGGGCGGTAACATCGAAGAAGCTGCTTATGCAGGCGAGGGTGAGCTTGTTAACTCAGAGTTCCTCAACGGTATCACTTCAAAGCGTGAAGCTATCGACACAATGGCTGAATATCTTCAGAAGAACGGCATCGGCGAAAAGGGTGTTCAGTACAAGATGAAGGACTGGGCATTCAACAGACAGCGTTATTGGGGTGAGCCTATTCCTATCGTTCACTGCAAAAAGTGCGGTATGGTTGCTGTTCCTTATGAAGAGCTTCCGCTTAAGCTTCCTCAGGTTGAAAACTTTGAACCCGGTCAGGACGGCGAAAGCCCGCTCGCAAAGATTGATTCATACGTTAACTGCAAGTGCCCGAAGTGCGGCGGCGATGCAAAGCGTGAAACAGATACAATGCCTCAGTGGGCAGGTTCATCATGGTACTTCCTCCGTTATATTGACCCGAACAACAACGAAGCTCTTGCAGACAGCGAAAAGCTCAAGTATTGGGGTCAGGTTGACTGGTACAACGGCGGCATGGAGCACGTTACACGTCATATGATTTATTCACGTTTCTGGCATAAGTTCCTTTATGACCTCGGTGTTGTTCCGAACGATGAGCCTTACGCAAAGCGTACTGCTCAGGGTCTTATCCTTGGACCTGACGGTGACAAGATGAGCAAGTCAAAGGGTAACGTTGTTGACCCGAACGAGGTCGTTGACGAATTCGGTGCAGATGTTCTTCGTGCTTATGTTCTCTTTATGGGTGACTATGAAAAGGCTGCTCCGTGGTCAGCTTCATCTGTTAAGGGATGCAAGAGATTTATCGACAGAACATGGGGTCTTCAGGATATTCTTGTTGACGGCGATGCATACTCAAAGGAGCTTGAAACAGCTTTCCACAAGACAATCAAGAAGGTTACTGAAGATATTGAAAACATGAAGTTCAACACAGCAATCGCTGCTTTGATGACACTTCTTAACACAATTTACGACAAGGGCGCAATCAACAAGGCAGAGCTTAAGACTTTTGTAACTCTCCTTAATCCGTTTGCACCTCACGTAACTGAAGAAATCTGGGCTCAGCAGGGCTTCGGCGGTATGCTTGCTAACGGAAACTGGGTAGACTTCGACGAAGCAAAGTGCGTTGACGACGAAATTGAAATCGTTGCTCAGATTAACGGCAAGGTTCGTGCAAAGCTTATGATTCCTGCTGAAATCGAAGCTGCAGATGCAATTGCTCTTGCAAAGAAAGAGCTTGCAGATTCAATTGAAGGCAAGCAGATTGTTAAGGAGCTTTACGTTAAGGGCAGACTTGTTAACATCGTTGTAAGATAATGTTGTCCTTTCTCCGCAGAAATTTTGGTAAACTCGGAAAAATCCTGTTGACATACGTAAAATCGTGTGTTAGAATAGGGTGTATATAAAAAATTACCCCTGCAAGTAGCGGAGGGAGGGAATACAATGAGTCAGGTAAAAGTTAAGGAAGGCGAATCTTTAGATAACGCTCTCAGAAGATTTAAGAGACAGACTTCAAGAGACGGCGTTATTCAGGAAGTTCGTAAAAGAGAACACTATGAGAAGCCGTCAGTTAAGCGTAAGAAGAAGTCTGAGGCTGCTCGTAAAAGAAAGTTCAAATAATCAATTAAGTGAGTGTCTTTGGATGCTCACTTTTTTGTTTTCTCGTTGACAGTGAATTCTTAATATGATATGATTTTTACATCCTGAAAAAGAAAGAATGGTTTGAAAATGACATCAAAGTACAATAAGCTTATTACAAACGTTCTTGTTCCGATTTTCAAGTGCAAGTTTTTGCCGTGTATCCACATCGCAAAGCTTTTCAACAGACCGTCTGAGGTTATTTCAATTGCAGGAAAAGGTGTAGACAAGCCAGATGACCCGATTTATATGACAGCTCACCGCGGTGTTACTTCAGCTGCACCTGAAAATACTATCCCTGCTTATGAAGAGGCTGTAAGGCTCGGCTATTATTCTGCAGAATGCGACATTCAGCGCACAAAAGACGGTGTGTGGGTATTGCTTCATAACGATACAGTTGACAAATACTTCTGTGAGTATGGTGAAATCAAAGAAGCTACTTTTGAGGAAGCAAGAAAGTACAGCTACAAAGGCGGCTCAAACTTCTGGGCATATGATGACCTGAAGATTCCGACTCTTGATGAGTATCTTGATGTTTTTGTAGGAACAAAAACAAGACCGCAGATAGAGATTAAAGCTGAAACCTACGATACACTTCACGAGGTTGTCGATGCCGTTGTGAAAAAAGGTCTTGAAGAAAGTGCGATTGTTATTTCCTTTGACCTTCAGCAGCTCAGGGAAATTCATAAGCTGAACGATAAAATTGAGCTTTGGTATCTCGTCGGAAGAGTTACCGAAGAAAACATCGCAGAGGCGAAGTCGATTTCGGATAAAGTATGGCTTTCAGCTCACTTTGACCAGAATGACAGGCGTTCGGTTAGGCTTGCTATTGACAGTGGAATCAATGCATCTTATTGGACTGTAAATACAGTTGAAAACGCAAAAATGATGTATGACCTCGGCGTAAGATACATTGAAACGGATATTCTTATCAACTGACAAAACTTCACTTGAAAATGAGGTGCAGAAATGAAGAATAAAAAAGAAAAAAAGGCTCCGCAGCCTAAGACTACGGAGAACAATGAAGCGGTTATTATTACGGGATTTGTTCTCACAATGAAGAAAGCTCTCGAGAAAACCGAGGGTATTTCGGATATGCGCTTTGCTCCGACAATGGACGGATACCGTGCATATTTCAAGCTTGACGGTAAGGATTGCAAAATTGCCGTTGATAAGAAAATACTTACTGACGGTTACAGAGTTGTGAAGTTTGTTGACGGTTTCAAAAAGACATCGGCAACACTTAAAGCACCCGAACAGTATCAGGATGTTATTGATAAAGTGCTCAATGGTAAAAAAGGTAAAGCAAAAAAGAAAAAGTAAAAGCAACCGCCATCAGGTTTTCCTGATGGCGGCTATGTTATCTTTGGAAAAGTTCATCTGTTTCCCATTTTAAAGGGTTACAGTCAATGTACTCCCACTTTTCATTGTAATCTTCCTGATTTCTGATTATGTGATCATATGACCGTTCTTGCCAAATATTGCAACCGTATTCTTTGTTACAGAATCTTTTAAATGTGCCGACAAATTTTGAAATAAGCGAATTCGTAGGGACGGGCGTCCCCGACCGTCCGCTTGGCGAAGACTTTATTGTCAGAAGAATATGAATGTGATTCGGCATAATTACATATTTATCAACAGAAATATTATCATAAAAATCAGACATAAAAGACAGCTGTTTATCAGCGATTTTTCCATATGAAGTCAATTCGTTTTTCGGACGGTCGAGGACGCCCGTCCCTACGCGAATCTCAGATAATATTTGCTTTCTGTTTTTGGTACAGATAGTGATGAAATATGTGCCGGGAGAATTGTAATCGTAGTTTTTCAAACGGATTGCGTGTTTGTCAGGAAGCGGTGTTTTATCCATATCTGTCAATTATACTTCGGCATCCAATCTCCGTGAACTTCGATGAGCTCATCGACCATTTTGACGATATCGTCAATGCTGAGCTCTGAGCCTGTGTGCGGGTCAAGCATTGCTGCCTGATAGATATGCTCTTTCTTTTTCGTAACAGCAGCTTCAATTGTGAGCAACTGCGGATTGATGTTTGTCATATTCATCGCTGCGAGCTGAACGGGAAGCTTGCCCATGTGGCACGGTGTGACACCGCTTGAGTCAACAAGACACGGAACCTCAACACAAGCATCTGCAGGAAGGTTGTCGATAAGACCGGTGTTGAGCACGTTACCGCCGATTTTGTACGGATTGTTTGTAACCATAGCTTCCATAATGTATGAAGCGTATTCCTTTGAACGTGTGTGTGTTACTTCGCCGTTTGCGAGAATCTCGTCCCTCTGCTTTGCCCAGCCTGCAATCTGATCGATGCAACGGCGCGGATACTCGTCAAGAGGAATGTTGTAATCTGCGATAAGGTTCGGGTACTTATCCTTGATATAGAACATATTGTACTCAGCGTTGTGCTCACTTGACTCTGTGCAGTAGTAGCCGAGATGCTTGATGTATTCAAAACGAACCATATCGTGATGCTTCTTTTCGGGGTCATTTGTTGCGAGAGCCTTTGCGTTGATTTCAAGTGCACGGCGTCTGATTTCCGGATAAAGGTCGTTGCCCTGCTTGTCGTGAATTTCAAGAAGCCAGGCCATATGGTTGATACCTGCGATTCTGTCATAGAAATTGCCTTCGCCGACTTCTTCAAGCATACCGACGTGGTCAAGCAAATCTTTTGCGCAGCTCTGAACGCTGTGGCAGAGACCGACTGTTTTGATACCTGAGTAACGTGTCATATAGCCTGTGAGAATTGCCATCGGGTTTGTGTAATTAAGGAACCATGCGTCGGGGCAGACCTCCTGCATATCATGTGCAAAATCTTCGAGCACGGGAATTGTACGAAGACCGCGCATAATACCGCCGATGCCGAGCGTGTCAGCGATAGTCTGACGAAGACCGTATTTCTTCGGAATTTCGAAGTCAGTAATTGTGCAGGGGTCATACAGACCGACCTGAATTGCGTTAACAACGAAGTTTGCACCGCGGAGCGCATCCTTGCGATTTTCTACTCCAAGATATGTTGTAATCTTTGCTCTTGATTCATTGACATTTTTATTGATAGCCTTGAGGATAATTTCTGAATCCTCAAGACGCTGTTTGTCGATGTCGTAAAGTGCGATTTCAGCCTCTCGCAAAGCCGGTGTACACATACAGTCGCCTAAAACGTTACGTGCAAAAACTGTACTTCCTGCACCCATAAATGTGATTTTCATAGGATAAACACTCCTTTTTATATTGGTAATTAAAGTATAGTTTTTAATACATTCTTTGTCAATAAAGCAATTGCTTTTTCAGCATTATTGACACAAAACGGGTGTCGTGTTAAACTAAAAGTACCAAAGATTTTCGGCGATTTTCAAAGGAGGAGTTATTATGATTTTTGCTAACCACGCTCACGTGTTTCCCGAGGACATAAAACCTGTAGGTTCAATCGATAATCTTAAACGCCTTATGGACGATTGCGGAATTGACAAGGCTGTCTGCTTCGCTCCGTTTCCGGACAGATTCGAGGAGTCTTCGCGTACGGACACACCCAACGAATGGCTTGCAAAGGCGATTGAAAATGACCCTGACCTCTATGGCTTCGGAACGGTTGATTTTACAAAAAATCTCCGTGATGAGGTTGACAGAATTGCGGATTTCGGATTCAAGGGAATAAAAATGCATCCGCCGTATCAGGAGTTTGACATTGACGGCGAGGATGCTTTTAAAGTTTACGAAAGGGCAGAGGAGTTGGGATTGTTTATCTCTTTCCACTGCGGAATGCACTGGCACCGACTGAAGGGCGTACGTCCGATTCTCTACGATGAGGTTGGCTGGTTTTTCCCGAAACTCCGTTTCAGCCTTGAACACCTCGGCGGTTATCATTTCTTTAACGAGAGCCTTGCCGTAATGTGCAACAACTCAAGAGGTGATGTTCATCCGCGTGTATTTGCAGGATGGACATCAGTAAGCGACCGCGACGGCAAGGATGAGTGGACACTCACAAACGAACAGCTTGAAACGATAGTTTTCCAGACAGATGACGAGAGCTCGATTTTCGGACTTGACTTTCCGTTCAAGGATGCTGCATATATAAACTATGAAATTGAAAGATACAAGAGCCTTAACATCTCCGACACCGCAAAGGAAAATATCCTCGGCGGCACGCTGAAAAAAGTGTTGGGAGTTTGATTGTTTCAAAGCCACGGCAGTTTTTTGTCGTGGCTTTCTTTTCAGAAAAAGCTTGTTAAAAATTTGACTGTTATCGAATTATTTTGCAGAAATCTGTTTACTATTTGATTTTACTGTGTTATAATACAATGAACATTGTTATAATGTGAAAAGTGCGGCTAAAGAATGTTAAAAAAATAACATACTTTTTCGGAGCGAAAAAATCAATTATTTCTGAAAAAGAAAATGTCGCTTGAGATTTTGAAATTGTTGTAAAGGAGGAACAACTCAATGCTCAAGAAAATCAGCAAAATCCCGTTCAAAGGAACACCTGAGCAGGAGGCACAGTTGCGTGCTGTTATTGAGGAGTGTAAGGACGACAAGAGTATGCTTATGCATGTAATGCAGCAGGCACAGGCAATCTATGGCTATCTTCCGTTTGAAGTTCAGACTATGATTGCGGACGGTATGAACATCCCACTTGAAAAGGTGTACGGTGTTTCAACGTTCTATGCTCAGTTTGCACTCTCTCCGAAGGGTGAGTACAACATCTCTGTCTGCCTTGGCACAGCTTGCTATGTTAAGGGCGCACAGGACCTTATCGACAGAATCTGTGAGAATCTCGGAATCGCAGCAGGTGAATGCACAGATGACGGAAAGTTCTCTGTTGAAGCTTGCCGTTGCATCGGTGCTTGCGGTCTTGCTCCTGTTCTTACTGTTAATGACGAAGTTTACGGTAAGCTTGTTGCAGACGATATCGACGGTATTCTTGCAAAATATAAAGCATAATTTTCAGCTTGAAAAACGGAGGGGCTTATGCGGGAATTATCCTTGAATGTTCTTGATATTGCGCAGAATTCCATTTCCGCCAACGCACCGCTGATTGAAATTGAGGTGCTTGAAAATACCCTTAAGAAAGAACTTCTTATCGGTATTTATGACAACGGAAAGGGTATGACACCCGAGCAGGTCGAGAACGTAAGAGACCCGTTTTTTACAACGCGGACAACCCGTAAGGTCGGAATGGGAATTCCTCTTTTTAAACTCGCTGCAGAGCAGACGGGCGGATATCTTGATATCGTGTCCGAGCTCGGCAAGGGGACAAGGGTTACTGCTGTTTTCAAAACGGACAGTATCGACTTTACCCCGATAGGTGATATGAACTCTACCGTTTTAATGCTGATAACAATGAATACCGACAGGGAGTTCATCTACCGTTTCGGTATTGACGAAGAAGTATTCACTCTTTCCACAGAGGAATTAAAAGCCATATTGGGAGATGTTCCTCTTTCGGAGCCTTCGGTTTCGATGTGGATTAAAGAGTATCTTGAAGAACAAACACAAAATATACGTGGAGGTAAGCGTTATGAAATCACTTGAAGAATTGATGGCTATCCGTGATAAGGCAAGAGCATCAATGACAGACCGTGAAGGTAACGGCGACGGCATCCGTATCGTTGTTGGTATGGCAACTTGCGGTATCGCAGCAGGTGCAAGACCCGTTCTCAACGCATTCGTTGAAGAGGTCGCAAAAAGAGGTCTCAAAAATGTTACGGTTGCTCAGACAGGCTGTATCGGTATGTGCCAGTATGAGCCGATCGTTGAAGTATTTGTACCGGGCAAGGAAAAGGTTACTTATGTTAAGATGACCCCCGAAAACGTGCCCGAAATCGTTGCTAACCATATCGTAAACGGCAACCCCGTTATCGAAAAGACAGTTGGCGCTAACTTTAAAAACTAATTAAGGAGGAAAAACACAATGTATCGTTCACATGTTCTTGTCTGCGGCGGTACCGGTTGTACCTCCTCTCACAGTGCTGAGATCATCGAAGCTCTTGAGTCAGAACTCAAGGCTAAGGGTCTCGAAAATGAGATTAAGGTTATCAAAACCGGTTGCTTCGGACTTTGTGCATTAGGCCCGATTATGATCGTATATCCCGAAGGCTGCTTCTACAGCGAGGTTAAGGTTGAGGACGTTCCCGAAATCGTTGAAGAGCATCTTCTTAAGGGTCGTATGGTTAAGCGTCTTATCTATGATGAGACAATCACAAAGGATGAAATCAAGCCTTTGAATGAAACAAACTTCTATAAGAAACAGCACAGAATCGCTCTTCGTAACTGCGGTGTTATCGACCCCGAAAGCATCGAGGAATACATCGCAATGGACGGCTACCAGGCTCTTGCAAAGGCTCTTACAGAGATGACTCCGGAAGAGGTTATCCAGGTAGTTAAGGATTCAGGTCTCCGTGGCCGTGGCGGCGGCGGATTCCCGACAGGTCTTAAGTGGAGCTTCACAGCTAAGAATGCAGCAGATCAGAAGTATGTTGTATGTAACGCTGACGAAGGTGACCCCGGTGCATTTATGGACCGTTCAGTTCTCGAAGGTGACCCCCATGCTATCGTTGAAGCTATGACTATTTGTGGTTATGCAACAGGTGCAACAGAAGGTTATGTTTACGTTCGTGCTGAATACCCAATTGCAGTTGCACGTCTTCAGATTGCTATTGACCAGGCTAAGGAATACGGTCTTCTCGGTAAAAACATTTTCGATTCAGGATTTGACTTTGACCTTCATATCCGTCTTGGTGCAGGTGCATTCGTTTGCGGTGAAGAAACAGCTCTTATGACTTCAATCGAAGGTAACAGAGGTGAACCCCGTCCGCGTCCGCCCTATCCGGCAGTAAAGGGACTTTTCCAGAAGCCCACAACAGAAAACAACGTTGAAACATTCGCAAACATTCCCTTTATCATCCGTGAAGGTGCTCAGGCTTTTGCTGCTTACGGTACTGAAAAGTCCAAGGGTACAAAAGTTTTCGCACTCGGTGGTAAGATTCAGAATACAGGTCTTGTTGAAATCCCGATGGGTACAACTCT
>JAZSQQ010000011.1:0-22751 GCA_045538055.1 Acutalibacteraceae bacterium
CTACTCGTTCTACTAAAGTCGGTGCTATAATTTCAGCGTCGCAGACCCTTAATGTTTGCGATGCAAACACATCATTAGCGAAGCGACATCATTCATCATATCCGCATCGCGGATATATCATTGCAAAGGCATCGCCTTTGCCCGACAAACCCGAATTTGTGCATAAATATTAAATCAGATAAAAATTAATCCCGACAAATCGCTTTGTCGGGATTGTGTTATTTTATAATCTTTGCGGAGGCGTTGCCGAAATCGACGTAATAATCAACGTCTGTCATATCTGCCTTTCGCGGATAATCTGTTGAAAGAATCTGTGCGCCGCTTTCAAGCGTTTTTCTGCGGTCCTCTTCGTTATAGCTACCGAAAGAATCAACTCGTGTTCTTACAATAAGATTCTTTTCGTAAATCAGCTCGGTTGAACGTTTTTCAATATCGTCAGGTTTATTGACAATCAACACAGATGCATAAGACTTGTCCCTGTCCTTATAGCGAAGCATCGGGAACATTGCACGGGACTTTAACGTTTCATCCTGCCTGATAAATCTGCCCGTTACACCGTCCGTATCGTGGAAGAAAACTGCAACTCTGCCTGCGCAGTCCTCAAGACGCATCCAATCGTCTGCCTCGCGCATTTCCTTGAGCGAAGTGTGTTCACCCATCATCTCTGCAGGAGTTATCAGTTTATCTCCAAAAGTCTCGCGGATAAGATTATCAAGCACATTTGCATATTTAAGATTGATAAACCTCATTCCGTTTTCAAGAAGGAAAAATTCCTTCGGCTCAACAATAATCGATATCGGCAGATGTCCCGGATTCGCATCCGACCACATTCTGATTTCTTCAAGAGCAAGCTCAAAATCGTAGCACGATGTTGTCATATCAATCAGCGGTGAATGCGTGCAGACGAAGCTCACATCATCCCCGTTTACAACGGTTTCAACGTCAAGTTCGATACTTCGTATTCCTACATTGAACTGTTCGGTCAGAGTGTCGCTGCAATATGTCGGTGCATCACCGTTAATAAGACCGAATGTGACAGTTTCAAGGTCACGGTAAGCCTTCTGATACGAAGGCACACTCTGCAGCTGGTAGCTGTTATGCGTTGCGATATATGCCACTTCATTGAACTTAACCCCGTCCGCATACGCTTTCTGAACATCAAAACCTACGAGTTCACTTTCGTTTACGGGAACATAATCCCCGCTTTTATAAAGCTCTGAAAGGTCGCTTATTCTCTGAATCTGCAACTGAATATTTTCTTCTCTTGCAATCTTGCTTTCAGAGATAATTGCAGGCAGACCCGAAAAAGCAAAGAAAACCAAAGAAAGCAAAGCTGAAACAAATTTAATCATATGCATCACCCGATAATAACTTATAGAAAAATTCTAACATAAGAATTAGTCTTTTTCAATCTGCAATACGTAATAAAAGAAAAAATCTCCCGAGATTCTCTCGGGAGAAAATTTTTTAAGAAAAGATTACCACTGGAAGTTTGAAACCTTAACTGTTGATGTTGCTGTACCGTTAGCTGCCTTAACTGAAACAACTGTATACTTGATTGTTGTAAGCTGAACTGACCAATCCCATGAAGCTGTAAGACCTGTCATCTGACCTGTCTTTGAGTTGATTGTAGCAACGATCTTTGCATTTGTAATCTGCTCTTTTGCTGTTTCTGCAGAAGTGTTGTCAACACCGTTGATTGCTGTATGGATATTTTCACTGCTCTTGTAGTCGAAAGCCTTCTTGTCGCCCTTACCTGTGTAAAGACCTGAACGCTGAAGCGGTGAAGTATCTGATGAACCTGAAGCAGAAGCCTGGCTCTGGCCGTTCTTGATGCCGAGAGTGATTGTGTAAACATCGCCGTTTACGTCACACTTAGCTGCTGTAAGGTCTGCAACTGAAAGAGAAGCCTTGCTGAGGAATTCAGCCTTGCCCTTCTTGTTTTCATAGTCTGTTGTACCAACACCGAGGAAGTCGTTAACCATGTCAACAACGAGCTGAATCTTAAGAAGTGCGCCACCTTCAAGAGTTTTCATTTCTGTTACTCTTGACTTCTTGTAGCCTGCCTTTTCGTTGATTACCTTGTTGATTGCGTTGTTGTAGTAATTTACGATTTCTGCGGGAGCTGTCGGAGCTTTGTTTTCGTCAGGCTTTGCAGCTGTGCCTGCGTCGGGTGTAGCTGTACCTGCGTCAGGTGTAGCTGTACCTGCGTCGGGTGTAGCTGTGCCTGCGTCAGGTGTAACTGTGCCTGCATCCATACCTGAATCAAGGCTGCCGCCCATATCCAAGCCTGCGTCAAGACCTGCATCCATTCCGCCGTTGTTCATTGCAGCTTCTGCTGCCATGCTTGCTGCTTCAACCTTAGCGTCAGCAACCTTAGTAATACCGTCCTTGAGAGAAAGAGATACGAGCAATACGCAGATGATAGCTGTAATGCTAGTCCAAATTGTCTTTTTCATGCTGTTTCGTCTCCTGTCTTTATTTTTCTTTATTTATGTCGTATTCAGACAATTGTAATGATAACACATATGTATAGAAAAATCCAGCATTTTTTTCACTTTTTTAAATTTTTGTAAACTAAGTAAAAAAACATCATATAATAATAGATTTTTGCTATTGAATATGTTATAATACATTTTATAATGTGATTATAATGCGGAGGTGTGTAATCTTGAGCAAGAAATTCATTTCGTGGAACGTTAACGGAATACGTGCGTGTATGACAAAAGGCTTTATGGACGTTTTCAACGAGCTTGATGCCGATACCTTCTGTCTGCAGGAAACAAAGATGCAGGAAGGTCAGCTTGAGCTTTCGCTTGAGGGTTACCACCAATTCTGGAGCTTTGCCGAAAAGAAAGGTTATTCCGGCACGGCAATTTTCACTAAAGAAGAGCCGATAAGTGTAAAATACGGAATCGGCATTCCTGAGCTTGACACCGAGGGAAGAATTATCACCCTTGAATTTGAGGATTATTATTTCATCACGGAATATGTTCCCAACGCTCAGGACGGACTGAAAAGAATCGACCACCGTATGAAGTGGGAGGATGCTTTCCGCGCTTATGTTTCGGAGCTCAACAAGTCAAAGGGTGTTGTTTTCTGCGGCGACCTTAACGTTGCACACAAGGAAATCGACCTTAAAAACCCGAAAACAAACCGTGGCAATCCCGGTTTCTCCGACGAAGAGAGGGGCAAATTCGGTGAATTGCTTGACGCAGGTTTCATTGACACCTTCAGATATTTCTACCCTGACCTCGAAAACGCTTACAGCTGGTGGTCATACCGCTTCAAGGCAAGAGAGAAAAACGTTGGCTGGCGTATCGACTATTTCTGCGTTTCTGCGGATATGGCAGACCGCCTTGAAGGCGCAAAAATCCATTCTGAAATCTACGGCTCAGACCATTGTCCCGTTGAGCTTGTGATACGATAAAAAACAGTTACAATATAAGGAGAGTGGCTCTTATGGCAAAAAGAGATGACTACATTTCGTGGGATGAGTATTTTATGGGTATTGCTCTGCTTTCCGCAAAGCGAAGCAAGGACCCGAGCACTCAGGTCGGCGCGTGTATCGTGAACGAAAACAAAAAGATTATGTCCGTCGGATATAACGGTTTCCCTCACGGCTGCAGCGACGATGAATTCCCGTGGGAGCGAAGCGGTGACAGCGAAATCGACACAAAATATCCTTTCGTTTGTCACGCAGAGCTTAATGCAATTCTTAACAACGCAGGTGCATCGCTTAAGGGTTGCTCAATTTACGTTGCACTTTTCCCGTGTAACGAATGTGCAAAGGCTATTATTCAGAGCGGTATTAAGAAAGTTCTTTACCTTTCTGATAAATATAAAGACACAGACGGAGTAAAGGCATCGAAGAAGATGTTTGACGCCGCAGGTGTTGAATACTGTCAGCTTACGATGTCACGCGAAAACATTGTAATTAACTTTGACGAAAAATCAGTATAATTTTCGAAAGGATCGAGTATATAAGATGAACTTATTGAAGAAAATCTTCGGCGATTATTCTACCAATGCGGTTAAGAAGATTACGCCGACAAAAAATAAAGTTCTTGCTCTTGAAGACGAATATTCAAAGCTTTCAGACAAAGAACTTCAGCACAAAACAGTTGAATTCAAGGAGCGCCTTGCAAACGGTGCAACTCTTGACGATATTCTTCCTGAGGCATTTGCTGCCTGCCGTGAGGCTTCGTGGCGTGTTCTCGGAATGAAGCATTTCCCCGTACAGATTATCGGCGGTATCGTTCTTCATCAGGGACGAATTGCAGAAATGAAAACAGGTGAAGGTAAAACTCTTGTTGCTACCCTCCCCGCTTATCTTAATGCACTTTCAGGTAACGGTGTTCACATCGTTACAGTCCACGATTACCTTGCACGCCGTGACTCTGAATGGATGGGCAAGCTTTACCGTTTCATGGGTCTTTCCGTCGGTCTTATCGTTCACGGACTTTCCAACGAAGAGCGTAAGGCTGCTTATGCCGCAGACATCACATACGGCACAAACAACGAAATGGGCTTTGACTACCTTCGTGACAATATGGTGCCTTACAAAGAAAACAAGGTTCAGCGCGGACATAACTTTGCCGTAGTCGACCAGGTTGACTCAATCCTTATCGATGAAGCAAGAACTCCGCTTATCATTTCAGGTCGTGGCGACCGTTCAACAGAGCTTTATACCCTTGCAAACAATTTTGTACGCGGTCTTACAAAGACTGTTGTTAAGGAAATCGAATCCAAGCAGAATGCTGAAGATGTTTCTGCTGACGGCGATTATATCGTTGACGAAAAGGCTCGCACAGCTTCTCTTACAAAGAGAGGTATTGCAAAGGCTGAGGCTCACTTCAATGTCGAAAACCTTATGGATGCGGACAATATGACGCTCCTTCACCATATCAACCAGGCTATCAAGGCTGTCGGCGTTATGCGCCGTGATATCGACTACGTTGTTAAGGACAATCAGGTTCTTATCGTTGACGAATTCACGGGTCGTATTATGCTCGGCCGTCGATACAACGAAGGTCTTCATCAGGCTATTGAAGCAAAAGAAGGCGTTAAGGTTGAGCACGAAAGCAAGACTCTTGCTACAATCACATTCCAGAACTATTTCCGTCTTTACAAGAAGCTTTCAGGTATGACAGGTACGGCTATGACCGAAAGCCAGGAATTCCAGGAGATTTACACTCTTGACGTTGTTGAAATCCCGACAAACAAGCCGATGATTCGTAAAGATCAGGATGACGTTGTTTATAAAACAGAAGCCGCAAAGTTCAACGCTCTTATCGAACAGGTTATTGAGTGCCACGAAAAAGGTCAGCCCGTACTCGTCGGTACTGTTTCAATCGAGAAGTCAGAAATCCTTTCAAAGCTCCTTAAGCGCCGCGGAATTCAGCACGAAGTTCTTAACGCTAAGTTCCACGATAAGGAAGCTGAAATCGTTGCACAGGCAGGTAAGCTCGGTGCCGTTACAATCGCAACTAATATGGCGGGCCGTGGTACCGACATTATGCTCGGCGGTAACTCAGAATACCTTGCAAAGGCCGCAATGCGCCGTAAGGGTTACACAGACGAGCTTATTGCAGAGGCAACAGGCTTTGCAGAGACAGACAACGAAGATATCATCAATGCAAGAGCTGAATACACAGAGCTTGAAAAGAAATTCAAGGACGAAATCAAGGACGAGGCACAGCAGGTACGCGATGCAGGCGGTCTTTTCATCATCGGTACAGAGCGTCACGACTCACGCCGAATCGACAATCAGCTCCGCGGACGTTCAGGACGTCAGGGTGACCCCGGTGAGAGCCGTTTCTACCTTTCACTTGAAGATGACCTTATGCGACTTTTCGGCGGTGACAGACTTCAGAGTGTTATGACAACGCTCAACGTTGACGAAGATATGCCGATTACAAACAGAATGGTTTCAAAGTCAATCGAATCCGCTCAGCGCAAGAAGGAATCACAGAACTTTGCAATCCGTAAGAACGTTCTTAAATACGACGACGTTATGAACAGACAGCGTGAGATCATCTACGGTCAGCGTAACCGTGTTCTTGACGGCGAAGACCTCAAAACATCAATTCTTAATATGCTCGACGAATCCGTTGCGGCATCAGTTGATTTCTACTGTTCTGCTGCTCTTCCGAAGAGTGACTGGAACATCAAGGGGCTTCGCGACAAATATCTTGGCTGGATTACGGACGAAACAGACTTTGAAGATGAGTCTTCTTTCGACAGAGATGCTGTTAAGGACGAGCTTATCCAAAGAGGACATGAGCGTTATGAGCAGAGAGAAGCAGAGCTTACTCCCGAAATTATGAGAAGCCTTGAGCATATGATTCTTCTTCGTAACGTTGACAACTTCTGGATGGAGCACATCGACTCTATGGAAGAACTCAAGAGAGGTATCGGTCTTCGTGCTTACGGTAATCAGGATCCCGTTGTAGCATACAGAATGGAAAGCTACGATATGTTCGACGAGATGAGCGAATCAATCCGCGAATCAACCGTACGTCAGGTGCTTACAGTCAGAATCCGCAGCGAGGAAGACACAAAGCGTGAGCAGGCTGCAAAGGTTACAAGCGAAAGCGGCTCAGGCGACGGAAGCGAAAAAGGCAGAACTGTTCGCAAAAAAGCAACTCCCGGTCCGAACGATCCCTGCCCCTGCGGTAGCGGCAAGAAATATAAAAAGTGCTGCGGCAACCCCGCAAATCAGGGTAAATAAGCATAGCGTCAAAAAAGACCTGTTCAATCGCGAACAGGTCTTTTTCTATACATTATATAATCAGAACTTAAGCTTCTTTGTTGCTTTGTGGCAGATGATGCAGGCAGTTGTACCGAGCACTGTTATAACAAGCCACGAAACAACCGTACCGTTCCAGCCGAAGCTTTCCGAAAGAAGTGCAAAACCGTAGGTCGATGCCGCACTTCCGACATAGGTCATAAAATTAAGCAAGCCCGAAAGTGTTGAAACATTATCGTCATCCGCAAGTGCCGCAGGCAGGAAGCAGACGAGGATAAGATTTATTCCGTGCATACACGCAACGATAAGAGCTGACATCGCAACCGTGAGGATAACCGAGCTTCCCTTGAAAAATACAAGCAAAACAGCCGCCGTAACAGCACAGATAAAGAACAAACCTGAGCTTTTAAAAGGCTTTTTGCCGAGTTTGTTGTAAATAACACCCGTAAGCTGAAGGCTTGCAAGGCTGAACAAAGGAATGATAACACTGCTTAAAATTGAAATCTCACTGCCAAGGTTGAATGACTCGGAAACAAACGTCGGCACCCATGTTGTAACGCCGTCACGCAGAGAGCCCTGAAGCATAATTGTGAGCATTACGATTATCAGCAACGGTACGCTGATTTTAATTGCCATTTTACTGCCGTTTTTGCTTTTCTGATGCATCGGGTAAACGATTTCGCATTTCTTTTCAATTGCCGTGATTTTCGCATACCATACTGTTGAAATCAGTACAGCAACAGCTCCGTAAACGAAGAAAACCGTTCGCCATCCTGCGAATTTGATTATCACAGGCGAAACAAGATAAATAAGTATCGTCGCAATCGTGCTTCCCCAGCTTACAACAACACAACCTTTGTTGTAGTCGTCAGAATTCATCGCAGAGGACATGATTTTCACCATCGGCGGCCACATAAACGATTGTGCAAATCCGTTGAATGCCCAGACAACGCACATCCACGCACCGTTCGGACAGAACGGAATAAGCACGTTCATCGCTACCGTTGTTGCAAAACCGATGACCATAAGCATTTTAGGATTGATTCTGTCACCGAGCCAACCGCTGATGAGCTGACCGACACCGTATGTAATAAAGCCGAGAGTTGTGACAAGTCCTGCGGAGGTTTTGTCTATATCCCCTGCCTGAATTATCGCGGCAATAACTGCGGCAAAATTAACTCTTGTGAGGTAACTGACAAAATAAGCAGCCGCACAGAGCAAGGTTAATTGTTTCGCATCTTTTCTTTCTAACTTCTGCATAAAATAATTCCTAACGTAAATCAGGGTCGGCATAAACCGACCCTTGTATTTTTAGTCTTCTTTTGTTTTGAGGGCAATTCCGAGCTCGTCGAGCTGAATTGTATCAACAGGTGCAGGACACTCTGTCATCGGCTCGCTTGCGTTCTGTACCTTCGGATATGCAACAACATCACGGAGGCTTTCACAGCCGAGCATCTGCATTACAAGACGGTCAAGACCGATGCCCATACCACCGTGAGGCGGTGCACCGTACCTGAATGCATCCGTAAGGTAGCCGAATTTTGCATAAGCTTCCTCGTCTGAAAGACCGAGAAGAGTAAACATTCTCTTCTGAAGGTCAGGATTTGTAATACGGATTGAACCTGAGCTGAGCTCAACACCGTTAAGAACAAGGTCATAAGCCTTTGCACGAACCTGAGCCTTATCTGTTTCAAGGTATTCAAGGCATTCGTCCATCGGAGATGTGAACGGGTGGTGCATTGCAACCCAAGTCTGTGCATCCTCGTCCCAATCAAAGAACGGGAACTCTGTAATCCAGAGAAGATTGAACTTGTCCTTCGGGATAATATCAAGCTTCTTTGCAACTTCCTGACGGAGTGCGCCAAGAACTGAATAAACAATCGAATTCTTAACGTCACCGATGATAAGAACAACGTCGCCTGCCTTTGCGTCTGCACGCTCAAGGATAGCCTTCATTTCGTCCTCTGTCATAAACTTTGCGAAGGATGAAGCCATTGTGCCGTCCTCGTTAAGTCTTATCCAAGCAAGACCCTTAGCACCGCTGCCGCGCACCATTTCCGTGAGCTTATCAATCTCTTTACGTGTAAGAGTTGTTACGGCATTCTTTGCAGTAATACCGCGGACTGAACCGCCTTCTGCAACAGGGCCGCTGAATACACCGAAGCCGCAATCCTTAACGATATCGCTAAGGTCATAAAGCTCCATACCGTAACGTGTATCGGGCTTATCAGAACCGTAACGATCCATTGACTCTTTATACGTAAGGCGAGGAATCGGGGTTTCGATTTCAACACCGAGAGCTTCCTTGAAAACTCTCTTCATATAGCCTTCACCGATTGCAAGAACATCTTCCATATCAACGAACGACATTTCAAGGTCAATCTGTGTGAATTCGGGCTGACGGTCAGCACGAAGGTCTTCGTCACGGAAGCAACGTGCAATCTGCATATATCTGTCAAAACCTGCTACCATTGAAAGCTGCTTGTAAAGCTGAGGTGACTGCGGAAGAGCATAGAATGTGCCGTTGTGGATACGGCTGGGAACAAGGAAGTCTCTTGCGCCTTCGGGAGTTGACTTGATAAGAATCGGTGTTTCGATTTCGATAAATCCGTTCTCGTCGAAGTAGTCACGTGTAATCTTACAGATCTTGTGACGCATAATGATGTTCTTCTGCAAGTCAGGACGGCGAAGGTCGAGATAACGGTACTTAAGTCTTGTAAGCTCCGATGTCTGGCAGTTTTCAACGATTTCGAACGGAGGTGTTTCACTCTTACCGAGAACTCTCAAATCCTTAACGTCAATTTCGATTTCACCTGTCGGAATGTCCTTATTCTTTGAAGAACGCTCACGGACAATACCCTTTGCCATAAGAACGAACTCGCTTCTTGCCGCAAATGCTTTTTCGAAAATTTCCTTATCTGTGTTTTCGTCAAATGCAAGCTGAACGATACCTGTTCTGTCGCGAAGGTCGATAAAGATAAGTGCACCGAGGTCACGCTGACGCTGTACCCAACCTGCAACAGTTACTTCTTTACCTGCATCTGTAATTCTGAGGTCGCCACAATAATTTGTGCGCTTCAAACCTGTCATAAAATCCATTACATTATGCCTCCCAAAAATTTGCTTAAATCAATTGCTTCGGAGTTGCTTACCAAATCCTGCAAATCGTTTGCCGCATTCTGAAGCGAAAGCTCCATAAATGTGTCCGCAAAGTCATCGATTGCAAGCTCGGTAATTTCACCTGTCTGCATATTTTTAACTTTTGCAACGTTTGCTTTGATGTCGTCATCACCGATAACGGTTGTGAATCTTGCGCCGATTTTATCAGCGTACTTCATCTGTGCCTTGAGTGAACGGCCGACAACATCAAACTCTGCAAACATACCCGACTGACGAAGCTCTGTCGCCATTGAAGCGGCTTTAACTGAAGCTTCTTCACCGATGTTTGCAATATATATTTCACACTTCTTTGCCTCGGGAAGCTGAATACCCTGAGCTTCGAGCAAAAGAAGAAGTCTTTCGATACCCATACCGAAGCCGAGTGCCGGTACGTGAGAACCGCCGATTTCCTCAATAAGACCGTCATATCGTCCGCCTGCGCAAACCGCACTCTGTGCGCCGAGTGAATCCGTAAGGAATTCAAAAACAGTTCTTGTGTAGTAATCAAGACCGCGGACAATGTGCGGATTCACTTCGTAAGAGATGCCCATATTGTCAAGGTACATCTTTACCTTTTCAAAATGTTCCTTACATTCGTCGCAGAGGAAATCAAGGATTATCGGAGCATCCGCCGCAATCTCGTGGCAGACAGGACTCTTACAGTCAAGAATTCTCATCGGATTTCTGTCAAGTCTGTCAAGGCAGGTGCCGCAAAGCTCACCCTTGCGTGACTCAAAATAAGCCTTGAGTGCCACGTGATATTCCTTACGGCATTTCGGACAGCCGATTGAGTTTATTTCAAGACGGATTCTGTCAATTCCGAGGAATCCGAAAACTTCGTTTGCAACAGAAATAACCTCTGCGTCCGCTGCAGGCGATGCAGTACCGTAGCATTCAATTCCGAACTGATGGAATTCACGAAGTCTGCCTGCCTGAGGCTTTTCGTAACGATAGCAGGATGTTATGTAGCTTACCTTCTGCGGCATAGCCTCGTTTGTAAGGCCGTGCTCAAGGAAAGCTCTTGCCGCACCTGCAGTGCCCTCGGGACGAAGTGTGATTGAACGTCCGCCCTTATCTTCGAATGTGTACATTTCTTTCTGCACGACATCAGTTGTGTCGCCGACAGAACGTGTGAAAAGCTCCGTATGCTCAAAAACAGGAGTTCTGATTTCTCTGAAACCGAACTCGTTTGCGATTTCAAGCACAGTTTTTTCCACAAACTGATTTTTGTGGCTGTCTGCAGGAAGAACATCAAGTGTTCCCTTGACAGCCTTTGTTATAAGTGCCATAGAAAAATCTCCTCATTTATATCGGTAAATCTCTTTCCGATAACGTGCCGAATAACCGCCGACTGACTTTCTTTTCAATCGGTGGTTATTCAGTCCATAATTTTAAATTTAGTGCTTCGGGTTAACGATGTCTCTCCAATCGAGGTCGCCTCTGTCAAGGCTGTGAATGAGAGCCTCTGCAGTTGCAATATTCGTAGCTGCAGGTACATTATGCACGTCACAGATACGAAGCAAGCTGTTTACATTAGGCTCGTGCTCTTTCGGATCAAGAGGATCGCTGAAAATAAGAAGCATATCAATCTCATTACAAGCAATGAGTGAACCGATCTGCTGATCGCCACCCTGAGCACCGCACAAAAATCTTACGATATCAAGACCTGTTGCATCTGCCACCAGCTTACCTGTTGTTCCTGTTGCAAAAAGCTTGTGTCGGCTTAAAATACCGCAGTAAGCAATACAAAACTGCGTCATAAGTTCTTTTTTCGCATCATGTGCAATAATTGCAATGTTCATAATTTTGCCCCTTCCGTTTTATTAGTTATCCTGGGTTGTTTCTTCCTGTGGTGCCTCAGATTCAGTTTCTGCAGGCTCCGTATTTTCTTCTGTTTCTGCATCTTCGTGTTCTACAGGAGTGATTGTAATAAGCTTTTCGCCTTCAGTAACTCTCATTACACGAACACCCTTTGACGGACGTGCGAATGTGCTGATTCCGTCTGCAGGAATACGGATAATAATACCGTCAGATGCAATAAGAATAATATCGTCATTGTCGCTGACAGATGTAACTGCCGCAATGTCACCGTATTTTTCAACGTGGTAGTTGATAAGGCCTTTACCGCCTCTTGTCTGAACGCGGTAATTTTCAAACTCACTCTTTCTGCCGTAGCCTGTTTCGCTGACAGTAAGAATTGTCTTGCCTTCCTCAACAACTGTCATACCGACAACTTCGTCGCCTTCCTTAAGCTCGATTGCCTTAACGCCTCGTGCTGTTCTTCCTATCGGACGTGCATCGTTTTCGTTGAAGCGGATACACATACCCTTCTTTGTTGCAACGATGAGGTCATCGTCGCCCGTTGTTGTTGTTACCCATGCAAGCTCGTCACCCTCATCAAGAGTGATTGCAAGAACACCTGCACGGCGGATTGATTTATACTCATCAAGGCTTGAACGCTTGATGATACCCTTACGGGTGAACATACAAAGGTATCCTGTTTCTTCATCCATAGCTGTGAAGCGGATCATTGAAGAAACTTTCTCGTCACCTTCAAGCGGAAGAAGGTTAACGATGTTCATACCCTTACTTGTTCTTGAGCCTTCGGGGATTTCATAGCCTTTGAGCTTGAATGTACGTCCCTTTGTGGTGAAGAACGAGATAAAATCGTGCGTTGATGCAGTAAACATCGTTCTTACGATATCGTCTTCACGCCTTGTAAGACCCTTGACACCGCGGCCGCCTCGACGCTGAGTCTGGTACTCCGTCATCGGGATACGCTTGATATAACCGAAGTCTGTGAATGTGAATACACAGGTCTCTTCAGGAATAAGGTCTTCGATATCCACTTCGCCCGAGACGTTCATAATTTCTGTACGGCGCTCGTCACCAAACTTTTCTGCGATTTCAAGAGCTTCTTCCTTAACAACGGCAAGAAGCTTCGCATCGTCTGAAAGAAGGTCGAGGAAGTAAGCGATTTTCTCTTTGAGTTCGCCGAGCTCGTCTTCAATCTTGACTCTTTCAAGACCTGTCAACTGAGCAAGACGCATCTGCACAATAGCCTGTGCCTGAACATCATCGACTCCGAAGCGCTCCATAAGAGCTTCCTTACCTTCGTTGATACTCTTTGAAGAACGAAGGATATCGATAACTTCATCGATAAAATCAAGAGCTGTAAGCAAACCTTCAAGGATATGCGCTCTGTCCTGAGCTTTCTTGAGGTCAAACTGAGTACGTCTTGTAACAACTTCCTGCTGGAAGTCGATATAATTTCTTAAAACATCCTTGAGCGTAAGAACTTTCGGTTCGCCGTTAACAATAGCGATCATAATTACGCCGAATGTTGTCTGAAGCTGTGTGTATGAATAAAGCTGATTAAGAACAACCTGCGGATTTGCATCACGCTTGAGGTCGATTGAAATATGCATACCTGCTTTTGAAGAATAGTCGTTGATATCGGAGATACCTTCGATTCTCTTATCCTTAACAAGGTCTGCGATGCTTTCAATAAGTCTTGCTTTATTTACTGTGTACGGAATTTCCGTAACCTTGATTTCAAATCTGCCGTTTTTCTTTTCAACAATTTCTGCTCTTGCTCTTACAACAACCTTACCGCGGCCTGTTGCATAAGCTGCACGGATGCCTGAACGTCCCATAATAATACCGTTTGTCGGGAAGTCAGGTCCCTTGATGTGCTCCATAAGGTCATCAAGAGTTGCGTCGGGATTGTCGATAAGACAGCACATACCGTTAATTACTTCCTTGAGGTTGTGCGGAGGAATATTCGTTGCCATACCAACGGCAATACCCATCGTACCGTTGACAAGAATGTTCGGGAAACGTGAAGGAAGAACCGTCGGCTCCTTAAGTCTGTCGTCGTAGTTAGTTGTGAAATCGACTGTATCCTTGTCGATATCCGTAAGCATGCGAAGCGCCATTTTGCTCATTCTTGACTCAGTATATCGGTAAGCAGCGGCAGGGTCGCCGTCGATTGAACCGAAGTTACCGTGACCGTCAACGAGAGTGTATCTCATTGAGAAGCTCTGTGCAAGACGAACCATCGCATCGTAAACGGAAGCGTCACCGTGAGGATGGTAACGGCCGAGAACCGAACCTACTGTATCGGCACACTTACGGTATGCCTTGTCCGGAGTAAGATTGTTCTCATACATCGTGTAGAGAATACGGCGATGAACAGGTTTCAGACCGTCACGTACATCAGGAAGCGCACGCGAAACGATAACTGACATTGAATAATCAAGGAAAGCCTTGCGGACTTCTTTGCTGATGTCTACGTTATATATCTTCGTGCTTTCAAGATTGGCCTTGAACTCTTCGCTCTCATGTGGGATTTCTTTAGCCATTTTTCAATCTTCCTCCTTTCTTAAATATCAAGATTCTGAACGTATTTAGCGTTCTTTTCAATAAATTCACGTCGCGGTTCAACCTTGTCACCCATAAGGATTGAGAAGGTTTCATCCGCTTCCATAGCGTCTTCAAGAGTTACGCGGAGCATAATTCTTGTTTTCGGGTCCATGGTTGTTTCCCAGAGCTGTTCGGGGTCCATTTCACCAAGACCTTTGTATCGCTGAATATCACAGCTACCGCCGAATTCTTCAATTTTCTCGTCTCTTTCTTCGTCAGAGAAAGCGTAAGCAAATTTCTTACCCTTACTGATTTTAAAAAGAGGCGGCTGAGCAAGATATACGTGACCCGTATCAATAAGCGGTCGCATATATCTGAAGAAGAATGTCAAAAGAAGTGTTCTGATATGAGCACCGTCGACGTCGGCATCGGCCATGATAACGACTTTGTCATATCTTAATTTTTCAATATCAAATTCGTCACCGATACCCGTTCCGAGTGCTGTAACGATAGGAATAAGCTTTTCGTTGGAAATAACTTTATCAAGTCTTGACTTCTCAACGTTGAGCATTTTACCCCAGAGGGGAAGGATTGCCTGGAACTGTCTGTCACGGCCTTCCTTAGCTGAACCGCCCGCAGAGTCACCCTCTACGATGTAGATTTCTGTAAATTCAGAGCTTTTTTCTGTACAGTCGGCAAGCTTGCCGGGAAGAGAGTTGCTTTCAAGAACACCCTTACGTCTTGCAAGGTCACGTGCTTTTCTTGCAGCCTCTCTTGCTCTTGAAGCGTCAAGAGCCTTTGTAAAGATAGCTTTTGCTACTGAGGGGTTTTCCTCAAAATATGTCATAAGCTTTTCGTAAACCATTGCGGATACGATGCTTGTGATTTCAGTATTACCGAGCTTACCCTTTGTCTGGCCTTCGAACTGAGCCTCAGTAAGCTTTACGCTGATAACGGTTGTAAGACCTTCGCGTACATCCTCACCCGAAAGCTTTTTATCGCCGTCCTTGAGGATGCCGTACTTCTTGCCGTAGTCGTTGAAAACACGTGTAAGAGCCGTTTTAAAGCCTGTTTCATGAGTACCGCCGTCGATAGTATTAACGTTATTGGCAAACGAGAGGATAACCTCGTTGTAGCTGTCGTTATACATCATCGCAACTTCGGCGTACTTGTCATCCTTTGATGCCGAGAAATGAATCGGCGGAGTGTGAAGCGGAGTCAACGCACGGCTTGTATTGATATACTCAACAAAGCTTGAAAGTCCGCCTTCGTAGCAGTAAACTTTTTCGATGATATTTTCAGGGTCACGTGAATCCGTCAATGTGATTGAAAGACCTGCATTAAGGAATGCAGACTCACGGAGCCTTCTTTCAAGCACGTCAAATTCATATTCAACCGTTTCTGTGAAGATTTCGGGATCGGCCTTGAAACGGATAAGAGTTCCTGTTTCTTCTGTATCGCCGATAACCTTCATATCGCAGACAGGATTACCGCGTGAAAACTTCTGATAATGAACGTGACCGTCACGTGAAACCTCAGCTTCCATCCACTCTGAAAGAGCGTTAACAACCGAAGAACCAACACCGTGAAGACCGCCTGACACCTTGTATCCGCTGCCGCCGAACTTACCTCCTGCGTGAAGCACCGTAAGAACAACCGTAAGGGTCGGAATGCCCATTTTGTCGTGAATTGCAACAGGAATACCACGGCCGTTGTCGCGGACTGTGATTATATTGTCGGGAAGGATTTCAACCTCAATATGAGAACAGAATCCTGCAAGAGCTTCGTCGATTGAGTTGTCCACAATTTCGTAAACAAGGTGGTGAAGACCGCGCGGTCCTGTTGAACCGATGTACATACCCGGTCTTTTACGGACAGCCTCAAGACCTTCAAGAACCTGAATCTGGTCAGCACCGTATTCTTCGGTAACTACCGTATTCATCGCCTCTTCAAGCATTGATTCGTCAGTAACTTCAGCCTCAACAGGCTGCAGAACTTCATTTTTTTCTTCATTCGCCACGGTTATTTACCTCCGTTCAACTGATTCATTAATCCACCACCGAAGTTCTTCTTTCTCTTCGGCTTGTAGAGAGGCGGACGCTCCAACTTTGATCTTGTTGAAGATGATTTTTTGAGAATTTTGTGTGTTTCGATAACGTAGAGTGTCATCTCGTCCATATAGTCAACACAGTTTGCAAGAAGATTTTCGTCGTCATAAATTGAACCGAGGATTGTTACAACGATAACGCTCTGCACCTGATTTGTGCCGTCGTTATAAACCTCGTTGAGCATATTGAAAAGCTTCTTCATCTGCTGCGGGTCATTCTTCTTTACTGTTTCGCGGAACTTTTCGTTACCGAACTTTGTGAAGAACTCGTCAGCAAGGAACTCACCGTACTTTTCGATGTTCTGCTTGTAAGCATCCTTGAGTTCGGGATAAATCTGTACAAATCGGTTTCCGAGAGTTACGAGGTCATAGTAACTTGTACCACTCTTTGCAGCTGACTTTGAAACAGGCTGCGGAAGCTTCTTCGACTTTTCCTTTTTGCCGTATGTGTCGTTGATACAGTCATTGATTTCATTGACAACGTATCTGATGTCGCGTTCATCAACTTTTTCAAGGTCGAAGAGAGTTGTTGTAACTTTTTTGAAGTCTTCGTCAACAGCGCTTCCCGATTCAGCAGCTGAACAGAAAAGAGAAATCTTTCCTTCAAAAAGTTCAATTTTTGCAGTACCCTTTTTACCGCCGTAAAGAATGGTCATACAACCGTTTTTCTCTGTTACGGGCAAAGCACCTTTTTCGATACCCTGAGGCACTATTACGGCAAAGCCGTTATTGTTCATGGTGCTTTCCACACCTTTGATTATTGCTGAAATTGTTGCGCTGATTTCCATATTTTCAAGCTCCTTATGCTATAGTTATAATATAAGCCAATAATTATAGCTATTATAACATATATATACCATTTTGTCACTATTTTTTTGCATTAATTTTTGACTTTTTAAGGATTCAAAAACCTTGATTTTTCTTGACTTGAACAAAGAATTATGTTAATATGTAAAACTGTCTAATAATGCAAAACGGAGATGTTGTAAAATGAAGAACGCACTCATCATTTTCGGCGGTGTTTCAAGCGAACACGACGTTTCGGTTGTGTCTGCAAAATCAGTTGTTGAAAACACTCCCAAGGATAAATATAACGTTATTATGCTCGGCATAACAAAGGACGGAAGATGGTATAAATACGACGGCGACGTTGCAAATCTTCCCGAAGATAAATGGCTCGAGGACACAGAAAACCTTACAAAAGCGGTCATCTCTCCTGACAGAAACGATCACGGTCTTCTCGTTTTTGAGGCTGACGGAGTAAAGACTGTCCGTGTTGATGTTGCTTTCCCCGTACTCCACGGTAAGAACGGCGAAGACGGCACAATCCAGGGCTTTATGCAGGTTGCAGGTATCCCTTATGTCGGCTGTGATATGCTTTCATCTGCCTGCTGTATGGATAAGGTTATGACAAATACCCTCGCAGACGCTGCAGGTATTCCGCAGGCAAAATGGTTGGGCTTCAATTCCTACGATTACAGCAAAGAGCCCCAAAAATACATCGAAAAAGCCGCAGAATATCTCGGTTTCCCGATTTTTGTAAAGCCCGCAAATGCAGGCTCATCCGTCGGCGTAAGCAAGGCTGACGACAAGGAATCTCTTGTTGTTGCAATTGAAAAAGCGTTCAAAGAAGATTCAAAGCTCGTTCTTGAAGAAGGCATTGACGGCATCGAGGTTGAATGTGCCGTTATGGGTTACGACGAGCCCGTTGCTTCCGTCTGCGGTGAGGTTGTTCCCTGTAACGATTTCTACGATTTCGAAGCAAAGTACGTAAACCCTGCAAGTGAGCTTCATATTCCTGCAAGACTTTCCGACGAAAAGCACGAGGAAGTACGCGTGGCCGCAAGAAACGCTTACAAGGCTCTCGGTTGCGGCGGTCTTGCAAGAGTTGATTTCTTCGTTCGTAAATCTGATGGACTTGTTATGCTCAACGAGCCGAACACAATCCCGGGCTTCACATCAATCAGTATGTACCCGAAAATGTTTGAAGCTTCGGGCGTTCCGTACGCTGAGCTTATCGACAAGCTCCTTACTTCAGCGATGGAGAGATGGGAAAGATGAATTGCCTTATAACAATCCACGATTACCACGATGTACAGGGACAGCGCGAAAAATCCGAGCTTACAACAACGGCAGAAATCCACGGCACACCTGACGATTACTTCATCGTTTACGAGGAACAGTCGGATGAACTTATGGGTTGTACAACGACAGTTCACGTTGAAAATTCAAGCCGTGTAACCGTTTCCCGCGTGGGTGCTTACAACACAGAGCTTAAAATGGAGAAAAACAAGCGTAACCTCTGCTGTTACAACACTCCTGTCGGACAGATTATGATGGGAGTTCACACCACTTCAATCCGTTCAGAATATACAGAGAACAAAAAAACTGTTCTCGATTTTTCATATTCGCTCGATTTCAATAACGAGCTTCTGAGCAAAAACAGAATCAAAATTACCGCTAAATATGAGGAGGTAAACTGAAATGTCTTATATAGTGAATAAGGTTCAGGAACAGCTTAAAAATGCAGTTTACTCAGCCGTTGATGCCGCTGTTAAAAACGGCGCATTCGTACAGATGCCGACAGCAGAATTTAAGGTTGAAATCCCTGCTGACCGTGCAAACGGTGACTTTTCGGCAAATGCCGCAATGGTATGGGCAAGAGAGCTTCGTTCAGCCCCGAGAAAAATTGCAGATACAATTATGGAAAACATCAGCCTTGAGGGTACATATTTCCTCCGCGCAGAGGTTGCAGGTCCGGGATTTATGAACTTCTATCTCAGCGACAGCTACTACGCAGACATCCTTAAGGATATCCGCGAAAAAGGCAACAATTACGGCCGTTCGGACTACGGTAACGGCAAAAAAATCAACGTTGAATTTGTTTCCGCCAACCCTACAGGCCCGATGCATATGGGTAACGCGCGAGGCGGCGCACTCGGCGACTGTCTTGCAGCCGTTCTTGACTATGCAGGCTACGAAGTAAGCCGTGAATTTTACATCAACGATGCAGGTAATCAGATTGACAAGTTCGCACTTTCACTTGATATCAGATATCAGCAGATTTTCAAGGGCGAAGATGCCGTTCAGCTTCCCGAGGACAGCTACCATGGTGAAGACATCAAGGTAAGAGCACAGGAGTTTGCCGATGTTTACGGTGACAAATACATTGAAGCTGACGAAGCTGAAAGAAGAAAGGCTCTTGTTGATTTCGCACTTCCGAAAAATATCAAGGCTATGCAGGATAACCTTACAAAATACCGTATTGAATACGACACCTGGTTCCACGAAAGCACCCTTCACAACGGCACTGAGCTTAAAGATACTCTTGAGCTTATGAAGGAAAAGGGTCTTACATACGAAAAAGACGGTGCACTCTGGTACAAGAACATTGAAGTGCAGACAGAAAGACTTACAAAGCAGGGCTATTCTCAGGAAGATATCGACAAGCTCGAGCTCAAGGATGACGTTCTTATCCGTGCAAACGGAAACCCGACTTACTTTGCGGCAGACATCGCATACCACCGCAACAAGCTCGCAGTAAGAAACTTTGACATTGCAATCGACATCTGGGGTGCAGACCACCACGGTCACGTTGCAAGAATGCAGGGTGCACTTGATGCAATCGGTGTCGGTGGCGACAAGCTTGACGTTATTCTTATGCAGCTTGTCCGTCTTACACGTGACGGTGAAGTTGTACGTATGTCAAAAAGAACAGGCAAGGCAATCACACTCGTTGACCTTCTTGAAGAAATCCCGATTGATGCAGTTCGTTTCCTCTTCAACATGAGAGAACCGGGCTCACAGATGGAATTTGACCTTGACCTTGCAGTTGAACAGAGCTCACAGAACCCTGTTTACTACTGTCAGTATGCACACGCAAGAATCTGTTCAATCATCAAAAAGCTTGAAGCTGAGGGCATTTCGGCACGCGATTGCACTTCTGAAGAGCTTGAAATGCTCAAAGAAAGCGAAGAACGTGAATTAATCCGCCATTTAGCAGGCCTTACAAACGAGATAGTTGTTGCAGCAAGGAATTATGACCCTGCAAAGATAACTCGCTATGTAGTCGACCTGGCAACGCTTTTCCACAAGTTCTATAACGCTTGCCGTGTTAAGTGCGACGACGAAAAGCTTATGCAGGCAAGACTTTATCTTTGTATCTGCGTAAAGGATACTATCAAAAACATCCTTGAAATGCTCAGAATCACCGTTCCCGAGTCAATGTGATTTCACTTATGACAAAATAGTTAAAACCGTTGTAACCATTAACGTGGTGCAACGGTTTTTTGTTACTTTCAGACACCAAACTGTAACAATTTTTAACCGTAAAAAGTGTTTACTTTTTCCATAATTTAGAGTACTGTTTAATTAAAGATTTGATATCCGTAAACCCGTGTCAAAGGAGAGTTTGTAATGAAGAGTATTTCCAAGAAAATTTTAGCCGTTTTACTTGCGGCAATCTGCGCATTTTCCGTATTGGCAATAAACACATCCGCTTTTTTCGATGACGAAGATTTCTTTCCCGAAGACATCTTCTCAGATCTGATTCTTGAAGATAATATTTACTACGAAATCTACGCAGAAGAGGATTGTTACAGTGCTTCTGTAATCGACTTTGAGGTTAATGAAGACGGTGCTTCCCTCGTTCCCGAAACAGTAATAATCCCCGAAACAGTCGAATATGAAGGCGAAAACGTAACTGTTACAGGTATCGGCTACGGTGCTTTTATGGACTGTTACACAATCAGAGAGGTTACACTTCCCGACACAATCACATCAATCGATGATCAGGCTTTTTATGCTGCTTCTCACCTTGAAAAAATCATTGTTCCCGAAACAATTGATTTTGAATATTTCGGAATTTCTGTTTTCGAAGCAACTCCCGTGCTCGGTTACCTTGCAGAACAGTCAACAGACAATGCCGTTATCCTCGGGCAGAATGTTCTTTTAGCTTACCTCGGTAACGACAAGATGTATACAATCCCCGAAGAAATCGATTTTATTTCTGATTACTGCTTCTTTATGGCAGGAGTTGAAAACGTTATCTTCAACGAAAGTATTGAATTACTTCCTCCGTACGCTTTCGCAAGCTGCAGAAACCTTAAGGAAATCACAATTCCCGATTCAATTTATGGAATCGGTGAAGGTGCTTTTTCCAACTGCACAAATCTTGAAAAAATAAATCTTGGCGACAGCCTTGAATACATCGGAACAAAGGCTTTTGAAAACACAAAGATTAAGGACATTTACCTTGGCGACAGCATCATTGACGTCGCATCTGCTTTTGCAGGCTGTGCTACACTTGAAAACATTACAGTCAGCGAAAACAATACTTCTTATTTTTTCGAAAACAACGCTCTTTATTATATCTTCACAGATATGGACGGTAACTTTGAATCAAGCATTCTTGAGTACTTCCTTGTTACAGCTGACGTTACAACATTTACAGTTCCCGAAGATGTAATATCCGTCGGTCCGTACGCTTTCTACGGCTGTAAGCAGCTTGACAAAGTCACCATCAATTCATACGTGGATATCTATGAGTTTGCTTTTGCGTACTGCGATTTTGAAAGCTTCGATTTTGCAAATGTCGGCTCAGTCGGCTACGCAACTTTCAGAGGCTGTAACAACCTCACATCTCTTGACCTTTCAACAGTTGACTATATTGAAGATTCAGCATTTGAAAACTGCAAAAACCTTGCAAATGTAACCTTCAGCCCTTCAGTTTATTGCATCGGTGCCCGTTCATTCGCAAACACGGCGCTTGAAGAAGTTTCAATCAGCGGCGACGAAGCTGAAATTTACGAAGGTGCTTTCGCAGACTGCAAGAACCTTAAGTCAGTTGACTTCAACGAAGGAGTTGCAGTTATTTATTCACACGTTGTTGCCAACTGTCCCTACCTTGAAAGAGTGTTCATTTCAAAGACAGTTAATTATATTGATTACTACGCTTTTGAAGACTGTCAGAACGTTACATTCCGGATTATCAAATATTCAGACGGCGCAGACGCTATCGTTGAATATGCAGACGATGCAGACAACGACGTTACAAAATATGAGTTCGTAGGCAAGCTTACAATCTTTGAGAGAATCGCAAAATTCTTCTCAGACCTTTTTGAAAAAATTTACGATTTCTTCTTCCGTTGGTAATCAGAACACAATAAATAAAGGAGCTGTCAAAAACGGCTCCTTTAACATTTTATGGTCATAAACCCGAAAATCACTCCGACAAATTCGGGTTTATCGGGATGTTTGAAAGTCGGTAGTAACCCCAAGCCCTCCTTGTGTAAAGGAGGGTGGCACGGCGTAGCCGTGACGGGAGGATTGTTGATAATTCAAGGGTTTTTGACAATCCCTCAGTCGCTA
>JAZSQQ010000077.1:0-106247 GCA_045538055.1 Acutalibacteraceae bacterium
GATATTCGTCCATTATGCTTCCGTTTGCACACAAATGAATGGATTTATATTTTTGCAAATCTCCGGTTAAAATGTTTCTAAAAGATTCAATATACTCATCATCACTCCATTCCTTAGTACTGTGACCATAGTCGCACATAATACATGTGCCCGCCTTGTCATTTCTGCAGCATTTGCTAGTGAAAACTATTTCAAGCATGTCGCCTACAGGGGTAGCAGTACAGGCTTGAGCTTCATTTAAATTTGGGCGTTTGTTTCTGATTAATCGATTTGCCTGAAGAATAATTTCTCTATTCATATTTTCTAACCTCTCTTTTGTTAATTAAAAGATAATTATTAGTTATCGGTTATTTTTGCTGTTTGTTGTGGAACATTGCAAGCAACACAAGTTATAAAACACGGACATAGCACACATAATAATTGTACGAATGTTATTAACTATTTTCAATCAAAATGCAAAAAAGTTAAAAAAAACGACAAAAAAGTTAATATATCGATGGAAAATACTCGTATAGTAAGGCGGTACAATAAAAACAAAAGTTAGTTTATAGATTTTGAGTGTGGTAAATACATAACCCTAGTGATATCCTTTGACAAGTATCGAAAGAAATGGAAAGACTATTTATACAGGAAAAATAGTTTTTATTGAAATTTGCAAAATGCGCTGAGTTTAATATACTTTTTGATGTGGAGCATTATTAATTTGTCGAAGAGGAGGTTCACTGAGATAATCGGGAAATAAACACTTTGGATAAACAGTTTGAAAGATAGTTTTTGGATTTATTATGTTTTTTAGCGTGATGAGATACCTCGGATGCATTCCATACTTGTTCTGCCTCATCAATAGTATTGAAATATAAATGTTTGTCTAAATATTCTTCAATTAAAGCTATAAGTTCAGTATTGTGTTTTTTTGAATAGAATTGCCAATCAATCATTTCCTCAAGCTCTTCTTTGGTAAAATAAAGTCCCTTACTGTAGAGTGCTTTCATTTCTTCGACAGTGTATTCAAGCGGATCGTTTATTATCCCCATATGTAGTGTGAGAAATATTTCAGAAATTAAGTCTTTTTCGGTTTGATTCAATGCACGTGTTTTTTGGTTGCATTTTTCTAATTCTTCCGGAGAAAAATAATCCGGATGATTTTTGACAAGTAGAAACAGATGACATAAATTATCATAATGCCTTATTATTTCTTTCTTTTCTTCCAAAGATTCAATATGCCATAATCCTCGAATTGAATTTGCAAGTTTGTCAGATATTATTATTTCTTTATTCATTTTAAGAACTCCTTAAATTCCACTTTCATAATACATATGTCGAAAAATGAAAAATGTCACGCAAAAATTTTGTAAATTTACAAAATGTTCACACTTGATGTTTTAAGTAAAGGAAACGAATACCAAGACACTTGAACAGTTAAATGCCACACTTTATCCAAGCTATTAAAGCGGATATTAAAAGGACAGAATAAAAAACTCTCTTAACACAGATAACTTCTCATTTAGGACAGTGAAGATGTTACCTATACCGAAAAGAAAGGTGCAGGTTCCGCTATACTTGCTGCTTGTCAGGCGATGACCTCACCTGAGCCGAAAAATATCGGTTCGTGCCTAGGCTTTACAGTGGAACTCTCCTTTAATGCTTTTGAAAAAGAGTACACCATTACCATTGTAGGTGCTCTCAGACATTCAATTACTCTCGGCTCGGATATCTACGGTAACATTATTCGACTTGATAATCTCATAACTACAATGCCGGAAAGGTTGAAAACTACTGAAGAAATACTTGCCGAAACAAAGGTGCAGTTCAAAAACGCGAAGATTGAAGTTGAAATACCGTTCGCACAGGAAGAAGAGCTTTCACAGAAATCCGAGAGGCTTGCAGAGCTTAATGCCTTTCTTGATAGGGACCATAAGGACAACGAAATTGTTGATGATGAACTTGATGTGGCTGATGCACCAGAGAAAAAATACAGAGATATAGTTAGAAAAATGAAACGGTATTGGTGGGTTTCAATACTGCTAAATGCCCCATTAAATCAAAACTTTGTTGTGTTTACTAAAATCAAAAATTATGATACTATATGTTTAGGGGAGGTATAATAATGATTGAAGATATAAGAGAACAGTTGCATTCTTTTCTTACTGAACTTGAATTTGAAAATGCAAATGGAGAATGGTATTTTACACCTAGCTACGAACGCATTTCTTCATTAATAAAAAACAATATGCCAAATAGATTATATAGATATCGTCGTTTTGATGCCGATAATTTAAATATTAATGCATTGGTAAATGATCAAATATGGTTATCGACACCCGAAAAAATGAATGATGTTTTCGACGGAACACTATTAATAGACAAAGACATGATTTTAAAGGATTATGATGAATATTTAGTTTTTTCACATGAAGGAATAAAAAATCATCCTACAAAAGATATAAAAATGAATAGGGGAACTTCAGAGGAACCTATATTAATGTCAATAACGGATGTTATAGATAAATATACCGAAGATGAAAAATTCAAAAAATATATGGACGATTATTATGTTAATTTTAGAGAAATAATTCTTGTGGATGATTTATATAACATAATAAAAACTGATTATTTGAACCTAATGCGTGACAAGCGACGAATTGCCTGTTTTTCTGAAACTATCAAATCAAATAGAATGTGGGGTTATTATGCAGATTATCACACAGGGTTTGCTCTTGCATATAACTTTAAAAATCAAGACCTAGTATGCCCTCAAAAACATAATACTTGTTTTAATTCTTGGTTAACTTATCCACTTTTTCCGATTATCTATGACGAACAATCTGAATTGGGTAATTGTTACATAATAAATTACATATGGTCATCATTCCACGAGCATGTTTATAAAAGAAAGTTAAATGCGTATCATTTTTTTGATTGGTTGTATAGTATAGGGCCGTTCCTGTATAAAAATAAAGATTGGGAACACGAAAAAGAATGGAGATTATTATCTAAAGTTGAAGAAGGAGATTTTGGCAAGCCGATATCTCCATATGATTATATATATTATAGGCCTTGTGCTATTTATTGTGGTTATAGAATCGATGACGAAAACAGAGAAAACTTAATAAAAATAGCCAAAGAGAAATCAATAGATATATATGATATGAAAATCGATCCGCATAATAATGAACTTTATCCTCAAAAGATTGAAATATAATATTTGCAAATAGTAATTTAATGTATTATTCTAGTTAAAACAGGAGATGAATAAAATGTCAAAAATACTAAATTATGAAAAAGGAGAATCTTTAGCTACTGGTTTCGTGAGACCAAAAGTAACATCATTGTTTTTTGATAAAATATGGATACCAGAAGAAGTGCTAGAATCATCATTTGAATTTGTTGCTATACCTCATGATGTTTTAGTTGTGGAAAATGGAAGTCGAAAATCAAGTGATATTTTTGCTAGAACCATTCGTGAAAACTATAATTTGGCTGCTATGGAAAACACAGCTGTAAGGTTTGATAAAGACTACACTGAGTTTATACGAGAATCTTCAAAAAATTTTTTAGAAAATGACCAACTTACTCCAGGAAAACTTTACTTAATTGGAGGTGCTCGTAATGCGTGCAAACAAATTGACCCTATAGAGTTTGGAAGACTTGAATTTAAATATTCCAAGAATCGAAATCAGGCTATACTTTCAAATGCGGAAAACTTTACTAGAGAGCATAGATTATGCATTTCACCAGTTTTTCACGACTTAACAGAATTTGAAAAAGAATCACAATGTTTAGAAATAAAAAAATTATATGGAAACCAGACGTTAAAATACAAATTGAAACGTCCTAACTCTTTTGAAAATAGAAATGTTTTTGCAGTATGCGTACAAGATTTTCCAAGTATAAAAGAAGATGAGTTGTCTTGGGAACAAGTATTATATATAAGAAAAGATAAGAAAAGAAGAGAACAACTAAAACGCTTTACAAACTGGGCAAATAGAAATTTTACAAATTATACACCAGAACAAATAAGAGAAACATTGGAATCTGAATTAGAATCATATAAAGATGCACTCAAAGAACACGGAATAAAAACAGCTGTTGGAAGTTTTACAACATTAGTTTCCGGTGCAAGCTCAATTGCATCTATAATTTCCGAACCAAGCGCTCTGCTGTTACCATTGTTATCCATAACAGCAGTTTCAATTAACTTTACCACTAATACATATCTGTCAAGTTTGAAAAATAAAAAAGCCCCCATAGCATACTTGTATGATATGAGGAATGATGAAGTATAGTGCATAAACAAATTAAAACATCTTACATAGCCGATTGATTAATTCAGTTGGCTTTTTTCTTTGTAGTTACAAAAGAAACGAGTAAAAACTCAGAAAAACATCGATTTCTGCTTCAAACAATTATATAAGGAGGTCGTTTGTTAATAACAAGAGAATAACTTACAACGAACAATGTAAAAATTGCAAAAACAATTGTAAACAAAGTTTCAGGGCAAGGATTATTTCTTGCCCTAATTTTATTATGAGGAGTTGATTTGAATGACACTCGAACAATTAAACACAGCACTTTATGAAAAGATGTATGCTGAGCAGCAGGAGTTTGCTGAGTCTCTTAAAAACTCAACACCTGAAATCGTATCTAATGAACTCATCAAAGTTGCAAGGATAAAAGTAGACAGGAGCAGTCGATAGAATGACATATTACTCTAAAAATATTATCGACAGAGCAAAGGAAATGGACTTGCTGACTTATCTGAGAAATTACGAACCGTATGAACTGGTAAGAGTTTCACACAACACATACTCTACAAAAACACACGACAGTTTAAAAATATCAAATGGAATGTGGATGTGGTGGTCAAGAGGTATAGGTGGAAAAAGTGCAGTTGATTACCTTATAAAAGTACGTGGTATGACTTTCATAGAAGCAATTTCTCTGATTGCGAAAGACGAGAATGCATTAAGTAAACCGTACAGAAAGCTGAAGTACAAAACTAAAAGAAAACTTATTCTTCCGCCGAGAGCTGATAATAATGATATTGCAGTTGAGTATTTAAAGCAAAGAGGAATCAATGAAGATGTTATATCATTTTTCATTGAAAGAGAAATGATATATCAGAGTTCACCGATGAACAATATTGTGTTCGTTGGGTTCGATGAAAAAGGTATTCCTAAATATGCAGGTATGAGAGGTACGGATGAATACAGATATATCAGTGATGCATACGGTAGTGATAAGTGTTTTCCTTTTCGGTTGGTAAATAAAAATAATAAAAACATTCATATTTTTGAAGGTGCGATAGATTTATTATCCTATGCCACACTTCTTTATGAACGAGGTTCTGATTTTAAAAGTCAGAACCTTTTTTCTTTATCCGGAGTTTATCAACCTTCCAAGAAAATGAATAATGTTCGGTTACCGAATTCGTTGAGTAAGGTTCTTGATGATAATCCGCAAATAAAAACAGTTTATCTGCATTTGGATAATGACACAACAGGTTGTAAAGCAGCAGAAGTAATAAGTGATTTGCTGAAAGATAAATACACCGTTGAAACAGATTTTGTTTCGGTTAGTAAAGACGTTAATGATTACTTATGCTCTTTAAAAAAATTATAAAACAAAATAAGAAGGGAGGTTTGATGTAAATGAAAAAATTTGAAGTGACCATAACTGAAATCTTAACAAAGAAAGTTTCGGTTGAAGCTCAGAATCAGGAAGAAGCAGAACAGATTGTAACCGATGATTGGTACAGAGGTGAACATATTCTTGATGCTGATAACTTTACCGAAATTAACTTTGAAGCAAAGGAATGTATTCCTGAAAAGATAAAAGTTGTTTTGGTTGAACCCGGCAAGATTGCAAAAGTTCAGGAGATTGATTCTTCTCTTGAGAGTATGCAAAACATTGTCGGAGGTAATATTGATGTTCGTTATTTATCAGACGGTTTAATTATTCATAATCGTGAAGGTAAACTTCTTTCTTTACCATTAAACAGAGGACTGTGTGATGGTGAATGTAGAGTTAATGATATTGTTTGCGGAACATTTTTTATCTGCGACAGTAAAGAAGATGAGTTTATAAGTCTGTCTGATACACAGATAACCGAACACTTGAAAAAGTTTAAGTACCCTGAAAAGTTTTTTAAGGTCGATGACCGTATAACTAAAGTCCCATATAACCCGATAAAAAAAGAACATGAAAGATAATGGAGGAAAATATAATGAAAAGATTTAAAGCCGTTGTAATTCATTGCTTAGCCAATGTAGTTGAAGTTGTTGCGAACTCAAAAGAGGAAGCTGAAACAAAGATAAGAGATATCGACAACTCAACTGATGTAATCTCTCAGCTTGAAAACACAAAATTGTTTCCGGTATATAAAGTGTTTGAAGCTGACAGCGAGTCAGAGGACTGTGATACAGATGATGCTCAGACCGTTTCTGACGATGAAGAAGTCTGATTGATGAGCTGTATTAACAGAAAAAATGCGTGGCATCAGTCTTAACAAGCATTGGATATGAGTACTCACATCCGCTTGTTAAGGGATTTTTCACCCCTAACACCCCAGAAAGGAGATGATTCCAATGGACACATTAGCTTATGTTGCAGTTGCAGGCTTAGCTTTTATATCAAATATAACTGCAACAATCTTGATTGAAAAGTTAAAGAAGAAAGGCTTGATTGTATGCGAAACAGAGAGATACAGGTAAAAGTATATTTTAACAATCAAGAAAAGAAAAAACTTGATTTGCTTTGTAGGCAGACCGGGTTGAAACCATCCTTGGTTATACGCTATCTTGTTTTAGGTTATGAACCGCCTGAAGCACCGCATGTTAAATATGATGATTTGATTTATCAGTTAAGGTGTATCGGTAATAACATCAATCAGATTCTTCGTATTGCAAGAACGAATGGTATATTAAATCCTGTTGAGTTGGAAAAGCATTTGTCTGAACTTAAAGATGTTGAACAGGAAATGCATGATGCTTTCAGGATAAACAGGAAAAATTAAAATGGCAATAGTATATATCATTCCTATTCGTACACATCTTGACAGAACACTTGCTTATGTCGGTAACAAAAATAAAACTGAAAACGAAAACTACGAAAAAATGTTTCTGAATTTGCATAGTGTACTTGATTACAGTATTAATGATTTAAAAACAGAAGAACAGTTTTATGTTACTCCGACTCAAAACCTGACATCAGTTGAAAACGCATTTCAGGAAATGATGCGAACAAAGAAACGTCATCGCAAGACAGACGGCATTCTCGGTTATCACATTATTCAATCGTTTGCACCCAATGAAGGAACACCGGATAAGATTCACGATTTGGGAATTGAGTTTTTAAACAGAGCTTTTAACGGTTATGAAGGAGTCGTTGCAACACATCTTAATACAGACTGTTTGCACAATCATCTTGTAGTGAACTCTGTTCAAGCAAAATCAGGATTGAAGTTTAACGATTGTCTTGAAAGCTATTATAACCTTCGTGAAATTTCTGATGACCTTTGTCGCGAATACGGGTTGTCTGTTATTAACAATCCGAAAAAGCGTGGTCATAAAAGTTATGATTTATATATGGCAGAAAAAAACGGAGAGTGGACAAAGGATGCAATCATCAGAAGAGACATTGATGAATGTATTCTGACAACAACAAATCGAAAAGCATTCTTTATTGAAATGCAAAGACTAGGATATACTTTTAATTTCAGTAGAAAGTATCCGACTATTTCACATCCGAACTTTGAAAGACCGAGAAGATTAAAAACTCTCGGAGAAAATTATACAATTGAAAGCATAGACAACAGAATAAAATCAAAATGGCAGAGATACAGAATAGATATTCCTCAACAAGATAATCTTGTTGAGGATTTTTTTGTTCCTCTCGTTGACCCAACTTATCAACAGATTTATGTTTCGTTTGTAACCGTTGTTCAGTATGTAAAGAAAAATCCTAACAAGAACAGAGGTCTTGATAAATATCTCGTTGATGAAATGCGAAAGCTCGATAAACTGATTGAACAACAAAATCTTTTGTGTGATAACAACATCGATACTTCTGACCAACTTTCTGAATACAGACAGTCTTGCGAAAAAGAACTTCAGGAATGTTATGAAGGAAGAAAACGACTTCGCAATATGTTAAAAGTTGCGGTTAGAAGCAATGATGAAAAAGAAATAGCTGAAATCAAAAATTCAATTTCGGTGTTAAGTCAGAGGATGAATACTTTAAGAAAAGATATTCGTATCTGTGACAGAATACAAAACGATGAACCTAAAATCGAAAACAAGATAAATGAAATTATGAACGATAAAGAAAGAAAGGAGATGAGTACAGATGAACGCTTCAGGAGACGCAGCAGAACAAATCGTGAGGATGACACTACAGGGCGTTGAAGTTGCAGGTAAGATGTCAATGGACGGAGCAGAACGTCTTATTAAACTTATCCTTGCCTCGCGTAAAGATACAACAAGAACAAAAGGCAGAGCTTCACTTAATACAATGCTTAAATCTCAGAAGCCTATTAAGGTTTTTGAAATCGATCAGAAGGATTTATATAAGTTTTGTAAAGAAGCAAAAAAGTATGGTGTTATGTATCACGTGCTTAAAGATAAATCTAATGAAAGCAATAAGTGCGATATTATGATACGTGCTGAAGACTCACCAAAGGTAAACCGAATATTCCAAAGATTCAAACTCGGATATGTCGATAAAGCGGATGTTCGTAACAGTCTCGAAAAATCTAAGAACGGTAACAAACAACCGAAAGAAAAACAGAGACCGGAGAAGAGCATGGAGGATAAATTTATTGATGAGCTCTTTGAGAAACCTCAGCAGAAAGAAACTCCGCATATCGAAAACCCCACTATGGCGAAGGCGGGAAAATCCCGTCCGTCCGAGCCTACCTCCGGAATCAACGAAATCCGACGTTATACACGGGATGATGCTTCTTCCAGACCCTCAGTCAGAGCAGAGCTCAACAGGCTTAAGGAAGAGAAACAAAAGGCGGCAGTCGGAAAGACAACTCCGCAGAAATCAAAAACAACAAAAACAAAAACGAAAGGAACTAAAAAACATGACAGAAGCAGATAATATTATCGGTAATGAACCGACAAATGAAACAGAACTTTATTCAAAAGAAGATTGGATAAAGCAGAAAAATGAAAACAGAGCATTAGCTTATGAAATGCTCGAAACAGCAACAGAAGAACTTAACAATCCCGATACCGTAATGGCGTATCTTGATGTTCAGAGCAGGTTCGACAGATACTCGGTAAGCAATGCACTTCTGGTCGCATATCAGAACCCTGATGCAACAAGACTTTGTGATTCAAAGACGTGGCAGAAGAATCATGTGTTTATCAATAAGGGTGAAACAGGTATCGTTATCCTTGAACCCGGTAAGGAATATACAAGAGATGACGGCAAAAAGGTCATTCCGTATAACGCAAAGAAGGTCTTTGACATTTCACAGACCAATGCAAAGCTGAGACCGAAGAGAACTAAAACACCCGATGTCCGTGTGGTAATAAAAGCTATGATTACCACATCTCCTGTTCCTGTTGAAATAAACAATGAACTTCCCGAAAATGTGAATGCCGTATATCAGCCTGAAAACAAAAAGATTCTTATCAGACAGGGATTGAACGGTGATGAAATTATCCGTGCACTCTCAAAAGAAATTGCATTTGCAAAACTTGATAAAGGTGATTTCAACAGAGAAATTCTTGAGTTTTCCGCACAGGCTATTTCATATATTGCAACATCAAGAGCAGGCTATGAGCCTGAACCTATTACCGGTGTAAGCGAAAAGTTCCTTTCTCTTGAAGCAAAAGAAAAGAGAGCTGAGCTTTCACAGATTCGTGACCATGCGAATAGTATTGCAAACACAATTACCAAGGCACTTGAACCTAAGCACAGAGAACACAGTGATAGATAAGGCGGTGTTCATATGAAGGATGAAAAAAGATTAATAACAGTTGATTCCTTTGAACACAATCTGTTGATTAACGGTTTCAATGAATTCAGAAACAGTTTACTTGAACAGGAACAACCTACGGAAGATGTTGACAAACTTCTTTTGAAAATCATTGATGCTCCGCCTCTGCGAAGGAGGAGATTTGATCGTGCGGACAGATAAACTTTCCAAAACAAATCTCATACTTTATTCCTGCGGCCTAATCCCTGTTATATGGCTCGGACTGTTGGTTGCACCGTATGTTGACGGCGGACTTGTAGATATCATTGAAAATCTGTCAGTTGCTTTCAGCAATCCTTTTAATATTTCTTTTTGTGAGGACAGCTTAAAAACTGTCCTCGTTTTTATTGTCGGATATGCTCTCGGTATCGGTATATATATATCTAATGACAAGAATTACCGAAGAAGAGAAGAACACGGCTCGGCTAAATGGGGAAAGCCGGATACTATTAAAAAGAAATATATGGACAAGGACATTACCGAAAATAAGGTTCTAACTCAGAATACTGCAATCGGTCTTGACGGCAGACAGCACAGAAGAAATCTTAATGTTTTGGTATGCGGTGGTTCGGGTTCAGGTAAGACCCGATTTTATGCGAAGCCAAATATTATGCAGGCCAACACCTCGTTTATAGTTCTTGACCCGAAAGGCGAATTGCTTCGTGATACCGGAAATATGTTAGAAAAGCATGGCTACGACATTAAGGTGCTTGACCTTATTAATATGGATAAGAGTGATTGTTATAATCCGTTTGTATACATTAATAATGATAATGATATACAGCGACTTGTTACCAATCTGTTTAAGAATACTACTCCGAAAGGAAGTCAGAGTAATGATCCGTTCTGGGACCAAGCAGCAAGTATGCTATTAAAAGCACTTGTATCGTATCTTCATTATGAAGCACCGCCCGAAGAACAGAACTTCTCAATGGTTCTTGAACTTATCCGTGCAGGTGAAATACCTGATGAACAGATGGATACTATTATAACGAGTCAGCTTGATGATGTGTTCAACAAACTGGAAAATGATAACCCTGACCATATTGCACTTAAGTATTACCGTTCATATCGCAGCGGTTCAGCGAAAACTTTGAAATCAATTCAGATTACCTTACTTGCAAGACTTGAAAAGTTTAATCTTGATTCCCTTGCGAATATGACCTGTACAGACGAGCTTGAGCTTGACCAAATCGGAGAAAAGAAAACGGCAGTGTTTGCCCTTATTCCCGAAAACGATACAAGTTTTAATTTTATTGTCGGTATGCTCTACACACAGCTTTTCCAACAGTTATATTATCAGGCGGATTTCGTACACGGAGGCAGGCTTCCCGTTCATGTTCATTTCGTAATGGACGAGTTTGCTAATATTGCCTTGCCCGATGATTTTGATAAGTTGCTTTCAACAATGCGTTCCCGTGAAATATCTGTTTCAATTATCATTCAGAATATGGCACAGCTTAAAGCATTGTTTGAAAAACAGTGGGAATCAATTGTCGGTAACTGTGATGAGTTCTTATATCTTGGCGGTAATGAGCAATCAACACACGAATACGTTTCAAAACTGTTGGGTAAAGAAACGATTGATACAAACACTTACGGACAGTCAAGAGGCAGAAACGGTAGTTACTCAACTAACTATCAGATTGCAGGAAGAGAATTGCTTACTCCGGATGAGGTGCGAATGCTTGATAACAAGTACGCACTTCTTTTTATTCGCGGTGAAAGACCGGTACAGGACTTGAAGTATGATATTTTAAAACACCCCAACGTCAAAGACACAACAGACGGAAAGGGTGAAAATTATGTTCACGGCTTTGATGATTACTCAAGCTTTGAACTTCTTTTTAAGAATCCTGAAGATATTGATACTAAAGATATAGAGGATTCAGATATTATCGTTTATTCAAATGAAGAAATAGAAGCATATTTATATGCTATGGAGGTACAAAATGGACAAGAAAACAATCAGTAAAACAAAGAAAATCCCGATGAAGGGTAACGTAAGAAAAGGTTTCAAGAGTTATGTGGGTATTATCCTTTGCCTTGTAATGCTTTTCACTTTCAGTGTAACAGCACTGGCAGCAGATGATCCTGTTGCAGTGGTAAACAATCTTTCAACATTCATATTCGGACTTATCAGAGCAATAGGTCTTATTATCCTCGGTTTCGGTATCGTGCAGGTCGGGCTTTCTCTTAAATCGCACGACCCGTCACAGAGAGCTAACGGTTTCCTTACAGTAGCAGGTGGTATTGTAATCACCTTTGCAAAAGAAATTCTTGACCTTATTGTCGGATAAGTACTTCTGCGGTGGGAAAAGTCTATTGTCAGTTGGTTCTAAACTGATTAAAAATTTGTTACACTCTTAATGAATTTTATTCACTAAAGGGAAGGAAAAATTAATATGATTGATCTGCCTTATAAGACTGCATGTTTTACAGGACACAGACCGCAATCTATAACATATCTGTGGGATGAAGATTCTGTTCAGAGTTTGAACTTGAGAAAAAGAATCAGATCTGCTGTGATATATTCAATTGAAACCTATGATGTCAGACACTTTATATCGGGTATGGCGATAGGTGTTGATATGATTGCTGCCGAAGTTGTACTTGAAGTAAAAAGTCAGTATTCTGACATTACTTTGGAATGTGCAATTCCCTGTGAAGTTCAACCTTTGAAGTGGAGTGATAAGTATAAGAGCAGATATTACCGTATTCTGGAGTTAGCTGATACAAAAACTATTCTGCAAACAAACTATACTGCTGACTGTATGCATAAAAGAAATTGTTATATGGTTGATAAATCCGATTTTGTGATAGCGGTATGGAACGGTTCTCCTTCAGGAACCGGAAAAACGGTATTATATGCAAAAGAGCGTAATAAAAGAATAATTAAAATAAATCCATAAGATAAGAGTGTGCGATTACTCGCACACTCTTTGTTTTATGGAGTATTCGAATCCTGCGTTTGAATGTAAAAATGCAAATTTAACAGAAAAAGTGTTTATAAAAAGCCTTGGAAGTTTTTGCTTCTATATATATAAACAACCGAAATGCGAAAATGCAACACTTTTTTTAAAAATTTTTTTCAAAGGAGGTTTTTGATGGAAGATTCAAGTAATTGGGTAGTGCAAAATCTACAGAATGCACTTTCCACTTGGAACGATAAGTTAAGTGAAATATGGCTTCTCATCACTCAATCCCCCGAAGAATTTAAAGACGGTACGATATGGAACGTCATAACCAATATCCACGGAGCACTTCAAGCGATAGGCTATTCGCTTTTAGTGCTCTTTTTCGTTGTAGGCGTAATGAAAACCTGCGGCAGTTTTGCAGAAATGAAGCGACCCGAAATTGCCGTTAAGATGTTCATCCGCTTTATACTTTCTAAAGCAGCCATTGACTACGGTCTTGAATTGATGATGGCTCTGTTTGATATTGTGCAAGGTATTGTTGCAAAGATTATGGCAACGTCAGGTCTTGCATCTATTGAACAAACAGTATTGCCCGACTCAATCATACAGGCAATAGAAGACAGCGGATTTTGGGAAAGCGTACCCTTGTGGGCAGTCACCCTTATAGGTAGTCTGTTCATAACGGTTCTTTCCTTCATTATGATTATGACGGTTTATGGACGTTTCTTCAGAATTTATCTATACACAGCCATTGCCCCGGTGCCTTTAGCCGCATTTGCAGGTGAATCTTCATCCTCAGTCGGTAAGAGCTTTATCAAATCTTATGCGGCGGTTTGCCTTGAAGGTGCAATTATTGTACTTGGTTGTATAATCTTCTCGCTGTTTGCCGCTTCACCTCCGGTTGTTGATGAAACGGCAGAGGCGGTAAATCAGGTATGGAGTTATGTCGGTGAATTGATATTCAATATGATTGTACTCGTCGGAACAGTAAAAATGAGTGATAGAGTTGTTAAGGAAATGATGGGTCTTTAATAGAATTTGATATAAACAATAAGAACAACTGTTATAATAAAGTTTTTGTTTTGTATGATTGAAGCACCAGCTTTTTGCTGGTGCTTTAATTTACATACTTGATGAATCTGCAATAAAACTGATGAGTTGTATGATGGCTAATGCTACAGGGAATAGTGCTTGAGTAATCATACTTAACTTGTTAGCTAACGATAGTAAAATATCTAGAGTTTTATTTGTGATTAGAAGTAAATCTTTAAAACTCAATTTTTTAGCTTTAGTTTTTGAACGAATCTTTTTTTTGCTCATAATAATATACCTCCTAGTTTATTAACTACTTAGTTGTATTATTATATGGTTGTCAAAAAAAACATATTACTTAAATTGTAAAAAAAATTAATATAATAAAAACTTGTTGAATAGTTTGTTTTTAATCGATGATAAACCAAATGTCATTTATGTTTTTTTGTAAAGAATTAGATATTTTTATTGCGATTTCAAGAGAAGGGATTGATTGCCCGTTTTCATACCTTGAATATTGTTGTTCTGCAATATCTAACATTTTTGAAAACTCTCTTTTGTTCATTAAGTACTCCCGCATTCGTATTATTTTTAAGTTGTTATTTAACATAATTCTATCACCTATCATAATAATCTATCAAAACAATATTATAAATGCATTTTAATGAAATTATCGTCGGAATAATAGTTTTAAAAAATTTATATAAAAGGAAATTATGGGACTTTAATTGTGAAAGGAGATTCAGATGTTTGAACAGATATATAACCTGCATTTGATTGACGGCGGTGTGGTGTCAATTAAAGAAGAACAGGATGCTTCAGGTGAAAGCTCTTTTATGAATGAATTTATGAGTTGTAAGTCTGAACACGTTTTCTGCATCGGTGATGAAATAAGCGGATTTACCTATGTACCTAAAAGAAGCATAGTTTATGTGACAACAAGGGATGTGAATGAGGTGAACGATTTTGGAAGTTAAAATCAACAGAGAAATACGAGATTACAGTGAAGCTGTGTATTTCGGTCTTAATCTGAGACAGTTCATCTTTTCAATTCTTGCCTGCGGTGTTGCAGTAGGACTGTACTTTCTTTTAAAACCGTTATTCGGTATTGAAACACTCAGTTGGGTGTGCATTGTAGGTGCAGCTCCCTTTGCAGCACTCGGTTTCTTCAAATATCACGGAATGACAGCAGAAAAGGTTTTGTTCGCTTACCTTAAAAGTGAAATTCTTATGCCTAAAGAATTGAAGTTTATTGCAGTAAACTATTATGACAAAATGGAAGGGGAGAGTGACGATGTTCGACCTCATAGGCACAATAAAAAAGAAATCCGGACTAGATGAGTTGTTCGGGGACGGAATGTCAGTCCCGAAGTCCGTTCAGGATGTCATTAAAATTGATGCCGTGTATTCAGACGGTATCTTTTTGACAAGCAGGGACAGATATTCCAAAACATTCAGGTTTACCGATATAAATTATGCGGTATCAAGTAAGGAAGATAAAGAAGCAAACTTCCTGCGTTACAGTGAAATCCTGAACTCTCTTGAAAACGGTATTTCAAGTCAGATTACCATTATCAACAGGAAGCTCAAAAAAGCAGAGCTTAAAGAAATTGCACTTCTTGAAAAGGCAAATGATGATAAGGATAAATACCGTAAAGAAATCAATGATATGCTCACAATGATAGCGAACGGAGCTAATGCTATTGTTCAGGACAAATATGTAACGCTCACAATTCAAAAAAAGACGGTTGAAGAAGCACGAAGTCACTTCAACCGTGTCGGTGCAGATTTGACTGCACACTTTTCAAGACTCGGTTCAAAGTGTACCGACCTTGATTTAACAGAAAGACTTCGCATCATTCACGATTTCTGCAGACCCAAAGAATCAGCCGACTATCACTTTGATTTAAGAGATACGATGCAGAAGGGTCAGCATTTCAAAGACTATATCACACCTGACGGTTTTGAATTTAAGTCAGATTACTTCAAAATCGGTGACAGGTTCGGCAGGGTTCTCTTCATCCGTGATTATCCCTCATATATCAAAGACAGTGTTGTATGGGAACTCACAGATACAAACAGAAATATGATTTTTAACTTTGATATTGTCCCGGTATCAACAGAAGAGGCTCAGAAATTCGGTGAAAAACAGGCACTCGGTATTGAAACCAATATCGCAAACTATCAGCGAAAGCAGAACGCCAATAACAACTATACGGCTGTTATCCCTTATGACCTTGAACAGCAGAGAAAGGAAGTCAGAGAATTTCTCGATGACCTTACAACCCGTGACCAAAAGATGTTCAAAGTTGTTATCACGGTTATGCATACAGCCGATACTCTTGAAGAACTCAACAGCGATACAGAAGCAATTCAGGCAACAGGCAGAAAGCATATGTGTCAGCTCGGAGTTCTAAAGTATCAGCAGTTGGATGGCTTTAATGCAACACTCCCGATAGGTATAAACAAGATTGAAGCAAGGCGCACTCTTACAACAGAAAGCCTTGCTGTTTTTATGCCCTTTAAGGTTCAGGAAATTCAGCACGATGGCGGTGTATTCCAAGGTGTTAATGTTATCTCTAAAAATATGATTATCGTGAACCGTAAATTCTTGCTGAATGGTAACTGTTTCATTCTCGGTGTTTCAGGTTCAGGTAAATCCTTTACTGCAAAGGAAGAAATGGTAAACCTTCTTCTTTCAACTGATGCAGATGTTATGATTATCGACCCTGAAAGAGAATACTCTGCTCTTGTTGAAGCTATGGGCGGACAGGTTATCGAACTCTCAGCAAAGAGTAAAAATCATATCAACTGCCTTGATATAAATAAGGAGTATGCAGACGGTGCAAGCCCTATTGCTTTTAAGGCAGAATTTGTGCTTTCCCTCTTTGAACAGGTTATGGGTAAAGACGGTATTGATGCCATTCAGAAATCCATTGTTGACCGTTGTCTTACAAATGTGTATTCAAGCTATATCAAGAGAGAATATACCGGAAAGGTTCCCACACTTGTTGACCTTTGCAACAATCTGAGAAAGCAGCCTGAACCGGAAGCTCTTGAGCTTGCAACTGCTATGGAATTGTTTGCATCAGGTTCACACAGTACCTTTGCACAGAAAACCAATGTAAACATTGAAAACAGACTTATCTGTTATGACATTCTTGAACTCGGTAGTCAGTTAATGCCTATCGGTATGCTTGTGGTTCTTGACAGTATTCTGAACCGTATCACAAAGAACAGAGCTGAAGGCAGAGAAACGTATATCTTCATTGACGAGATATATCTTCTTTTTCAACACGAATACTCTGCGAACTTCCTTTTCACCTTGTGGAAAAGAGTGCGAAAATACGGAGCCTATTGTACCGGTATCACACAGAACGTTGATGACCTGTTACAGAGCCACACAGCACGAACAATGCTCGCAAACTCCGAGTTCATTATAATGCTCAATCAGGGCGGTACTGACAGAGAAGACCTTGCTAACCTTTTGCAGATTAGCGAAACACAGATGACTCACATTACAAATGTAGAAGTCGGTCACGGTCTTGTTAAGGTCGGTTCGGCCCTTGTTCCTTTTGAAAGAAAGTTCCCGAAGAATACGGAGCTGTATAAGCTGATGACAACTAAAATAGGTGAGTAATTATGGGCAGGGGAATAAAGACTCGTGAAGTAGTCAAAAATATTAAGGTTCACGATACTGCTGTGAATGTTGGTGACAGAATGAAAAACATCGGTGTCAAAACCAAAGACACCGTTAATGAAAACATTAATCAGGCTGATAACGTCACTCCTGAACAGTATGCAACAGATAAAGTATCCGAAGCAATGCGAACAGGCAGTGAAAGTGTTGCTGTCGGCACAGAAAAAGCGATCCGCAAGGGTGCAGGTAAAACTAAAGAAAAAATTAAAGAGAAAAGAGCCGAGAAAAAAGTAGCAAAAGAAACGGAGAAAAACCCCGACAATCCACCTGATGAAGAAGCTCCTGAAGGTGAAAATCCAAAAGGGGAGAGCAAATCTTCACCAAAAGAGAAATCATCTGAAACCGGAAAACAGCAGAACAGTCAGAAAACCACTAAAGTTAAAACAGACCAAGGCGATGCCATCGTTGTTAAAGAAAAGCAAGATAAACCCGTAATTAAAGAAAAAACTCAGGCACCGCCTAAAACAAAGACACAGCCTGAAACAACAGTTGATGAAATAAAGAAACCCCGACAAAGAAAACAAACTGCACCTAAAACCAAAGGTAAATCCGATATTAAAAAGCTCGGTGCCGAAAAACAAACAGTTAAGACGGTCAATAGCGAAGCACGCAAGATAAAGCAATCACAGAGAAGTCTTAACAATACTGTCAAAGGTATTAAGAAAGCAGAGAAAACTGCAAAAACAGCAAAGAGTGTAGCCAAGAAAACTGCATCTGCAACAAAGAAAAGTGCAGAAACAGCAAGAAGAACAAAACAGGCAGCACAAGCAACTGCAAAAGCGACAGTTAAAACCGTTAAGGTTGTGTCAAAGGTAGTTGTTGAAGCGGGTAAGGCTGTTGTTGCAGGAGTTAAAAGCATAGGTGCTGCTATTGCGGCAGGCGGAGTTCCTGCTATTGTGATTGTAATCGTTATCTGCTTAATTGGTGCTATTGGCGGTACTTGTTTCGGTATCTTCCTTGCAAACGATGAAACAACAGGTACGAACAAAACAATGTCGCAGGTTATATCTGAACTCACATCTGAACACTATGCAAATCTAACTGCTATGAAAGCATCCTACACTTATGATTTACTTGAAGTGAAAGGAAACACTTCGATAAATTGGAAGGATGTTCTTGCAGTATATGCAGTAAAAACAACCTCAGGCGACAATCCGCTTGAGGTTGTGACGTTAGATGATGCTAAAATGGAGCTTCTTCGTGAAATTATGAAAGATATGAACACAATGACAGGTGTTGTTACTCCTAAAGTTGTTGCAGAAACTACCGTTACAACAGATGAAAACGGTAACTCAATAAAAACAACAACCTATGTCACAAAGAAGGTTCTTACAGTATCAATTCTTCAGTTGAGTGTGGATGAAATCTCTGCTCTTTACAATTTCAATGACGAGCAAAAAGCATTGTTGGAGGAACTGATGAGTGATGAATATTCCGACTTGTGGGGAGATCTTCTCGGTGCAAGCGGACAGATTATTCAAAGCGGCAGTTCTTATGTCGGCACAGGTATGTTCACTTGGCCGTTTGAAAGTACACAGACAATTACTTCTCGGTTTGGTACTCGTGTTGACCCGATTTCAGGTGAAGTTAAAACTCACGGTGGTACAGATATTGCAGCTCCGCTCGGTACGCCTATTCTTGCGGCGGCTGACGGAACAGTAGTAACTGCAACTTGGCATAATTCCTATGGTTATTATGTAAAGATTAAACATGACGACACGTATTCTACACTTTACGGACATTGCTCTGTTCTCCATGTATCTGCCGGACAGACAGTAAAACAAGGACAGGTAATCGCTGATTGCGGTTCAACCGGTTACTCAACAGGACCTCATTGCCATTTTGAGGTTATTCAGAATGGTGTCAGAGTTGATGCGTTAATGTTTTATAAAAGCGAAAGTTAATTTGTAAATATTAATTCAAAGAAAACACCCTGCAAGTTCAACAACGCTTGCAGGGTGAAAATACATACATTAAATTATTCCATTACACGTAACTTTGAGTTGATGGACTGAATCATTTAAGGTTCAAGATAATCAATCGCATCAAGGATGGTGTTGATTTTGAGTTTGTTGGCAGAATCACAGTATGCATACAGTGCTGTGTTTTCAACATATATCGCTACATTATATTTACCTAAAGAATCTAAAGAATAAATATTGTAATTTGCTATTTTATGGCTAATTTCAATCTTATTAATAGCATTATAATTTAAAATAATTCTTGTATGAGCTTGACCGTAGATATCCACAGCACTATTCTTATTGTTGAATTCAAAAAACTCAAAATGTATATCATCCTTTTCAAATGCAATGCATTTAATTAATTTGTTGTTAAAATTAGGGTCTTTAGCGCAGTAGTATTCAGTTACATCTTCAGGTTCATATCCATATTCTGTCAAGATGTTCCACATATTATTTGAGGTTATTGGTTCTTTGGGGATAGACGAACCAATTATTATCCAAACGATAAATCCTAAAATTAGAAGTACAACAAATATGGATATTATCCCTTTTAATGTCCATTTGCCGTTGTAGGTGGGCACTTCTGTTCTATGGGTTCTTGATAAACCACTCATTTTATCGCTCCTAACTAAAATAAATTATAGCACTATCCAAAACGGCAACATAATCACACCGATACCCGTAAATAGTAAAATGATTTGCCACCATGTAAATCCAACTTCAACCTCCCAATAAAGCTTGGTGCCATTGGTAGTTACAGCAGATATGGTAGCGTTACCTACTCTCTTTCCGCTGACAACGCCATTATCGTTGACAGAGGCAACTCTTGTATCACTCGATTCCCAATAAATTACTTTTAATCCATTAGGTATTTTTTGTGAAAGATTTAAAGATTTGTCCATTGTGATATGATAAAGAGGTTTTATTTTTAAAGCTCTCTTATAAGTGGCACTGTTTCCTGAAGAATCAGTCACTTCAATTACGAAGTTGTAGTTTCCCTCTTTTTCGGGTTTGAACATGAAAGTATTTTCTGTTGAATCTGTTTTGGAATAAACAGGCTCACCGTTATACGACACATAGTATGACCAGCTATACGGCATTGTTCCACCAGTTGTAGTAACTGTGAAAACTATGTTTTTTCCGGTTTTTAGTTCACCTGATGTTGAAACATCTGATATTTCAATATCAGTTTTTGTGAATCTTGCTTCAAGTGTTCGATTTCGATTAACAGCTAACTCACATTTTTGTGGTAAACCTGCAATAAGCACACCATCTTCATACCAACCTTCAAATTGATAACCGGGTGAAGGAATTGCACTTATTGAGGCATATGAATCGTTAGCGTATACCCCCGAACCCGAAACACTTCCGCCGACTTCGCCCATAAGAGTGACTGAATAGTCAGGAAAGATCGTTATGACTTCATCATTATTACCATAGTCCGATTCTGTAGAATCGGATAAAATAGATAAATAATATATCCCGGATTCCTCTGAGTTTAAATCATCTTCGCTTATGGTGAAATCATACTCTACCGTTGACCCCGAATCAATAGATGGTACATCAAAACTTTCAATCAGTTCTCCATTTACACTTTTTTTGAATAGTTGAATTTTTGTAGAAGTACTTGTTTCAAATCCTTCGTTATAAATAGAAACAACTATACTTCTTCCGCTTTCTATTCGTTTTTCTTTAATATCGCTAATAACAAGATCGGCATAACCTAACGAGAATATGGTTTCATTGTCGGAGAGGGAAACATCATCACCATCCATTGGCAAAATCTGAATTCTATAATCTTCTCGACATATTTTATCTGGCATCATAAACGGAATTTCTAAATCCACATATTCTCCCGAAGATATATCTTGTTCAAAAGAGAATGTATTTATTATATCATCATTGTTATCAAATATATTTATTTCGAGTTGACTGATATTTTTAGAACCACCATTGTAAACACCTGCTATCAAATATATTTCTTCACCAGCAACAATTGCATCATCGCACGAAGCAATGGGTTCAACGGCAATGTTATAAAACTCATTTATGGGTTTTTGAACAAGACTTAACGTACCGTAAGGCACCCCGTTATTTCTATCTTCTAAATAATCAGCATAACAATATGAAAATTCAATTTGTCCATTAGGCAATATACAAACATCCCAACCACGAACAACACCATCGTTGAATTCTAACGGTTTAACTCTGTCAAACGATAGCGTTTCCAAATTGTAGTTAGAGCCGTAGAATGTCATTCCATTTTCATCTTCATATTCCCATATGATCGCTTTTTTACCATGGTTATTACCTATAACTTTGATTTCAGATACGCTCATGCTCAAATTTTCAATTACTGTTTCCATGGTTGAGACATCTCCATTGGTGGTACAAATGATGGAATCGTCTTTAACCCAGTATAACTCTTCATTGTAGAAACAAGGTGATATATCTGGTGTATTATCATTAGTAAGTTGTGTTGTTTGTATACCATCAGTATAATACACCTCAAGGTCATTAATTGATGATGAGTACATACTACTTTGGGCAACATACGCAACTACACTTTTGCTATTAACATAGGAAGTGTCAAGATTGGTGATTACGGACAAGTTAGACGATATTGTTTCTTGATTCTGCCAATTTCCAGATATTAGCTGTTTCCTTAATATGGTATTTGTTCCGCTCAAACCATAAATATCATTTTCACTGTTTTGTTGCCAAACAATTGAAACATCTGAACCTGATGAAACAATTTTATGTTTCATTTCCAAATCTTGATTGTTACTGGTGATAGGTGCTAGTTTTTCGAATGCATTGCCGTTCCAATGAATATAAAACAAATCTATTTGGGATGCCATTTCTTCTATAGTTACATCGTTTTCAAATTCAGTGGTTGCATTTTGCCACAAAATATGCACACCACCATTATTATCGCTACATAATATTGGTTCAAAATCGGCAGTACTATCATTAGAAATTGGCTTAGGTTCGCTCCACGCATCGTTACTGAAAACTGAATACATAAGAATAGGGCAATTTGCGCTTGTTCTATCAGATGCGGCTTCAATGTAAGTCATAAACATATCGCCATTTTCAAGACTTATAATTTGAGGTTTTGTATATACTTGAACATTTTCTTTAAAAACATCTGGTGAATTATAACTTACAATACTCGCTTGAGAACTCGGCTCAATTAGTTTCAAACGATTCTTATCTATTGATAATAGTTCCGTAGACGCAGTTCTTGGATAAATCTGCAACTCTTTAAAATCCCATTCATCGTAATTTTCAAAATTAAGAGCATAATATTCTAAATAAAAATAGGCATTTAATTTAGCTGAAAACGAATTCTCAAAAGTATCAAAAGGAAAATTAACCGAGCAAGCAAGTTTTCCACCTGCACCAACATATGCATTAGCGACAATCACATTAAAACCAACACCCGCACTTATTTTCAAGTCTAATCCCATATGACCGCCGAAATCCACAGTATCAGGTTTCCTATAAACAAGTTTAAAACCAGTTTCCAAGTCACCTTCAAATCTTAATTTTAAACATACCGTAGGTGCTAACGGGTATTGTATGCTTTTTTCTAATTCTCCAATAATTCCAACTTCTCCATTTGTTAATATCGGTTCCCCATTTTCAAAAGAAAATGACATATATCCAACAACACTAATTGATGTATCAAAACCGATTTTTACTCCTTTGTCTAAAAGACAACCTTTTACAGAATTATATTTTCTTGTGAAGGTTTGTGGGTTTTTATTTATTGAAGAGACCATCATTTTAATTTCTTCAAATGCTTTTTTGTGTTTTTCTCCTTCTAATTTTTCACGAGTACCATAGTGTTTTTCAGAGTATTTAAAAGCATCTAATCCTATGATTACATTAAGTTCGTCGTCTTGAGGATCATATGAAGCCTCAACAATTATTTTATCATCTGGCCATGAAAAGCTTGCATCAAATTCAAACAAATCAACCTTTTTGCCAAGTACTTCTATTGTAGGACCATGGATTGTTTCAGTATCTGAAGAACCACCGTTAAAGTTAAAGTTATCGGTGTCAATCATAATACTTTGATCCAATTCACAGACACCTGTATCTCTACCGGAAAAACCATCTTTGTCGATGCTTATTACGCTGTTACCTTCGCCAACTGTGACGGTAGCAAATTGGTCAAATGCCCAATTCCCCGGCATTGGGAAGCCAAGATTACCGCTAAAACCTGAAGATAAATTACTTACAAAACTGCTACAAGCGTAACCTTTATCAGAAACACGGGTACAGACATTTCTTACACCGTAGACACCAGTTTTATAAATGCTTTTCTCCATCGTTTCGTGTACTTTAGCAAAATAGGGGAGAACATTATTTGTTATATCGACATCAAGTGCATCAAAGTCAACAGCAAAATAAATAATAGTTCCGTTAGGTACACCGAGCTTGCGAGCTGCTTCTATCGCCGCATTTGCATCAGCTGTACCTTGTTCCGCAGTAAAATATTCTTTTTTAGTTCCGACGGTTTGATAGATAGGAAAGAAATTTAAACCGGCATCAAGAATTATTTGAGCTTCTTCAATGGTAATATCTTTATCAAGACCACCGGGAACCTTAGTTAAATAACGACCTACATACCTGTATCCGTTATCGTACAGTGTTTTTGCTTTATCAGCTGTAAGTTTTGTTGCACAGTCGCAAGCTAATGCCGAGCGACTTTTGTCACCGTAACTTACAAATAAAGATAACCAAGTTGTAAGATCTACTTTTCCGGTAACCGGTAAGGCGAATTTTTTCTGAAATTCTGTGACATTCTGTTGTGTTTTAGCGTCAAAAATACCGTTAATAGTTCCGTCGCCAACACCATTAACATACATGCCAAACTGTAACAGTTCAATGAAATCGGATATTTGAGAATCTGAATAATATGAACCCGAATAATTTTTAACCGCAGATGAAGTTCTATTATAAGGAATATTCGGACAACTTGCTTGTGTTTTAGAACCAAAAGTGCCGGTAGCAACACTGACAGGCATACCTTCAATTGCCTGTAGAACATAAATTGTCGCTTTGTTTGTGCTCCTGCCATAAACACCGTCGCACGGCATTAGTCCGATATATTCTTCAAATTCTCTGTTGAATTTCTGTTGCATTTCTCTGACAACTTCTTTACCACCGTAAGAGGACAGAAGCTTGAATGCATCCATAGATAACAGAGCCTTCATTGTGTTGACAGTTACCACTCCGTCAGGGTCAATTAAACCAGCATCAGTTTTCATTTCGATGACAGCTTTTTCCACAGCTTCATCAAAAACAGCATCAACCGTTACTGTTTCGGTAATTGAATTATAATTGAAATTGTATCCAGGGGAATATCCCTTACACCACAATGCACCCTGCAAGATAGCATACATATTATCTTTAACACCATCTTGTCTTGAAAGAATATTCTCTTTATATTTCGCCTGAGTTTGCGATCCGAAATTATCCGCTAGGCTTGTTATACCAAGCTCGTGTTGCAAGGCACGGGTTAAACCATAAATTGTATTCCATCCTGTTTTTCCGTTTTCTGTAACAGAACCAAAACCAGGAACATCTCCATATTCCTGATTTAACCATTTTTGAGTGAGATATACCATATCGTCACCAGGCAAATCTACACCAAGTGGTACAGGGTCGTTTGCGACAGCTTGTGCATAAAGTTCGCTAAAATAGTCATAGTCTGATTGAATGTTTCCAAGTTCATCCCAATTGACATCACTAGTTCCATCAGAAAATTCATCTCCCTCATCAAGAACTATTTGAGCATTGCTGAGTGCTTCTGCAATCTGCTCGTTGGTTATTGGTGAGGTATCTTTTTGCATAGAGGTAGCAAATACAGGCATGTTTGCCGTGTCTAAAAATATTATAATTAAACACAACAAAAATGCAAGTGACCTCATAAGATATTTCTTTGTCTTTGTCATAGTTTCTACTTCCTTTCATTATTTTTGAGGAGTCTAGCTCCTTTTGCCCAAATTTTTATTTAATAATGAATGGTTAATAATCGTAGTAATACTAATCGGGGAGAAAATCTGTTTGGGTATTGAAGAAAAATTTTATGGTAATGATTTATTAAGTTGTATTTAATTTTTATCCAAACCCTCTATGTATAAATGACTGAATAGTTATTTTGTCACACAAAAAGTTTATAATACTTTAATTTTCTGCTTTTTTTACAATGCGAAACAATATAATTTGTGCAATGTTACGATTTGAGAATAAAAAAGAATTGGAAAGAATATTTCTGATAATGATGTTTTTAAGCGCTAATAACTTTATTTCCCTCTTTTGTTGACATAGCTGTCTCAATATTTTTACTATAGCTACCTTTATTTCTTTGTAATATTGCTATTTTTCTATATTTCGGTGTAAAAAGCATAGCATTGACATCTCTTACTTGTATGCTCTAAACTATTTATGTTTTTTCTTTTGCGTAAAGTTTTCCTTGATGTTTTAGTTGTGTGGTCGACAATCCACCTCTACTATATCAAGGAGTTTTTTGATCCCCCCTGTAGAACAGAGGGTGATTTTGCTACAAACAAATAAAAACTGACCTGCTTAAAGTAGGTCAGTTTTTTGTAGAATTATATTATTGATTTCTATAATTATGTTACCATTTAATATAATAACTATTACTTGTATCTGAACGGATATTATAATATGCCATTATTGAGGCTCCAATAGCAACTGCATCTGCTTTGCAACTGCCATCAAGAATATGACAGTATTTTATAGATGCTGTGAGAGAGTATTTTGACAACAATCCCTCCATATCTTTTTTTAGACGAGGTATGCCATTTAGCAATCTTCCAGAAAAAACAATTAAATCTACATTTAGAGTATTAGAAATAAAGCAAAGCATTTGTGCTATTAGGTGTTTGAGAACTTTATATCGATATGGATGTTTTTGGTCAAAATCTTTTAGCAAAGAGCTTTGAGTTTTTCTTGAAAAATCATCAATATTGTTTGAATTAAAAACCTTAACTCTAATCAATCTTTCTAAGCAACTGTTGTTTCCGCACGCACAATCTCCTTCTTCAAGTTTTATACTGTTTTCTTGATGTTCATTGCCTTCTGCGTCCACCCATTCGTATTTTTGTTTATCTCTAGCCTCGCGACTTTTTGATTCTGGACTTAAATTTTTATCAATTTTAATTTCATTATATGATATTGGGATATGTCCAAGTTCACCTACAGCTCCAGATGCCCCAAGCATAAGACTGTTGTTAAAAATAAATCCACAACCTAAACCATACCCCATATATATAGAAGCAAGATTAGGCTTGTCTTTATTAACACGTTCTGCATTTATTTCTTTATATAACCATTCTTTTTCAAAAACAGTTGCTGCGACAGTATCGTGACATAAGTGATAAGATATTCCAGATCTAGATATTCTGTCTCTAAGATCGCTTCTCAATAATTTTTCTGTGGGCATTGCAACGAATTTTGGAATATTGGGACAAAAAGAAATCTCATTATTGTTTTTATCTATGATTCCAGGAAGAGAAACGCCAATTGCGACTAAATGACGATTCGGGTCCTTGTCAAACAGATCTAAAGCCGTTTCTATGATAATAGAACAGATGTCGTGAACTTCAACATTGTCACATACGGATTTAAAACACAATATATCTTCTGATAAACTTTTTCCTAGAACTGATTCAAGGTTTTCTTTAAAAGATTGGAATAGATCTGAATCATCAGAGTTTCTGTCAACTGGCTCAAAATCAAATTGAGTTATGACCGTTTTACATTCTGTTGCTCCGACAGCAACCCCTAAAAAGTAGGCGAATGAACCGTTTGGGAAAAAACGTTGCAGCCTTGAATCTTTGTGGTCTAGTAAAATATTCCTATGTATCAAATCATCTATTGTAGATTTGACGGTAGGCCATGAGTAAACAACTTTATCAGAGATTGATTTGTAGTCAGTTGAGTCGATATGTCTAAGTGTATCTATGATATAGCGATGATCTTTTATGAGTTGAATTGTTTCAGAGCTTCCTAATCCCATACTAATCTACCCTTCACTTAATTATAACAGAATAATTATATCAAAAAAAATATCTGTTTGTCAATGCTGTTGCATTTGCTTTTTAAAATTTATACGAATTCGTATAAATTGCACAGAATTACGTATAGAATTTTAACAACGCCGTCTCACTTTTGGCTTGAAATAGAGGTTTTGCTATGATATCCTTATTATAGAGAGTGGTAACTCTCAAAAAAATAAGGAGCTGAGATGAGATGAAGAAAAGTATCATGTTTGCACTTTTTCTTGTTGTCGTTGCGATTAATATGATGTGGTCGTTTTCGATTGTTTCGTTTGCGATAAGTGAGAATTGCACACAAAGTGCTCAACAGCTTGATACAGGGCAGTATGTTGGTGATGTGGTTGGAAAAGTAGCTGAAACAGACACAATTGAAGAAGACAAAAACCAAAAACCGATGGTTGTTTTTGCTGACTTTGTGTTTTGGAAGGTTATAGGAGAAGCAGTGGCGAATTCCATCAAAGAGGTATTTCAAAAAATCAAAAATTCACGATTCTTGAAAGTAGGTAAAACTAGGAATACGCACAAAAAAAAGAAAAAAAGAAAAAAAGAAAAAAAGAAGTAAAAAAGGAATTTTTAATAGGGGAAAACTAAATATGGTGATTTTACACAAGTAGAGGTTACGGTACATAAAAATATCGTAACCTTTTTTATATTTAAATGGATATGTTTGTTTTCTATGTACATAGAGATATTTTCCAAGCAGTTCCCACAAAATGTTATTTGATAGGTTTCAAAACAGTATTAAAATAAAAATTATTCAACTGAAAATTCAAGTGTACCAACTTGTCTCCACACGCTATTTCGGTAGATGAGAACTCTGATTTCATTGAAACCTTCTTTATTCATCCAAGCCTTGCCAGTAAAGATTTTGTTTCCGTTTTCGTCTGTTGCTTTTGATGCGACGGTGACGGTTGTGTTGTCAGGCATTTTGAACATTACCATTTCGGTTTTCTCATCAGCTACAACCGTTGCCGGGACAGGGCCTTTCTTACCTGATGTTGCAGAAAGCTCCATTGAAACAATGGGGTTTGCAAGTATCATCGGGAAATTGTAGGTTTCACTCTCCCAAGTGTATCTTGAATCTGAAAGGTACTTTGCTCTTGTTCGAATTTCAACATTTGTCATCATATTCGAATAGATGCTCCATACTTCATAAGCCGCAGTACGGTCGAGTGAGTTGACCTCATTCCCGTTCGCATCGTAGCTTTTAATGGTTACATTCTTATGATTTCTGTCATAGGTTCTTGTACCGTCTGTCGGCTCAATAAACTGAATCATAGCAGGTCTGCCTTCAACTGTAACGTTAAATGTGTTTCTTGTTTCAGAAGACTTCTCATATTCAATGTTTGTAATGCTCGGTGCAACTGTTCTGCGCTGAAGAGTTTTCGGTATAGGATAACCGTTATTTATATTACCTGTATCGACAACATGTTTTTGAAAGCCTCTTTCTTTGAGGTTTTCGTCTTTAACATAGCTGATGCCATCATCCATAATAATCTGTCCCATACCGAACGGGTCTTCACGTTTAATGGTTAAAAGGTAGTTTTCGTAATCTTCATCTATTTTTCCGTAAAAATCTGCTGTGTCTCCCTCGTCACCCTTAAAGGCACACGAAAAAAAAGTTGAAAATGTTCCGTGACTGTTTGTTACAAATTTGCTCGGACGCTTTGCATACACATTACCGGCATTATAACAATAATAATACCAATAATACGGGTCGTAGTTATAATTAACTTCTTTAACGGTTCCTACAAAACCCGCTGCTTCGTTTATTCCGTAAACATCTCCGGAATTTGAGCAGACTTCGACAGTTGTTGCTGATTCGATTACTCCCGCAAATCCACCGAGAGTTTTGCCATCACCGTAAACTGTTCCGGCATTTACACAATTTTCAAAATAACCTGTACCTTTTCCGACTACACCGCCGACATTGCCGTATTCGTAAGCACCTTTAAGACCAACAACTGTTCCATTAAAAAAGCAATTGGACATTTTTCCGTCAAAACTTCCTGCAATTCCACCGGTACTACCACCACTGATTACAATTGCAGAGGAAAAGCAATTAACAATCTTGCTTAAATGTGAACCGCTTGAAAATGAGCCGTCATAAGCCACACCACAAATCGAACCGGCACTTCTATCTCCCATAAACAATGAGTTTTTGATGTTGATGTTTTTGACAGTACCTCGTGATAATTCTCTGAACAAGCCCACATAATCATCGTCGTATTTCTGATTAACATATAATCCACTGATTGTGTGTCCCTGACCGTCAAAAGTGCCCCAACAAAAATCAACTGTATCAATCGGTTCGGGCAATACAAAACTGCCGTTATACAACGGCTTCTGATTTTCATCAATGGTAAAAATACCATCGTAAATTATGATATCGTTTGTCAAAATAACAGTCGTGTTTTCGGGTAATGAATCTATTTCCTCAAATATCAAAAATTCTTCTGAGGTAGAAATTGAATATGTTTTACCGGATAAAATCACACCTCCACATTCGGAAATTGGGATAACAGTTTCCTCTGCTGATGACATAACAGGTAAAACTGTAAACACCATAATTGTTGCTAAGACCAAAGCTAAAAATTTTTTCATAAGAGCACCTCCAAGTATATTTTGAGTTAATGTATTACTTTTAAAAAACTATTATTCACCTCCCATATAATTGGATTGAAAAAGTTTCTTTTCAATCCAATTATATTTCGGGTTGCATGTTTAAATTAGATGATTGTCGTAACCATTATCAACCATATAAGCTATAATGTCATCAAGGTTATCTCTATATACTTTACCATTACACTCTCGCTGAATATAATCATCAAGTTTATCTTCTAGTGACGGTATAGAACGTTCCTCAATGTTTTCTAAAGAACTACTATTTGTCGTATTTGATTCGAAAGATCGTCTAAATAAAAAAGTTGACATTGTAGTTTCATCTAATAGTATATAAGGAATGTCGTTATCTATAGCATATTGATGTGCATATGTATTGGAATAACAATTAATAACAATGTTTTCACAATCCATAAAAGCATTTTGCCATATTGATGTCACACTTGTTCCTAATATTACATTGGTTAGACTCGGGCAGAAATCAAAGCCATATGCTCCTATAGTTTCAACATTACTCAAATCTATTGATTCAAGACTAGTGCAGTAGCCGAATGCAGAATTGCCGACACGAGTGATGGATGTTGAATTAACGATGTTTGTTAAATTTATACAATCAGCAAAAGCGACGGCTGATAATTTGATATTGTTTGATGCAGGGAGAACCACTGTGGTTAATGCTGAACATCCACCAAATGCAGATGACCCAATTTCACGAACGCCTTCAGGAATTGTAACACTTGTAATACTTGTGTTACTATCAAATGCATATGAGCCGATAGATGTAATAAACCAATTAGAAGGAATTACTAAGTTGGTTGCGGTTCCATTATACGCATTAAGCACACCATCAGAAATATCATAATCGGTATTTACATTGATGTTATTCTCGATGCAGTATCCTTCAATATATGAGCCTTCGTTACAGTAAATAGTGAGATTTGGAATGCCGTAAAAAGCGTTTTCACCTACACAATCAACATCGTCTGGAATTAATAACGAGTTTAATGATGTGCAGCCACTAAAGCACTCAGAACCGATATTATATATACCTGAAGCAATGGATATAGATTCTACAGTTGTATTATTTTTAAATGCAGCATCCCCTATACTATCTAATTGCATATAAGTTGGTACCTGAACATTTATGTCGTTACCCGTATAGCCATTTAAGACATCACCAGCAATATTGAATCCTAATCTGCAAACAATAACATTATTCTCGTTTTGAAGAGAGTTATCATTTGCATATTGCATTAAATATGAATTGTCATTTCCCCACAATGTAATTGGTTTGTACGCTCCCGCGAATGCGTTTGGATCAATAGAGTTAATATTACCGGGAATATATACTGATTGCAGGTTTTGACAATCACCGAACGCATCGTTACATATTTCTGTTACAGATTCAGGGATAGTTACCTGCTGAATAGGAGCACAATGCAAAAAGAATGGCTCTAGTTTGGTAATACCATTAGGAATATCTATACTGGTTATACCTGTTCGGTTAAAAGCAGAACGACCTATACTAATCATAGTTTCAGGTAATAATATTTCCGTTACAGAGCAATCCATAAATGCGTAATCACCAATCACTAATAGATGCTTTGACGTGTTTACGATATCGACATTATCATTAGCGAAAAAGACAGAATTTGATATTTCTTCAACTGCATTTGGGATATCAACAACACGTTTTCCACTATCATTGATATAATCATATCCAGTTTCACTCTGATAGTCAAGTAACACACCATTTACTATTTCATAATTAGGATAAATCGTTAATATTCTTAAATGAATCGGCATTTCATTTAACCAACTTGCATCTGCATCGCAATATACTGAGGTTTTGTAATATAATCCGTTTGAATCTATCGAAGTAAGAGATAAAGGGATATATATTTGTGTTAAAGATGTGCAAAAGTTAAAGGCATCTGTTATGATTCGCTGGCATCGATTATTCAAGATACATCTTTCTAAACGATTGCAAAAATAAAAACACTTCCTAGAAATATTTGTTATATTACCAGCAAACTTAATTGTTTTCAGTTTGCTACATTTATAAAAAGCGCCTTCAAACAAATAACTTGTTGAACATACGAATTCATATTCTTCAATTCCGGTTGATGCAAATGCATATTCGCCGATACTTGTTACAGACTTGAATGTCGAAAAATCTTTTAATTTTGTACAATTTTCGAACACATGGCCTCTAATAAACCGCACATTTGCACCACCTTTTACTTCTGATAGATTTATGCATGGTGAAAACGCATATTCATCGATATTGTGTACTGAGTCAGCAATATCAACCGTCTTTATTTTTAAGTTTGATGCAAAAGCTTTAGGACCTATCTCATAGATTTTCAAACATTCTGGCATAACAACATCAACATCGTTACCATTGTATTTTACAAGCATTATATTATCGAACGAATTTAGCTCTAAAGAATAATCACTACATATCTTTACACCGTTATAAGTAAAATCAGGTACATCAGAAGTATTGTTAATCTCCCCGTTCGAATAAACTGTTAATGATTCATTGCAACCGTCAAAAGAGTCATTTTTACAAGAATTCAATGCTCCAGTTAATCCAACTTCCTGCAAAGATTTAGCTCCATAAAATGCTTTTGAGTTAACAGTAACTGTTGATGAACAATGTATAGAAGTGATGCTTTCACAATTATAAAAGCTCTCTTCTGGAATAGACCGTCCCGAAAAACTAAAATCACCTGATAATTCTTTACAGTTTTTAAAGGCTTTTTCACCGAATAAATATACTTTGCAATCTACTGTATTAAATTTTTTTAACAATTCACAATTCTCAAAGCAACTTGTATAAACAAAAACAGCATTTGATTTTTCAATGTTAATAAACATTAAATAACGACAATCTATAAAAGCTCTTGCATTTAAGAAAATAGACTGCGCACTTTTCAAACTAACAGTTTTCAAGTTTTCACAACATTCAAACGCCGAATTTTCAAGATCACTCATTTCATAAAAAATTAAGCTGATATTTTCTACAGCAGTTTTATAGAATGAGTATGAACCAACATTGATTATTTCTAAGTGACCGCCTATATCCGATAGATATATGCAGTTATAAAAAGCATTGTTGCCTATATCGTTTATAGATTTTGATAAATCTATGGAGCGAATAGTATGATTATCCGAAAAAGCACCATCGCCAATTTTTGTAATTCCTAGGTAAGGTGGAATAATAACTTTTTCATCGTTGCCCCAATAGCCCTCAAGTGCTACAACGCCTGTATCTTCAACTGTTCCGTACTTAAAATCAGAATTTATTACAGCACCTGTAAAATTTTTAATAGGACTATCGGCAGAAACATACACCAACATATTTGGGCAATTGTCGAAAATATTTTCATTTATACTTGAACATTTGTTTTTAATGTATACTTCAGAAATTCCACAATTGTTGAACGCTTCTGAAGCTATATTGGAAATGTCGCGTGATAAAACAAGTGTCCCAATATTACAATTAGAGTTGATTGCATTAGTAGAAATACCAGTAATTTGCAATCCTTCTAAAAACAGTTTTTCAGCGTTACCGAATATATTGCTTACACTACTTCCTGTTATGTTAATATTTATAGTGTTGCTATCGTCGATAGACTTTGAATCAAAATATCCGAGTTTATCTCCAGTTGAAACATCGATTTCCTTAGTTAAATCATAGTTATCATCTAGCAAGATTTTAATAATTCTTTCGTTGCCATAATCCTTATATGTAACATTATGATCGAATAAATCATACTCTTTAGCATTATGATAAACTTGTTTTGTTTTGATTTTAGTAGTATCGATAGTGGTAACAATGGAAATATAGTTTTCGTTGACAGACTCATCAAAAGTATATTTTTCCAAGGTTGCCGATTCAATTGCGGGCATAAGAAAAGTAACATCAATCGAACCTGTTAAACTATCACACTCATAATTTACTGTGCCGGTAACAGATGGCATTACTTGTTCACTTTGGTAATTTTCGTTATATGATATGGTTTTTGAACGTGGGTTGAAATAGATAATATCATCATTACTACTAATATTAACACTATGTTTAAATGTTGCATCATATGGGAAAACCTGAACATTAGGTTTTACATATTTTTCTGTCCTTTTTATGCACATATCATAACCAACAAGTTTTTCTGCAAGAACGATTTGTTTGAAAGGTCTTATTGAAAGTGTCGATAACTTACTGCCAATGATTTCTTTAGAACCCAAAATGGTTTCAATATTTTTTTCCTGTGTTTCGAGGAAATTGTTATCTAAATATATCAAACTAAGATTCTCTAACAACAAAACATCTGCAATATCTGATATCAAGTTGTTATTTAAATAAAGACGCCACATATTATCAAGATTATTTAAAGGTGAAATATCTGTAATATAGTTATTGATAAGATCCATTTGTTCCAAAGTCTGTAAATTCGATAGAGCTTCGATATCAGTGATATGATTATCACTCAAATCAAGTATTCGGATGTTTTTCAAACCAGATAAGAATGATACATCATTAATCATACATTCTTGCATTAATAATTTGTTAAGATTATTAAAAGATGTTAACTTTGAAACCCCTCTTAAATTCATGTTTGAGTTAGCATTTACAGAATAAAGATTCGGAGAAAAATTTACAGGTATTTCTAAATATGAGATTCTAGTATTTTCTATTTGCAGTATTTCTAAGTTATTAAAAGTATTATTTTGAAAGATCAAATTTACAGCTTCATCAGTTATTTTACTTCCTGTAAACTTAATACCAATCAAATTATAAAACTCAGATAATTGGTCAGCAAACCTACGTATTGTGTTTGTTGTTTTTATTTCAAGAAAAGAAATAAGTCTAATGTCTTCGTTAGTAACAATCTCATTTTCAGAAAAATCGTTATCGAACTGTAGTTTTATAAAGTTGCAAAAATCGAAAAAAGTTTCATCGTTTGGACCAATATATGGAGAATCAATTTCTTCGTTCGGAATAACAGACAAAATATGCGTTATATCTAATTGATTAGACAGCAACTGTTCTTCTTCTACTACTTCATCATCTATTGATAAAGCTTCATACTTTTTAACGTTTTTACCGCTGTCCTGCCTAAATGCATCTCGTATTTGTCCGGGAGTTGCATTTGGATTAGCTTCCATATATATTGCAACGGCACCTGCTACTATAGGAGAGGCCATTGAGGTTCCACTCATAAAAGTATATTCAAAAGCTGACGAAATACTACCGGTTTCAGGATCTTTAGTTCTCGCCTTTGTAGAACAAATATTCACTCCGGGGGCAATAATGTCGTAATAGTTTTCCTGAGAATCAAAATTTGAGCTCCATGACATTGTCATTAAACCTGTTGCTGGATAATTGGCGTTTAATAACGCTTCGTTATTATTAATAATACCAGGATAATCATATGCATATGGGCTACCGCCATAAGCCATTACACCTATAACAGATTTAAATATTGCAGGATATCGTGCACATTTGTCTGTACCATCATTACCTGCAGCGGCAACGATAACAGCTTTTCGTGCTGCCTTATTACAGGTGAGGTTTAATGTTGGGTCAAAATTGGGTGATCCTAAAGACATATTTATAACATCAGCATTGTGTTCAAGCGCCCAATCAATGGCCTCTACCAATGTTGCTGTACTAAATCCACCAGACGGATGACTTGCCTGCAAATCCATAATCTGCACATCAGGAGCAATACCCTTACAGGTATACTCATCACTTTGTTGCATTGCTATAATTCCAGCTACATGAGTGCCATGGTCATCAGTATATATAGTGTCGTCATTCATTGTGATTTCAGTATCGGTATATGAATTATATCCAACAACTCCATTGTCGTTCCAAAAACACCCCTCCAAAGCAGGATGAGATAAATCAATACCTGAATCGATTACGGCGACAACAACACCATTACCTGTAGGCATTTCAGGTGATACATTTAAAGTGTTCCACATAGCTTGCTGACTTTGTTCACCTTTCGCTTCCTTTTCGCTTATAATGGTATAGCTTGGTGTTGCTTCGCAAGTTTCGTAGATGTAATTAGGTTGAGCATATTCTACTTCTTCAAAGGCAGAAACCTCGTGCACAAGATCAACAACTGATGTTTTCTCATCAAATGACAAAACATATAAACCCTCAGCATCAGTTGAATCGTTAACACTTAGGGTGTCGAATGCGTTTGGTTCTTCTTCTAAATCACATTCTACGGTCAGTTCAAACTCTTCGGCAAGGTCATCAAGTGTTTGAGAATTAGTAGTAGGCGAATATTTAACGATCATTTCACCCTCAATATAATCCTCACCGGGAACCAAATCATTTAAATTCTCGTAGTAGTCTTCGGACGTTTCGACGTTTTCAAGGGATTCTTCTGAAACATCATAATTGGTAATCGTTTCTGCATGAGCAATTGGAAAAACTGTAATTATCGAGGTAATTACTATCATTAGAGATAACATAATCGACAAATTCTTTTTTACGAATTTCATATTTATGTCTCCTTTTTAATTTGTTTTTTTGCATGAAAGGTATTTTAATCGCTGTTTGATGTTTAATATATATTTTAAATATCGCCCCCTAAAACAGATACTATATCTCACTAAAATTTTACACGTAATTAGCTTGATGATGAAGACTGAATGCAAAAAAATGCAAAAAAATGACAAAAAAATAAACGGTCAAGATTGACCGTTTATTTTTTGGGTATCAATATCACTATTTTAAACTCTTTATTTTCAAACATCCACTCGAGTTCACCATTGTAGTTTTTTAAAGCGTTGTAAACACTCTTCATTCCGTAACCATGAATATTCTTGTTCTCTTTGGTAGAGATCAAAGTATCATTTTCTGCCAAAGGAGCAGTTGAACAACTATTCTTGAGAATGATTTTATGGAACTTGTTGTCGCACTCTAAAGTTAGTTCAATATAAGGATGCGTTTCTTTTTCAGCTCGCTCAATAGCATTACTTAATAGGTTGTCAAGTATAGCAGATAAATCATAGTCATTAATAAACGATAGGTTTTCGTTTAATGCGAGAATGGAAAAATTTATATGTTTATCTTTACACAACAGTGAATACTTGTTGATTATTACATCTAACAATTTGTTCTTGGTTTTAGCCTTAATTGAGATGTCATTAGCTTTATCGTATATGTTGTTAATATATTGCTTAACATTCTCTTCTGTTGTCAGGTTGCTAATGTTGATAAGATTGTTTTTGATGTCGTGCACAAGGATTCTTGTTTCTTCATCTTTCTTTTCTAAAATGTCCAAATATTCGAGATTAATGGTTTGTTTTTGTTCAAGCATTTCTATATCGTGAAGTTTTTTCTGATCACTTATGGCTCGTTCGTGGACAAAAAATACAACAATTATAGAAATAAACATAAATACTTCGCTCAATATAAACAGAAGATTAGTTTCTGTATTTGATTTATAATAGATATTTTGGTAGCGAAAAACAACTGTTATAAAAAATGTCATTGCGGGTAGGGTAGTTAATATGATTGATGACATATAACCATCTTTTGTCTTAGTTTTTTTTGAAAAAGATGATATGATTGCCAATAAAACGAAGTATATAAGTTTAGAAGCAAATGCTTCTTCCACAAAAAGAATTGAGTCGTTTTCGTATTGATTAACCGGTACATTCAAGAACGACGATGTTATAAAGAAAATGAAAAATTCAGCAATGTTCATTATTGCTACAAGTAATAACGAATGAAAACTTGATAATTTCCAATCACTCTCAAAAGCAGTAAAGAAAATAATCCAATAAAGTATAAGGGTAGCCGGAATGTTAATATATGGCTTCGAGAAAAAAATAATCAATAGCCATAATATCACATTAGCAACGAAACAAATCAATAAGGATTGTTTGAAATTGTGTTTATAGTTAAATATTCTACCACCGTACCAAAAAACAATATATGTTCCTAATACATAAACAATAAACATAGTTATTGCAAACATTGTCTGGCTCATTTACATTCCCCTTTCAGCAAACAGAAACATTTTTGTGCGGAATTCTTGTTGCCTTTTTGGAGCAACAGAAACTATAAAGCTTTTTTCTTCAAAGGCAAGAGTGAGCGTTTTACGAGTGAAACTTTTGACAAAGTTGAAATTTATGATGTAGCTTGTATGCGGAGAATAAAATTTCAATTCACTTAATTTTTCTTTCCAAAAATCAATATGTTCTTTAGATATATACTCACCTTGGGTGGTTACAATTTTTGTTTTTCGTTTATACGATTCGCAGAATATTATAGAGTTAGTTGGAATTATTACAGATTCGTTATTTGGACAAATTATTTTAACGTCTTTACAGGACATTGTTAATAATGCAGCATCCAATGAACGATATAAGCGAGTTACGTCTAAAGGTTTTTGCAAAAATCGATAAGCACCAAGATCAAATGCATCGTCAAGATATTCGGAATATGCGGTTATCATAAAGATAACTATGTTGTTGGATCTTTGCTTTAGCTTTTTCCCAACATCAATACCATTAATGCTTGGCATCTCAACATCTAAAAAAGCCATATCGAAATATACATTGCTATTTAGTAATTGGTTTCCATCCTCGAAGCATAATATCTCAGTGGATATAATTTTCTCGGAAAAATAGTTTATTAATGCATCTTTGACCTCAGTTATTCTTTTAGGTTCATCATCGCAGATGGCTATCTTCATTATTCTATCCTCCAATAACAAATGCCGCAAACTGATTACAGTTTACGGCATTAAAAATAAATTGTCAAATATAATTTTTATTTTGTGTTATTGTGGTTATCGGCGATTGCTTTAATCATTACCTTGATGAGTTCAATTTCATCATCAGAGCATTCACGGAGATATTCTGATATTTCTTCTATTTTGGTTTTCTTTACAACCCCAAAAGCGAAGTAGTCAAGGGTAACATCTAAGCATGTGGCAATATCATATAGTAATTCAACCGAGGTCTTGCTTCTTCCGGTTTCAATAGCAGAGATATGCTTAGAGGTAACATTTACTTTTTCGGCTAGTTCCTCTTGTGTCATATTAAGTTTTCTTCTTCTGTTACTGATTCTGTATCCAAGCATTTTGAAATTTAACTCCATAAAACCACCATAGTAATTTTATCATTAAAAAGAGTTAAATAACACCAACAGATAATAGAAAAATCTATTATTAGATTGATTTTTATGTTTGATAATAGATAAAAATACCTGACAATAGGATTTGTTATTTTTTTTTATAGATTTTTGATATTTTAGTTTACGTTATTGAAAAGATATTTATCAGAAAGTATATTGAAGTATAAAGGGGGTGGATTTATGTCTGTAAAAGAAAATATGCAGAAAAAAACTGCGAATTTTATCAAGAGGATTGTAGAACATTCTTTGAGAGTAGATGCAAATAATCTTACAAGTCTTTGGGTTTATCAGCCTAAGGTTCCGGCAATGCTAAAAAATTTTAGCAGAATCAATAAAGGATGATAGGTCGTGTAGTATCTGGTGTTGTCGAAAAACTTACCGATAGTGCGACTATTAGTGATAGTGAAAAGGAACTATATCGATATGGGTTCTTTATATTAATCTCACAGATATTATATTTCATTATAACAATTATTATGGGAATTTTGTTGGATATATTTTCTTTAAGTGTAGTTTTTTATATCTCTTTTCAGTTTATTAGAAGATATGCCGGTGGAATACATGCTTCAAGTGAATTGAAATGTGAGATTATAAGTACAATATCAATTATTATCTGCCTTTTGTGTGTTAAATCAAATGTAATGTTCGACATGCCAATCCCGACATTGATTTTAACCCTCTTTGCTTCTATTGTCATATTTATTCTTTGTCCGCTTGACACACCAGAAAAACCACTTACAAAAGAAGAACTACGATATTTTCGTAAGATTTCCCTAATAGTTTTGGCAATAATGTTATCTATTAGCATTATTTCAATTGTTATAAGGTTAACTATTGCGTATCCAATCTGTTTTAGCATAATATTAGAGAGCGTTTTCTTGGCTGCAGGGAAAATTAAAAGAGAACATAGTAACAAAAATGTTGAATAATTGTGTGTTTGGTGCGTTTCTCAGGGAAAAAAGACGGCAGCAAGGCATGTCGTTAAGAACCCTTGCAAATGAGTTGAATTTATCACATTCCTATTTGTCCTGTATTGAAAACGGTAAGAAACCACCTCCTAGTGATGCTGTGTTAATTAAAATAGCCTCAATATTATCTATGGATTACAATTCAAAATTATTATTGTTCGATATTGCTTCTGAGATTAAAAGTATTAATAGTAATGATTTTTATCTTTCAGCTGATGTTTCAAAATACATTAAAGAAAAGGAATCGCTGAAACTTTTGATTCGGGAAGCAGATAAATGTGGTTGTTCTGATGAGTTTTGGAATGAAATATTACAAAAACTTAAAAATATGTCCCAGTGAATGGGATATATTTTTTGGTAATTTTGGTAACCAATGGTGAACATAAATGATCGTAATTACACAATTTATTTCAATATCTGATAGCGTAAAAAAGGTACATTGCCCGGTGTGTGGAGCAAGATTATGTGATGTTAAAAAAAATCAAAAAATTAGTGAAAGAATTTTTAACAATAATTCAGACGGAATTATTATTAAGTGTTATAAATGTCGAAGAAAGTTTAATATTGTAACAACAGATTTATAAAACAGATTGAATTATATGTACAGTGCACCATAGTAATAGGAGCCTGACGAGTTTTCGTCAGGCTCCTATATTTTTTGACTTGATGGAAACAGAAAGGTCAAAATGCAAAAGAAGTGGCAAACGTATATTGCTAAATATCCATAGTCTCCGAAGTTTTGATAGCTGAAAATTTCAAAATAAGGAGACTAAAAAATGTCAAAAAAATATTTGGTTTGGAAAGATCCTAATTGTAATGGCAAAAATATTGAGTGGCTTGATTTAAGTAAAGATGAGTTCCTCGATTTGGTCAATCAACCTGAAAGTGCAAACAGATATTTTGTAAAACTATCAGGTGAAACACGTGATGAAATAATTTATATTGAAGCCACGGAAGAAAGATATAAGGCTTGGAAAAAGGAAAAGAATAACGAATATTATTTAAGGCAGCAGAAACAAAAAAGAGGATTCCAAGAGTGGCCTTTAGCTGTGTTGCTTAGAGATTTAAACGAAGAATTTGTCGCAGATATCGTTTCTCTGGAAACTGAAACTTTAGAAGATTTTGCTGAGCGTGATATGTTTTTACAAAATCTTCAACTAGCACTCAAAGAACTACCACAAGATGAATTAGATATTGTGGTGAAATTGTATTTGTTAAAAGAAAAGAATTGGACTGAACGCGAGATTGCGAAAGCCTTGGGAATTTCTCAGGTTGCAGTTAACAAGAAAAAGAAAAAAATCTTAAAAAAATTAAGAAATATGGTTATAAATTTTGAAACAGGTTAGCAATAGTATAGTGTAAGGGTTTAAAAAGCTGATAATTCATAATTATCGTCAATATAAGCCGTCAACAAAGTCACAAGACTGTAGATGTTAGAGCGTGACATAGTGTGAAGTTGAATAGTGTGCTTACATAACTGGTGTGAAAACACGGAAGAAGTAATTTAATAGCCGTTAAGTTTTTCCTCAGAATATATAAGCACACTATTTTAAAAAACATAAATAAAAACAAGTAAGACTTAACTATACATCTATTTTGTTCATTTATGCTGATGAGCAATCTGCAAGGATTCATATATTTATGCGTAAGTGGTTATGGTGCTCTTGTGTAAAAGAAATAATTTTTGATAATACTAAACGAAAAAGATGGGGGAGAAGTTAATGTGAAAGAAGATAATCAGATTAGAATCGATATCATGGCGAGAGAGATAAGATTGCATTATTATAATAATTATCTTTATGAAAAAGGTGTAATAAAAAAACGTGAATATGAAAAAATGAATCTTACAATAATTGAAAAATGTGGAAAAAGAAGACATAAAGAGCTTGGAGAAATGTCTTTTGAAGAAAGATTGCCAAGAATGTGGCATATATAATTTGGTGATATATAACTATATGACAGAAAGCAGATGCTATAGACGTTGATATAACCCTTAAGTGATAATTAAGAATTAATGGGGTAATTCTTATCGAAAACATTAAATGAAAATAGGCATATTATGGAATCGTATGGGTTTAATATTGGTGAAATATACATTGTGTTTTATAATTTATTTGAGATATGATAAGTAATGCAATGGTTTAGTATTTTAACTGAAATGAACCTTGATGTTTTATTAGCTTGCAAAATCTGATATATTGTGTTATAATGATACAACAGATACAAGATGTTGGTTTGATTGATTGCAAAAAAACACTTGTAATTGTTCTATTGCTGTGTTATAATATTACCACTTTTTTATTAGTACTATCTATTGTAGGAGTGAGAAGGTTGAAAAGAATTAATGAGGAAGAGTCTGCAAAGGTGTTTATTCAAAAATTGAGCAACGGATATTATCAGTATGACAGATCACAAAACAATGAAGTGGATTATTGCGAAGTCAAAGAAAAACGTGATACCGATGCGGTGAAGAGTTTTGTTCAGAGTAAATGTTTCGAAACCTTAAAAAAAATGAAGTAAAAACGAGGGCTAGCCGTGTGTGACAAGAATCAAGATTATATTATTCATTTAAAGGATACATATCCTTTTGAACAAAGATATATCAATATATTAACGCAAATTCAAGATATTCTTGAAGCTCTTGACATTATGGACTTTGTCAATATAAATACCGACTTGTTAGGACAGGCAATATTGGATTATTTTGAAGACATTGATAGGTTGAAGAAATATGAAGATATTAAAAAGGTGAATGTCGACAAGATCTATTCGTATCAAACTTATTGGCTTATCAAAAGAAAGCCGATACAAATTACAGATAATGATATTGCAAAAGAATATTTACATATCAATGAAAAAGTGTTTACTTGCCTTTTGATCATTAAAATGCTCACAGAGACTCACAAAGGTTTTGATGATGTTAACCCTAAGATGTCATCATTTATCGAGCTTATATACTATAATTTTAAGTATAGGACATATACACAAAAAACTCTTGAGTTAATGGTTTCTAGCTTCATTTGTGGATGCAGTTTTAAAATTTCGGAGGCAAGTGTAGATGCTTAATGGTAAGATGACGTTTGAGCAGATAAAAAATAATAAAGATGAGTTTTTGTCTGTGTACGGTTTAAAAGATAAATTTAATGAATGCTGTTGTACATGGGAAGAACTGATGGCAATAGGTGAAGACTTTGAAGCTAAAAGAAATGGTGACTATTTTGAACTATTGAACAAGTATATTGTAGAGATTTCAAAGTTTGATAATGTACACTCTTATCGTTATAGGATTAAAAGTACAGATAGTTTGCTTGCTAAGATTATAAGTAAAAGCGCAAAAAAGAAAGAGCCAATTACGCTTGACAATTATTTTTGTGAAATAAGTGACCTTCTAGGAATTCGAATTCTTTATGTTTTTAAAGAGGATTATTGGTCAGTTCATAAACAGATTATGGACTGTTACAAGAAACGTTTTGCTGAAAATATTCATTTGAAACTTCGTGACGGAGATGACGAAAAAACATATGAAAAACTGTTGAGTAGTCGAGATGTCCAAGTTGAAAAAAACATGGTTTATAGATCTATCCATTACACAATATATGCTGATCCGTCTGATATTGAACATAGTCCCAAAATAGAAATTCAGACTAGAACAATTTTTGAAGAGGGTTGGAGTGAAATTAATCATAAACTTGTATATAAGAAAGGTATGGTCAGTAATCCTAATCTTGAAAAAACCTCTTGTATACTAAGTGAATTAGTGGGCAGTTGTGATGCGGTTGGAACTTTGATGAAATATCTATATGACGAAGGAATAATATCACAACCTCTTTCTGAAACAGATGAAAGTGATTCAACAGAACGCGTTGGTGAGGCAATACGTAAACTGCTGCTTAAATAAAATAACGAATAAGCCAGCCAATACAGGCTGGCTTATTTATATTGAGGGGATTGAAGGTTGCACTCGGTACTATTAGTGTAAAAGACGTGGCTGAACAGTAAATGTTTATAAATTTGCTTAAATACGGTATTCATCCATATATTTAAATGGTGTGTTATTTTACAAAAAGGGGGACTACTAATGAATGAGATAAATTGGAACCAATTTATGCTTAAAAATTCAAATCCACAGGAAGCGTTTGAAACGATTTGTAGAAATTTATTTCTGAGAGAATATAAAGTGAGTAGCCATGGTTTTACTTCCAATTACAATCAAATAGGATTAGAAACTGAACCTGTTCACTTTAAAGGTAAATACTATGGCTTTCAGTGTAAGTACTCTGAAAGTGAGAATGGTGCGGCTTTATATAAACAGGTATATGATTCACTTGATAAAGCGGTGAAATTGTATCCACAATTAGATGTGGTAATTATTTATACCAATCTTGATGTTAAACCAAATGTTTCAAAACAAGAATTAGAGGAGTCTAAAGTAACAAATAGAATAAAAATACATAAGCTCGGAATGGAGAATGATATAGAAATACGCTGGTTTTTAAAATCAAATTTCGAAAAAGCTTTGAATGATGTAAAAAATTATGATTTGTACAGAACATTCTTTTCTTCGCAAAATCTCCGAGGATTATTGAATGATGCCATAACACATGATGATCGTACATTTTTAGCATCTGAACAATTTATAGATTTATCGCTAAATGGCAAAAAGTTTTCGAATATTAAAGAAGATATTCTTTCACAAAATATCAGTATTATTATTGGTTCTGCCGGTACTGGCAAAAGTGAGATTTTAAAAAATTTATATTTTCAGTGTGAAACCCAATATTTATCAAACATTAACACAGTTTTCTCTGATAGTGATATTTCTATTCCTATTTTCTTGAGAATGAGAGAGTGCTTAAATGGTGATTTAGAGGGATTGCTTAGAAACAGGTTAAAGGATTTTGATGTTGATTTTTTAAACAAGAGAAATCATTATATTTATTTTTTGGATGGCATTGATGAGATAAGCACAGGTGACTTTGGCGGTGTGATTACATATATTACACGTTTAGAGAGTCAAGAAACAACAAAAGCATTTGTGCTCACATCACGTAACAACACTACTAATTTGACAACGGTTTTACGTGATTTAAAACCGAAGGTTTACACGATTGAACCATTGAATAGTAATGCCGTGGAAGATTATTTCAGCCGGTATAACAATCCTGAAAAACAGAAAAAATTACAAGAAATAAAAGAGAATAATCCATCCTTTTTTGAAGATATTACGGATATTTTTTCTGCAGTATTGTTTAATAAAAACATATTTCAAATTGATGAAACTACAACAAAGATTGATTTGATAAAATTCAATGCTGAAAAATTAGTTGAAAACAATCAAAAATACTCATTAATTAATTTGCCAGAACCCAAATTACTATCCGTAGAGAAAATATTGGGACAAGTTTCTGAATTGATGCAACGTTCAGGTAATATTTCGGTGAGTCAAGAAGATTTACAGAGAATAATTGATAAGTTATTCCCTAATTGTAGTTACTTGCAGGTTGATGAAATTATTGATTTTATTTCCGAAATGTTTTTTGAACATTCGTTTTATGAACTTTCTGGTAGAAGATATTCATATAGACATAAGCGATATTTTGAGTTCTATTTGTATAGTGCAGTAAAAAATGTGTTTTATGATAATCCTGCAATTTTGAGAGAATTACGATTGTTGTCAAACCAAGATTTTATTATAAATATTTTTTTGCTTCAGGAACTTAAAAATAACATATTAAATAACAACCTTCAACGAACTCTTGTATTGCGTTTCTTTGAAGCATATTTGGGTCAGGCTTATTTGTGTAACGTGAAATCTCCGTGGCTTGTATCAAAAGAATTATTGCTTTGGGATACTGATTTTTACTTACAATCGCCATACTTGAACGATTTTCTATGCACAAAACGAGAGGAGGATTTACGAGATTTTATAAAAAATGATCCACTGTCTATTAGTAAGTTTTTAACAACTAAAAACTATTATTCTTTTGTTAAGCAATATCACATAGCAAATGGTATTGATATTAGAAAATTGCTAATTGAAACTTATTTTTTAAGTGAAGAATGGTTGGAACAAGCTGCACAAAAAGACCAAAGTTCATTGTGGTATTGTAAATGTGTAATTGATGGTGAATCGATAAATGATGTATACATTAACCTTTGTTGTTTGGAAGCTGTGACAATAAACGACGTAGAACACTACAGATACAATTTAAATAAAGCTAATGTTGTTGCAGAGTTTTTTGAAATGGCAATTGAATATTTTAATGAGTGGTTAGTTTCAATTGTAACAGTTATTCCTGTTCGGCATTTGGAAGCACTAAGTTATGTGTTATTAAGATCTCATAACCTTCGGCACATACAAACACATGAAGGTTTGTCTCCAATATCCGCAGCAATTGTGGATAGAGTAAATTCATTTGTAGAACATTATGAGATTCACACAATTACATTGTATAAAGTATTAACTGGTGATACCATTCAAGGCGAAGATATTCAACAACAAGCTAAAACTGCCAATACCACTCACTGTGAAACATGGCAAGAAAATTTTGAATTAAATAGTTATATTGGGTCACTATATAGAGATTTTGAACCTTATTGCTATGATTGCAAATTAGGAATTGCGTTAAGAGAAAAAATGAGTTTTTCTTATTTGAAAAGAAAAACTGATGTATTACCAACAATATTAGAGGAAGTGAAGAAGTTTAATTTGGTATGCAAAAACCGATTTTCACATTATAATGCGATATTTATAGGAGAAATTATTGCGTATTTTAATGTTGGTAGCTCAGAGGTAAAGAAGTTTATTGCTGATTTGAGGAGATATAGTAGCGTTGTCTCAACTTTTCAAGTTTTGTACACTATAATGAAAAGTAATCCGAAATTATTTAGTATTATTGCAAATCCAAGTTTAATTACCTCAGAATACGAAAAAGTTTCTAAAGATCTATCTCATTATGATTATACTTTAGAGCTAGGTTTTATGTACGCAACTATGATTTCTTGTTTTGATATATTGAAGGCAGATTCCTTGTTTGAACGTGCACTGAATAACAGTGTTTTTAGACCTATTTCCCAAAAGGAAAACCTGATTGATTATCATTTGTCTAGTTGTTTGTTAACAGCATATAATAACTATTGGTTTTCAAATGAGGAGTTGGAACTTTTAATAAGAAGACAATATGTCATTATGAAAATAGCTAAAGACACATTATATAACGGTGCCGATTATGGATATTTTAAATATTTAATTGAGCAAAGTTGTCCACACTTGTTAAATATATTTGAAACTTTAGACATTGAGTCTATAAAGATAGAAAGAGAAATAGAATGGGAATCGTTTGGCAGTAATTTGCCAAAAGAGAATGTTTCAATAGATAATATTTCAGAATATTATAATTGCAACATAAGTGGTATTAATTATTCATCGATTTCTGTTTGGGAAGAACTTATAGGAATAGAATTAATGTATGATAGTGAACTTAACATCTTATATAAAGTACTAGATGAGAAGATTTTTCCTGGTGCTGAGTCTACAAAGATAAGTAATTGTTTTCATATTATAATAGCAGTCTTGATTTCAAATATTAAAACTAGACCGAAAGTTATTGATTTTATCATAAGACATACAGGGCGAATGGGGTTAGTTTACATGATTAAATCTTTTGCCTTGATAGGTGACGATCAATCTGGTCGCCACTATATAGAAATGTTGATGAAATTGTGCGAAACTATAGTATATCCGCTTACATGGAACATGAAAAAGATAGAAGGACTTAACAACAACACAGAAAAGATAGTTGATATTGTTTGTGACAGCAAAACTAATGATTGGGAAGTTGAAAGTCAAGAGTGTATAATGATTTATAAGTTAGACCCTAAAATTTCTGTTAGGTGGGATCAGCCTGAAATGCAAGAACCTTATACTGAACAGTGGGCTAAAAAACATTCAAACAAAAAAGCTTCTAGTGTTAGGTATTACATTTACTATCGGGAGGAAAAAATTAAGACTTTTAACATGGTGTGGGTCGATGATTATAAAGCCTTGATTCCTATGCCCAATATTACAAATAAACATATTGATAGAAAGAGCTATAGTTTTAGTTGTTTGATTAATCATGATATAGACACTCTGAATAGATATATTATGTCTTCTGGATTGATAGTAGATTAACCATATAGCAGTTTGATTTATTTATTAATCGTGCATTAATGAAAAGAAGCAATAATCAAACAAATCTACAAAGGGAACCAATAGTTGTAGAGTGTTCGAGTAAAACTGAGTGCTATACACGGTGGCTGGTAAAGAAGAAGGCTCATGCAAAGTTAAAGGTATGTTTGGATCTATTAGTTGAGATTTCAAAGATAATCAAATTATAAGATTATCACTTAGTAAAAAACTATAACTATACAAATAATAGTTTAACTGATGAACTGATTGATAGTAAATTAAATATGCATTTTGAGTTTCAAAAAAACAAGACATTCTGACAAAGAAAAAATGCTGTTGCATTTGAGATGAAATAAAAGAGCAGTTCAATTTTGAACTGCTCTTTTATTGAACTTAAACAACCAATTTGAAATTATATACAAACTGTTTTTCGTGACCAACAATCCAACGATAGTTACGAGTGAATTGCATATGTCGTACAGGACATATCTTCTTAGTCATATGGATTTCTCCTTAAAACCGTATAAGGTTTTGTTGATTTGGTCGATGACTTCAAGTAAATCTTTGCTGACATTATTACCGTTTTCGATACGCTTCAGTTCATTAAGTACGGCAGCAAGTTCCAGTTTAAGTGCCTTATATACCTTGGGATTTCCCTCGACAACAATTTCACGATCGGTGCACTTCCTGTAACAGTATTCCTGTTTGGAAAATCCTGAGAGAGCAACAATGCGATTAATGGTTTCATATTCTTCGGGAGAGACTCTGAACCCTACGGTTATGGACCTGAATCGATTATGTTTATCTAAATTTTTAGCTGACATTTTGCATTGTCTCCTTTCGGAAATTGTTTAGCTGATCTGCCATATCCGTTTGTGTAGACGGAAACAGATGAGCGTAATTATAAGTGATGTTGATGCTTTCGTGTCCTACACGTTCAGCAATCGCAACTGCCGAATATCCCATTTCTATTAAGAGAGAAATGTGACTATGTCTCAAATCATGGATACGGATACGCTTAATGCCTGCTTCATCTGCACCTCGTGTCATTTCACGATGCAAATAATTTTTTGATATATTAAAAATTCGATCATTCTTTTTAAGTCCATAAATTTTTGAAATATAAGTTTTAATTTCTTCAGCAAGAAAATCAGGCATTTTAATAACACGATTACTTTTTGTCGTTTTGGGGTCAGTAATAACATCTCGACCGTCTATGCGTTGATAGGATTTATTAATTGTAACTGTGCTATGTTCAAAATCGAAATCACCCGCCGTCAACGCTAACAATTCTCCTTCACGAATACCGCACCAATAAAGCATTTCAAAAGCATAGTATGATATCGGTTTATTCATCACAGCAAATGCGAATTTCTGATATTCCTCTTGTGTCCAAAACAACATCTCACGGTTTTTAGATTTACCCATATTACCAACCTTTGCTGCAGGGTTTTCTTTCAATCCATAGAACTTAACTGCGTGATTGAAAATTGCGCTAAGCTGATTGTGTAATGTTTTAAGGTATACCGGGGAGTAGGTTTGATGATTTTTGTTGCGAGCTTTAATCATTTCATTTTGCCAAGCGATAATATCCCTTGGCTGAATTTCATTTATTTTACGTTTACCGAAGTACGGCAGAATCTTCGTTCGAATAATATGCTCTTTAGTTTGCCAAGTATTTTCTTTAAGGCGAGTTTTCATATCCACCGTATAGGTTTCAATAAAGCTCGCGAAGGTCATACTGAGGTCAGCCTGACTCTTGTTCAAAAACTCACGCTCCCAAGCAAGTGCATCTCGCTTTGTAGGAAATCCTCTCTTGGTGCTTTGCTTTCGCTCTCCCTTCCAATCGGTTACTCGGTAGTAAACCATCCAGGTGTTTGTTTTTTCATCTTTGTAAACAGCCATTTATATCACTTCCTTTCCTTATTTTTGGCTGCATCATAACATGTTTTTTCTAAAAAGAATTGTTTATTGACTTTGCCGGCCATTACGAAAAAGCCTTGTTCTTTTAATTCGGCGTTCATTTTTCGGATTACTTTATAAGCAAATGATTTTGAAATTTTGAGTGCTTGTGCAACATCGTCAGCAGTCATATAATAATCTTCAAACATTGTACCATCTCCTTTCTTGATTTTTAATCACATGACTTAACTTGATTTGTTTAGTGCATCTGTATTATACTAAACAAATTTGATTAAGTCAAGCGTGTTTTGAAAAAATATTAAACAAAAATGTTTATATTATATTGACTTAACTTAAACATTTGTGCTATACTATCGCATATTGCATAAGCAAGGAGTGAAATTTCTATGGCAATTGGTGAAAGAATTCGATTTTTTCGAAAACTGAAAGGAATGACACAAAAGTTTCTCGGCGTTAAGGTTGGATTCCCGGAGAAAACTGCCGACATCCGCTTAGCTCAATATGAGTCCGGCACAAGAACACCTAAAGCAGATTTAACTGAAGCACTTGCCGATGCTTTGGGCATTTCTACTATGGCACTGAATGTTCCTGATATTGATACGGATCTCGGCTTTATGCATACCCTCTTTGCATTAGAGGATATTTACGGCTTGAAGATCGACAAGCTCAATGACGAGGTTTGTATTCGCCTTGATAAAAACAGAGGAACATCTAACATTTCTTTGCTTGAGCGTTTTGCCGCTTGGCAGAAAGAAGCGGAGAAGTATCGCAACGGTGAAATCAGCAAAGAGGAATATGACCGTTGGCGTTATACATATCCCGAAGTAGAAGTACAGCGCACAAGGGATGCCCTTGATGCACTGCGAGATCAAGAGGGGTAATTCAAAACAAAATGGAAGATAAAGATGCGTTGAATACAGCTTTAAAAGCGTTCTATGATGCCGAAGTTGAGCACCAGGAAAAGTTAAAGGAAAAATATCCTGATGATGTACCTAATACTGTGTGTAATCACGCTTTCATCCGTGGATATTCTTTAGAGAACAGTTTTGGACCTAAAGAAGGAGATTACAACTATTTTTGTCAGATAGGATTTGAAACCCTTTACATATGGACATATCAAAAGAACGTTAATTCTGCTTTGGTATCTGAAACCCAACTTGCAGTTAAAGAATTACCATATTGGAAAGCGGCAGCCAATCTAATATGGCTCTCCCTGTCTTTTGCAAAATGTTTCGAGTGTGCAACGATAGACGATCTGCCCGATTATAAATGGATGTATTATTTTGATCCTTGTAAATCCACCATTGACAACACTACTTTTTATAACTTATCGAGCATTGAGCAAAAATTTATGTCGACAGGAATCCATTTAAAACCAACGGAAATTGCTTCATTGGCATCGGTAATTGAGTTACTCATACGAGATGATCAAGCATATACTGCACTTTCTCTTGTGTTTTCTGCCTTTTGCACTCACTCTTGTTGTCTAATCTGCGAAATGAGTAAGCATCCTTGGCATGACCATTTAGCTGAAGAACCCTCAATATGGCAACAAGCACAAATGTTGCCAAGCCTTGAAACAGCAGTTGTTCAATCATGCCGAGCTATTGAAGCTATAATTGGTGAACCACCAAATCAAAAAAAGCACGGAAAAGTATTTGCACATAAGCAGCACTGGAAAGACACAATTGGTATTGACCCCGACGATATATTTGAAAAAGCAAATATGTCGTATTTAGATTTTTACTACAAACTTTTCTTCGACCTTCGAAACCCTTCTGCTCACAGTTACGGAAATATACACTATGATTTGGCTCGTAAGCGAGCAGTTGAGTCTCAATGCTTTGCAGCGATAATTGTTCAAAAATACATTGATAAACATACTGTTGATAACGAAACAGCAATTGATTCTCTAAAATTCAATAGAGAATTGCTTGATAAAGTATCAGAAACAATGTCAACCTGCATGACAAAAGAATAAAAAAGAGCTAACAGACTTTGTAACAAAAATCTGTTAGCTCTTTATTTATGAATAATCTGAAATTGTTGTCAAAACGTTGTCACGAGGCTTTTTGAAACCTCGAAAACCTAGTGTTTATGCGGGTTTTCAGCGTTTTTGGTATTATTCCCACTCACTTAAGTTCGTTATTTTAAATTTTATGAAACCGCGTAAAATCAAGCTTTTTTAAAAGTCGGGACAGGGCAAAATGACCACTTTTGACCACTTGATACTGTACTTTCAGTATCACCGACACTTTTACCGGGCCGAAAACCAACCCCATCAGCCTGAAAATATGTATTTCACGATTCCAAATGGATTGTACCACACAAAAATATAAATGTCAACACTTTAAAGTGATAAAGTACAATCTCTTAGTGTTTTGTTGTTATATCAGTTTTAGTTTTATAAAAGCTGTTGTTTTTTCGTTTGGCTTTGAATTTTGCATAGCTCTTGAAACGGCAATATTTCTGCCGAATTGTTAAAAATAATCACGATATTATTGTATTTTATTTTCTATTGTGATATTATCAAATGGGTATCTACATTCAATAGTATAATAAGGGCGATGATTCTGTGACTGATAAAGAATTAAAAAGGTTAAGCCGACTTGAATTGCTGGAGCTTCTTCTGACAGAGACCCGTGAAAACGAAAGACTCAGAGAAGAACTTGAAAAAGCAAAACAGGAAAACAGCATAGAAAAAAGTGCGGTGCTCCTTAACGAAACTGCAAAGCAACTGGATGAAGCTTTGAAAAAAGTTTCTTCGATGAGCAACATACCGACTGATGCAGGCAGTACCGCTAAAAAGTCTTTCGCGGGACATAAGATTTTCTCAGGTAATAAACCGAAATTGCTTGATGTTTTTTCAAAAGATATATTCAAGTTAACTGCAAAAGACCGTAAGATTAAAAGCCAAAAGAAAACAAAAGCGAAATGATTACGATTCTTCTGGTATATTAACGGAGGACATTTTTGTAAATGGCATTCAAAAGAAAGAAAAAAGAACTTCAATTTCCCACGTCGATGCAAATCGAAAAAGCGATTGCTAAAGAGCAATACAGCCGTAAGTACAAGAAGGTGCTGAAAAGTACTCTTTCTTCGCTTATTGTTGTGGCTGCTATCGCCGTGCTTATTGCAACGCTTGCTTTGCCTGTTCTTCAGATTCAGGGAAGCAGTATGGAACCGACGCTTAATGACGAAGAAATTGTTGTTCTTATAAAAACACCAAATCTGAAAAGGGGACAGCTTTGTTGCTTCTCTTATCAGAATAAACTTCTTATAAAAAGAATAATCGGTGTACCGGGAGATACAATCCTCATTAACGAAAAAGGTTTTGTTTATGTTAATGATGAATTGCTGGACGAACCGTACATTCTTGACCGTGCTCTCGGTGAATGTGATATCGATTTTCCTTTTCATGTAACCGAAAATCACTACTTCATTCTCGGTGACCACCGTTCTACATCAATCGACAGCCGAAGCTCAGTTGTAGGACTTGTAAGCTCCGAACAGATTGTCGGCAGGATATTCTTCAGAATCTGGCCTTTTGAGAAGATGGGCGACATAGATTATGAAGAATATCAGGAAAATATCGAAAATCCTGATGAACAGAAAACCCAGGAGTAAATTGCTGAAAAAATAACAGAAAGGGGGAAGCAATTATGTCAGGTGTGAATCATGAATATCTCAAAGACCATAAGTTGTTCAGAGTGCGCAACAAAAGAATAGTTGCTTTGTTCCCTGTTATTGCTGTTATTGTTGCAATTGCAGTTTTCTGGTGTCTTAAGCTTGTCGGTATTACGATTACGAGTGACGCATTGTGCGAGCTTAATGAGCATACTCATATCAGCAGCTGTTATTCGGGCGACGAGCTTGTCTGCCTTAAGCCTGAGCATACTCATACTGCAGAATGCTTCCCTGACAAGACAGTTGACACGGAAACAACAGCAGACTGGCTGAAAACCTTAGAACATATAACAATCACAAATAATCTTTCAGAAAATCTTGTTGCTGTTGCAACGTCGCAGGTCGGATACAGCGAAAGCGACCGCAACTATGAATACAATGCATTCGCTGAAAAGAATAATTACACCCGCTACGGTGAATGGTACGGAAGTCCTTACGGTAACTGGAACACGATGTTTGTTTCTTTCTGTATCGGACACGCAAATATCAATAATTCAGATTTGTTGACAAGCGCTTCTGCAGAATCGATGAGACAGGCATGGCAGAAAAAGGCTGTTTATTCTTCGGCTGAAAGCTATGACGCTCAGAGAGGCGACGTTGTTTTCTTCGATACGGACGCTAACGGTAAGGCAGACCGTACGGGCATTGCAATTTACAAAAGTGACAAGCTTCTTATGGTTATTGAGGGCGACGTTGACGGTGAGGTAAAGAAGGTTAATTACACCAAAACAGATACTGTTCTCGGCTACGGTAAGACAAGCAAACTTTATGTTGCAGAGCATATCACCTCGGTTGATAAAGGCGAGTCAGATATCGGTACCGTCAAGCCGACACTTGTGGGTAAGCTTAAGTATTACATCCCAAACAGTGCAACTCATACTACATACAATCTCAGACATTCAGTTCCGCAAAGTGTTTACGACAGTGAACCGCTCATTATGATGGCTGCAGCAAATCAGGATATTACATACACCTCACAGCTTGAAGATGAAGTTGTTAATGCTGTGTTTAAAGACCTGAACGGCAATGTGCTTGGCAGCGGTTCAACTGTTCATATAGGTCAGTCTTACGTTGTTTCGCTTGAATTCAGCGAAATCAACAAGGGCAGTCAGTGGATTCAGTTTGAGCACAATGATGACGGATATCTAACATATCATATTCCGTCAAACCTCCATTGCGATGAGTTTGACAGCTGGCATAAAATTTCAGCAAAAACCGAAGCAGGAACTGTTGAAGATGTTGGTGAATATTATGTTGACGGCAACGGATTGTTGAAAGTTAAATTTTATGAAGATGCCAATGGTGTCAACTTCGTTGATAAATACGCTAACGTTGACTTCACTATCGATTTCAGTGCAACGGTTGATGCAACACAGTCAGGCGATTCTACAGAAATAAAATTCAACGACGATATTAAAATTAACCTCGAAATCGATGGCGAAGCAGGTATTATTGTTACAAAAACTCACGGTGAATACAACGAAGACGATAACACTCTTGAATACACTATCAGGGTCGATGCAACGCACGGTCTTGTTAAGGATCTTGTTATCGATGACCAGATATGGGAAAACCATTATGCATTAAGAGACACAATCGTGGTAACAGATCTTGACGGTAATCTTATCGTTCCGCAGCCGACAGTCAGCGATCATCCTGATCAGTACGCGAACTCAGGCTTCAGGCTTTCCGGTTTTCCTGATTTTTCAGCGGGAGAAGGTTTCCTTATCAAATACAAATCAACTCCGTATGAAAATCTTCTTTCCAACGATTTCGTTGATATGTGGAACGGTATCGACGCTAACGGTAAAAATCCGAATGGCGGAAATGTTTACGACTGGGGTGAAGACTGGATAAAGGTTGAGTTTACAAGGATTGAAAAAGACGGTAAAATGGTCGTTCTTACTGACGCTCAGGGCAACAAAATTCCTGTCATCGAATGGGGCGTTGGTATCAGAAAAACAGCCGAAAACCTTCAGGGTACTGTTATTATCGATACCCTCGGTGAAGGCCTGGCATATTACACAGACCAACCGATTACGATCAAACGTTATGATGAATGGGGTAACAGACTCCCCGATACATACCTTAGTTGGGATCAGGTAACTATCACAAATACTAACGGTAAAACTTCAATGCAGTTTGCCCTTCCTTCGGGTTATGCATTTGATCTTATTTACTACACCACTTTCCCACCGTTGGATGAAGGTGAAACAAATACCCATACAAACAGAGTTGAAGCAATTATCAACACAAGACCTGAGGGTACTGAAGGTACGGCAGACGTTATCGGCTTCGTGCCTCACGTTGAGAAGCACGCAAGCGGTAATGACGGTGAATATATCAACTTCGAAATTAAAGCGGAAGTTTCCGGTGCGATCAAGGATTGGGGTCATTTTTTCATCACTGACCTTGCAGCTTTCTGGGGATACAACAACGCAGAAGGATATCTTTACGTTCAGAACCTTCCCGAAAATCTTGTTGTAACCGCAACAACCGAAAGCGGACAGGTTATAACATTCACACCTTATGTAGAAGGCGGTCCGACAGAAAATACATATATTCTTGTTGCTCCTGCAGAGGGTAATCAGCACCACAGCTTCAATATTCTGTTTAACACAGCGGACACGAATCCTGACACAATGTTCGAATCATCAAAGTGGCTTTTCCACGAAGATGCAACACTCAAGGTTACCTACAGACTTCCGTTTGATGCTAAAACAGGTACTGAATGGATCGGTGAGCTTACAGGTGATAAAACTCTCGAAGATGTCCTTCTTGAAGGCTACAAAATGTCAAACGAAGTTTATATGAACTTTACACAGGCTATTCAGGGCGTTGCAAGTTCACAGTACGAATACTCCCCGATGATAACCAAAAAAGGTTATGTCAATGATAACGGAACGATTGATTACAATGTTGTGTTTAATAACTCCGTTCCGGGCTCGGGCGGTCACAGCGGATATCTTAATAACCAGATATCAAACGTAGTGTTCCACGATGATTTTGACGAAAAGCTTGAATATGTTAACGGTTCGCTTGTTGTTACTTGTTATTCACCGTATAATGCAAACACATGGCTTGCGAAGTACAGGTACAACGGTACAGTATCAGGCAATTCCTTTGACATACGTGCAGAAGATTTCCAACTTGTTGAATACAATACCGAAGCCGGATGGGGCGGACTTGCATATACTGCAAATTTAAAGGATTACTATGAACACATCAACGCCGGCGGTAAGTATGTTTTTAACTATCAGCTCAAGGTTAAGGATGAGCACCTTACCACAACCGACCATTCAAAGTATCAGCTTGATAACGTAGTTGAACTTACTTGGGGCAGAGACAACACATCGGGTCCTGCACACGAATCCGTAGAGTTTGAAACGGGACTTCTTGATAAGACGGTTGTTCAGGAAGATTCAAAGCTGTTGTTCGGTATTCACGTCAACCGCGGTGCGCGTGACATCCTTGAAGGTGCAGACACACTGACGATTGAAGACGTGATGACAGAAAATCTTTCCGTTTATTGGGATTCAATCAAGCTCAAGTATGAGGACGTTCAGGGCAATTGGGTTGATTTTAATACCGAACAAAGCGAATATGAATACACAATCACCTACGACCCTGCAAGCAATAAGCTGACTTTTGTTGTTCCTGATGAGCTTCATATTATAATTGATTATCAAACACTTATTACGGAAAGTGGTCTTGTTTCTGTCAGCAACTCAATTGTTGTTGACGGTAAGGCTGAAGTTTCCGATATCGTTGATGCTATCTTCCGTGTTGAAGACTACAGTGGTGATGCATCAGGTTCAAACCAAGAGATAACTCTTATCAAGCAGGACGGCATTACGAACCATCCGCTTCCGGGCGCAAAGTTTATGCTTTTCGGCCCGATGGGTGATGCAAATGCACCGCTTCCGCCGGGTGTGACCAGCCGTACAATCACTGCAGAGGACGGCACGGTACTTGACTACATTGGCACTTACACAACGGGTACAGACGGAATCTGCAATATTGAGACACAGTATCTTACTCAGGGCGGTCCGTATGCGTTTGTTGAGCATACTGCACCTGAAGGGTATGATCTTTTGGATAAGCCCGTATATTTCTATTTCTACGATACGGATCCCGAAGGTTTTATCCAAAGCGTTACCACCCTTATCGCAATTGAAAATTTCAAGGGTTCCCCGATAATTTCGGAAACCGGCGGTAACGGTGTTTTATATTCGGCAATGATCGGTTTTGCCTTTACGGCTTCTCCGATTTTGTATAGTTTTATTCGTCGCAAGAGGAAAATGAGGTTTTAGGATCTCAAGGCCTAGGGAAACAGTGCAAATCCGAACCCGTCTGAAAGCTGTTCTGGTCGTAGCTTTTTGGACGAATCGGGTTTGAATGGCGCAAGCCTTACTGTATCCCATAAGCCACCGAAACGCCAAGAGAATCTTATTTCGGAAGTGAAGATTTTTACGGAGCTTTTCGGTACATAACTTCAAAACGCAACAGATTCTTTTGAATTTGCAGAAGTTTTAACGAAGGGACGGCAGAAATCCACCCAAAACAAACGGGCTCGGATTTTAACTGTTTCCCTAAGCTAAAACCGATTGCGGCGGAAAAAACAAAAATTGCAAATTAAATTATAGAAAGGAAGTAAGATTATGAAAAAATTATTTGCAGTTTTAGTAGCAATGGCTCTCGTTCTCACAATGGGAACAACATTCGCATTCGCAGCGGGTGAAACAGGCACAATCACAATCAACCATGCTGTGACAGGCGCTGTTTACGAAGCTTACAAAATGCTTGACTTTGAACCGTCTAAGACAGCAGACCAGGGTATCTACACAATCGCAGATGATAAGTGGGATGCATTCTTCGAAACAGGAGAAGGCGCAAACTACTTTGATGTAACAGTACAGGGCGATGATAAGGTAGTTACACTCAAAGAAGATGTTGACGAAGTTGACCAGACTCTTGCAAAGGCAGCAATTGCTTACGCTAAGGCTAACTCTATTGCTCCTACAGCAACAGCACCGGAAGATGCACCGGCAACAAGTCCGGAGGAAACAAAAGTAACATTCGAGAATCTTCCGCTCGGTTACTATGCAATTGACACTTCACTCGGTACTCTTTGTGCAATTACAAACACAGACTCAGACGAAGACATCTGGGAAAAGAACGGCCAGCCGGGTATCGACAAGTACGTTCAGGAAGACAGCCTTGCAACACAGCCCACAGGCGGTTGGCAGAAGGTAAACGATGCTGACATCGGTCAGGTTGTTAACTACAAGTCAACAATCACAGTTGGCGAAGGCGTTACAAACTATGTAATGCACGATAAGATGGAAGACGGTCTTACATTTATCGAAGACAGTGTAGAGGTTAAGATCGGTGACCAGGTTGTTTATCCGCCAAACTACACAGTAGTTGTTGATCCTGATGACGGTGACACCTTTGATATCGTGTTCGAGGATGATTTCATTCTTGGTCTTGCAAAGAATTCAACATTCACAGTTTACTACTCAGCAACTCTTGATGAGGACGCAGTTATCGGTAACGTAGAAAACGGTAACGAAAACGAAGTTTACCTTTCATACGGTGAAAACAACAGATGGGAAACATCTAAGGATAACACATCAACATTCACATGGAAGATTGATATCTCCAAGGTTGACGGCGAAACAAAAGACAAGCTTGCAGGTGCTGAATTCGAACTTTACAACACTGATCCTGAGGCTGAAGGCGCAACACCCATTAAGCTTGTAAAGATCAGCGACGGTTCTGTTGCTGAAGACGGCACAGTTACACCCGCAGTTTACGAAGTTTATGACGGTACAGCTGAAGTAGAAACAACTACTACAATCGTAACTGATGCAAGCGGTGAGTTCTATGTACAGGGTCTTGACGAAGGTACATATTACCTCAAGGAAACAAAAGCTCCTGAAGGATATAATATGCTTCCTGACCCCGAAACAATTACAATCGCAAGCACATACAATGAGGCTGATAAAGCTAACCTTCAGGCTGACTACACAGTTAACGGAAGTACTCCTGCAGTAATTGAAATTGAAAATAACTCCGGTTCATTGCTTCCTGAAACAGGCGGCATCGGTACAACAATTTTCTACGTTGTAGGCGGTCTCCTTATGGTAGGTGCTGTTGTATTCCTCGTTTCCAAGAAGAGAATGGCAACATTTGCTTGAAAGGATAAAGAATCGGACGATTCTGAGGAATCAGAAGATTCTGATACTTCCGAAGAATCCTAAGATTCCCGCAGCAGCTGCTGCACAGTAAAAACTCAACCCCTGCCGGCCTTGTGCCGGTGGGGGCGAATGAAAAAACATTTAAAATTCTGACCGTTGTTATCGAATTCTCGGTGGTAACGTTGAAAATTTTAAAATGAATCAAGAGATAAGCTATGGAAGAGAAAAAAACTAAAAAGAAAATAAAGAAGAAAAAAGCCCCGAAAAAGAAAAGCGGACTCACCTCTACAATAGTACTGGTAGCAATCTTTTTTATCGGGTTATGTGTTCTGCTTTATCCGACGATAAGTGACTTCTGGAACGAGAAAAGACAGTCCAAGGCAATTATGAACTATGATGAGTTGCTTGTTGACCTCACTCCCGAAGATTTTGCGGAATACTTTGAAAAAGCAGATAACTATAACCGTAAGCTTCGTCGTATGAACGCACCGATGTCGGGTTATTCCGCACTTGAAAAGGAATACTACTCAACGCTCGACATCAACGGTGACGGAATGATGGGTTACATCACTATTGAAAAAATCAAGGTGCAGCTGCCCATTTACCACGGCACAAGCGCAAAAGTTCTTAACTCTGCTGTCGGTCACGTTGAGGGCACAAGCCTGCCTGTCGGTGGCGAGAATACGCACGCTGTTCTTTCTGCTCACCGTGGTCTGCCGTCTGCAAAGCTTTTTACAAACCTTGACAAAGTCGAGGTCGGCGACGTATTCACAGTAACAATCCTCGACCGCACAATTACTTACCAGGTTGACCAGATACGTGTTGTTCTGCCGAACAAAACAGAGGATCTTCAGATTCAGAAAGGTGAAGATTTCTGTACCCTTGTAACCTGTACGCCTTACGGTATCAATACTCACCGAATGCTCGTCAGGGGAACAAGAATTGAGAATATCGAAGAAGCAAAGAAGATAAACGTTATTACGGAAGCTTACCTTGTTGACCCGTTCATCGTAACTCCTGCCGTTGCGGCTCCGATGCTTGGCGGACTTCTTATCTTCCTTATGGTTAAGTCTTCAAAGGAAAAAAAGCTTAACGAGGCAAAGCAGAGAGAGAAAGCAAAAAACAACGGTCAGGAACTTCCCGAAGAACCGAAAAAGAAAGAAAAGAAATTAAAGAAAACTAAAAAGAATAAAAAGAATGAAAAATAAATTCAAAAAGAAAGGTGGTTAAAGGAATGAAAATCAGAAAGATTGTATCGCTTGTTGCAATACTCATATCTTTTGCGATTGTTGCGTTTACTCTGTCTGCAACAGCTGCCGCTTTTCTTGACAAAAACGGAAGCGTAACTCTCCGCGTTACGGATTCAGAAACAGACATACCGCTGAAAAACGTAGCGTTCCGTCTTTACTTTGTTGCACGTGCATATGAAAGCGGAAACTCAATTCGTTATGAACTGATTCCACCGTATGACGAAAGCAAAATCGGAATAGACGATCTGCAGGACGCATCCTTGCCCATTCATCTTGCATATTTCGCAGAGTCCCGTTCTTTGCCATACACAGAAAAGAGCACGGATGAAAACGGTGTTCTCGTTTTTGAAGACCTTACACCGGGGTTGTATCTCATAGTTCCTGCTCAGGAGATTGAGGGCTGTTATATGCCGTCGCCGTTTGTTGTAAGCGTTCCCGAATACGACACAGTAAATAAAACTTGGGTGTTCGATGTTGACGCTTCTCCGAAAATTATCGGAGGTGTCGTTGACGGGGATGAGGATACTTATATAAGCGTTGTTAAAAAGTGGAAAACAGAAAAAGAAATCCCCGAAAAAATTACAATTGTCCTTCTTCGTGATTTCAAAGAATTTGCAAAAATCGAGCTGAACGAAGATAACAATTGGCATTACCGCTGGGACGGCCTTTCAAAGGATTTCGTCTGGAGTGTTGTTGAATCGCAGGTCCCCGACGGATACAAGGTTTGTTACGAAACCTCGTCTAACACAGTTACAATCATCAACAAGTATAACGAAGAAGGTACAACCGAACCGGGTGAGGGAACGACCCGACCGTCAGATGGCGAAGAAGATGACGACGGCAAGGATGACCTCGCTGATACGGGTCAGCTCAATTGGCCGATACCTGTTTTTGCAGTCGCAGGACTTTTACTCTTCAGCATCGGCTGGGCTGTATTGAATTTCGGTAAAAAAGAAAACGAATAAACAGAAAGGGGAGCAATTGCATGAAGAGAAAAGTCGGTATTTCGCTTATAACGATAGGACTGATTCTCATTTTCTGTGCGGCAGCTCTCCTTGTTTACAACAATTACGAAAACCGTAGAGCCAAGGAGCATACAGATGCTTTGATGGGTTCTATTGCAGATGAAATCAACAGCAATCATTCAGGTGATGTTGACCCGTTTGATAAGGAAATGAAGGTTGTTGACATCAACGGATACGGATATATCGGATATATTTCTGTGCCTAACCTGAAAATCGATCTTCCTGTTATGTCTGAGCTGGATCAGGGACGACTGAAAATAGCTCCCTGCCGCTATTACGGTTCAACAAAAACAGATAATCTTGTTATCGCCGCACATAATTACAGAAGTCACTTCGGATATCTCGGAAGACTTGATATCGGATCTGCAATTTCTTTCACTGATATGGAGGGGAAGAAAAAATCTTACACCGTCACATCGGTTGAAATCCTGCAACCTTCTGATTCCGATAAAGTAAAGGATACGGGAGACGATCTTATTCTGTATACCTGTACGTACCGAGGTGTCAGCAGAATTGTTGTAAGGTGTTCTGAAGTATAAAAACAAACAACCGAGATCGTTAGATCTCGGTTGTTTGTTGTAATGAAGAGCTTTGTTATACAAAACTCATTCCCACTCACTTAAGTTCGTTATTTTAAATTTTATGAAACCGCGTAAGATCAAGCTTTTTTAAAAGTCGGGACAGGGCAAAAAGACCACTTTTGACCACTTGATACTGTACTTTCAGTATCACCGACACTTTTGCCGGGCCGAAAAGCAACCCCATTTACCAAAAAATCTTCATTTCACAATTGCAAATGGATTGTACCACACAAAAAGCCAAATGTCAACACTTTAAAGCAATGAAGTTAAATGTGTTTGTTGTTATTCTTACATAGCTAATTATCATAGTTAATCATGCATTTTTAAAAGTTTCCATATAATTTGCAACAATATCGGTACTTCTCAATTTATATTGAGTTATCAAGGTATTAATTCTACTTTCATCTAACCAGTTGTCATTTTGAGAAACAGCAATCACAAATTCATTCACATTCCTTTTAAGTGAATCAAGTTTATCAGGTGTAATAATCATCATATTAGGAATAGAAGTTGCTTGCCTATCAATAATTGTTGATTTGTGAACCATTATAGGGGTTGCTGAATAAAGATCACCATATTCAGCATCAAACCATCTTATAGAACCACCTAATTGATTACAATAATCTTTTGAAATTGTTTCTGAAACAGCTGCACTTTTACATTCAATTACAAAATATTTGTTGTTTCCGACGGCCCAAAGATTATCAGGACCTTCTCCACAAGTCTCTTTATCTGGACGAGTTGATACAAAACCGATCATTTCACCAATGGTTTGCAATGCATTCTCGAATTCATCAGCGTCAGCCGAAAACACAAGAGAAGAAGAGATTGCATTTGCATGGATTACATAATCGTTTTGTGAAATTTTATTTTTTTCTATATACTCACATACAGCCTTAGCTTGAGCAATATTATTGATTGATTTATCGTATCTAATTCCGTTAATAGGAGCAAGAGTGCTAATATTAACCGATCTTCCCGCCAGTAAAATTTGCTGCGCTCTTGATCCATCGATAAAATTCATAAATTTTGCTTTTGTTTGCAACAGATAACCTTTAGTCGATTTGGTTGCTTCACGATTAATAACTTGATCAATAAAATCAACAGATTTTTGCCATTGTAACATCATAGCAGAATCATACGCATTGCGTAAAGCGAGTGTATTATCATCAAACTGTGGTTCTGTTGAATACATAACACTAGATAAACGCTCTTTACTTTTTTGTATCCATTCAACATTCCTATTAAGTGAAAAATATGCTAAGTCAAACACATCATCAACAGTAGGCTTGGGATTTTCTTCTTTTAACAACCACCACAACTCTTTTGATAAATTATATTGTTCTCTTGTAGCGTTACTAAAAAATGATACTCCATTACTTCTAAGTAAGATATCAGCAAGATTATCACCCATTAAAACAACGCAACAAGAGTCACTATTTGACCTAACGCCTCGTCCCATTCCTTGCTCAATTCGCTGTATCTGTTCTCTTCTTAGAATGTTACTAGATGGATCTATACTTTGTATGTATTTGTCTTTTTCATTTCTTAAAGGTGGCAAGCCATCAATGATCAACATCCTACAGGCATCATCCGGCAAATCAATCCCATCATATCTATTAACAAAAACAAAAAGTCCAACATGATTATTTTTTAATGAGCTAACGAATTTATCTATATTGTCTTTTGTTGCAGTCCTCAAACCATCTGGATCCCAATATTTTGCCCTATCAAACGAAGGTACAATAACAACAACATTGAAATCTTGAGCAATTGAAAGCACCTTATTTTTGATATCGTCATTTGTTATTTCGTTATTGAGATGCCTAGGAAAAAGAATTAGCCTATCACCAATATCGTTTGCATTATCTGGCGATATCACCCCGCGCACATCTTCTTTATGTAAGCCAATTGCAGAAATAAAAACACTATCATCTGAAAGCGTTGCGCTCATAAAGATTCTTCTTTGAGCATTCATAAAACTTTGAATTTTTGAAATAGAGATTCCCTCTGGTATTATTTCAATATATCTTGATGTTACGAAACAATCACAAGTTTTTAAAGAGTCATCAATCAAAGGCAGATTAAAATAAATGCAACGATTTGCTTCTTCATCGGTATTATACTTGGAAAGTAAAGTGTATACTTCCGCCTGCTTTTCTTGCCACATCCAAAATGGAATAATAAAGTTTTTTGACAAATCACTATTTTTTACAATATTAATGTATGAACTGCTATTATAACTTTTCCATTGTTCAGCAAATAAAGCAATTAGTTCCTTATAAAGATTATGCGTGGACGGTATTTTTACGGAGAATTGAGTTGTAATTGTATCAAAACAAGCATGAACATCATCCATTAAAATACTACCAATAGGATAATTAGTTGTTTGTCTCATTCCAAAAACGCTGTGTCCATTAACCAAAGAAAAAATAGACATAACTAATATTGCCTTGTTCTCAGTATAGGCATAGTCCTCTCTATTCGTTACTGCTTGTATTCCAAGTTTTTTTGCTTCGTCGCATACTTGATCTACTAGATAATTATCTGGCACAACATATACAGCCGGACCTTTTCCTTCATTTAAACAACTTTGTAATATCATTAATCCAACAACAGTTTTTCCACTACCTGTATTCATTTTAATGATACAGTTTTTTTCGTTTCTTACATCGAACCATTTTTTCCACACCTCAGATTGAACATCCCTTGGATACTCGTATCTTTTGTCTTTCTGTGGCAAAGCCATAAAAATTTCTCTTGGTTCAATAGGAACAGATTTAGTTGTTCCACTTAGTTTAGAAAGTAATGAAGTCATAAATAATCCTCCTAGTTGATTGGTCTTTTGCGCAAAACGTATCCTTTATTGTATTTGTTATTTTAACTTTTTGCACAGCTACAGAATTTGCTCAAGTTTAGCAACAATGCGTTTTTATTGGTAGAAAAATATTCTTTGTCGTGACTATCCTCGTTCTTTTTTTGTGTACACATAATCTTTTTTATCTTCGTCTGCGTGCATACATGTAGCTACAACATAATCATTGCCTACAAAATCCATATATGCAAGCCAATCTTTCAACTCAATTCTGTAAAGCATTTTGTTTCTGTCATAGTCAGAAGAAACATAAAAGCCGTCAATTGCACCATTATCATTATAGGATAAAAAGAAAACATATGAATGAATCAGCCAATTACATATATCAGCACCAGATTTTGTATACGTTTCTTCGTGCCCCCAATTATGCGTATCGTCATCAGGCCATCTATGCATTAAATCGATTTCTTTTGTGGGGCGAACACCCTTCAAATGGAATGTATACTCATCTACTTCATCGCTAACCTTCCCTTTGCAATCAATCAGCTTTCTGATAATAAATGCGGAATAAAAGATTGCTTTCTCTATAACTGTGTATGCTCGATCATACTCTTCAGCAAGAAGCTCAGCACGATTATATTTTTGAATAAGTCGTCTTCTTCGTAACAAGTCTTGCTTCCACGGATAGCTTTCGTAAATCATAATACAATCATTTCAACCTTTCACACAGCGGCAGGATTTCTTCGAGTTTGGCGACGATGCGCTTCTGTTCGGCAAGAGGCGGAAGTGGAACAAACAGCGAGTGGAGTGTTCCCGAAGACAATCCTTTAATGCCGATTCCTTTACCATTGATCATTCCTGCATTCTTGTACAGGTAAAAAACATGATAGAAGTATTTGATGCTTAAATTTCCATAAGGACGCAGTCTGTGAATATGGTTTTGTATTCGCATTGGAAAATCATAGTTCCAAATAGCAGCTCTACCAACATCGCCGCCTTCAAGAACCAGAAGGTCGCCTTTTTGAACAGTACATTTGTCAACCTCTGTTTCTGTAAATAGCATTGTTTTCAGTTTGTCAAGCGTGAAGCTGTTCCAGTATACATTTGAGGTTGTGATATATTCCATTGGGTTTCCGGATTTATCAGAAGAGTTCAATGCTTTTCCTGTATTATGTTGAAACAAATCACCTATATATACCCATTTCCAACTTTCCGGAATATCAAACGGGATTTCGTCCTCTGTAATTTCGGATAGGGGCTTTTCTTTTTTGGTTTTGCCTGCTTTGATAAGAGATTGCTTTTCTGCCTGAATCTGCTGGAACAGTTCTTCTCCGGTGCCTTCTTCGGGGCGTTGCTCTACAAGCTTGCCCTGAATGGCCATTTGAAGGATAGATTTCTGCATATCCACAGGGAAACGCTTGTTGAAGTCTTCCAACTTGCTCCATGCCTGTTCGTAGCGGTCAATCAGAGGCAACAATTCCTCAATTTTCGCCACAATGCGCTTCTGCTCTGCAAGCGGGGGTAGTGGTACAACCTGGTTTTTGACCACATCACCTGTTATTGCTACAAAAGTGGTGCCAGTAGCTTTCTTAACAAAGATGTTTTCCATTGTTGCAAGCCAGTAGTAAACAAAATCTACAGAAACACCACAAATAGGCTTTACAGCACACAAACCACGACCGATACAAATTTGTCTTTTGGTAATATTCACTTTGCCCACTGGAGCGCGGACACAAAGTAATACAGAATTTGGTTCCGCATATTTAGTAGGCGCGGTAGTCTTTTGTGGGGAAAGTTGTAACTCCATCTTACCAAAATGGACTTTTCCCTGATGAAATTCTATTCCATCACCTATTTCTGATACAGTGTTACCGTCGGGAGATTGTCCCATTTCAAGACAAAACACCTCTCCTAATCTAACATGCCTCCAACTTTCAGGAATATCGAATTGAATCTCGTCTTCAGTAATTTCAGGTAATAGCTTTTCTTTTTTAATTTTGCCTGATTTAATCAACACCTGCTTTTCTGTCCGGATCTGCTGAAAGAGTTCTTCGCCTGTGCCTTCTTCGGAAAGCTGAGGAACCAGTTTGCCCTGAATTGCCAACTGCAGAATACTTGCTTTTAATTCCTGCGGTGTCATTCCTGACCACCTCCGAGAATTGCGGTTATATCAGCTAGCACACGGTCAATCTCTGCATTGAGAGATGCACGCTCGCCCTGATATCGCTGAATCAAATCCATTGGAGCAAGAATTTCTTCTTCTATGTGAGGATAGCCGCACTGGTCGAAGTTGTAACCCAGTTCTTCTGTCAACTGCTGAACCGTAAATTTCTTTGATTTATCAAAACCGTCAACAGTGATTTCTTGACGGTTGTTCCACCACTCAACAACAGGTGCAAAGTGTTCAACCTTCATAGGCTTGGTCTTTGAGAAATGTTTATAACCTTCCGGCATATCCATACGGTAGAACCAAGTTTCTTCTGTCGGCTTTGTTCTGTCAAAGAAAAGGATATTGGTAGTAATTGATGTATAAGGCGCAAAAACACTACCCGGCATACGAATAACTGTATGCAGATTAAATTCTGATAAAAGTTTCTTTTTAAGATTTACCTTTGCATTATCTGTGCCGAAAAGGAAACCATCAGGCAGAATAACAGCAGCACGACCATATTTCTTTAAACGATACATAATAACTGCCATAAACAAGTCGGCTGTTTCACTGCTTGCAAGGTCATCAGGGAAGTGGTTTTTAACATCAGCTTTTTCACTTCCGCCATACGGAGGATTCATAAGAATAACATTAAACTGATCATCAACGGTATAGTCAAGAACATCTCTTAAAAGAGTGTTATCGTGAAAAACCTGAGGAATATCCAAACCGTGTAACAAGAGATTTGTTACACAGAGCATATAAGGAAACTGCTTCTTCTCAATACCGTAAACTGATTCACCGTACTTTTTAGCATCTGCAGTACTGTTAACTTGCTTCTGTAAAACTTTAAGCCAGCTTGTGATAAATCCACCTGTACCGCAAGCAAAGTCAGCCATCTTTTCACCGATTTTCGGCTGAATCATCTGTGCCATAAAATCAGTTACAGCACGAGGGGTATAAAATTCACCTGCAGAGCCTGCACTTTGTAATTCCTTAAGTATAGACTCATAAATCTCACCGAAAGCGTGGCTTTCTTCGTAGTCATCGAGTTCAAGTTCATCAATAACGTTGATAACCTGACGAAGAAGAACACCGTCTTTCATATACTGGTTCGCATCGGCAAATGTTGTCTGAACAATAGCTTTTTTGATAGGTGTATCTGCAGTTACTTTAACACCTTCAATCAGAACATTGCCTGATGAATCCTTGATATCAGTACCTTTAAGAACCGGGAAAAGAGTGTTGTTGACAAAATTCAGCAATGTATCACCCGTCATAGCTGAGCCTGATTTATCATCATGTGCCCAGCTGCTCCAACGGCAGGGTTCGGGAATGATAGATTCATAATTTGTTTCATCAAATTCCCAGTCCTGTTCCTTTGCATCATATACTTTCAAAAAGAGCATCCATGCAATCTGCTCGATACGCTGTGCATCACCGTTGATACCGGCATCATTACGCATAATGTCACGGAGTCTTTTTATAAATCCTGATAAATTACTCATTATAATTAACCTGCGCTTTCTTCTATTTCCGAGAAGTCAAGAGGAATATCAATCCCCATTACATCTTTGATCCTTTTGTTTTGCTCTATCTGCAATTCTTTTATCATTTCTCTTGTGGGATATATTTTATGTGGTTGGTCTGCATCTACTGTGCAATCAAAAGCGACATAAGGTGGCATATGCTTTTCTGCATAAAGAAATGGGTCATTATCATCGCTTTGCTGTTGATCGCTGGAATGGGAAAGATATTCAAAATGATAATCTTCGGCTTTAATCAAAGCAATTCCATGTGATTTAGCGTATTCAATTGCACCACTTTGAAAATCACTAGTAGAAATTAAAATACCTTTTTGCGCACCAATGCTTTCAAGTTTCCGATGTAAAATAGCAACCTTATCTCTATTTACCCTGTTTTTGTATTTCTTGCATTCACATAAAACTTTATGATGCACACCCAAAGCAGTATATTCAATATAAACATCAATTTGATATTTACCATCAGGTGCTTTGATTTTTGTATCGTGTGTTATTTTAAAATCTGGCAACTTTTCTTTTTCTGCATACCCCTTTAAAAATTCACAACAATATTTCTCAAATTCTGTTGGTGTAAGCTCATAAATACTTTTACGTTCCATTCAACCACCTTTGATCTTTAACTTGCTTTATACAATTCTTCTTCCAATTCTTTTATAGCTTTAAGATAGCCGTCCTTTCCGCCAAAATAGTTCGCAATTTTTGAAGGTTTGCCGAACTTCTTAAACGGATCAAGCTGAAGAATTTCAGTCTTCTCTATTTCATAAATACCGGTATTCATATATTTATCAAGTAAAGCCTCAAGCACTTCTCTTGCAACACCACTGTATTTGCTCAAGAAATCACGCTTTTTAACATTGTTTGCTCTCTCTCGGCGGGTAAGCGGTTTCTGGTCATAAGCAACATGACAAATGAAGTCAAAGTCATCCACATCGCTCAATCCCTGATCAGCTTTCATCTGCTCAAGATCAATACCTTGTTCTCTCAGCAATTCACGAATTGCTTCTTTCTTTTCTTCACCTGTCCATTTAAGAATGAAGTTATCAAGAGACGCGTATTTGCCGAGAATGTTTGACTTTGTATAGTCAACAATGCTTTCCTGACGAAGAAGTTTCCCATCAGAATCGTATACCTCTACACGTTTACCGATAATATGAACATCACAACCGTTTTCATCAACAATGGGTTTGATTCTTGGCTGTGGAGGAGTGTCGGGACCTGTGCCTCCTCCGGGTGTGTCAGGTCCTGTTCCGCCTTTCTTCTTCGGGTTTGGATCATATCCGTCAACCATCTCAATAGGTCCGTCCCAATCAGGGTCAGAGAACAATCTTGTAACGTTACGGAAATCCATAACAACAAAGTGACTCTTACCTTCTTTCTCTCTAAGACGAGTGCCACGACCGATAATCTGCTTAAACTCAGTCATTGAGCTTATCATTTCATCGAGAACTATAAGCTTAGTCATTTTGCAGTCTGCACCTGTTGAAAGGAGCTTTGATGTTGTGGCAATAACTGGGCCTTCGGGATTAACTGAAATAAAATATTTCAATTTGCTCTTACCATAAGGGTCTGAACCGGTAATTCTGACTACATAGTCAGGATTATCTTTACACATATCAGCGTTTAGATTGGTAAGAGCAGTTCTCATTCTGTCTGCATGGTCTTCGTTAGCACAGAACACGATAGTTTTCTGCATTCTGTCAGTGCTTTTAAGATATTCTGTTATTTCTTTTGCAACCTCAAAAGTACGGTCTTCAAGAATAATGTTGTAATCAAAATCACTATTAGTGTAAATTCGGTCTTCAATTTCATTACCGAATTTATCTCTCTGACCATAGCATGGGCGCCAACCTTCACCGATATCGGTTTTGATGTTGATAACTTTAAAAGGTGCGAGGAAACCGTCTTCAATACCTTCACGAAGGCTATATGTATATACAGGCTCACCGAAGTAATCAATATTTGAAATATACTTTGTTTCCTTTGGTGTTGCTGTCATACCTATCTGAGTTGCAGATGAGAAGTATTCAAGAATCTTTCGCCAGTTGCTATCCTTTTTAGCGGAACCTCTGTGACACTCATCTACGATAATGAGGTCAAAGAAATCTTTGCTGAACAGCTGTGCAAAACGCTCTACTGCATCTTCACCAGAGGTTTCATCTTCTTCATCAGCATTATTGCCTGCAAGCTGCTGATAGAGTGAGAAATATACTTCGTGAGAAGTTATAGTAACGGGGTCATCCTTTGCAAAATTGATTTTATGAATCGTTTTTTCAAGCGGTGAAAAGTCCTGCTGAATAGACTGGTCAACAAGAATGTTTCTATCCGCAAGATATAAAACCTTCTTCTTTAAACCACTTTTAAGCAAACGGTAAACAATCTGAAATGCAGTATATGTTTTACCCGTACCTGTTGCCATTACAAGCAACAGACGATCTTGTCCTTTTGCTATTGCTTCTACAGTACGGTTGATAGCATTACGCTGATAATAACGAGGAGCGTAAGTGTTCTGACTCGAATAGTAAGGCTGTGCAATAACTTTTCTCTCATTATCAGAAATGCCTTCACCGTCATTAGCTCCGACTTCCCAACGAGCAGTCAACTCCTCAACTGTGGGGAACTCGTCCATAGCTAAAGTTCTTTCTTTTCCTGTAAGGAAATCATACTCCTGAAAACCATCACCGTTAGAACTGTACGCAAACGGTACGTCAAGCATCAACGCATATAATTTTGCTTGTTGTAAGCCATAGGAAATAGAGTGATTATTATCCTTTGCTTCAACAATAGCAATAGGTTTATATTTATTAAGATATAAAACATAGTCTGCCTTTTTGGGCTTTTCTCTTGCAACAAGATTACCTTTAATGTTGACTCTACCGTCAGTTATCCTTGTTTCCATGGTAATACGGTCAAGACCCCATTTACCCTGAATAGCAGGAGTTATGTAGTGAAGTTTTATGTCTTCTTCTGTCATTTGCTTTTTATTTAATATGGGACCCATTTTGTGTCCTCCTTGTTATGACTGCTACAAGTGTTTTGTAGCTACTTTTAGTTTAGTCTTTTACATTTCAACTCATTATTAATGATTGCACTGTATAGCATTTATTTTGGATTTTAATTCTTTAACTTTTATGGCTCTATCTACATTATCTAAAGTCAAAAAAGCTAGCAATATCATTTGATATAACTCGTCATACCATTTTTCGAGTCTCTGTTTGCTCATTTTTGCAACATATTCTTTATATTTTCCTTTATCTTTTTTACTTCGATTATTATGTCGAATATTCATGTTATTCAACATAAAGAAAATATCTTCGGATAGTTGCTTGTTAACTGCTTGAAGTTCTTTACGTTTTGGCTCTAATTCAGCACCTAAAGATATTAAAATGGTTTTCTTTAACTCAATTTCACCTTGTAAAGAACGATGGTTATATCGAATGATATCCAAAGCCAAGTTTTCTTCTATTATTTCGGCAACAGCAGTTACCTCGGGTTTATGTTCTATGATCAATACTTGATCACCGTCCACATAAGCTGTATGGTTATACTTTTCAATGTTATCAAGCATTACATCGTGAAGATGATAAAAATTGTTTTGCCAACGACTGTCTGATGATTTGTCTTGCAAATCATTATGGGCCAAAAGCCAAAAGTTATATGTTAACTCAATTAGCGTGATGAATGAATCCGTGTCTCCTTGTTTCGCAGAGTCTTTTAAATCCATATATTTAACAGATTGAAGATAATCTTTTACATCAATAAAATGTCCTCTTTTACTCCATTTTTTGAAACAATATTTGTCAACGAAATCAAAAACTGAATGGCTATAAGGTCGATAGTACATATTTTTCTCTTCTAATGACATTGATACAATTCGATCCACTTCATTAGACATATTTATTGATTGTTCTGCTATGTCAAAAATACTTCGTCTCACTACGTTCCTCCTTTAACAGAAACTTATCTTTTAAATTGATATTTTTTTATGTGATTTCGGTTTACATAAAACAACCTGTTAAATGTTCTAAATTTAAGAATTATTTAATCGTTTTAGATTTACCACTTATACATATCCATCAAAGTTGCAACAATCTTGTCTGTACGGTCCTTGATTTTATCTACAGTCCAAGTATTTTCAGTTACAACATCCTGATTTAAGAACAGACCGTTTCGATAACCGATATCTTTTGTCTTGTCTTTAGATTTTCTATCCTTCTTATGTTCAAAAGACATGTTTGAAAGGTTTTGGTTATAACCGGTAATTGTTAAATTACCCAGTGTATGTACATAATCAAATCTATATTGCTTTGCTTTTGCTGCATCACCATCCGCAATCATATTTACCCAATCAGACGGTATGTTTTCACCTTCGGGGAAAATATGTTCAATTGTCCAGATATACTTGTTGCTACTGTCTCTTGACCATAAATCAGAATATATTTCTTTTGTCTGATGCTGAGCTTCGATGCTGCAAAGCACAAAACGAGTAGCTTCAGGGTTTTCATCATAGATAGGACCACGCAGTTTATCTTCAAACATTTCATCGGTGGCAGAGACATTTTTCAACATCTCTTTAACAGCGTTTACAATGTCTGTTCCAGATTCAGTCTTGATTTTTAAAATTATATCTATAAATAACTGTGTGAGCTTACGAGTGTTGGGTACATCAGTAAGATTACGACGAACAAAGAATATTATTAGTGTTTCAACTATTTCTTTTATGGAATCATCGGTAAGTGCTAAAGCTTCCTGATTAGTGAGTAAATACATTAAGAGAATATATGAAGGAGCACCTGAGATTCTTGCAAGATTTTGCATGCTTGATGTATATACATAATCGTCATCAGTGTTATTCACAAGAATTGCATATTTGGATGCTTTCTCCAACAAATCATTCAACAAATCCTGATAATTATGTTTTATCATTTTTTCATAAATATCGATCAATGTAGTTCTAGTAGCCAAGTAACCAAGATAATATTTCTTGTCGCCATCTTTATATGGCTCATTAAGTTCATCTCTGAAAGCATTGTAGAATTGTCTAAAGAAACGCTCTTGAATCGAATAGTCGTCCTGACCAACATATTTCAAAATTTGTTTCCATTGCTCATAAGCATTATCCGCATCTGATGAGTTTTCTGCCTGAGCAATGAGTGAGTTTTTTATAAGGTCAAGAGCAGAGAGTGGAACACCTCTGTGGTTTAATGATTCAAAAAGCATATATGCATCCTTATTAGTGTCAACTTCAATTCCAACTAATACGGCTGCTTCAAATTTTCTAACAATCTGAAATAAAGCTCCAATATCAGAAAAATTTGGATTTTCTGCTTTGATTTCAGCGATTTCTTCATTTATAAGTTTAATAAAGTGTCTGTAAGCTTTAGCGATTCTTCTATTACCAAAATTATACGGCTTGTTTTTAGGTGCGGTAATAATTCCGTTGTCAGCCAAGATGAATGTGTAATCTTCATCATTAGAATTCTGCTTCTGCAAGAGAAGTCTCTGTGTATATTCAGTTATCTTACTTCCGTTCGGAGTAAACTTTTGATTTTTGTTAGCAAGTTCATTTCGAAGATTTGCTAAGTCACTTAAATCATCTTCGTCCATTTCGCTTTTTCGACTTGCCAATTCAAAATATAAAGCGGCAAGTAAAAGGGTAATTGTAGAAAAACGTTGTTGTCCATCAATCACTTCTAAAGTTGTTCCTTTTAATGAACCGCTATTCACACAAATATATGAGCCTAAGAAATATCCAGCATCGTTCTCAGTTACATCTTTAAACAAAGCATCCCATTCCTTGATGCCCCAAGTATATTCTCTTTGATACTTAGGAATTCGGTACACTTTGTCACTTGAAATAGAAAATACATCTGCAATTGTAGTTTGTGAAACAGTTTTAATCATATTTTTACTCCTTACATTTTACTCTTCCGCAACAAATTCCATAATATCATCTACACCGCAATCGAGGGCTTTGCAGATTTTGCCGAGGGTTTCGACGGTAACGTTTTCTCCTTTGCTCATTTTTGTAATTGTGTAGTTGCTGATATCGGCGACCTTTGCAAGGTCCTTTTTCTTCATATCGTGATCAATCAGAAGCTTCCATAATTTCTTATAACTTACAGACATAATTACACCTCAGAAAGAATATAATTTTACTTCTACATTATATTCTTCTTGAATAGCTTTTGCAAGAAAAAATGAAGCGAAAACTAAATTTTTATTCAAAAGACCTACAATGTGCACATATATTCCCTGAAGTGTCTGTGAAGACATACTTTTCCTATATATATAAATGACTAAAATCGCAGAATGTCACATATAATTTTCAGTTTCTTACAATGTTCTACCTTTTACACAGTACAAGGTAATACAGATTGTGCAGTATTACGACAGAAAACGACAAAATCGGCAGAGAGATTATTCTCCCTGCCGATTGCGGTTATCAGTTAAAACTAAAAATATTTTGATGTAATTAACATTCCAGCTTCTTGTTTCGATCGATTATCTCATTAGCACACTCAACGAACTTGCTGACGTCTGCTTCATGCAGAGTATCATACATTGACAATACGGTTGAAACAGAAAGTCCGCACTTTACGATGTCTTCAAAAGTTTGGTTTGTTTTCCATTGGTAATATGCGAGAATCCAACCTGCCCAATACTCTCTGCCGAAGGCTATTGGCGTTGTGGGGTCTTTATATTCATAGGGTATATTCAATTCTCTGAGTATCAATAATGCGAGTTCATAGCCTGATATACCGGCGGTATATTGAGGATTACCGTGTCCGAATAACCGCGCATATCCTGATGTGATAAATAGGTTAAAAAATTCATCAGGCTCAAAGCCTAAGTCGCAGACGGTATATTCAATCATTACTCCGAGATTTTCCATTGCTTCATCTATGTATAATTCGTTATAAGCTTCCATATTTAATATCCTTTCTTCTGTGAGGAGTAGCAGAGTTTTCTGCTACTCCTGTTTTAGTTAAGCGTAAATCAATTCTCTGTTCACAACTTCGGTTGCACGTTGGTGGATGTTATTCATTCGCTCAACCCATTCGAGCTGATTGTTTTCTTTGAGCTCCTCGGTCACGTTTTCTGCTTTTGCGATTTGTGTTACGAGTGTATCGAAAAGTTCTCCTGCCTGCTTGTCAATCTCTGCGAGATGACTCCATAGTTTACCTGCCGAGAAGAGCTGAGTGAAAAGCACCTGTTTGTTTTTCTGCAGATATAAACCGTGGGCTCGTCCCCATTTACCGAGTCTGATTTCCTTCGCTTCGGTTGGTAAGGTGAGATTCGGGATTTTATAATCTCCGACCTGTCTGTAAGTGATGTTCATAATTTTCTCCTTTCATTTTACAAATACATCGTGTGTGAATTTTGCTCCGAGTCTGAATCCTGAAATAAAACTGTCGGCAATACTTATGCTGAGAAATTCATTGTATGAATTTGTGTATTGCTGAAACATTTTCTTTTCTTCTTCGGATAGCTTTTCTCTGAACTCATCTTCGTTTTTTACGAGTGAGTTCAGTTCCTTTTTAAGGGAAGAGCCGAGCTCAGAACTGAGTTCCTGCGGCTCTATGTTGCCGTAATAAAATTCTTCAATAAAGCTTTTCATACCGACCTACCTTTCTTCTCTGTCTTTGTGTCTTTGCCTTGGTGTGGGTTTTGTTCTGAACGGTTTTTTGTAACGTGCCTGACGATTGTTCCATTCTATTTCCTTTGCTTGTGAAACAAGTGTGTTTATCTGCTCATCTCCGAAAATTTTGCGAAGCAGTTTGTGGTCCTGAACCTCTCTGTTGAGTTCATCGTTGCGGGATAACAGTGAACGATTTTCTTTTCTTAATCTTTCTGTTCGCTCTTCTGCAAGTCTTTCGTAATACTTTCGGTCTTTTACTCTGTCCTGAAGATGAATACAAAGCAGTACCGCAGCTTTCGCAATTCCGATAATTTTTTTGAAAAGCGGTTCAACAATTTTTGTTTTGTAAGCCTTTGCAGTCATAAGGGGAGAGGGATCCGGCAATTTGAATTCTTCCTCTTCATCAAAATTCCTGTGTATTACGTCAATATCAATTTCAAATTGAGTCAGACTTTCTACCTGTTCTCTGAGCAGGTCAACTTTTATATTCAGTTCCTGTGCTTCGTCTGTGAGCTTTTCGACTTCCTCGGAACGCATTTTCTTTTCGTAATCATAAACCGATAAGTGTTTTTCGTGAGTGCCTTTGTGCTCCCATTCGATACCGTAACGCTCCATAACTTTTGAAAGCTCTTCCTTTTCTGACTCAACCCAAAGGCTCCATTCGGTTTCGTGTTTTGAACTTCCGACAAAACCCTGATTCGCTAAAGCTTGTTTAAGAGATACCCTTGTGTCAAGTCCGCGATTGCTTTTTGTTGTGAATGGTACAAAGTCAATGTGCAGATGCGGCGTCGCTTCATCCATATGAAGGTGAGCAGAGAAAACTTTCAGGTACGGATTGCGTTTCTGAAAATCCTGATAATACTCATCAAGTATTTTTTCAGCGAGTTCACCGTCGGAAGTTTTTGCATTCATGTTGTCACAGTTACCGACCTGAATTATGATTTCGTGAAAAGTTTTTTCCTGTCTGCCTGAACGGATTTTCTCATAGTAGTTTTCAATTTTTCTGTCAGCACGTTTTTGCTTTTGGTTATATCTTCCGAGTGCATCGTCGAATAGCTCGTGATACACATCTTTGATTTTCTCATTGCAGTATTCGGTGTTCAGATGAGTTCTTTCGGGATCTGTGTTTTTTGCATTGAACTCACGGCTGTTATGATTGACCGAACCTTTTCCGACCATAATACTTATTGTCCGTCTTATACAATCACTGTCCTTCTTCTTTATAATCTACAAACCTTTTTTGTTCTGTTACTCTTGTCAAGAGTAACGCAAAAGCACTTTTGACACACCTTGTATATCAAAAGGTGCTGTTGCGCTCTCCGAGGGTTCGGAACTGTACACCAAACGGCTGTTGATGCACAGTTCCCCGTGTCAACCGTGACGACTGTGACAACCTTGAGAGGGGCCCCTATAGGTTGTCACGGTTGACGCGGTTGTCACGCTTGCAGTACGAATTTTATTCTTCTGCCTGCGTGAGTGCGTCTGCTTTCGTAGAGAATGTTGTACTCATTAAGCAGTCGCCCGGCGGTGACATTAAGCTTCATTCCTAACTGAATGGGCGTAATGTCCATTGGTAAAAAATCTCTGAAGTCGGAAATACTTCCCTCCCAATCAGGATTTTCTACTGTGATTTTTTCTGCAATAACTTCGAGCAAAGGGTCGGGTTTTTCTTTCCAAAGTTCAGTTTCAACTTTATCAAGTTCCCATATAAGCCGCTCTTCGTTTCTTACAAGGAAAAGTTTTTGGTCAGGTTGGTCTCTTCCTGAGACAGCAAGTGTTGCAGTTTTTGCAGTTCGCTTTTCTTTATACATAACAAATGCTCCGTCAGCTGCACCGAATAAACCGTGAGTACCTGATATCATTGCGAAGATATCTTCTGCTTTTTCTTTTCTTGTGTGATGAACAAGCAGAAAACAAATTCCGTATTTGTCCGAAAAACTTTTGAGCTTGGATGCAACATCATAATCATTTGCATAAGAACATGTTTCGGATAAGTCCTCTCTGACTTTTTGCAAAGTGTCAATAATGATAAGACTTGTATCAGGATTGTTACATAAAAACTTTTCAAGTTGGTCAAAGAGTCCGTTACTTAAGTTCTTTGCCGAAATAGAGAAAAGCAATTTATCTGTTCCGTCAGTTCCGAACATTCGGTAAAGTCTTTTCTGCAGTCTTGCATAATCATCTTCGAGTGCAAGATAAAGCACCTTACCTTGTCGTACTTCGTTTCCCCATAACGGTTTACCTGTGCTGATATGATAAGCAAGCTGTGCCATTAAAAAACTTTTTCCCACCTTAGGGGCACCTACGAAAAGGTAGGTGCCGGGAAGAAGAAGGTCGTCAATGATCGGAGGTTTGCCGAGATAAGCTGAATCATAAAGTTGATTCATTGTTACCGTTTCCATATATGACGGGTCAAGACTCTTATGGATTTCTCTTTGCATCTCTTCGATTTTTTCTTTATAGCTATTGATGTTTGTTTTACTTTCGGGTATACTATTGTCAGTGTTTTGATTTGACTGTCCGTCATCTGCGCCAACAGATGAGAAGAGGACGGTCATTTCTTTTTTTATTTCATTCATTTAATTCTCCTTTCATTTCGCGAAGTGTCTCGGTGATGAGCCTGATAATCTCAAGCATCTCATCGGACACTTCGTTTTTGTTTTTTAATTCAGTGAGTATATCTGCAAGATTGTTTTTCAAAGCCTTGAACACTTTCGGGTTACCGCCGTGAACTACAATGTCTTGCTTCATACAACGGCGGTAGCAATATTCCTGTTTGCTGAGTCCCGATATCGCAACGACTCTGTTTATCTGTTCGTTCTCTTCGGGTGAGACTCTGAATCCGACAGTTATACTGCGGAAGCGGTTGTGCCGATCTAAATTTTTTGCTGACATTTTATTCACGCTCCAGGCTGAGTTTTTGTGCAATCTCCGTTTGCTTTGACGGGAACAGGTGAGCATAGCGGTAAGTGATGTCGATGCTTTCGTGACCGACTCTGTCCGCAATCGCAAGTGCAGGCAATCCGATATCGATGAGAAGTGACACATGCGAATGTCTCAGATCGTGAATACGGATTTTCTTCACTCCCGTTTCGGCACAGCCTCTTCGCATCTCGCGATGAAGATAACCTTTGGTTATGAGAAAAATTCTGTCATCCTTTTTCGGCTTGTAAAACCCGCTGAAGTATCTTTGCATTTCATCACAGATGAAGTCAGGCATTGTGACTGTGCGTATGCTCTTTTTTGTTTTCGGGTCAGTAATAACATCACGTCCGTCGATACGCTGATATGACTTGTTGATTCGCACGGTCTGATTTTCAAAATCAAAATCACCGATAGTCAGTGCGAGCAACTCACCGAGACGGATGCCGCACCAATAGAGCATTTCAAATGCGAAGAAAGATACAGGCTTGTCCATCATTGCTTCTGAAAACTTAAGATATTCTGCCTTTGTCCAGAAAAGCATTTCGCGGTGTTTTTCTCTGCCCATATTACCTGCCTTTGCTGCAGGGTTTGATGGTAGATCGTAATATCTCACTGCGTGATTGAAAATTGCACTGAGCTGATTGTGAATTGTTTTAAGATAACCGGGCGAATACGGTTGGTCATTTTCATCGCGGTAGCACATCAGCTCCTTCTGCCACGCGATGACATCGGCAACCTTGATTTCACACATCCTCTTCAGACGGAAGTAGGGGAGTATTTTTGTTTCAATAACATTTGCTTTCATAATCCACGTGCTTTCCCTGAGCTTAATCTCAAGGTCACTTTTGTAGACGTCATAAAACTCTGCAAAGGTCATTGTCAGATCGCCTGTGTGCTTGTTGATGAATGTGGTCTCCCACGCTATTGCATCACGGCGTGTTTTGAAACCGCGTTTGAGCTTTCGGTCATTTTCGCCTTTCCAGTTCGTGAAGTAGACCGAAACATACCACGTACCGTTTTTGTCTTTGTAAGCTGGCATTTAATTTCTCCTTTCTTTTAATTTGCCGACATACCGTAAATCTGCTCTGAAAGATAACGACGGCTTACTTTGCCCTTGAATACATAGTATCCCTTGGCTTCAAGTTCCTTGTTAAACTGCTCGATAATCTGATAAGCAAGAGTCAGGGAGATACCGAGCTCTTCGCTTACCTGCTTTGCTGTCATAAGAACGCTTGGCATAAGCTTTTCCTCCTTTCCTGTAAAATTTATTACAAGTCGGTTGCCCGACGTGAAATACGAAGAAACCCCTTCACTTATTAACGGACATTTTTTAGTCAAAACAGGACCCCTTTTTTTGAAAAAATTTTTTACCCTCTATTATGTACGCACTGGGAGAGACCAAATTCGGCATCATTTTCCAAAAAGTTCACAAAAATTTCAAAAAAGTCCTTGAAAAACCCCTCTATTTACTTATTGCTGTCTTTTTTCAGAATTTATAACCAAAAATTTGATTTTGCTGAAAAATGCTTTTATTTTACCTATCTACTTATCTGTTGCTGACTGTTTTGAAAATTTATAACTAAAACTTTAAAAATTTATTTCAGAGGAAAAATACGATCGGATTTACAGTATCACTCTTCTGATTTTGGACATAAAAAATACCCCTCTCGGATGAACTAAGTGTTCAAACGAGAGAGGTTATCTCTGTATGATTTTATTGTGAACAAGCCGTATTCAGTATCATTTGAGTATCAGACGGCTTTCCCGAAGTCCTGAAACCCTTGATAAATAAGGACTTTTTCGCTTCGGTTATTATTCCCACTCGATTGTGCCTGTCGGCTTGGGAGTGAGGTCGAAGAGGACACGGTTGATGCCTTCAACTTCGTTTGTGATTCTTGCTGTGATCTTATGAAGAACAGGGTAGGGGATTTCTTCGATTGTAGCTGTCATGGCATCCTTTGTGTTGACTGCGCGGATGATTGCCGGCCAACCTTCGTAGCGGCTTTCGTCCTTGACACCGACACTCTTGATATCAGGCACAGCGATGAAATACTGCCATACTTTTTCAGCAAGTCCGCAGTTGTCAAATTCCTCGCGGAGAATTGCATCTGCTTCGCGGAGAGCGTGAAGTCTGTCACGTGTGATTGCACCAAGGCAACGTACGCCGAGTCCGGGACCCGGGAACGGCTGACGGTAAACCATAGCGTGAGGAAGACCGAGAGCTTCACCGACAACTCTTACTTCGTCCTTGAAGAGGAGCTTGATCGGCTCAACGAGCTGCAATTCCATTTCTTCGGGAAGGCCGCCTACGTTGTGGTGAGATTTTACTGCTTTCTTGCCCTCTGCCTGCTTGATGCTTTCAAGGATGTCAGGGTAAATTGTACCCTGAGCGAGGAATGAAATGCCGTCAAGCTTTGCAGCTTCTTCGTCGAAAACCTTGATAAATTCTGCACCGATGATTTTTCTTTTGCTTTCAGGGTCGCTTACACCTGCAAGAAGGTCAAGGAAACGGTCTGTTGCATCAACATAGATGAGGTTTGCGTCGAGCTGATTTTGGAAAACTTCGATAACGTTTTCGCTTTCGCCCTTACGCATAAGTCCGTGGTTAACGTGAACGCATACGAGCTGCTTGCCGATTGCCTTAATGAGCAATGCTGCAACGACTGATGAGTCAACACCGCCTGAGAGAGCGAGAAGAACTTTCTTGTCGCCTACCTGCTCCTGAACGGCTTTTACCTGCTCATCGATGAATGCATTTGCAAGCTCAAGATTGGTGATTCTTTCCATTGATTCGGGTCTTTTGTTCTGATCCATATTACTGACCTCCTGCATATAGTTTTCGAGAAAATCTCGCAGTTAGTATTTTTAATGTAGAAGATTATATCACATCGTTTTTTGAATATCAATATTTTATTGAGTAAAATAATGCACTTTTTTGATGCAATTTTTGTTATATTCAAGACAGAAACAATTTTCGTCCATACACTCATGTAAATTCGGGTTTGTCCATTTCTTGGTTACCACCTTATCCGCCTCGTTCCTCGGCACCTTCTCCTCAAGGAGAAGGCTGAAAAACTACGCAAGTCCAAGGCTTCCCCTTGAGGGGAAGCTGTCACGAAGTGACTGATGAGGTGTAGGTTGCAACGCAACAGTTATAATAAAACATCCCGACAAACCCGAATTTGCGCAATTGTTTTTCAGTACTTGACAAGCGGAGAGATTTGAATTATACTACCTTAAAAGAACAAATGTTCGGGAAAAGGCAGGTTTTAGCGATGGATGTTTATGAATCCTATCCGAAATATAACGGACTGCGATATTCACTCAGAATAGTCGAAAGAAGTGACTGTGATGATTTGCTTAAGGTGTATTCGGATATCAAATCAGTTCCGCTTTTTAACAGCGATAATTGTTACGGCGATGATTTTCACTATACTACAAAAGAAGAGGTTATGAATGCAATCGGTTTCTGGCTTGACAAGTACAATCGTAGGGAATTCGTAAGATGGTCTGTTGTTGACAATACAGAAAAAGAGGTTGTCGGTACAATAGAAATGTTTCACCGTGATGCGGACGATGCATTTACAAATTGCGGATTGCTTCGCCTTGATTTGAGGAGCGACTATGAATTTTCAACCGAAATCATAAAAATTCTCCGTCCGTTGCTGAATGTGGCTTTTTCATGGTTCGATTGTGATAAAGTCGCTACAAAGGCAATTCCTGCGGCGGATGAGAGGATTAACGCTTTGAAAAGCCTCGGTTTCGGGAAGTCTGACGAAAAGCTTATCGGTCACGATGGGACTGAATACGGTGACTATTATGTTTGCCGTAAATCTGTACCAGCATAGGAGAATCCGCTACCGCTACTGAAAGAATTTGAAAAATTTATATTGAAATAGGTTTTGTTCCTAAAGCGGTTCTGAAATAGTGAATTATCATAACACTTTCCTTTGGGGAGAGTGTTATTTTTATTGCTTTTAAAAAAGAATTATGATATTCTTTTCTCAGGTGATATAAATGAGTTTAAAGAATAAAATCAGATTTAAAAACGGCAAATTAAAGGTTATGCAGATTTCTGACCTGCAGGACACTAAAAACACAAGTGTTGATACACTTAACTTTGTCGACGATGCAATCGCAAAGGTAAAACCTGATTTTATAATTATAACAGGTGACCAGCTTGATGTTGTCGGGTTGTGGGGCAAAGGCGAAAAGGCGGAGAAAAACGTCGAAACTGCAATCCGCAGACTTTTCAGCGCAATCGAAAAGCATAGCATTCCGTATGTTCTTACTTTCGGCAACCACGACCGCGAAACAGGTGTTCCGAACGAAAAGCAGTCTGAAATTTACGCAACGCTTAAAAACTGCATCTGCTTTGACGATATTAATGACGGCAGACCCGATGTCGGTACATTCAATGTTCCCGTGCTTTCGACGGACGGTAAGAGCGTTTCTCTGAATTTTTTTGTAATGGACACCCATTCAAAAACAAAGGGTGTCGGATTTGAGGGTGTGAATGATGCACAGCTCGACTGGTACAGAAAAACAGGCGAGGAATTAAGGTCTGAAAACGGCGGAGAAACCGTACCGTCAATGGTATTTCAGCATATTCCTGTAAGCAACATTATGGAGCTTTTCAAGGAAGTTCCGAAGGGTACAAAGGGCGCACAGTGCGACTTTGTAAAGGATAATAAAAAATATTGGGTTCTTGATGAAGAAAAGCTTTTCCATAACTATACATACGGCGAAACCCCGTCAATGACTCTCGGCACAAAGCAGTTTGATGAAATGAAGGCTCAGGGCGACGTTTTTGCGATGTATTTCGGTCATGACCACTACAATTCATTTGCAGGCAAGGTTGACGGAATTGACCTCGGCTATTGTCCCGGTATGGGCTACAACAGCTATGGTACAAAACACAGAGCGTTCCGTGTTTTTGAGTTTGACGAGAATGATGTGAAAAACTACAAAACTTATTCTCTTAATTCAAAGGAGTGCGGAAGCAAAACAAATGCAGCACCTTTCAAAAATGCTTTTTCCTATTGGTCACCGTGTAATCCGTCCGCGGCCGGTCCGTTTGCGGCAAAAATCCTTTCGGTATTGATACCGACTGTTGTTGCACTTGTTCTTGTTTATAAGTTTGTAAGTGCAGATTTCGTTAGGGGATTCTTGTTCGGACTCGTTGATTTCGGTTTGCTGTACGGTGTTATATCCTTTGTTGCAAATAAAATTATACGAAATATATTAACTAAAAAATAATGAGGTGTGTACTATGAACGAAGTAATGAAAACAATTCTAAAAAGACAGACTATCCGCGAATATAAACCCGAGCAGATTACGGACGAACAGCTTGATGCGCTTATGCAGGCAGCACTCCGGGCACCGAGTGGCAGGAACGGTCAGCCGTGTCACGTGCGTTTTGTTCAGAATGCAGAAATGCTGAGGGAAATGAACGTTGATTTTAAAGAGCTTGTCGGTTACGACACGCCTGCATACACACGCTGGGATACTAACCCTGTTTACCACAATGCACCGACCTTCATCGTTCTTTTTGCCGAAGTTGAAAGCTATATGGACGGCGGAATTATGTGTGAAAACATCTGTATTGCCGCAGAGGGTATGGGTCTCGGAACTTGCATAATCGCAAGCGTAGGCGCACTTTTTGCCGACGGCAACGAGCAGGGTAACAAGTGGAAACGTGCCTGGGATATTCCCGAAGAGTACAAATTCCTTATCGCAATCGCAGTCGGATATCCCGATGAAAAACCCGAAATGAAGCCAAGATTTGAGGATAGAATCAAGGTTATCAAATAAGGAGAATGACGATGCTTAAATCAATTTTTTCGTTTTTTATGTCACTCATAATTTCCCTTTGTGTGGCTCTTGATATTCCGTGCTATCCGATGGGAGAAAAGCTTGATCTTGATAAGTTTGAACTCACTTTTGAGGATAATTTTGACACCGAGCTTGACCGCAGCGTGTGGTCAGGGCATTATCAGTACGGCAACACAACCGAAGCACGTAAGGGCAGCTACTGGAATCAGTATCTTGCAGAAACAAAGGATGGCAACCTTGTGATTCCCGTTGTCTATCTTGAGGACGGTATGGGCGGTAAAGGTGCAGGCTGGTACACCGCAGGTATAGACACGGACTCTGATTCTCCCAATGGCTTCAGCCAGAAATACGGCTACTTCGAATGCAGATGCATCCTCCCGAAGGGTTCTGACATCTGGAGTGCATTCTGGCTTATGAATGACGGCGTTTATGAAGTCGGCAACGACGGTACGGACGGTACTGAAATCGATATTTTCGAAAGCGACTGCTACGGTGATTTTATGGAGAATGCGATAACTTCAAACCTCCATTTCGACGGCTACGGTGACGCACATCAGAAGCACGGCGCAACGAAATTCCTTCTCAGAAACAACCCGTACGAAGAGTTCAACACATACGGTCTTGAATGGAATGAAAACGAATACATCTTCTACATCAACGGTGTTGAAACATTCCGTACGGATTTCGGCGGTGTAAGTAAGAACGAAGAGTATCTCATTCTTTCTGTTGAGATGAAGGGTGAAAACGGTATCCCGAGCGAAAGAGAAAACGTTCCTGCAGAGGGTGCAGAATTCATCGTTGATTACGTAAAGGCTTATCAATATAAATAAAGGAAAACTCCAAGGTATCTATCAATTTTGATACCTTGGAGTTAATTTTATTTATTGTTATCTAAATGGCGGATAATTTCTTTTTTATATTCAAGAAATTGCTCCGTAAGATGAAAATCTTTGCTTCGTGGTTTAGGTTCCTTGATAACAATTTCTTTTGTGATTTTTCCGGGCTTGTCTGTAAGAAGGTAAATTCTGTCTGAAAGTAAAATTGCTTCATCAATATCGTGAGTTATAAAAAGAGTAGAAAGTTTTATTCCTTCCATAACATCAAGATACCATTCGTGTACAGCACTTTTGGTCAGCATATCCAGTGCAGAAAAAGGCTCATCAAGCAAGGCGACTTTTTCTGAAAACAAATAGGTACGCAAAAGAGCCGCACGTTGACGCATACCACCTGAAAGCTGAAAAGGATATTTCTTCTGAGTGCCTTCAAGTCCGAATTGCTCAAACAGACGGTTGGCGGTTTCCCTTGCCTCGTTTTTAGGAGTACCCTTGACAACAAGAGGAAGAGCGACATTGTCGAGAATGTTTTTATGCGGCAAAAGAAGATCCTTCTGCAGCATATAACTGACTTTTCCGGGCTTTCCTACAATGTTTTCGCCGTTAACAATTACATCACCGTTGTCAGGCTGAGAAAGACCTGCGATTATGTTGAATAACGTTGTTTTACCGCTTCCGCTTATTCCGAGTAAAGCAACAATTTCGCCTTCGTTCAGCTCTAAGTTGATATCTTTGATGATTTCCTCATTATCAAAAGATTTGGAAATTCCGTTTACTTTTAATACAGACATTGTTTACTCCTATCACTTTTCAGGAAGGTATTCGTTGGAAAAACCGTAATCAAGCGGTATTGTACCTTCTATAAGCTTGTTATCATTAACCCATTTATAAAAATTGTTCCAGCGGTCGCTGTCGATAACACCCCATTGACTTGCTTCAGCCTGATATTTATCGGCAAGATATTTCTGGCTTGCAACCACAAGCTCTCTGTCAAGCTCAGGTGCAGCTTCGCAAAGAATGTCAGCAGCTGCTTCGGGATTTTCCATAGCATATTCGTAACCTTTGCTGACTGCTTCCATAAATGCTTTTGCGGCTTGCGGTTTTTCTTTAAGGAAGGTGTTACCTGCAATCAGGACGGGTGTGTAATAGTCAAAAACAGGGTCGATATCCGAAAAAGCGAAATAGTCTGTTTCAAGATTTTCAAGCTCTGTTTTAACTCCTGCCCAACCGTAGAAAACCCATATTGAGTCAACAGATTTAGTTTTTAAAGCAGAAACTTCGTCTGTAACCGTGCTCGGAATGAGAGAAATATCGTCATAATTTCCTCCGTCAGATTCAACAACAGACTTGATTGTAGCAAGTTCTATAGCACCGTTCCAGGTTGCGTAGCTGTGCCCTGCCATTCCTGCAGGTCTGTGCATACCTTCGCCTTTGCGGGAGATGATTCCTGAGGTGTTGTGTTGGATGACGGCACCGATTGCTGTAACAGGCAAAGGTTCTTCGCCTGCAAAAGCGGCGGCGAGAGAATCCTGGAAAGAAATGCTGATGTCAGCTTTTCCCGAAGCAACAAGAACAACTGAGCTGTCCTCGGGAGGCTGTGCAATTTCAACATCGAGACCTGCTTCTTCAAAATAGCCGAGCTTCTGTGCAACATAGATTCCTGTGTGGTTGGTGTTGGGTGTCCAGTCAAGCACGAAAGTTATTTTTTCAAGAGTGTTATCGGTTTTTCCGCATCCTGCAAAGGAACCGCAAAGAAGCAGAAATGCCATTGCTATACATATAAGTTTTTTCATTTGTTCTGACTCCTTTCCCAGGGGGTGAGTTTTTTATGCAGATAATCAACAAGCTTCATAAGCAGAAGACTTATTATTGAGATAAGTATGATTACTGCAAACATTTTGTCGAACGAGTATGCTTTTTTTACTCGGGTCATATAAACACCAAGTCCGCCGAAACCGCCGAGCCATTCGGAAATTACTGCTCCTACTACTGCGTAAGAGGCTGAAATCCTCAATGATGAGAAAAACTGCGGTAATGCTCCGGGCATTTTGATGTGAAAGAAGATTTGTCGGTTATTTGCTCCCATAGCACGCAAAAGATTGATTGAATCTTTATCGGCAGATTTGAAGCCTGTCAGCAGTCCGATTGTGATGGGAAAGAATGTTGTGATTGTTATGAGTATGACTTTTGGCAACATTTCATATCCGAACCAAAGCACAAGTAACGGAGCTATGGCAACGGTAGGCACAGTCTGAGTTAAAACTATCAATGGGTAAAAAGCCTTGTAGAGAAGGTTATAACGATCCATGATTACTGCAATCAGAAAGCCTACGGTGACACCGATAGCCAAACCTGCAAAAGCTTCGCACAGTGTTGTCAAAGAATGCTCTGCGAGAACGGGAAACTCTTTGATAAGTGCTGAAATCACATCTACGGGTGACGGAAGCATAAAGCTGTCAACAAGTTTTAACGAACATATTGATTGCCAAACAATTAACAGCAACACAATGGCGGACAAAGACCAAAGTTTATTTGTGATGTTTTGAAACTTTTTCTTCAATGGTAAGCACCTCGCCGTTTGGACGGTAGTTGATTTTAACATACGCGGAAACTGAAGCAGCTCCTGCATCAGCCGCAATTGTCATACAATTTTTGATTATTTCCATAAGCTTGTCAAAGTCACCCTCCACGGACGTTTCAAGCGGACCGACGAAATAGTTGAGTCCTGTTGATTGAATGTAAGCAATAACTTCATCAACAACACGGATAACTTCTTTGTCTTCGGAAAGCTTGGGAATAATCTGAATTCCGATACTTGCGTTCATAGACGTTTTCCTCCTTCTTGCATATTTGATAAAATCCGGTGTAAAGATGTATCAAATATAACAAAAAGCACCCGAGTCATCCAACTCAGGTGCAAATCTTTTCAATATTTGAAACGATACATTCCTACGCTGGCATTATCCAGATCAGGTTAAAGGGTATGATCTCAGCCGACTGAAAAGTCAGCACCCCTGTATTTGGTTTTGTCTAATCATACAACGACAAATTTAATTTGTCAACAAAAATTTTTACTTGTTCCAGAATTTTCTGTCGAGCGAACGGTACTGGATTGCTTCTGCGATGTGGTTGACTTCGATAATTTCTGAAGCCTCAAGGTCTGCGATAGTTCTTGCAACACGGAGGATTTTATCGTAAGCACGAGCCGAAAGACCGAGCTTGTCAAAGGACATCTGAAGCATCTTCATCGCGGCTTCCGAAGCAACGCAGAATTCCTTTGTCATCGCCGCATTCATCTGCGCGTTGCAGTTTGCTGTGGTACCTTTGAGGCGTTCTTGCTGAATATGCCTTGCTTTCTCAACTCTTTCGCGGATTTTTGCTGAAGGCTCACCCTTATGGGTGTCGGAAAGCTTTTCAAAATCAACGGGTGGTACTTCAATATGAATGTCAATTCGGTCAAGAAGCGGACCGCTGACTTTTGAAAGATATCTTGAAGCCGCACCCTCACGGCAGGTACATTCCCTCACAGGATGACCAAAGTATCCGCACGGACAGGGATTCATAGCGCAGACAAGCATAACCGAACAGGGATAACTCGATGTTCCTGCGGCTCGCGAAATAGTAATCTTTCCGTCCTCAAGAGGCTGGCGCATAATTTCCATTGACTGTCTTGAAAATTCAGGTAATTCGTCAAGGAAAAGGACACCGTTATGTGCAAGAGAAAGTTCACCCGGCTTCGGTACGGCACCGCCGCCTGAAAGTCCCATTGTTGAAACAGTGTGGTGCGGAGAACGGAAAGGACGCGTTGTTATAAGCTGTGACCTGCCCTTAAGAGCACCTGCAACGGAATAAATTTTGGTTGTTTCAAGACTTTCCTCAAAAGTCATTGACGGCAGGATGGACGGGATTCTTTTTGCAAGCATACTTTTGCCTGTACCCGGGCTGCCGATCATCAGCGTATTGTGTCCGCCTGCTGCCGCAACCTCGAGCGCACGCTTTGCCTCGTACTGTCCTTTTACGTCTGCAAAATCAGGCATATACAAAAATTCATCTTCGTTGTTGTCAACGGACGGTACGGCGGGTTGGATTTTATAAAGATCCCTGAAATGGTCAATAACCTGCATAACGCTGTTAACGGGAAGCACGTTGATTCCCTCAACAACAGCCGCTTCGTTTGCATTCACTTCGGGAACAAAAACGCTGTGAAAGCCGTTCTGCTGTGCGCTGATTACCATCGGGAGAACACCGTTGATGTGGCGGATTTTACCGTCAAGCGAAAGCTCACCGAGGAAAGCGTAACCGTCTGTATTTGCACCGAGCTGACCTGAGGCGAGAAGGAGAGTTATAAATATCGCAAGGTCGTAAATCGGACCTTCCTTACGTCTGTCAGCAGGAGCGAGGTTAACCGTTATTCTGCTGACGGGGAATGTGAAACCGCAGTTCTTGATTGCGGAATGAACTCTGTCGCGTGATTCGCTGACAGCGGAATCGGGCAGACCGACAACGTCAAATCTCGGCAATCCCGAGGAAATATCAGCCTCAACCGTAACGGGGAAAACATCCATTCCGAATGTGCCCAAACTGTTAACTCTTGCAAACAAAACGCTCACCTCTGACTTTTTAATAAAAACATTAAACCAAATTTATGCAAGTTTTTCAAGTAATTTACTTTATTTTTGTATTTGATTATTGTATAATATCATAGAATAGGTGTAATTTAGCCGTTTAGTATTTTAAAAAGGAGAAATTATTATGCTTAAAAACATTCCCTCAGTGCTTTCGCCTGAGCTTCTTAAAACTCTTATGGAAATGGGTCACGGTGACTATCTTGTAATCGGTGACGGCAATTTCCCCGCAGCAACAAATGCAAAACGCCTCATCCGTTGCGACGGTCACGGTGTTCCCGAGATTCTTGACGCTATCCTTAAGCTTATGCCGCTTGATACATACGTTGAAAATCCTGTTGGTCTTATGGATAACGGCGACCCCGAAAACCGTCCCGAAATCTGGGCAGTTTACAAGGATATCATAGAAAAGAACGAAGGCGACAAGGGCATAGAGCTTGTTGAACGCTTTGATTTCTATGATAAGGCAAAGGGTGCATTTGCAATCATCGCAACAGGTGAAACAGCAATCTATGCAAACATTATTCTTCAAAAGGGTGTTGTAATCAATGACTAAGAGAGTTCTTGCTTTTGACTTCGGTGCTTCAAGCGGACGAGCAATCATTGGTTGCTTTGACGGCGAGAAAATCACACTTGAAGAGGTTCACCGTTTTTCAAACGACCCCGTAAGCGTCGGCGGTACGGTTTATTGGGATGTGCTTCGTCTTTTCTACGAGATTAAGCAGGGTATCATCAAGGCACGTATGGCGGGCGGTTTTGACAGTATCGGTATTGACACTTGGGGTGTTGACTTCGGTCTTATTGACAAAGAAGGCAAGCTTATGGAAAACCCGATTCACTACCGTGATGCAAGAACGGTCGGTATGGTGGATGAAGCTTTCAAAACAATGCCGAGAGAAAAAATCTACGGAATAACGGGTATCCAGTTTATGGAGCTCAACACCTTGTTCCAGTTGATTTCACTTAAAAAGAACAGACCGTGGATGCTTGAAAGAGCTGATAAAATGCTCTTTATGCCCGACCTTTTTGCCTATATGCTTACAGGTAAGATGTGTGCGGAGTATTCAATCGCATCCACTTCACAGATAATTGACCTTCAGACTAAGAGCTGGTCAAAGGAGCTTCTTGATGCTTTCGGTATCAAAGAGGATATATTTGCTCCGCTTGTAAAGCCGGGCACAGTTCTCGGCACGCTCACTCCCGAAATCTGCGAGGAGTGCGGTGTTGAACCCGTTCCCGTAATCTCTGTCTGCGGTCACGATACACAGTCGGCAATAACTTCTGTTCCCTGCGAGGACGGCAAGTTTGCGTTCCTTTCAAGCGGTACGTGGTCACTTTTCGGCACAGAGCTTGAAAAGCCGATTGTTAACGAAACTTCACTTAATATCAACATCACAAACGAGGGCGGATTTGACGATACAGTCGGATTCCTCAAGAATATCATCGGTTTGTGGCTGATTCAGGAAAGCAGACGTCAGTGGCAGCGACAGGGCGAGGATTATTCCTACGCTGACCTTGAAAAGCTTGCTCTTGCGGCTGAGCCGTTCAAGTGCTTCATCGATCCTGATGCTCCCGAGTTTGTGCCTCACGGAAATATCCCGAAGCGAGTTCAGGAATTCTGCGAAAAGACAGGACAGTATGTTCCGCAGACTGTCGGTGAGATTATGCGTTGTATCTACGAAAGCCTTGCAATGAAGTACAAGCTCACTTTCGAAAAGCTCTGCGAATGTACAGAACGTGATTATCCCGTTATCCACGTTATCGGCGGCGGTACAAAGGATACACTTCTTTGTCAGCTTACCGCAAACTCCTGTAACCGTACTGTTAAGGCAGGTCCGATTGAAGCAACGGTTATGGGTAATGTTGCTGTTCAGTTGATGTCCGATAATTCGGTTACAGATATCAGCGAAGCAAGAAAGATTGTTGCAAATTCTTCCGAGCTCAAGACATACATTCCCACAGACGTTGACAAGTGGGAAGAGGCATATGCGGATTTCCTCAAAATTGTGAAATAAACAAAAAAGGGGATTGCTTATGGAAAACAAGAAGCGAATAATAAAAATTATAGTATGCATTCTTGTAGCAGTGGCAATTTTGGCAATTACACGTCCTGTGTATGTTAAAAAAGGTAGCGATACCGCCCAAGTGCTTGCTGAAAACTTTATGTCAAAACACGCATATTCTTTGAAGGATTATGAGATAACTGAAGCCGAACTTGACGAAGAGTATGTGCAAATTTCCTATGCAGTTCAACCCAAAACAGGTATATTCTACGACAATTGGTCTGCAGGTAACGGAGACTACGGTGAAAATGGCTGGATAGTTGATAAAATTGCGTTTATATGGTACTTTAATATTGGAAATATTTATATTACAGGTATAAATGCTAATACCGGTTGGTGATAATAAGCCTCCCTTGCCTAAATGTTAAACGATATGGACAAAAATGATTTCCCCGAACGCAAGAAAATCCGGCTTCAGGAATACGATTATTCAACATCAGGCTCATATTTTATAACGGTATGTGTCAAGGACAGACGAAGAATCTTATGGGATTTCGTAGGGCGGATATCATCCGCCCGAATCAGATACGGCTATCAGAATACGGTAAGTTAGTTGAAAACGCAATAAAGAATATTCCCGAGCATTATGAAGAAATTTCAGTTGATAAGTTCTGCATTATGCCGGATCATGTTCATTTGTTGATATCCTCAACAAACGGGCGGATGATATCCGCCCCTACGATGTCAAGGGTAATCGGACAGATGAAAAGATGGGTTTCAAAAGAGGCGAAAATATCCTTTTGGCAGAAATCTTACTTTGATCACATAATCAGAAACGACCACGATTATGCTGAAATTTGGGAATATATAGACCATAATCCGCAAATGTGGATTGAAAAACATCAGAACCAAACCGAAAGGTTGGAAATAAAGTAAATTAATCTGAAAGGATGATATTATAATGGCAGAAAACAGATTGATCGGCGATTATCCCGTAATCGGTATTCGTCCGGTAATTGACGGCAGAAGAGGACCTCTTAAGGTTAGAGAAGGTCTTGAAGATCAGACAATGGGTATGGCAAAGGCTGCTAAGAAGCTCTTTGAAGAAAATCTCCGTTACTCAAACGGCGAACCCGTTAAGGTTGTTATCGCTGACACAACAATCGGCCGTGTTGCAGAAGCTGCAGCTTGTGCTGAAAAGTTTAAGAAAGAGGGCGTTATGATTACTCTTTCTGTTACACCTTGCTGGTGCTACGGTTCAGAAACAATGGATATGGATCCTATGACAATCAAGGGCGTATGGGGCTTCAACGCTACAGAGCGTCCGGGTGCAGTTTACCTTGCATCAGTTCTTGCTGCTCATGCACAGAAGGGTCTTCCTGCATTCGGCATCTATGGTCACGATGTTCAGGAAGCTGACGAATCAGAAAACATTCCTGCAGACGTTGAAGAAAAGCTTCTTCGCTTTGCTCGCGCTGCAGTTGCAGTTGCTACAATGAAGGGCAAGTCATATCTCCAGATTGGTTCAATCTGTATGGGTATTGCAGGCTCATCAATCGACCCGAATTTCCTTGAGGAGTATCTCGGTCTTCGCGTTGAGTCAGTTGACGAGGTAGAAATCATCAGACGAATGACAGAAGGCATCTACGATGAGGCTGAATTCCAGAAGGCTCTCAAGTGGACAAAGGAAAACTGCAAGGAAGGCTTCGATAAGAACCCTGAGTTCGTAAGAAAGTCAGACGAGCAGAAGGAAAAGGATTGGGAATTCGTTGTTAAGATGATGGTTATCATCAAGGATCTTATGAACGGCAACAAGAATCTTCCTGCAGGCTGTGAGGAAGAAATGGTTGGTCATAATGCTATTGCTGCAGGCTTCCAGGGTCAGCGTCAGTGGACAGACTTCTATCCGAATGCAGACTTCGCAGAAGCTCTTTGCAACACATCATTCGACTGGAACGGCGCTCGTGAACCGTACATCCTTGCAACAGAAAATGACGTTCTCAACGGTATCTCAATGCTCTTCATGAAGCTTCTTACAAACAGAGCACAGATGTTTGCAGACGTTCGTACATACTGGTCAACAGACGCTGTTAAGCGCGTAACAGGCTATGATCTTGAAGGTAAGGCTAAGGAAGCTGACGGCTTCATCCACCTCATCAACTCAGGTGCTTGCTGTCTTGATGCTTGCGGTGAAGTTAAGGATGAAAACGGCAACGCTCTTATCAAAGAGTGGTACAATATGACTCAGGAAGATATCGATGCTTGTAATAAGGCTACAGAATGGTGCCCTGCAGATAACGGTTACTTCCGCGGTGCAGGTTACTCTTCACGTTTCCTTACAAAGGCTGAGATGCCTGCAACAATGATCAGACTTAACCTTGTTAAGGGTCTCGGTCCTGTTGTTCAGATCGCTGAAGGTTACACAGTAGCACTTCCTGACGAAGTTTCAGACACAATCTGGAAGAGAACAGACTACACATGGCCTTGCACATGGTTCGCACCGAGATGCACAGGCGAAGGCCCGTTCAAGTCAGCTTATGACCTTATGAATCATTGGGGTGCAAACCACGGTGCAATTTCTTACGGTCACATCGGTGCTGATATCATCACACTTTGCTCAATGCTCCGTATCCCCGTAACACTCCACAACGTTCCCGACGAGAAGATCTTCCGTCCGGCTTGCTGGAATGCTTTCGGTACAAAGAACCTCGAAGCAGCAGATGTAAAGGCTTGCGAAGTTTACGGCCCGCTTTACAAATAAGCAATAATATAAAATAATTCTGTCCGCAGGTTTTCTTATAAAGCCTGCGGATATTTTATTGAAAAAAGCAAGCAATGATGATATAATCGGAAAAAGGAGGCGAGAAAGTGAAACGTGTTCTTGTTTTTATCGAGTCGCTTGACGGCGGTGGTGCTGAAGCTATACTCAGAAATACAGTTTCTGTTATCGATAAGAGTAAGTTTGATATTACTGTTGTCACAGAAACGGATAATGAACGGTACACAGACGAAGTCAGGTCATATGTGCATCACCGTTCATTTACAAAAAGAAACGGATCGGTTTTGAATGAAATCATCAACAAAGTGATTATCAAGTATTCACTTCTTGCCTCCGAAAAAGCTGTAAGAAACAACCTTATAAAAGGCGATTATGACGTTGAAATTGCTTTCTGCGAAGGCTATGCAACAAAAGTTATCGGCAATTCGGGCAGAAAGAACTGCAAAAAAATTGCGTGGGTGCATACGGATGTAATTAACCATCCGTGGAGTGAAGCGATCCATGGCGGTGTAGAAAACGAAAGAAAATGCTACGAAAACTTTGATGCAATCGTCTGTGTTTCCGAAACAATGAAAGCTTCTTTCGTGAAAAAATACGGAATGGCTGAAAAAGTTCACGTTGTATATAACGTAATCGACGATGAAGAAACCCGCAGAAAGAGCGAAGAACCCGTGAACATCGATTTACCGCATCCGATTTTTTCTCTTGCCGGGCGTATAACACAAGTAAAGGGCTACGACCGCCTTGTGCGCGTGTGTGCAAAGCTTCGTGATATGGGATATGATTTCTCTGTTGCAATCCTCGGAAAAGGCGACGGAGAGGAAAACATTAAAAAGTTAATCAGTGAAAACTCACTTGAAGAAAGAATAAAGCTTTTCGGATTTCAGGAAAATCCGCATAAGTTCATCAAAAACTCAGATGTTTTTGTCTGCTCTTCTTATGCGGAAGGCTATAGTACGGCTGTCAGTGAAGCTGTAATTCTCGGTGTTCCTGTTGTAACGACAGAATGTTCGGGAATGAGAGAGATTTTCGGCGACGAAGAATGCGGAATAATCTGTGAAAACAGCGACGATGCTCTTCTTGAAGCGATGAAAAAGGTTCTTGACGAGCCGTTGATTCTTGAAAATTACAAAGAAGCTGAAAAAAAGCGCGCAAAAACCTTTTCAATTGAGTCGCGAATTAAAGCTGTTGAAGATTTTATTGAAAATATATAAAAACAAGCTGTCACACTTTACTTTGTGACAGCCTTTTTTATGCAAAAATCATTGACTGAAAATATCATAATATTGTATAATACTTGTATATGTACTCAGGAGGCGAAATAATGTTCAGAGAGATAAAATCATTTGTTCTGCACAACACTTTCAAAGCGTTCATTTCTGCAGAGACTGCGGTTAAGAAAATGGGCGGCGGAAAGCTTGTCAGTAACATTTTTGATGTTGAGCCGAAGTATGTCGGCAGCAGCGTCAGAATCCTTAAAGAAACTGATGACACAACCTACATCGCAAAGTACGATGCAAAGGGCAGAATTGATAATAATAATTTCAAAATTATGGTAACAACAGACCTTCATTTATGGGATGAGAAGCCTCTCATAAACAAGTCGCTTGATATGCTTGCTCGTCATCTTGCGGCTGAAAAGCCCGACCTTCTTCTTATCACGGGCGATGCAATCCTTACGGAGTATCAGCAGCTTGACTGTATTCAGTTCGGCAGATTTATGGAAAAAGCAGGTATTTACTGGGCATACTGTTTCGGCAATCACGAGGCGAGAGCCGAGAAGGAATTTCATAAATACTTTATGCTCAAAAATATCGAAAGCTTCCCGCATTGTCTTTCAAAGTTCGGAGATCCTGAACTTTTCGGCTTCGGAAACTTCAAGATAAATATTATGAATGCCGATAACACAATCAAGCAGAGTATATTTATGTTCGACTCAGGCCGTGATGCAATTCCCGAACACTGTGAGGCTCACGGAGTTCAGACTGACCTTAAAGGATATGACTTCATCAAGCAGGGTCAGATTGATTGGTATAAGAACAGCATTAAAGAGCTTGAGGCTGAGTACGGAAAGTTTAAATCAATGGTGCTTATGCATATTCCAATCAAGGAATATGAGGAGGTTGCAAAGCCTGACGGAAACGGCAACTATATTCCGACGGGTGAGGCTGAAATTCTTTTCGGTGAAATGCGTGAAGATGTCGGCTCATCTGCATATAACAGCGGTCTCTTCGATGCTATTCAGGAACTTGGCAGCACGAATGCTGTATTCTCAGGTCACGATCACCTCAACGATTTCTGTGCACTGTATAAGGGCGTTTATCTCGTTTATGCACAGTGCAACGGATATAATACATACACAGCAGGTGAGAGATTCGGCTGGCCTGAAGAAAAATGGGTTCAGGGCGTTACAATGGTTAACGTTGCGAAGGACGGATCGCTCACATTCAGACAAAGATTTAACAGAGACTACCTGTAGAGTATCGTCAACAATCCGAACCTACCCGAAAGCGAGCCTTTTCAGCGCTTTTCGGTGTTTCGGATTTGAAAGGCGTCAGCCTGTCGACATGCTCAACAACCAAAAATCATCTGAAATTTCTCAGCTTTCGGGTCGAGTTTTTTGACAATCCAAGGCAACAACGGCAAATCTTTGAAGATTTACCGGTATTTAAATATAAAAGTGGCGGAAAAATCTGAAAATACGGTTCGGGTTATTGCCGACACTCTAAAGAAAGGAAAGGTGCGAAGTGAAACCTTACATCTTAAAACCACACCTTACAAGAAAAATTACATTTATGAAAAAGGACGATACCCGTGTTCCGCAGGCTCTTTTTGAGACTGTGAATGTGGCTCCCGACCTTAAGGGCTTCCCGTATCCTCTTCCGTCAAAGAAGAGTGACTACACCTGCTTTGCTGAGGGCGATAACGGTGTAATCTGGTACGGTGCCAAAACAGGCCTTACACGTTACGATGCAAAGGCTGAACGTCCTGAAGACATCATTATGTTCTTCAGTGCTCACAAGCATCTTGATGATGACGAAGTAAAAGCAATTCTTCCCGAAGGCGATAACGTTTGGGTTCTTAACGGTGAAGACAGCGTTTCTTACATCGAGATGATTATGCTCACTTGTGAAGAGCGTGGCGACCTTCTCCGTGAAGAGTCACATAAGTATGTTATGCGCCGCGGTATGATTTGCCATATGAATACAACAGAACCGAAGAATATTGAAACAGTTCTCGGTTACACTGCTTGCGATAACGATGGTACATTCACAGGTGACCATTTCGTTGGTGAAGCTTTCCGTTACGCTGTTCTCAAGCGTGAGCTCGGTGAAGACCATCCCAAGACAATCGAAGCAAGAAAGTTTGCAACCCTCACTTCTGAAGCTATGCTTCTTCTTACATATGTTCACGGCAGAGATGAAGGATTCATCGCACGTTCTTATCACGTAACAGGTGAACCTCTTCCCGATGACGGCCATTTCTATCAGAGAAAGGGCGATGTTGCAATCTGCTGCGAAACAAACGAGTCAAAGAAAACAGGCAGAGTAGGCGAGGAAGTTCCCTGCTCATATCCGATTCCAGACCGTCTTGCAAAGCTTTACCGTGACCTTGGTTATACAGATGACGATATCGCATACAAGGCAGACACAAGCAGTGACGAGGTAACTAACCATTTCCTTCATTACCGTCTTGCACATGATATTCTCGGCGAAGGCGATCCCGAGCTTGATGAGCTTATCAAGGATTCCTGCCGCAGAACAATGACTCACATAATCAACGGTAAGTTCGAATTCCTTGAGCATTCAGGTAAGCCGACAACATGGGCAAAATGGAGCAAACGCTATTTTGCACAGGCAGGCTCAGGTTATGTTGACGCACCGCTTAACGCATCAGAGCTTCTTATGTACCTCAAGGTTACAATGCACGTAACGGGCGAGGAAGGGCTTTGGAAAGAAACTTACGATGCACTTATTGCTGACGGTTATGCAGAGCTTTCAACAAAGCACTTTGACCGTTTCTTCCACGGTGCAATGAGCGTTGGTGCTTCACCTGAAGAAGATCTTATGTATGGTGATAACTTGCTTGCACTTGCAACATTCTGGATGCTTTGTACTCTCGAAGAAGACGAAGAGCTTCTCGCAACATACCGCAAATCATTCAGGTCATGGTCAAGCACACTCCTTCGCGAGGTGCAGCCGGGTTATGCATTCCCGATGCTTGCAGGCTGTCCTGATATCGAACTTGATTTCGAAAGAATGGCAGACTGGTTCTACCGTCACGAAATTACACGTCATGCGGCTCTTGTTCGTCTTGAGCGTCATGATGTACCTGTTAAGAGACTTCGCCACGGTGCAGATGTTGATAAGGAAATGTCAGTTCTTCTTATGCCGGACGAGCGTTCAACAGAGAAGTTTGACCGTAATCCGTTCCAGTATCTCATAAGAAGTGATGCAAGAAACTCTCACTATGAGGGATGCTACCCGTACACATTCGCTTACTGGGCAGGCAGATACTACGGCTTTATTGCAGAGGAGGGACAGAAATGAGCAAAATTGCAGTTTTAAACGAATTCAGCATCGAGGCAGTCAGAGATGCGCTTCAGAAGCTTGACGATTTCAAAAAGCTTATCGTAAACGGTCTTACAGCTTTTGAGCTTAACGAACTTGAAAAGATTGACCCTGTCCTTTTTGAGGCTGTGGCAAAGCAGATTGAAAACGACAGATGGTATCCGTCAGCAGGTATGTGGATGGCTGATGACAGCGATATGTCAGAAGAAAAGCTCATCCGTAACGTACTTTACTCAACAACATATTTTAAAGAGAAGTTTGACAAGGAATACAGAGTTTTCCAGGGTGCAAAGGTTTATAACGATGCTTTCGCTCAGGTAATCTACACAGCGAACTTTGACGCCTGCGTGCTTGACAGTGAAACAGAAACTTACTGGCTTGACAACGCGGCATATACAAGAACACTCGTTTACTCAGGTCTTGAAAAGGTTGATATCAACGATATCGATGACGACTTTATCAAGGCAAATGATTTTGAATCAGTTGAAGACGAAGTTCTTGCTGTTTATCAGACGGATCTTGATCTTAAGAGTGTTAAACCTCCTGTTTATACAGGTGAGGCAACAGCTGCCGAAAAGCTTCTTCTTGAGGCGGAAGCAATTTGTGTTCAGGAAGGCAGAAAAAATCAGGATGAGATTCAGAATTGCTGGATTGCGTTGTTTATGGGTGACGATGATGTTGCAACAAGTGTTGCAGAGACGATCATCGGAGACAGCAAGGTTGATTATGAGTTCATCAAATTCAACAGCGATGAGGTTAAGGTTGTTGCAATCAAGTATACAGAAGACCTCAGCGGTGATGTTGTTATCCGTATCAAGGAAACTGCAGGTAAGGAAAAGGCTCTCACTGTAATGTGCGACGCAATTGATGCAGGCTTCCGTTGCGAAATCCTCCCGTATGAACTTCAGACATTCAGAGTGAACGCCGAAGGCTTTGTTGAAGAAACACCGATTTCTGAATAAGTTTAAAGCAGAATGAAAAAATCAGGGCAGGTATGATGCGAACATACCAACCCTGATTTTTTGTTTAATTGAACAGCTATATTGTCTTTTACAAGATGCCAACAAATTTTATTCTTTAAATCTCCAAATCATAAAACTCGCGGCTTCTGTCGATTATCTTTTTACGTTGCTCTTCGTTCATCTTAATGAACTCTCTCAGCTTTTCGGTTGCCACACTATCTTTTACATAGTGTTTCGGATAGCCCATTTTCATGGGATATTCCCATATAATATCCAAGCCGTATGAGCTTATTGCAACCTTTCTATAGGATTTAAGAACTTCTTCTTTATTCAAAACCTTAGCATCTGTCAAATCAAACCTGTTTGTCCTGCAGGATGCTTCGAAGAAATAGTACCGAAGAGCTAACAAATCCAGAGCACTTGATACGGGCAAATTTGTACACGCATAGATCTGCGGTTCAATTTCAATCACCTGTCCGTCTGAAATGCCCGACAATTCATATCTGCACTCTGCTAACAGAAAATACTTTTCCTCCGACGAAAGGACTTTGTTCAAAAACTTAGTTGCGAGTCTTTCTCCGAATGTTTCGGTGGGTATTGCTTCTAACACAGACTCATAATCTGAGTCCTGAGGAATAAGTTTCAACTCAAATTTATCGCTGTGAATTTCTGCATCCAAATAATTTTTACCGTTGAGAGCTGAAAGCAAATACTCTTTTGTTCCGTAAATATCTTTGATTTTTAACACACAGTCGAAAGAACTTTTTTCATTTAAAATAAACCGAATCATATTTACTCCAAAACGGGCGCATCACAGAACTCGACTTCGGTTGCGCCCTTGATTCCGTCGGATTCGAAAATCACGATTTCATTTTCGCCCTCATTAAGAAGAGATGCAGGAATGTAAAGAGTTTTCTGCGGTCCGATTTCCCAATATCTGCCGATATTGAAGCCGTTGATTGTCACGAAGCCTTTTGTGAAATTATCTGTTTTAAGGAATGTGTCTTTTGCTTCGTCAATTATGAATTTACCCTTATAGAAAACACTCTTTTCTACGGGGATTTCCTTTGAAAATTCAAGCTTTTCAAGGTTATCCATCGGCAAAGGATAAACATTCCAGTTGAAATGGATTCTGTCGTCAAGAAGACATCTGCCTGCGATACCTTTTTTGCGCATCATCTTTGCGCCGAAGTTTGCTCTGCCCATATTCTCGCAAAGGATTGTCATAACATCGCCTTTCTTTGCGGAGAATTTCAGCTTCAGCTCGTCATCGTTGACATAAACAATTCCGACAAGTTCTTTGTTTATATAAACCTGTGCTCTGTCACCGATTTCGGCAAACTCAAGCTCCGTATCGTTATAATTTCTGTTGAGAACGGTCTGATATGCTATGTAGCCATAGCCTGTGCCGTACATTTCCATACACTTCGGCACGTCGGAATGAATCGGTGCTGAAAGCTTCGGGAGGCTCTCGAAAAATCCTGCACACTCTGTAAGTGTAACCTTGCCGTAAGCTTTTTTCTCTCTGTTGGCGGGAACTTCAGGCAACGGCTCATCAACGTACTTTTTAATAACATCGCGCACGGCATAATATTTCGCAGTAACGTCACCGCATTCTGTAAGCATCGCATCGTAATCGTAGCTTGTTACATCGGGAAGGAATTTTTCATAATGGTTTGCGCCTGATGTAAAGCCGAAGTTTGTTCCGCCGATGAACATATACATATTAAGGCTGCCACGCTTAAGCATATCGTCAACAACCTTTGCGTAATCCTCAGCGGAGGTTGTGTGGTGCTTATCATCACCCCAGGCATCAAACCAACCATTCCACATCTCCATACACATTTTCGGCATATCGGGGAAAAGCTTGTCGTGTGCAACAAAGTTTTCTTCAACACGACTGCCGAAGTTAAGCGTTGCAAGGCAACCGTCAACCGTACCGTCGAGCAAATCGTCCTCACTTGTGCCGTCAGAAGTGAAGAGCGGAACATCAATTCCGCGACGGATGAAGCCGTCACGAAGATAAGCAAGATATTCTTTATCGTCTCCGTAGTAGCCGTATTCGTTTTCGCACTGCACCATAATAACGTTACCGCCGTTTGTGCAAAGAAGCGGACGGATTTCGTCACACATACGGTCAAGATAACGGTCAAAATGCTTTATGTAAGCCTTGTTCATACAGCGGATTTCAAGGCTTTCATCCGTCTGAAGCCACCAGGGAAGACCACCGAATTCCCATTCGGAGCAGATGTACGGACCGGGACGTACGATTGCCATAAGTCCTTCTTCATCTGCGATTTTAAGGAATGTTGCTATGTCAAGATTATCCTTGAAATCATAGACCTCAGGCTGTTTTTCGTGCATATTCCAGGCGCAGTAGGTTTCAACACAGTTGCAACCCATAGCTCGCATTTTCTTAAAAATATCTCTCCACGTGTCGGGCATATTGCGGAAATAATGCACCGCACCTGAAATAAGCTTTATATCTTTTCCGTCTTTAACGAAATTACCGTTTTTAATTTCAAAAGTCATAAATAATTCTCCTGTATAAAATTATTTTTTTTATTGTATCATAAAGCTATCAAAAATAAAAGTATTCTATGCGGAACTGTTTTACTTGAATGGAATTTTGTTATGTGTTATGATAAATTTATCAAACCGAAAGGGAGATCAGTATGACGCAGGAGTATTTTTTTCATAATGCAAAATGGGTCGGTGCGAAAGACCGCACAAAGGACAGCTTCGCAGTTCTGAAAGGCAGTTTTGAAGCAGAGTCTGTAAAAAATGTAACTCTCAACGTCCTGGGACTCGGCTTTTTCAAATGTTACATTAACGGCGAATGTGTCAATCCCGATACGTTTCTTCCGCTTTCATCGGACTTTGAGGCAGGTTGCGACCCTGTTGATGAGGTTATCTCGGGTCACCGTGTTTATGTTCCGCAGTTCGATATAACTTCTTTTGTAAAATCAGGCGAAAACGATATTGAAATTCATTACGGCGGCGGTTGGTATACGCACAGGGAACGCACATTTGGTCTGCCTAAAGCGATTTATTGCATAACGGTTGAAGGCGAAAACGGTATTGAATATTTTGTTTCTGACGAGAATTGTAAAATCAGAAAAAGCTCTGTTTGCAAATACAACTTCACTTGGGAAGAGCACCACGATTTTTCTGCCCTTAACGATGGTTTGTGGGAAGGTGCGGTTCTGACAGAAGGCATTGAAACAGAATACTGTTCAACGGATTGCCCGTGGGATAAGCTTATTGAAAAACTTCCTGTTAAGAAAGTCAGAGAAACAGAAAACGGTACCGTATACGATTGCGGTGAGAATACAACGGGCTATCCCGTATTGAAAGTTACGGCAGAAAAGGGTGAAAAAATCTGCGTTAATTTTGCTGAAGAGCTTGCGGAGGACGGTTCGCTTGACCCGACGCACGTTCACGGTCAGCAGTTCACGGTTGTTTCTGACGGCAAAGAAGCTCTCGTTCAGCCTGAATTCACCTGGTTCGGTTTCAGATATTTTGAGGTTATCGGTAAAGCTGAACCTGACTGTGTGAAGGTTATCTATGCCGATGTGCCGCTTTCTTCAACCTTTGAGAGCGACAACGAAACACTCAACTGGATTTACAAAACCTTTATGCACACGATGCTTTGCAATATGCATACGGGACACCCTTCCGACTGTCCGCACCTTGAAAGAAGAGGTTACACGGGTGACGGTCAGCTTACCTGCAACGCGGCATTGACCGTGTTTGATGCTAAGGCCTTCTACGAAAAATGGATGCAGGATATTGGTGACTGTCAGGATGTTTTAAGCGGTCATATTCAGTATACCGCTCCGTATCTCCGAAGCGGCGGAGGCCCCGGTGGCTGGGGTTGTGCGATTGTCGAAGTGCCGTATCAGCTTTACAAGCACTACGGCGAAAAGGAAATTCTTGAAAAATATTACGGAAATATGCGCCGTTACATAGATTATCTCGAAGCTCACTCCGAATACGGTGTCGTAACAAGCGACAAAAAAGGCGAATGGTGCCTTGGTGATTGGTGCGGACCGAATATTCTTTACCCCGACAGAGATATTACATCTCATAATCAGCAGGTTGTTCTCCCTGCGCCTATGGTAAACACATATTTTATGGTTAAATCCTTAATGCAGATGTGCGAAATTGCGAAAATCATCGGCAAGGATGAAGATATTCCCGAATATGAAGAAAAAATCAAATACCGCAAGGGTGCAATAACCGCCGCATATTTTAACAC
>JAZSQQ010000018.1:0-5289 GCA_045538055.1 Acutalibacteraceae bacterium
GCTAAATTTACATACGACACATTTGTTACTGATTAAAAGGAGAATATAGTTATGAATAAATCATCATTTGAGCAAAACGGCGGAACATACAGAATGGTTGGTGATTACAGAATACCGAATATTACATTACCAGCCGAGGAAAACAAGCCACTGGGTGTATGGGGAATGAAACGCAAAGATTATCTTATGAAACATAAACGAGTACAGTTCAATATTATGCTTATGAACGGCACATTGTGGACTCATCTTGCAGAGGTTGATGAACAGGCATCGGATATGTTCTCTCGGCTGGTAGAACAGATGAAAGTCAATGAGGGCATTATACGGAACAACTGAAAGAAGACAACCAAATGGAGTGGGTTTCCCGTGTGAATAATATTGAAGCACGGGCAAGAGAGATTGTTAATCACGAGTTAATTTATTGTTGAGGTTATTGCTATGTTTAAAAATAGGAAACCTTGTGGCAATAGTTATCTCGAATGTAACCTACCTCCATTTCTGAAAAATTCTATAACAAAATTTGCAGATTCATTAGGACGTCATAATAAATTGCGTATTTCTGCACTTTTGTAATTAAGCTATAATTTGAATTGAGATTACTCGATGAAAATATCTAAATATACAACATAATATACTTCAGACGCAACAGATATATTGTTGCGCCTGATTGTTTCTTTTTATAATATTGTTATCTCTCTTGCGCTTCCTCTGTCACCACGGTTTGTTACATATTGCATCGTACCACCGGGCAGTATACTTTCAAAAGCAAAATGCAGATGCCCTGCAAGCACAGCCTTAATCACAGGTTCACCGGTAACATATTCGTAAAATGCCTTTGAAGCTTCTGTGGGCTCTGCTATATCACCTTTGACCTCGGGGTGAACCTCTGAGTCAGAGCCAAGCAGGCATATTTCACCGTTCCAGAATTCATAACTCTTCTTATAAAGCTCATTTTCATATAGAGGAGCATGCATAAAAAGAATGATGGGATACCCTTTCTTTACTTCCTCTTTAAGCATTTCAAGCTGTTCATATTCCACCTGATGATAAGCGTCGTCTATTCCGACAAAGTTAACACCGCCGATGATATGAGAATTAAAGAATATATTAACAGGATATCCGCCGATTTCTTCCAAACTGTTAAGACGGTAAGCCATATCCTCTTTTATGCCGTCGTATTTTGCATATTCGTGATTGCCTGCAACGAAAAGAAACTTATCCCGCTTTAAAAAATCCTTTGCGAATTCAACGCAAGGCTTTGATATGTAGTCGATAAGATCTCCGGTATGAACAATCAGATCGCAGTTCTTTTCACCGTACTTTATCAGCTTGTTGAGATTTCGTACACTTCTTTTCTCGTTTCGTTTTTTGCCCTGTCTTATCATATTCTCAGAGTCACTGTCACAATAAAACGGGAGATGTGAGTCTGTCATATGAAGAATTTTCAGCGGTTTTTCGAGACCTATTTTTATTGTGGTTTTCTTGATTTTCAGCATTGTATCTAAACCTCACCTTCAAAACGGATTACATCAGAATATTCTTTTAATCGCTGCAGCCTGTCCTGCTTTGAGGCTGAGCGATATTTTTTCATCCGTAACCGAAACATCGCCGATATACTCGTTTCCTTCTGCCGTGATGTTATAAACACTTGCTTTTTCAAATTCAGCATCGGGGATATACCATTCGCCGTCTTTTCCGCTTTCGGAATAGGCGACAAAGACTTTGTTATCTTCCGTTAATGGCAAGATAACATCGTTACCTTGTTTGAGAACAACACCGTTTTTAGTGATTGATTTTGTTTTGCCTGTGCTTTCAACACCATCCGAGAAACTGACAATATAGTTTCCGTCATCTTCTCTATAGCTCAGTCTCTTATAGCGGTTGAGATAAATATACGGAACATGGTGAGTGCAGAATTCTTTGATAAATAAAGGAACCCACACTTCCTTTTCAATACCGTTGTTCATCCAGATGTCTTCGCCGTGCATCGTGCCGTAGAAAACCGTTTTCAGGACAGCATCATTAAGATAACCGCTGAATTGCTCGGGTTGAACATTGATACAATCATCAATAGTCATACCTGACATCCACCAAACGGCAGGTATTCTGCCAAGAGTGTGCATAGGTGCATTTTTCCATTCGCCGACAGGCAAATCCTTTTCATACAGCCCGTAATACTTTCTTACGGGGTGATGGTCTGCATCGGCACGCAGCGGAAGTTCACGGTAAGTGTATTCGCTCGTAACATCAATACCAAGACTCATTACATAGTCAAGCATTTTATTGCGGGCTTCATTCTGCTGATCAACATCCGTGCGTGGAAACATATTTTCCGCAATGCAGAAGTTGTCAAGGTGAACCGTGCCTGCTTCTTTTACGGGAACCGCTTCGCAGAAATCATCAAAGATTTTTTTGAACAGTCCGCTTTCCCAATACTGCTTGTATGATGTTTTGTAAGCATCTCTGCCGTTGAAAATTTCAATTACCGCAGCAGTGCCGTCAGAGTGTTTAAGCACTGCACCCGCTTTTACAAATTCATTGTGGGTGGGACTTGCTTTATATGCATCGGCAACATTTCCGTGATAGCTGATTACCGTGTTGTATTTCTTTGCGTTTTCAACAAGCCACAAAAGGCTGTCTTTCGCAGTTGCATCGCAGTCACGCTTGAGATAAGGATTTATTACATTCATTTCGGGGTACAGGTCATCGTGTCCCAAGCCCTGCCAGCCGACAAGATATATGATTTTTTCTATACCCTGAGTGATATTATCTATTCTCTTTATTATTTCAAGTGCCTGCTCGAAATTGATAAGCACATCGGAAGTGTTATTCTCGTAATCAGGCTTTGCAAGAAACATTTTCATCCACAGTATTTTAGAATAGTCGTAGTTGAATTTTGTTTTATCCATAAATTGTTTCTCCTTAAACAAGCTCAGATTCGTGATGCGTTTTTGAAATTCTCGGTGCTGCACCCGTGAGGTGTGAAATATCACGGTATTCACCTTCATAATCCGCAAACAAACCTTCGGGAATTTGTGAGGTCCAGCCGTTTTCGTCAAATTCGGGAGACTCTATTCCCATAGCATAAAGCACGATAGCGGCAAGGTCACGGATATTCATTTCATCTAATTCAGTTTTGTTTATTCCTTTACCGGTTGCGGCAAAAGTTACATATTTTTCTTCATCTGTCCATCCGCCGTGACTGCCCTTGCAGTTTTCATCATTGGAACCGCCATGGTCGGCAATAACAATAAAAAGTGTATCTTCAAGCATTCCCGCATTTTTGATGGCAGAGTAAACATCGCCGATAAGCGAATCCACCTCGTGAATGCGCTCAATAAAAGCAGGAAGTCCGTAGCCCGCCCCGTGCCCCGCACCGTCAACGCTGTCAAAGTGAATAAACAGAAAGTCAGGCTTGTTATCCCTGATATAATCGCACACAATCGGTGTCAGCTCGGTATCGTGTGCCGTGGCGTGAGAAACACCGATATTGTTTTCAACTATACCGTAGGTGATGGGATTCCAGTCACAGTATGAACCGAGAACGGCATCGGGATACGCTTCTCTGATTCTTCTGAAAAGCGAAGGGAACGGAGAATTCACATCATAGGGAACAGAAGAAACTATGCCGTTTGTAAGTCCGTGAATTTCGGGGCCAACGCCGATAAGCATCGAACCCCAGCACTCTGCACTGATGGTAGGTTTTGAAGAAAGGGCTTTGCATGTGATTGCACCTTTTTCAAATATTTTGTCAAAGTTCGGTGTGTCGGCATCTTTAAACCAACTGCCTGCACCGTCAACACCGATAACTATTACATGTGAGTATTTTTTTGACATGGTCATTTCTCCTGTTTCTTTATAAAAGTTGTCTCAAAGTAAGAACCTCCCGGATTATGTCAGGGAGGTTCCGATTCGTATTAGTCCCATTTCTTGTTCATAACAACAAAATTCATTCTTTCCTGAATGCTCGGACCGCCGTGACCTGTTCCGACTCCGCCGTGGTCCGAAGTGACGATAATGAGCCAATCTTCTGTATTATATGTTTCTCTTGCTTCGATGGCTTTGATTACTTCGTAGCCGTAATTATCTTCGGTTCTGAATCCGTTTTTGTAAACGGGGTTATTGAACGTAAATCCGAAATCATGACCTGCCGAATCTGTGTTTTCATAAATAATAAACACAAAATCAGCACAATCCGTGCTTGTTATTTCTTCTATGGCACCTGTGTGAATATCTGATTTATTTTTGCGAAGGTTAAAATCAATGTCGATGTCATTCTCTTCGCAATAAGCTTTTTCGGTGTTGTATGTTGCGCCGTCCCTTGAAAAGTGCCCCTTCCACTTTGTGATGAATGCGGCGTCATCAATAACGTTCTCTTCAACAAGAGAAGTCATAAGGGTTTTAGGCTCAAGTTCTTTTGTTATTCCGTTGCCAGTAATTCCGTGTACGTCAGACCATACACCCGTAAGCATTGAACACCAGCCGGGTGCAGTTGAAGTTGCCTGAGTGTTTTCTGCAGGATAATTCACGCCTCCGCAATAGGTAAGGTTGATTGATGCACCGTTAGCAAGAAGATAGCTTATTGCACCGTTGTCCTGCTTTTCTGCAAGAATATCTGCACGGCAGCCGTCATAACCGATTATGGCAACCTTCTTTTCGGTTTTGCCTTCGGGCAATTCAGATTTGAAATGTTCGTCAATGATGCCGTAAACGTCTGTAAACGGGTAAGCGGTTTCTATAGTGTTTTCGTAGCCGACGGAAGCAACATTCTGTCTGTAAAATTCTTCGGTATCATTTTCGTCTTTATGATATCTTGTGAAATACAATGCCAGAGCACCTGCGATTATTCCGAGAATAACCACTACGGAAACAACCGAAAGAATTATCTTTTTCTTGTTTTTCATTTCAGCACCTCAAAAAGTTTGAATTTCACTTTTTATTTTTCAAAATATATTGCACCGCTCTGAGCAAAAATCAGAGGAGGCAAATCCATTCCCTTTTGTTCGGGGATTCTGGATGCGATTGCAATATCGTGGATTTTACTGTATATGAATCAAGTCGGAGGCCAAGCGGTCTTAGGAAGACAATCCTTTTGTACAACTCCTTGGCTCACAGAACGACATGGCTACGATCCGACTTAAAAGGGAATGGATTTGCCTCCTCTGATTTTTGCTCAGAGCGGTGCAATATATTTTGAAAAATAAAAAGTGAAATTCAAACTTTTTGAGGTGCTGAAATGAAAAAAAAGTCGGAGGCCAAGCGGTCTTAGGAAGACAATCCTTTTGTACA
>JAZSQQ010000010.1:0-4877 GCA_045538055.1 Acutalibacteraceae bacterium
TTCAGACAGGAAGAAAGAGAATCCCACAGTACCCCTCAACACTAAAGGCATGTCACTTATCTCCGGCAAGGTTTACTGTGGGCATTGCGGCTCAAGACTGAATCTTACAACAAGCGGAAGATACCGTAAAAGAAAAGACGGCTCTGTTGATACAACGAAGCGAATCAGATATGCCTGCTACGGCAAAAGCAGAAAGCAGACCCAATGTGACGGTCAGTCGGGGTACACTCTGCATATTCTTGATGATTTAATTGATGAAATTGTCCGTGATATTTTCAGCAAGATGAAAGGTGTATCAAAATCTGATGTAATCAAGCTCCGTTATGCTGATGAACTTGAAACGCGAAAAGCAAGACTCAATATGTTAAAAACAGATTACAGTAAAGAGTTTGAAAATCTAACTATATTGAAATCCGAAGTTATTAAGTCAATTAAGGGTGAAAGCTCGTTTTCGGCTGATACTCTTTCGGAACTGATTACAGAATCAGAAAAAGAGTGCGGCAGGTTGTTGTCTTTGATTACCGATTCTGAAAAAGATGTTGCTGACAGTGAAAGTGTTCTCAAAAACTTATCTGACAGCTTTGATGAACTCATTTCTTGGGCAGAGCTTTATGATAAAGCAAGCTTCGAAAAGAAGAAAATGATTGTGAACTGCTTGATTAAACGGGTTGAGGTTAGTCGAGGGTATAAACTGAAAGTTGAATTTAATATTGACTTTGAACAGTTTATGGTTGGTTTGGATAAGGTGGCATAACTAAAAAAGGACTTGACAAACTAAATTCAATGTGTTATTCTTGTCAAAATTCAATTTGAGGTATTTTTATGAACACATATCTTCTCAAAAAACTTGATATGGATATGAATTGGCTTGCACAGTATGATTATCATTCATCAACTGGCAGGCTTATACCTCTATATTCATTTTGGGATAGATAATAGTATATTTCCATATGTATATAACGGTGTAAGTTGCTGCAGAAACTTACACCGTTTATTTTTATATACAAAGGAGGATTTCTTTATGAAATTATTTAACTTGATCAAAAAGAAACTTTTCAAGAAACATCACGAATTTACAGGAGATTATCTTGTTGATTATTATAATACTCACGATGAAGATTCCCGTCTTTTATCTAAACACGGGAAAGTTGAGTTCTTAACAACCGTGAAATACATTGAAAAGTATTTAAAAGACGGTATGAAAATTATGGAAATTGGTGCGGCTACAGGCAGATACTCTCATTATTTTGCTCAAAAAGGTTTTGAGGTTGATGCAGTTGAACTCATTGAGCATAACATCGAAATTTTCAAAACAAAAACTCTACCTGATGAAAAAGTCAGCATCAGACAAGGGAATGCAATCAATCTGGCTGAATATCCCGACAATAGTTATGATGTAACACTTTTGTTAGGTCCGATGTATCATCTATACACAACTGAAGAACAGCGGAAAGCGCTTGCAGAGGCAATCAGAATTACAAAATCCGACGGCTATATCTTTGTTGCTTACTGTATGCTAGACCCTTCAATGTTCGGTTGTTTTAAAAATAATAGAATAGACAAACTGATTGAAGACGACGAATTTGACCCAATTACCCTTGAAGCACATTTCCCACCACATGGAATTTTTAAGGTGTACTTAAAAGACGAAATATTTGATTTGACAAATAATTTTGATGTTAAAAGACTGCATTTTCTTGCAACCGACGGTTATACCTGTCATATGAAAGAAGCTGTTGACCAAATGGATGATGAAACATATGATTTATATCTCAGATACCATTTCAAGACCTGCGAAAGACAGGATTTAGTCGGTATATCACACCACACACTTGATGTTTTGAGAAAGGAGAAAAAACAATGATAATTAAAAATGAGATTCCTATCCTTGAGTTTGACACGGATGAAACAGCTGTCATTATGCCCACACATGAAAATATAAAGTTAAAATTGCCTCGCAAAGCTGTTTTCGCTTTTTTGGATGAGCATATTGAAAAGTATGCAAAAACACATAATGGGGTTCAGGTAGGTGAATTTGCATCAGAAACAAAAAACTATCCTATATTTGTTGTCAATCACAAAGGAGAAGACGTTTGCCTTTGTCAGGCACCCGTTGGAGCTGCACCTGCCGTTCAGATATTGGAATGGTTAATCGGGTACGGTGTTCGTGAAATCATTACAGGTGGATGTTGCGGTGCACTGACGGATTTTGAAGAAAATGTATTTATTGTTCCTTATAAAGCATTGCGTGATGAAGGTACATCATATCACTATATGAAGCCTTCAAGATTCGTTGATATTAATAAGATAGCTTTAAAAGCGATAGAAGAAACTGTTTCGGAACACAGTCTCCCATACCGTGAAGTAATAACATGGACAACAGACGGTTTTTACCGTGAAACTAAAGATAAGGTAATATACAGAAAGCAGGAAGGCTGTGAAGTTGTAGAAATGGAATGTTCTGCTCTAGCGGCGTGCGCTTCTTTTCGCAATGCAATATGGGGATGTATTTTATTTACAGCCGATACTCTTGCAGATGTTGAGAACTATGATGAGCGGAATTGGGGTGGCGATTCCTTTGCTTACGCACTCGAATTGTGCCTTGATGCAGTTATAAAACTTTAAAAGGAGTAATTTTAATGACACTAAAACAAAAAGAATACATAAAAAATACTCCCGTTATTGAAACAGAGAGATTGATTCTTCGCCCTATTACACCTGTTGATGCAGATGAAGCTTTTGTGTGGCTCAGCGATGAAAAAGTTAATAAATTTATGCCCTATAATCTTTATAAAAACATAGATGAAGTATTGCGTTGGATAAATGTAATACTCCCCGATGACAGTAATTTTCATTGGGGGTTTGTGCTTAAAGAAAACAATCTGCTAATCGGCAGTGGTAGCATAGGTCCACACAAAGGCAATCCTGACGAGTGGGGGTTCGGTTATAACATTCGTTCAGACTATTGGAACAAAGGTTTAACCACAGAAGCCACAAAAAGAATGATTGAGTTTGCATATAAAGAACACGGCATAAAAGAATTTGTTGCAGACCACGCTGTTGATAATCCTGCTTCGGGCAGAGTTATGGAAAAGTGCGGCTTAGTATTCGACCATTATGGAGAATACAGTACCTTCGACGGTACACAGACTTTTAAGGCAAAATTCTACAAAATGCATTTAGATTAAAGTATAAAGTTGCATACACCAACAAAAACTCCGCACACGATTGTGTACGGAGTTTTCATGGTGGAGCATAGGGGGGTCGAACCCCTGACCTCTTGACTGCCAGTCAAGCACTCATCCCAACTGAGCTAATGCCCCATGTGCATAATATTCAATTTTTGGTGAGGGTGCGTTTCTAAGTGCTTTGGGCTCCCAGCTGAGCTACGCCCCCGGATATTGAAGTAATAAGTAAGAAGTAATAGTGAAGAAGTGATATGTTCAACCGAATAATCAGTTGGTATTATCTCAAATCCGTTGACAGTATACACCAAATGTGACTTTTTTGCAATAGTGTATACAATTTATTTTTACAAAAGTGTGAATTTTCGTTGACGGAATTATTTAAATATGGTAAAATTAAGCGAAAAATTATACCAAGGAGGGTGTTTCCTATGGCAAAGAAAACCGTTGCTCTTACAGGTTCTTCGGGAACTATGGGTTTCCAGGGATTTTTAGAGCTCTATAAGAAAAAGGACCAGTACAACATCGTATTGCTCAACCGTGACAGCGAGAAAAATCGCAAAAAGTTTGAGCCCTACATGAACGATCCTTCTGTTAAGTTTGTTTGGGGCGACCTTACAAAGTACGAAGACGTTCTTGAGATGGTTAACGGTGCTGACTACGTTCTCCACGTTGGCGGTATGGTTTCTCCTGCTGCTGACTACTACCCTGTCAGGACTCAGAAGACAAACGTTACTGCTGCGCAGAACATCGTTAAGGCTATCAAAGCTCAGCCCGATCCCGATGCAGTTCACGTTGTTTACATCGGTACTGTTGCTGAAACAGGCGACAGAAACGCTCCGATTCACTGGGCAAGAACAGGTGACCCGCTTAAGGTAAGCGTATATGACCACTACGCTATCAGTAAGATTAAGGCTGAGGCTGTTTTCGCAGAATCAGGTCTTAAGCACTGGGTATCACTCCGTCAGTCAGGTATCCTCTACCCGGCTATCCTTAAGAACCTTGAGCCTATTATGTACCACGTTCCCATCAACGGTGTTCTTGAATGGGCAACAGTTGAAGACTCAGGCCGTCTTCTTGCTAATGTTTGCGGTGACGACATCCCCGAAGAATTCTGGAGAAGATTCTACAACATCGGTTCAGGTGAAGAATACAGAATCACCAACTATGAATTCGAGGAGCTTCTTCTCGGTACATTGGGCTTAGGTTCACCCAAAAAGCTCTTTGATCCCCATTGGTTCACAACCCGTAACTTCCACGGTCAGTGGTACTATGACGGTGACGAGCTTGAGAAGTATTGCCATTTCCGTGCTAATGTTCCCATTAAGGAATACTTCAAACAGATGATGGATAACGTAGAATTCTTCTACAAATTAGCAGGTCTCGCAAAGCCCTTTGCTCCCATCCTTAAGAAACTTTGGATGAAGAAGATTGCCGAAACTCCCGAGTACGGTACAATCTGGTGGATAGAGAATAAGGTTGATGTAAGAATCAAGGCTTATTACGGCTCAATGGAAGAATACAATAAGATTCCAAAATCATGGGATAATTACAAGGTTATCATTCCTTCAAAGAAAAAGACTTCCAAGGATGTTGTTATTCTTGATCACGGTTATGATGAAAGCAAGCCCTTCGATTCTCTCACTCTTGAAGACCTTCAGAAGGCTGCTGCATTCCGCGGCGGTGAATGCC
>JAZSQQ010000055.1:0-21393 GCA_045538055.1 Acutalibacteraceae bacterium
GCTTTGGCAGACGAGGAGAAAAATCCTCTTGCAAAGCTAAGCCCGAAGAAACGCGAGGTTGCAGAGCTTATCTGTCTTGGTTACACCAACAAGGATATTGCCAAAACCCTCGTTATCTCCGAGCATACTGTTAAAGACTACTTGAAAGATATCTATATTGCTCTTGAGGTTCACAGCCGTTTGGAGCTTGCCGCCCTTGTAAACAATTACCGCTTGGCAAACATGAAATAACAAACTGAAGTCAGTGCAGATGTTAAAGCTGAAATCGTTCTCTCTGTTCTTTCAAAGAGAGGTTACAGTAACGGCGACGTTGCAAAAATGCCGGTTATTTCCGTTCATAAAATCAATGCTCACTCAAAAATTAGCTACCGCAAGCTGAATGTCCACAGCAGGTATGAACTGACGACGCTTGTGAATAAAATTAAACAGTAAAAAGCAAACAACTCCCCCTGTAAATTGATATAACTCAATTTTACAGGAGGAGTTTAAAGTTTTAAGTATTAAATTATTGCTCAATAAAAACAATAAATCCGAACGCTTCACCGATAACGGTAAAAGTGTTCGGATTTATCGTATATGGTCCGAGTGGCGAGACTCGAACTCACGGCCTCTTGAACCCCATTCAAGCACGCTACCACCTGCGCTACACCCGGATACTTGAACATTGTACCACAAAAAACAGATTTGTCAACAGTTTTATTAAAATAATTTAGATAAATTTATATTTGAACAGCCGACTCTTATAATCGGCTGTTCATAACATTATAAAACATTTTTTCTTGACTTCGGTTTCTTTGAAAAAAGAAGCAATAACGGGAATATTTCAAGTCTGCCGAACAACATATCAATTATAAATATACACTTTGAAAACCAACTGTAAACCGAAAAATTACCTGTCGGACCAACAGCACCCAAGCCGGGTCCGATATTATTCAGAGTTGCAATAACACCTGTAAAATCACTTACAAGATCAACATTATCAAACGAAACAAGAAAAACGGACACCGCCAGAATAATGATATAAAGACACATATAAACACTTGTACTTTGCATAACATCATCTGTAACACGCTTTCCGTCAAACGTAACAACATTTACACTCCTCGGATGAAGAAGATGCTTCAGTTCTCTTTTTGCATTTTTAAATACAAGAATAATTCTGGCGACCTTTATTCCGCCACCAGTACTTCCAGCACAAGAACCTATACACATAACCAACAGCAAAATAACCTTGCTGAGGTCCGGCCATTGGTTAAAGTCAGTTGTTGAGAAACCGGTTGTAGTCATTACTGAGCTTACTTGGAATGCTGCATGACGAAAAGCTTCAGCACCCGTTGTGAACAGTGTTCTGATATCAAAAGCAATCAAAACAACAGCAGCAACCATAATAAAGATATATGAACGTAATTCTTCACTTTTAAGTACAGATTTAAAATTACCGCACAGAAGCAGGAAATATAAGTTAAAGTTTATGCCAAATAATGCCATAAACACAGTAATAACTACCTGAATATAATTACTATATCCTGCGATACTGTCATTTTTTATACCGAATCCACCGGTACCGGCAGTTCCGAATGTATGTGTAACGCTGTCAAAAAAAGGCATTCCGCCTATCAGGAGCAGAATTATCTCAATCAAAGTAAGAGCAAGATATATGCCGTAAAGAATTCTTGCAGTAGAAAGTGACTTCGGAACAAGTTTGCCTACATCAGGTCCCGGACTTTCCGCTCTCATAAGATGAAGGTCTCCGCCACCTCCTGCAAGAGGAAGAACTGCCATAACAAAAACAAGTACTCCCATTCCACCAATCCAATGAGTAAAACTTCGCCAGAAAAGATTAGCATGACACAACGCTTCAATGTTGGTTAGTATGCTTGCACCGGTAGTTGTAAAACCCGAAACAGTTTCAAACACGGCATCAAGATAGTTTGGTATTTCGCCACTCAAGAAAAACGGGATAGCACCAAACAAACTCATCAGTATCCAACCAAGTGAAACGATGACAAATCCGTCTCTGGCATGAATAGTTTTATTCTTTGGTTTTAGTCTTGTCAGAATCACTCCTGTAACAAGAAGAGCGAAAATCGTTATAAGATAGTTAAGAAACTGACCTTCACGATAGTACAGATCAACAAAGACCGGTAAAAGCATAAGACCTGCTTCACTGAGCAACAACGTGCCCAGTATGTATAAAATCATTTTTCTGTTCATATACTATCCTTTAATATCATCAAGGTCAGAAAGACCCGAAATAGTTGTAACAATAATGACCGAATCGCCTACTTTAAATTCATCTTTACCGCGCGGAATAAAAACTTTTCCTTTTCGCGTTATGCAACCGACAATAACATTTCTCTTAAGTTTTAATTCTTCAAGTGTCTTACCCAAAAGAACGCTATCCTCACTTACGTGGAATTCAAGTGCCTCAACCTTATTGTCGATGATTTTATAAAGCGTTTCAATATTGTTACCAATATTGTTTTTTCGTGCTCTTACATGCTTAAGAATCAAATTAGCAGTAATATTTTTAGGATAAATAACACTGTCCAGGTCAAGCGAACGGATTACCTCCTGGAAAGATATCTTATTTACTTTTGTTATTGTCTTTGTTTCAGGAGAAACACTTTTAGCATAAAGTGAAAGAAGAATGTTTTCTTCGTCAATTCCTGTAAGACAACATACGGCATCAACATCAAGCAAACCTTCCTCGATCAACAACGAACGGTTTGTTCCGTCGCCGCAGATTACATTTGCATCAGGAAGCAGAAAGCTTAAATTTTCAGCCGAAGCCTTGTTCTTTTCAATAATTGTAACATTTATGTTATGACGCTGAAGTTCAAACGCAAGATATAAACCGAGTCTGCCGCCACCGATTATCATTACATCCTTAACACCTGTAATCGGAATATTCACTTCCTTAAAGAATGGAGTTATTTCTTTCGGTTCAGCAAGAAGAGCAATCTTATCATTTTCATTTATAACAGTGTCACCGTTAGGAATTATTATTTCATTGTTTCTTTCTATGGCACATATAAGAGCCTCAGATCTGACTTTTGAGAAAATATCCCTAATAGATTTGCCACACATATTGCACCTGGAGTTTGCGACAAGACTTACGAGATCAACTTTACCTTTAGCAAATATATCGACATTTTTCGCTGACGGGAAACGAAGAATTCTGAACATTTCCTCTGCAGCTTCCTTTTCGGGGTTTACAGACATAGAAAGACCCAGACTGTCTTTAATAAGCCTTATATCTTCGTTATATTCAGGATTTCTTACTCGGGCAATAGTACCGTTTGCACCAAGTTTATTAGCCAGAAGACAACAAAGAAGGTTGGTTTCGTCACCACCGGTAAGTGCAATCAACAGGTCACACTCATCAATACCCGCTTCTATAAGAACTTTTCTTGACGCTCCGTTTCCGTGAACACCGCGCACATCAAGTTCTTCTATTGTATCTGAAAGAACAATTTCGTTAGTATCAATAACGGTAACATCGTGATTCTCAGCCACAAGCTGTTCTGCAACAGTGTAACCAACCTTTCCGATACCAACTACAATTATATTCATAAAAAGCCGCCTTTCGAGCTGTTTGGGTCTATTATAGCAAAAAAAACAAATAAAACAATACCTAAAAAGAATTTAAATGAATATTTAATTTAACTTCAATAAAATTCACATATTATTAACAAAAGGTTTATTGTTGTTAATGTATAATACAAAAATAGAGGTGTGAAATATGCGTACAAAGTTAAAAGACAGAAAACTTCCTTCATATACCAAAGGTGAAGAAGTATTCAATATGGTATCCCATATAATAGGCGCAACCGCAGGAATAACAGCAACTGCTCTTCTTACAGTATTCTCAGCTATACATAGAAACGCGTATGCAATAGTCAGCTCATCAGTTTTTGGAGCAACGATGATAATCCTGTATACTATGTCAAGTATATATCACGGACTCAGACCAAACCTTGCAAAAAAAGTTTTTCAGGTTATTGACCATTGCTCCATATATCTTCTTATTGCCGGAACATACACACCTTTTTCTTTGTGTACCTTAAGAGAATACAATACTGCTTTGGGCTGGTCGGTTTTCGGTATAATCTGGGGGCTTGCCGTTTTAGGAATAACATTGAATTCCATAGATCTCAAAACATTCAGAATAATATCAATGGTTCTGTATATCGGGATGGGTTGGTGCATAATATTTACCGTTAAGCTTATGTTTGATCTTTTGGGGTCGATCGGATTTTCACTTCTTCTTGCAGGCGGTATATCATATACAATAGGCGCAATACTCTACGGTATCGGCAGCAAAATAAAATATTTCCATTCTGTGTTCCACATTTTTGTTGTAATTGGAAGTATATTACATTTTATGTGTGTATTGTTCTTTGTAATATAAAAACGCCGCATTGTTGCGGCGTTTTTACTTTATAACTTTGCAACTTTCTATACCGTAATACCTGAAAACCTGTATGGCATTCTCATCAATTTTTTCGCCGGAAACCACAACCGGTACAGCCGGAGGACAACTTACACAAGCAGATGCTAACACCCTGTTCATTGCATCGGAAACTGAAACTGTTTCTGAGCATGAGAAGTACGCAGTCCTCACATCGGTAATTTTTTCAGGTTTTGCAGCTTTTACCGGAACGGAACAAATTCTTTTTTTCGGTTTAATTGATAACAACAAATCTTCAATAACGCACAAATCTTCAGAATTCTGCGGTGTAAACATTAAAACCACAAAATCAGGATCACAATACTCACAAATGCACCCTTTTTCTGCCAGCAATTCAGCAAAATCATATCCGTAATAACCGTACGACTTAGTACTGATTGTAACTTTCAAAGGCTCGTTTCCGATCAGTTCGTAACTGTTATCGACAAGAGCTTTCTTTAAAATATCAATTTTATAAGTCAGTGATAAAAGTTCACTTCTAAAGTCGGAATCCAAGTATAAGTTAGCACGGTCCATGGACTGTAAAATAAGATATGAGGGACTCGTGGAGCCAAACAGACCCAGCGCAGCCTTGACCTCTGACAGAACAGAATCAGGCAAACTGTTTGATAAATGCAGATAAGCGCCTCCCGTAAGTACCGGAAGAGTTTTATGTGCAGAATCGCAACACATATTTGCTCCCATATCCATAGGATGAAGACTGTCAGATAAAAATTTAAGATACGCTCCATGTGCATTATCAACAAGAAGTAAAACGTTGTTACTCCTGCAAACCGATGAAATAGCAGAAATATCAACCATATTTCCCAAATAATCAGGTGAGGTTATATATACGGCAGTCGGTTTTATCAGCATAGACTTAAGTTTATCCTCCAGCAACTCAGCAGTAATATTGCAAGAGAGATACGTTTCGTCATCCGAAGGATAAATCCAGTCAATATCAAACCCAAGTAACGCCGCAGCGTTAATAAATGACTTGTGCGCATTTCGTCCGGCAAGAATCCGAGGTTTCTCTCCCCTTTTCTTTGCATAAAGACACGTAAGGTACATCATAGCTTTTATAGAAAGTGATGACCCTTCTGCAGAATAGAAAGTATATGCTCCGAACAATTTACTGGCATTTGCTTCACTTTCTTTAATTATTCCGTCAGCTTCATACAGGCTGTCAGCGCCCTTAATTTCAGTTATATCATAAGGTTCAAACCCCAGTATACTCTTACCCTTATGTCCCGGCATATGTAGCCTGACAGCATTTTTTTCAATATAAGAACGCACAAAATCGCAGATCGGTGTGTTCATAAAATCAATCCTCAAAAGTTCTTGCTATTGCAACTGCAATAGCGCACTCCATTCTTTTCTTAAATAATTCACAACCGTATTTGTAAACACCCTTGATTGAGCCTGTGGAATGATATGCATTCGCAGCACAACCGCCTGAGCAGTATAGCTTTGCCCAACAATCATGACATTCGGGACGCGCATATACATTGCACGATGCAAACTCTTCAATAGTTTCCGTATTGGTTACACCGTTCCAGATGTCGCCGAGTTTAAATTTTTCTTCACCAACAAACTGGTGACAGGGATACAAATCGCCCCAAGGTGTAACAGCCATATATTCAGTGCCCGATCCGCATCCTGAAATACGTTTGTAAATACACGGACCACCTGTAAGATCAATCATATAGTGATAGAAAGTAAACGGTTTTCCTTCTTTATCACGCTTTCTCATAAGCTCAGCAAGCTTTTCATACTGTTCAAGCACGATCGGCAAATCTTCCTGAGTAAGAGCAGAAGGATCGTCGTCCGAACAAACCACAGGTTCCATACTAAGCTCTGTAAATCCTAAATCCAGCATCTGCTTAATATCGTTAAGGAAATCAGGATTAGCATGTGTGAACGTTCCGCGCATATAGTAATTCTTACCGCCACGTGATTCAACAAGCTTCTGAAACTTCGGGACAATTGTTTCCCAGCTACCCTTTCCTGTATAATCAACACGGTATCTGTCATGAATCTCCTTACGTCCGTCAAGACTCAGAACCACATTACTCATTTCACGGTTTGCAAAATCAATAACATCATCGTCGATAAGCATTCCGTTTGTTGTGAGAGTAAAACGGAAATTTTTATTATGCTTCTTTTCTATGCTTCTTGCATATTCAACCATCTGCTTAACAACATCGAAATTCATAAGAGGCTCGCCGCCGAAGAAATCGACCTCAAGATTATGTCTTGAGCCTGAATTTTCAACAAGAAAATCAAGTGCACGTTTACCGACTTCAATGCTCATCATCGCTCTGTCGCCGTGGTACTTACCCTGGCTTGCAAAGCAATATGAGCAGTTAAGATTGCAGGTGTGCGCAATATGGATACAAAGAGCTTTTATAACCCCTGATGTTTTTGCCTTAAGATGCCCTGCTACAGGTTCAAAAGTATCGGGTGTAAAAAGCTTTCCGTTTTCTTTAAGAGAAATAACCTGAGAAAAACACTCTTCAATATCCTCAGAACTTATATCATCTCTTTCAGCATACTTTTTGCTGATTTCTTCAATTATTTTCTCTTTTGAGTTATTTTCAAACATTGCAATAATATCGTACGCTACCTCGTCAACAACGTGAACTGAACCTGAGCAGATATCAAGAACGATATTATAGCCGCCGAGCTGATATTGATGTATCATATCGGTTCTCCTTTAAAACTTTCTATAGTTAAAAATGCCGCCATAAAGGCGGCATTCATCTTTTTGAAATTACTTGCTGTCCTTCTCTGTGTTTTCGCACTGCTGATTAGCAATACCGCAGCTTGTCATGCAAGCAGACTGGCATGATGTCTGGCATTCACCACAACCGCCGTTCTTAGCGCTTTCACAAAGATTGCGAGTTTCAATTGTCTTAATATGTTCCATGAGAAATACCTCCACAAAAATGTTGTATGTATTATAACACCTTTATTTTATCAAGTCAATATGAATATTAAAGTAAATCGTCAAACAATCTGATATTTGATGCTTCGAGCTTGAGCTCACCCGACTGTTCTTTCTTTATCACTTCAACAATTCTGTCATTGATCGGTGTCGTAATGCCGCACTTTCTGCCCCATTCACAAACGACACCGTTAATCGCATCAATTTCGCAGGGTTTACCGTTTTTAAGGTCCTGAAGCATTGACGGTTCAATAAGACGGTGCTTCTTCATAGCAATCGGAACAAGGAGAGTTGAAATAGCACGCTTAATCGGATTTGTATAGTAAAAAAGCTTTGTAATATCCTTACCCTGAACAGGAGCGAAAACAGCACCTGCGGCGTGACCAACATCAATACATTCCTTCATGCAACGTACTGCAACTTTTCTTGCATCCTTGTTTTCGGAGACATCACCGAAAACCCCGCCTACTACAGTACCGAGACCTGAGAATGTAGCATTGATAAGAAGCTTTGACCAACGTGCACCGATGAGATTTGTTTCTTCGTGCACAGGACACATAAGTTCAAGGATTTCTTTAACAGTATTGAACTGTTCGTCAGAAATACCCTCCATTTTACCCATATGGAAAGAAAGACTCTCAGCATCACTTGTAAGAGTACATACACCCGGTTCATTAAGTGCTGCACCCCATTCAACGGTACAGCCCATAGTATGCTCAGCGCCGACTATTTCTGCAATGCCGGGCTCAGGAATACCATTCTGCAAAGTAACTATAACTCCGTTTTCTGTAAGATACTCCTTAAGCATAGTTACAACTTCCTTATTAAAAAGCTGCTTTGTCATAAGGAAAATAACGTCATATTTTTTGCTCATCTGATCAGGAGTGATAGCAGTAACAGGTACCGTCATATTAACAGTTCCCTTGATCGTGGCACCCTTTTCGTTAAGAGCTGCAACGTGAGCCTTATTTCTGTTGATAAGATCGATTTTTCCGCCGTTTTTTGTAATATATGCACCCAAAACGGTTCCGAGCGAACCCGCACCGTATATTGCACAGTTAATATCTCTCATACAAAACCCTTCCTTCGTTTTTTTATTAAGATAACATAATTTATTTGAAATTGCAATACAGGTTATCTGTCCAAAAGCTTTTCAATTTCAAAATTCAGGTTGATTTTCATTTGCTCAAGTTCTTCAACATCCGGTTTATTATTATCATCCCACATTATTTCGGGAGGAAGCCACCAAACGGGACCTTTACCGTTCATTCCGTATTCACCCAAATCTCCCTTTTTGCGAGGAAAAATATGCCAATGCAAATGCGCATCTCCATTACCAAGACACTCATAATTAATTTTCTCAGCATTAAAAGCATTCTTCACTGCCTGTGCAAGAACTGACATTTCATTACAATACTCCATTCTGTAATCTTCATCAAGTTCAAAAAGCTCCACGACATGCTTTTTGCATATAAACAATGTGTATCCGTAAAAATGCTGATTCCAACCCAAAATTGCATATCCGGTTTTAAATTCATTTACAAACCACGGATTCTCGTTATTTTTAATTTGTTCAATGACCTCGCACATATCACATTTTGAATTAAACATAAAATGCACCTCAAATAATGTTCTATATCTTACTTTTCTTTTCAGGAACAAAGAACATAAAAACAAGTGAACTCACAAGCAATAACATCGGATAGAAGAGATTTGTAATAACATCAAAAGCCGAAAGCTTGTATCCGAGAGTTGTCACAGCAGAAAGTGCAACAAGAATCTGTGCACCGTACGGAAGAAAACCTTGGAATATACAAGAAAAAGTATCAAGAATAGACGCAGTCTTTCTCGGCGATATGTCAAAATCCTTTGCCATTTCAGTTGCTATGGGGTTTGCCATAACAATCGCTACAGTATTATTGGCGGTTGCTATATCCATAAGCCCAACAAGAAGACCGATTCCGAGTTGGCCTGCTTTTTTACCTTTGAACACGCGTCTTATTCCGCTGAGAAGTGCATCAAAGCCACCATTATACTTAATAAGCGCACAAAGTGAGGAAACAAGGATTGCAACCATTGCTGTTTCAAACATTCCCGATGCACCGTTACCCATTCCTGCAAGAAGATCAGGGAATGAAACAACGCCTGTAGCAATCATAATAATACTGCCTGAAATAATACCGACAAGTAGCGTTACAAAAACATTAATACCTATAATTCCGCAGATAAGAACAAGAACATACGGAATAACCTGAATAAGATCATATTCCTTCATTATTCCGCCCGTAACATCCGAACTGAACGAAAGTGCAAATATCAAAGCAAGAGTGACAATTGCCGCAGGAACAACAATCGCAAGGTTCGTTCTGAACTTATCTTTCATCGCACAACCCTGACCGTTACAGGCAGCTATAGTTGTATCTGAAATAAACGAAAGATTATCGCCAAACATTGCGCCGCCGACAACCGTACCTACACATAACGGCAACGAAAAGCCCGAACCTTCCGAAATAGCAACAGCAATCGGCGTTATGAGCGTAATCGTGCCGACTGATGTACCCATAGCTGTTGAAACAAAGCAACTGATAAGAAACAGAACAACAACTGCAAGCTTAGGCGGAGTTACGGAAAGCATAAAGTAAGCAACGCTTTCTGCTGATCCTCTGCCGACCACTCCGACAAAGATACCTGCAAGCAGGAAAATCAGAAGCATTGTTATAATATTTTTGTCTCCTGCCCCCTGCCCCATTATTTCAAATTTCTTATCAAGCGAAATTCCTTTTGTCTGAATAATCGCTACAAATAACGCAATTAAAAATGCAACAACAACGGGCACGTTATAAAATCCCATCGGAATTTTCATCACATATTCAAATATAATTCCGAGCGAAAGGTAAAAAACAACAAACACGCCTATCGGAATAAGAGCTAAAACGTTCGACTTTTTCATTACAAACCGCCTTTATTTATTATACATTTAATATGATTATATCATATAATACAACAGTTTACAACTCTTGACACAAAACAGATTATATGATATTTTTCTTATATAACATATATTGTTTATTGGAGGAATAACTATGAAGAAAAAAGCATTATCATTAATCCTCGCAATCGTGATGGTTTTTTCAGTTACCACCACACCCGCTTATGCTATCGACTTTGAATCGTCTTCAGAGCCGGTTACAAAGGTTCTTGCAAAAGTTGTCGGAACGGTTTTTGAAAATCTCGTTGGTGTTGTTAATCTGTTCCTCAGAGAAAACGACAAATTCATCGACGAAGACGAATATGTTTACGACAATTTCTTTGAAGGCACAGCCGAATTCATCGACGAGGCAGCTGTCGGCGCAAAATGGTCTCTCGGCCAGAGCAGCGCAAGTCTCGTTCCTGAAAATTGGGAAGAGTACGATCTTTTCTGCGGCGGTTTCATCAGTGAGCAGAATCTTTTCACAAATGATGTTCGCGAAATTCTTGACGACATGAAAGTCCGCGTTATCGCTCTGAATGACGGTTCCGGCAGAGGCACTGCTGTTTTTGCAACTATCGACTCAATCGGTGTTTCTAACGGCGACATCAGACACATCAGAGGTCTTCTTCAGGAATTTGCCGCTGAGAACAACATCAATTCAATAAACCTTTTTGCAACTCATACGCATTCAGGTATTGACACACAGGGTCTTTGGACAGATATTTTCCGCAAATGGCCGAAAAATATTTTCAGTGCACTTACGGGCATAATTGAAACAGAACAAGGCACAGATCCTGAATATATGGACTTTTTCTACTCCGCAGTCTGCGATGCCATTACAGACGCTGTTGATTCAATGACTGAAGGCACGATGACATTCGCAAGAAAAGACATCGGAGAAAAATATTTCAGCAACAAGAACAGACCGTCCTGCGATTCTCTTGATACAGATCTCAAGCGTTTTGTTTTTACACCGGATGATGCTTCCGTAACACCTACAATCATTGTTAACATGTCTGCACATCCTGATGTTGTAGGACTTGCAACAGAAGACGATCCCACAAAGGGTCACGGCGTTTCGGGCGACTATATTTACTACATAGGCGAAACAATCAACAACGCCGGCTACAACTTTATGTTCTTCAACGGTTCAATCGCAGGTATCTACATCGGCAGAATCAGCGCACCGGCTGAAAAGCGCGTTGATATCGCAGCGAACTACGGCAGAGAAATCGGCAAAATGGTTCTCGGTATGACAATGACTGAAGAAGAAATCCTCGCAGACGATTATCTTATGAGCCTCAACTATACCGCTGAAGAAATCGAAGGTTACAACTACACACCCTGGTATGAGGGCTGGATTCCTGCACAGGAAACTGATGTTGATCCGATTCTCAACATTAAGATCGCTCAGGTTGAAGTTCACGTCACAAATCCCGTTATCCAGGCGGCAGGCAAGCTCGGAGTTGTTAACTACCTTATCAAAAAGTCCGCCGGAGAATATTACGTAACAACTGAAATCGGTTATATGGAAATGGGCAAGGACGTCAAAATTGCATTTGTGCCCGGCGAAATCTGCACAGACCTTGTTTACGGCGGTGAGGCACTTACGGCTGCAGGCTCTGTGAATAACAAAGATTACGAAGGTCAAACGCTTTGCGAAATCTTCGGTGACGATGTTATCGTTTTCGGCCTTGCAAATGATGCTGTCGGCTATATTGTTCCCGAAAACGATTATTGTATGGCACTTGCATTCGGCCACTATCAGGAGCTTCTCTCTCTCGGTAAATCAGAAGCAACCGTAATGTTTGAAGGATACGAAAAGCTTGTCGGTTAACAGTTTATAACATTATATGAGACCTCCTATGCACTTCATGGGAGGTCTCGTTTTATTAAAATGAAAATTAAATTGATTTTATATAAGAGTTAATTCTTACGTTTAACAAATATTATTCCATATATAAAACAACCGGTCCGTACAATCCACCCGACACATAATCTTTTGCATACTCAAGCTCTGCTTGAAAATACGGAGAAAGTTCTTCTGTCCTCCACTTATCAAAATAACCGGTATGCAAATACCAATTTGCTGACGTGTTGGTTACAACTATTTTCAGCTTATTCTCTTTATCAAGTAAGCCTGCAGGTATTATTATGCTGTACGGCGACATCAAAGCTGTTCCCAAATATTGGTCATTCAGGTATACGGAAGCTGCAAAACGTACATCACCGAGGCTGATTTTTCCTTCTTTACCGGCCCTTTCATCCTGCAGTGTAAATTTTGTTTCATAAGCACAGCTGCCCGAATAAGCACTGCCGATTACGCAAGACCAGTCACCGAGGTTTACGGCTACTTCTTTATCCGAATGTTTTATATTATCAAATCCGTTTTTATTGCAAACAAGTTCATTTTCTTTGCACAATGTGAAATTATCGGAGATATCAATCTTTGCTTTGAATTCTTTTACGATTTCTGTATTATATCTTTCTTCCGTCAGTAACACAACAGCCGTTTCACCCATCGAAAGAGAGAGATTAAGCACACCGTTATCGGTTTGTAAACGCTGTAATTCACCTCTCATCAAGTCAAGCAGATAACCTTTCGTTGAATGCAAATTAATGTTGTATTTTTCATTTTCTTCCGTTTCATTGAAGAAAATGAAAATTTCTGCATTCTCGGCCTTTCTGTGCATTACTCGCAAACCGTTTCCGTCAACCTGTATTACAGACTTGCAGTCTGAAATATCGTCGGAAACTTTTCCGCCGTGATTGATAAATCTGTTCAACGCTTTTTGTGTAGCTTCAGGAACAAAAGCGTTTTCAGGAATGATAATGTGCTTGTATTTTGCTCTGCCGATATTCATACAGCCGTTGTCAGTTATTTCAGCAGTCTGTATAACATCATCGTCAATAATGTCAAAATCCACCACCATGTCTTCGAGCTTTCTTCCGAGAACATCAAATTCTTTTGCTATCGCCTCGGCATTGAGAATGCCCTGAAAATCGGGAACAGGATAATAAAGTGCAGTCCGGCATACGCGCTCTCCGACAGAAGAAATATATGACAACCGTTCCGTATAACGGTTGAACTGACCGAGATAACGGTAATACGGCTGATTCTCCGTGAAAATCGGCAATTCCTGAGCAAGAAGCTGACCTTTTCGCCCAAGAGGAAAATTGAACGGATTGAAAATGTTTATTCCTCGCACAGCCTGATAACCTACGGTATATCTCATTATATCGTAGGTAAGTCCCGGGCCTGCAACACCAAAAATTTCACTCATTGCAAACTTCGTTCCGTTCTGTGCGGCAGCAGACGAAGCATACCTCGGATAAAATCCGTTGTATGCGTTCATATCATCCTTGCTTGCCACCTTGTTTTCAGGATAAAGCTGACGCCATATAACATCTATACCCGGAATATCAAAGCATCTGAGAGCACGCATCAAATTAAAGTTTCCGCCACCGTTCATACATCCGTGAGGACTATGGTCCTTGTCAAGATGTCCCGTGAAATCAAAACCGTTTTCGTTTGCCCATTTTTTACAGGGTAACAGAAAATTTTCACAGAAAGCGCGGCTGCACAAATCATACCAGCGTTGAAGAATCTGAACATTTTCTTCGGTTGGTTTTTCTTTTCCTTCAATTTGCGGGAGAATCGGCAATATTGATTCGCCGTACATCGCTTCATATTTGTCCGCTAAATCTTTATTGATCGGATTCAGCGTAGCTTTCGGTTCATCGGTAAAGACGGCAGTAAATTGACGTGTTGCCGATGCATACTTTTTGTGAGTGATTTCGATAAAATACTCTGTTGCCTCTCTGTTAAACAAATCGGGATAACTGCCGCCTGAAGCATATTCAGGATGGTCTTTAACAACCTTGCCGCACGCACTGCCTGACGGCCAACCGCCCTCATCATAAATCCAGCAGTTCATTCCGAGTAAAGTTCCTTTGTTGATTGCATAAGCGCAAAGCTCAAAGTATTCCTCGGAAAGGTAGTCCGGTGAAAGATTTGTAGGCATACTGTCAGGTCGGAATTCCTTTGGTTCGGGAAGAATATAAAAAGCACGTATGCCGAGCCTCTGCATTTCTGCAAGCTGTTCATCTATAATTTCACGGGTGCAGATATCGTTCCATACCCAGATATATACGGGAGCATATGAAATATCCGGAGAGTCAAAACTGTTCAATTCAAATTTATCATTATCTTTCATCATTAAACCTCAGACATCTGAATTATATCGGTCTTGCTTTTTTAGTCTTGTTGTAAAGCATTTCAGCGCAACAACCATTATCACATAAAGCATGGCAAGCAGAACGGGATACACCTTTATTCCGAACAGTCCGCTTATCAGACTTACTGCGGGTGGTGCAAGCATTACACCGATATAAGCAAAAGCAATCTGCGAGCCCATAATTGACTGCGACACTTCTTTGCCGAAATTGTGAGGTGTGAGGTGTATCATATTCGGGTAAATCGAGCCGTTACCCAAACCTATAAGGAACAATCCAATAACAGAAACAACACTGTGTACAGGAAGAAGCATAACCGCAACGGCAGGTGCGAGAATGGCTGTACCTACACCTATACGCTTCCACGTGCTGAGTTTATCAGCAACCAAGCCCGAAACAAACCTTCCGACTGACATACCGACGTAATAGATTGTAAGAGCAAGAGCACCGTGCTGAGTTTCAAAGCCTTTTACTTCTACAAGATATGTGCTACCCCATACCCCACAGGCATATTCGATTGCATTGGTTACAAGCATAATAATCCATACAAGGCGCACATCCGGAATTTTTGCCATTTGTAAAATAGTAAGATTTACACTTTTTTCTTCCGATTCTTCAGAAGCAGAAGTCTTTTTCCACAAAGGAACAGACAAAATCAGCAATATTGTAATTCCCAACTGCACATAAAAAGCATATTGATAACCACCACGCCAGCCTATGTTACTTAATGCATGCGACATAAGATACGGACTTAGAGACACACCCACACCATAAAAGCAATGAAGGAAATTCATATGGCTGGCTTTAAAATGAAGTGCAACATAGTTGTTAAGTCCCGAATCAATCGCGCCTGCACCGAAACCGAGAACTATCGCAAGCGGAAGCATTAACAGAAATGACGGTACAAAAGAAAAACCGAGCAAAGCCGCCGCAGTCATAGCCGTACTGAAAGCCGTAACCTTTGCAGTTCCGAGTTTGTTTAGTATTTTTGCACTGAACATACTCGATAAAACCGTACAGCCTGAAATTAGAAACGTGACAATACTTACCGCTTCGATGGAAATATTAAGCTGAGTATGTATTGCAGGCCATGCAGAGCCGATAAGCGAATCCGGAACTCCGAGACCTATAAAAGCAACATATATTACAACGAGAAGTATAGTTGACATATATTTTAAACCTCCATAAAAAGCACAACAAATTCCTAATTTATTTAAATGTTATAACACCATTAAAGCCTGATATTTTATCTCATTTTTATCTTGTTGACCTATGTAATTATATGAGTATCCGGTATTAAAATCAAGCCCCAAAAAGATATGTTATTTTTCGGTTATACAAATCGAAACTGTTCCTCCACCCACAAGCGACAAGAACCTGTCCCTGTGTGAGAAATTCCTATAGCCTGTGTCTTCAGTTTTAATATGTTAGAAAGAAATAATTTAAATAAGAAAACCTCAAGTCGTAAAGCTTCCGGTGAATGAAAGTGTGATATATTAAGTTCCTTTTATTAATAATTTTGTCGCTTTTTTCGATAGTTTTGCATTTCCATTGACAAGTTATGCTCCTTTTGTAATAATAAAAATGTATAATTGTATTCATATGCAAGGAGTAAGAATAATGAAAATTGCAATTTGTGATGATGAATCAAGAGTAACAGAAGAAGTCGAAAAGGCTTTGAACTATTATTTCGGAATAAAGTCCATAGACACAGAAATCTTCAGCTTTGAAAACGGTGAAGATTTGCTTCGCAGCGATGTTATCTTCGACATGGCTTTTCTTGATGTTGAAATGCCGTCCGTCAGCGGTGTTGAAGTCGGTAAAAAGCTCAAGCAGAAATTCAGCAATATTATAATCTTTATGATTACAGCATACTCTGAATATCTTGACGATGCTTTCGAGCTCGGAGCTTACAGATTTCTGCAGAAGCCGTTGGACGTTACCCGGCTGTACCGTTCATTGGATGCGGCATTGCTTTCAATTTCAGGCAGAGATATCAAAATCATCTGCCCGAACAATGACTCCGTAATGGTTTCAACTCAGTCAATAATCTTCTGCGAAACATACAAAAGAAAATCTAAAATCGTAACAACAAAAGGCCAGTATATATCCAATGAAACTCTTGCATATTGGAAAGGCAAGCTGGACGAATTGAATTTTTGCTCACCGCACGCAAGCTATATAATAAATTTCAATTTTGTCGAGAGCTTTAACCGTTCATCGCTTACATTGGCTCACGAAGACCAAAAGTATATTATTTCAATCGCACCGAGCAAGCAGTCAGAATTCCGCAAGAAAATGTTTTCGTTTGCAGAAAGAGGGGTGTGAAATGTCCGGTCTTACTGTATATGCCTTAACTTTTTTGATTTATCTGTTAAACACCTATCTGCTGTTCTGGTACGGATACCGACTTTTTGATTACAGGAAGAACTTCAAAACAACGGCAACAATCTGCCTGGCAGCTAATATTATTTTGTGGCTGCTTCTGAATCTTTTCTTTAACGAAGTTGTCAATATCATTGCAACAATAATTCTGTTCGGACTGGTTCTTTATTCTGCCTTCAGATGCGATAAAAAACTTGCACTTTTTCATTCATTGTTGCTTGTCGCTTTGATGTGGATTGCAGAATATATGATAATCTTTATTGTTTCATATATTCTTGATTTAGAGGTAACTCATTTCAAAAACGATATTATTATTATGATTGAAGAAGCTTTTGCATCGAAGTTTTTATATTTCATTCTTTTGACTATAATATCTTCTTTCGCCAAAAAGCGAGTAAAAAAAGACGGTACAAAAATATCAATATATTTAACGATACTTCCTGCAACGACCTTTTTTATAACCGTTGTTCTGAGAGTGCAAAGTCAGTATTTTGAATCGAGTGTTTTGTCAACCTCATTGTGTGTGGTTGCCGAAGTTCTGATGTTTATTGCGAATATCGTCGTGTTCAGTGTTCACGAAAGAGACATCACAAATCAGAAAAAACTGCACGATATGGAAATGGTCGAGCAGAAGCAGGCAATCAATCTTGAATACCTTGACATTCTCGAAAAGAAAGACGAGGAGACACGAATCTTTATTCACGACATCCGTAACAATCTTATTAACATAAGCAATCTGACCACGGAAGAAAATGTCAAGCAGTATATTCAGGACATCTACGATAAATCGAATGAAGTGTCAATCAAGGCTAAGACAAAGAACCGTGTGCTTGATGTCATAATCAACAAATACGCTCTACTGTGTAAAGATAAAAATATCCGTTTCACAACAGTTGCACCTAACGAAAATCTTTCTTTTATCAGCGATTATGATTTATCGGCAATTCTTGATAATATTTTGCGGAATGCAATCGAGAGAGCCGAAAAGGAATCAGAACCGTATATCGAGCTTACTTTGGATTGCGACAACAAGTTCCATAAGATTATTCTGAAAAACAGTTGTTCAAGCGAACCGGTTGCAGATAACGATACCTTGATTACAACCAAGGAAAACAAGAAATCCCACGGTTACGGAATGCGAAGTGTCGCCAAAGCATTGAAGAATTATAACGGTGAATTTGAGTGGATGTTTGGAAACAACGAGTTCAAAATAGTGATTTTAATACCTGTCAAGACAAGCAATCTTAGTTGATTGCTTGTCTTTTTGTGTCAGCAAATTCGGGTTTGATGAGATATTAAATGGTGCAGATATCAGGCCCCCTTGCCTAAAGGGGGCTGGCACGACGAAGTCGTGACTGGGGGATATTTTTGAATAAAACATCGAAATTACATTATTCTTTGTAAAGTATCCCTCCGTCTTTTGCTTTGCAAAATCCACCTCCCTTTAGTCAAGGGAGGCGACGCTCTATTTTAAAATTGTAAATAAGACCTCCACAACTACAATTTTATTTACTTGAACCTAAAAAATTAATAATTTTGTCGCTTTTTTCTATAATTTTGTATCTGACCTTACTTTTTTATATCTTGTGCTTTATAATTCTTTCAAGGGGAATTTTTATAAAACCAATCTCAAAGGCTTATGCTTGAGAAAAGAGGTGGTTCAGAACAACAAAGTACAATAAAACCATTTGAAATTCAGAAAGGAATAGTTATTATGAAAAATATGTTTAAGAAAATTTTATCACTTGTTTTATGTGTAGTTATGATATTTATGATAGGTTCTGTTAACCCTGCATATGCAGCTGATGATAGCAGAGAAATTATCGATTCGGGAGACTGTGGACTGTACGGAGATAATCTTAAGTGGATTCTTTACAGTGACGGCGAGCTTGAAATCAGCGGAAATGGTGAAATGAATCAATATTACTCTGAATACGAATCAGGCGGTAGAGATACTTCAAAATGTGCACCGTGGAGAAAATATGAGTATTTAATACGCGTTATTAATATAAAAGAAGGTGTAACAAGTATCGGTCACGATGCCATTATTTCAACGAGCATATATTATCATAAGGTCTATTTCCCGAAGAGTCTTAAGTATATTGAAGTCGCACACTATGACAAAGATTTGTTTGAAAATATCAGAGGCTTTCAGTCCCGGGGTGAACATATAGCATTCTGTTATGCAGGTTCACCAAGCGACTGGGATAAGGTTGAATGTCGAAATTATGACGTGGACTTTAATGCAAACACTCGGGAATATGAGAAAACCTATATAGGCACAAGTCTTTCAAACCACATTGAGCAAGAGAACTATATTTACCAAAAAATGTATTTTAACGGTGAAGAACCTATTGATTTTTGCGAAATCCGTAGAGAAACCGGTAGAATATCTTACACCGACGGCACTAAGGAAAAAGTTTTTGCACACTATTATAACGACGATGACAGTGCAACCTTGGTGTGGTCAATAGACGGTGAAAGTGTTTTTGTGAATGGTGAAACCGAAAAAACTGCAACAGGAAACTCTGCAGAGCTTGTGTTTCATGGTGAGTCTACGAAAGTTAAGTTGCAGATGATTTCATCTGACGGTGAAGTAATTTCTGAAGATGAAATCACTTTGACTATCCCCGCCGAAAGAACATTTTTCCAAAAGATAGGCGACAAATTCGTAGAGGCATTCTTATTATTCGGAATTATCTTTTTTGGTGTGTTTGGAGGAACTTTCGGTCCTATGATTGGTTCAATTGCTAATTGGTTTCACTCAATTTTCAATTAATATAAGAAGCTGACTAAAGATTTCCTGCAATAATGTGTGGAGACAAGCAGGCCGCATGAATATACTTTTGAGTAACTGAGACAATCTGTTTAAAATGAAGGCTGTTATTGAAAAAGATATAGCTTTATGTTAAACTGTATTTACACAATTTACTTTACGGAGGTAAAACTATGAAAAAAGTATTAGCATCAATTCTTTCACTTCTTATGGTCTTATCTCTTTTTTCTGCTTGCGGAAAAGATAACAAAACGGAAGACAGTAAAAAAGAAAGCACCACTTCACAAACAACTGAGACAAAAACAGAGGATGCCACTGAAGCTGAAAAAAACTCGGAGACTGAGACTTCCACCGAATCTCAAGATAAATCTGAAGTTGAAAAGCCAACTGAAGACAAGAACAAACCTGCAGATAAGACCCAGAACAAGGATAAAGACAAAACTGAAGATAAGGAAAACAACAAAGGTAACAACAACTCCAAACCTTCACAAGGGTCTGGCGGAAAAGATAACTTCACACTCAAGGTTACCAACATAAACTTACTCCTCGGTTCCTGGGATGCGACATTTGTTACAAACGGTGTGACAGCTAAAGTGAGTTTTACTTTTGACATTATAGGCAATGCCGTACGGATTCGTTTTTCTAAAGAGAACTACGAAAATATTATTAAACAAATCGTAGAAAAAGAGATGTCAAAGATAACAGATGAAGAAATTGCAGAATCAGAAGACTTCTCAAGCAGAGAAGAAGCAGAGAAATATATGTACGATTATATTACTCAAGAAATTCCTTATTCAAGCATGAGCAGCCAATTAAACGGAACGGGTTCATGGAAACTTCACGGAGACACACTTACAATTAATCTTGGCGGAGAAACTTATACTGCTGAAACCAGACTTTCAGAAGATATAACTACTTTTGTACTGGTTGGTCCTTCAGGAGAAAGAATGACACTTACCAAATGGTAAATAAACATAGTATAGAGATGGTTGAATAAACAATGCACATAATAAGCTCCCGTGGATTATTCCACGGGAGTATACTTTTACTCATATAAAAACAACAAATCCGAACACATCGTTGGAAATAGATGGGTTCGGATTTACGTTGTTTGGCGCCTCAAACAGGAGATTCCCCTTACAGGGGAAATGTCACGAAGTGACAAAAGGGTGTGAACCTGTGACAATTACGGTCAGAAACATTGTCGCGCTACTTCGCTTGGAGCGCTCGTATCGCTCTGTGTTTCTTCCTCTTCTCGGCTTGCTGTATCTGCCACCGGCAGCGCAAGCCTGCGAAGCAGTTAACAGCCGCGATGTCAACTAACGAGGTGTTGCAGATTGGACTTCTATCTGAAATCCCAAAACAAAAACCATCCGAAGTTCGGATGGTTTTGTTTTGGCGCCTCAAACAGGGCTCGAACCTGTGACACCGCGGTTAACAGCCGCGTGCTCTGCCAGCTGAGCTATTGAGGCATTAATAAAAAAATGTCGGCGTCGCCTTATCTTCCCGGGCGGCTGCCCGCCAAGTATTTTCAGCACTGAAGAGCTTAACTACCGTGTTCGGGATGGGAACGGGTGGACCCTCTTCGCTATCGACACCGACTTCTATCAAAATACGGTATCCCG
>JAZSQQ010000044.1:0-3214 GCA_045538055.1 Acutalibacteraceae bacterium
CGAATTAACTCTATACAATCTGCTTACCCTCTCTGCAGGTGAGGATGGAGTTTTGCAGGAAAAAGAGCTTGAAAAGTATTCATATAAAAATCCTGAAAAGATAAATGAAGTTATCGAAAGCGTAAAAAATGCCGGAGAGCAAGAGTTTGTAACTCTTGGCGGATTTGCAAGCGGTGTAGGTAACTGCATTAAAGATTTAAGCGATAAGGGTAAAGAAGAACTCTCTGAGGTTATAGGTCTTAAAAAGTATCTTAATGAATTTACCTTGATTACTGAAAGAGAAATAACAGAAACGGTTATCTGGAAAGAATATATGGTTTATGCCACGCTTTTCGGAATTGCCGATAAAGTTCTTGAGCAGTTTAAAAAGGTTTATCCCGAAAAGATACCTGAAATAGAAACCTATAACAGAAATGTAATAATCGCCCACAGCTATTACCGCAGTATGTACGCTTCCTCACAAAGAGCAATGCAGGCAAGAAGAACAAGCGGCGGCGGTGGCAGAGCTTCCTTTGGCGGTGGAGGCGGTTTTTCCGGCGGCGGACGAGGCGGCGGTTCAAGATGATAAACAATAAAAATTTACTATATCATAAAGAAAGAAGGAATGAACATTGAAAAAAGTGCTATGTATGCTTTTGTGTCTTTGTATGATGATTGGCATATTGCCAACAACTTTGGTTGCAAATGCACAAACCGATTCAAAAACAATGACGTTTGGTTATGCCTATGATGTCCAGCGAAATCCGGCTTTCCCAACAAAAAAAGGGGATAAAGTTACAGTTTCCGGTTTCCAGACTCCGCTAAGATACGGTGCAAGTGCTTCAGGCAGTATGATACGTTATGAAAACAGTGCAGGCACCTGGACTCTTACCGAGGTTGGAACTTTCGGTAATATAAGCAAGGTTTCGCCTGCACCTACAAGCAACTTAAAGCCTATAGTAAAAACGGTTGCTGAAAGCTGCGGTATATCCGATATGAACAGTATTGTAATTCACAAGCTGACAGGTATAAACAACAATCTTGTCGGCTATGGTGTTGTACTCTGTATTGATGAAGACAACGGTCAGGCTTTGTTTTTAGCTGACCTGTTCAATCAGTCCGGTGCGGGCTTTTTCTTATCAAAATCAGAGGTTAAAAGTAAATCGGTAACAATTACTGCTGACAAGATAACACAGGCAAGCACAGAGAAAAGTGAAAACTCAGATGTTTCATCCGACGCAAAACCTGTTGAAGCTTTGAATTTCACTATAGATGAGCCTTATGCGTGGGAGACGGGGGCAAAAAAAGCAACCGTTGAACAGAGCAGTCAGGTGGAAGTTACAGATGTGAAATGGAACGGTACAATGTGGAATCCCGATGGCTCCTTTATGCAAAATGCAAGCTATACAGTTGACATCACAGTACGCATAAAGTCAGGGTCAAATATGTATTTTGACAAAAATAAGCTCCGTATTAAAATCAACGGAGAATCGGGTGCAGAAGCAGTTGAAATATCAGGTGACAAAAAACAGGCTGTTATCCGCGGATATTATGATTACCTGAAATCCAAAGACCAAGCTGCATTAGAGGAAAAAAAGCAAGAAGAAGCGAAGGCAAACAGAAAAGGTACAGCAGTCAGCAAGTTTGAACCCGGGGACTACGGCACTGCAAGATTTAAAGACAGGCTGAATGTGCATTTGGAACCTAAAACAGGAAGCAAGGTTGAAAGCATGTCGGATTATTCGTATCTGGATGCTCAGGCAAACCTCATTACAATTGTTGAAGCCTATGTTCCATCCATTAACCGTGAAAACGAATTTTTCCATGTAATAAAGTATCCTGACTATGATGGCGGTATCGGTTATGTTCCGGCGGATGATAAAATTTTTGACTGTTACAGGGAAGGCAACAACGCAAAAAGACCTTACTATGAAAAGTGGAAAAACAAAATCAAAATCGGAGACCCCATAGAAAAAATCAATACATACGCACTGTCTTTCCCGAACGGAATTCCTACATATGGATTTAAAGGCAGCGATGAAGAGAAAAAATCCAATTTTTATGTAGAGAAAATTGTATTTGAGCATCCCGAAGGTGTAAAACCGTTTATGTATACATCGGCGGTTGTAACCTATAAAGCAAGAGACGGTTATTACTTTGATAAAAACATTAAATTCGATGAATACCGTGATGCTGCAGAACACACAACAGGTCACAAAATTATAGATGACAAAACAATGGAGGTTTATCTGACAGCCTTCACATGGGATATGGGTATGGATGCAGGTGCAACAGATGCAATGATAGCGTTCAAGAAAACAATGGATAACAGAATGCTTTTGCCTGTTGCGGTAGCTGAATTCAATTTCCCTCTTTTCGATTATTGGGATTTAAAGCTTAAAAGAAGAGATTTTGAATTTAATGAACACTATGTAAATAAATTTATAGAAAAAAATATGCGTACAGAGTATGTGTATCCTACAACTGACGCATATGTTGAAACAACCGATGCAAACGGACATTTTGATATGGTCAAAAATGAGCATGAGTACCCGAGCAATTATACCATCAGTCGTGTTGAAATTGCCGATCTCGATGTTTCGGATGAAATTCCCGGACTTGTTGGTGAATGGGCACTTCTTACAAACGGGCGTTATATACCTAAATCTTGCTTAAAGAATATCAGATTTGAAGATACATTTAAGGGTGCACCTGCAGAATTTGTAGTATCTCCCTTTGAATTTGCAGGAGGCAGCGGTACGATTGATGACCCATACCTCATTGAAACCGCAGAGCAGTTAAATGCAGTTCGACAGGGTCCTAAAAACCATTACAAGCTGATAGCGGATATTGACCTTTCAAATTGGGGCAACTGGGTTCCCATCGGCGGTACGCCTGCTTACGGTTTTATGGGCGGAGGCTGGAATAAAGCAGAAAATTATGCCTGCTCATTCCAGGGTTCATTTGACGGTAACGGGCATGTTGTATCAGGTATGACCATTGTTATAAACGAGGAAACTCCTTTTATGACAGAAGGCGGCAACTGGCGTGCTTACGGTCTGTTTGCAAACCTTGCCACAAATCCTAATAGTTATAAAATCAAAAACCTCGGTGTTGTAGACTTTACCATTGATGTAACTTATACGGATATCAAGAAAAATCTTGACCTTTATGCCGGTGCAATCTGCGGCGGTATGAATAACGGTACTGATATTTACAACTGTTATTCCAAAGG
>JAZSQQ010000041.1:0-8219 GCA_045538055.1 Acutalibacteraceae bacterium
TAGTCAGCCCTCCTTGTGTAAAGGAGGGTGGCACGGCGTAGCCGTGACGGGAGGATTGTTGATAATTCAAGGATTTTTGACAATCCCTCAGTCGCTTCGCGACAGCTCCCTTTACACAAGGGAGCCTGGAAATACAAGTAACTTCAAGTATAAAAGAGCCTGACAAACCCGAATTTGCCGGTATGATTGGATGTCAACAAATATTTGCAATAACACAAGTTTTTTCGTCAGAGGGAGACGATTCAGAAAAACTGCCTTACGGGAGCTCGGTGTTTTACAGTCCCTTTATTTTTTTGCGTAAAAGTAAAAAATTACCAACTTTAATTTAATAAACACAACTGAAATGTATATTGACAAACCAACAAAAAAATGATATCCTATCCCAAGTATGTTAAAATGACGTATTATAGCATTTTGTAAAAATCAGAAGATGTTTTAAATATATGGGAGGAAAAAATGAAGGAGTATCGTGCAGGAATTGACGTTGGTTCAACAACGGTAAAACTGGCTATCATTGACGAAAATAATGAAGTCGTTTTCGGCGTGTACAGACGTCATATGGCGCAGTGCCGCGAGGTACTTGCTGAGCTTCTCAAGGAAGCTGTCAAAGAAACAGGAATAAAAAAACTCAAGATAAACATAACAGGATCAGGTTCAATCAACCTTTCAAAATCCCTTGATATACCGTTTGTACAGGAGGTAGTTGCTGTTGCGACTGCCTTGAGATTCTATGCTCCGCAGACGGATGTTGCAATTGAACTTGGCGGCGAAGATGCAAAGATTATTTACTTCAGAGGCGGTCTTGATGAAAGAATGAACGGCGTTTGTGCAGGCGGTACCGGCTCATTCATAGACCAGATGGCGGCTCTTCTGCAGACTGATGCCGCAGGGCTCAACGAAGCGGCAAAGGATTATAAACAGATTTATCCCATCGCGGCAAGATGCGGTGTTTTTGCTAAGACTGATATTCAGCCGCTTATCAATGAGGGTGCAACAAAGGCTGACCTCGCGGCTTCAATTTTTCAGGCTGTTGTTAACCAGACAATTTCAGGTCTTGCCTGCGGTAAACCGATCAAGGGCTGCGTTGCATTCCTTGGCGGACCGTTACACTTTATGCCTGAACTTAAGAATGCTTTTATAAGAACTCTCAAGCTTACAGACGAAACAATAGCAGACCCGAAGAATTCACACCTTTTTGCTGCGGCAGGTGCAGCTATGACAGACGGCGGAAGCGAAGTTGAGCTTGATGAGCTTATTGCGCGCTTTGACCAAGGCGTTGAGGTTTCTTTCGAAATGCCCCGTCTTCCTGCTCTTTTTGAAAATGAAGAAGAGTACAATGAATTTGTAAAAAGACACAGCGAAGCTGTTGTGCCGAAGGCTGATATTTCAACTTACAGCGGTGACTGCTTCCTTGGTATCGATGCAGGCTCAACAACAACCAAAATTGTTCTTATCAGTGACGAGGGTAAGCTCCTCTATTCTTTCTATTCAAGTAACGAGGGTAATCCTCTTGAAACAGCAAAACGAGCTATTGCAGAAATTCACGAAAAGCTTCCCGAAAACGCACGTATTGCAAGAACATGTTCAACAGGTTACGGTGAAGGTCTTCTGAAAACAGCCTTCAATCTGGACGACGGTGAAGTTGAAACAATCGCTCACTGTACTGCCGCTTCATTCTTTGACAAGGATGTTGACTGCGTTCTTGATATCGGCGGTCAGGATATGAAGTGTATCAAACTCCGTGATGGTGCCGTTGATACAATTATGCTCAATGAAGCTTGTTCTTCAGGTTGCGGTTCTTTCATAGAGAACTTTGCGAATTCACTTAATTATACTGCTGCCGAGTTCAGTAAAGAGGCTCTTTTTGCAAAGAATCCCGTTGACCTCGGTACACGCTGTACTGTTTTTATGAACTCAAACGTTAAGCAGGCACAGAAGGAAGGCGCAGGCGTTCCTGATATTTCTTCAGGTCTTGCTTACTCGGTTATTAAAAATGCACTTTATAAGGTTATCAAGCTCGCTGACAGCAAGGACCTTGGTTCGCACATTGTTGTTCAGGGCGGTACCTTCCACAATCAGGCTGTTCTCAGAGCATTTGAAAAGATTTCGGGTGTTAATGCAATCTGTCCGGATATTTCAGGTGTTATGGGTGCTTTCGGTGCGGCTCTTCTTGCAAAGAACCGTTACAACGGACAGCCCTGCTCAATGATGAGCCTTGAGGAGATTCTTAATCTTACATATACGAGCACAACAACACGTTGTAAGGGTTGTTCAAACAACTGTATGCTTACAATCAACAATTTCCCTGACGGTCGCCGTCATATTACGGGTAACCGCTGTGAAAAGGGTGCAGGCGAAAAGAACCGTTCAAAAGCACCGAATATGGTTGAATACAAGCTCAAGAGAATTTTTGATTATCCGAATCCCGAAAATTCTCCGCGCGGAGTAATCGGTATTCCGAGAGTTCTCAATGTTTACGAAAACTTCCCGTTCTGGGCAACATTCTTCCATAAGCTCGGCTTCAGCGTTGAGGTTTCTCCGCTTTCAGACAGAAAAATTTACGAGCTTGGTATGGAATCAATCCCGTCAGAATCAGAATGTTATCCTGCAAAGCTTTCACACGGTCACGTTCAGTGGCTTATCAATAAGGGTATTAAAACAATTTTCCACCCCTGTATTTATTACGAACGTCAGGAAACACCCGATGCACAGAATCATTACAACTGTCCGATAGTTGTTTCTTATGCTGAAAACCTCAAAAATAACGTTGAGGCTGTCAGTGAGGGTGATGTTAAATACCTTCGTCCGTTTATGGCTTTCACAAGTGAAGAAATTCTTGCAGACCGTCTTGTAAAGCTTTGCGGCAAAGAATGGTTAATCGGTGAGGATGAGGCTCGCGAAGCAGTTCATGCCGCATGGATTGAACAGATAAAGGCAAAGGAAGCAATCCGTGAAGAGGGTGCAAGAGTTCTTGCAGAAATGGAAAAGAACAACGGTTACGGTATCGTCCTTGCAGGAAGACCGTACCACATTGACCCCGAAATCAATCACGGTATTCCCGAAATGATCGCTTCTTACGGCTTGTCTGTTCTTACCGAAGACAGTCTTCCGATTAACTTTAACCCCGAAAGACCGATGCGTGTAAACGACCAGTGGGTTTACCATTCAAGACTTTACACAGCGGCTGAATTTGTAAGCAGACGTGATGACCTTGAGCTTATTCAGCTCAACTCCTTCGGTTGCGGTCTTGATGCTGTTACAACAGACCAGGTTTTTGAAATCCTTGATAACAGTAATAAGCTTTATACAGTTCTTAAAATCGACGAGGTTAACAACCTCGGTGCCGCAAGAATCAGACTCCGCAGTCTTCTTGCCGCAATGAAGCAAAGACACGAAAGAAACGTTAAGCCTGACCCGAAGCCGCTTAATTATAAGAGAGCTGAGTTTACTCAGGCTATGTTCGACGAGAAGTACACACTTATCGTTCCGCAGTTCAGCCCAATCCATCTTGATATGGCAGAGCCGGTTCTTGCAAAGTATGGCTTTAATATTGAAGTTCTTCAGAATGACAACCGTCAGGCAATTGATACAGGTCTTAAGTTTGTTAATAACGATGCATGCTTCCCGTCAATTACCGTTGTCGGTCAGATTATGGATGCCGTGCTTTCAGGTAAATACAACACGGACAAGCTTGCTATCATTATGACACAGACAGGTGGTTGCTGCCGTGCAAGTAACTATGTAGGATTTATCCGCCGTGCACTCGGCAGTGTCGGCCTTTCTCATATTCCGGTTATCTCACTCAATGCAAACGGTATGGAGAAGAATGAGGGCTTCAAACTCCCGAAGAAGATGATTTGGGACGCTATAAAGCTTATTGTTTTCGGCGACTTATTTATGCGATGCCTTTACCGTGTACGTCCGTACGAAAAGGTTGAAGGCTCAGCAAACAAGCTTCACGCTGAACTCCGCGAACTGTGTATTGCTCACCTTACAGGCGAGGATAAGACGTATTCTTACAACGAGCTTTGTCAGAAGATTGTTGATGAGTTTGATAAGTTCCCGATTCACGAGAATGTCAGAAAGCACCGTGTCGGTGTTGTCGGTGAAATTCTTGTTAAGTATATGCCTCTTGCAAACAATCACATCGTTGAGCTTCTTGAAAAAGAGGGTGCAGAGGCAGTTGTTCCCGACCTTATTGACTTCTTTAACTATTATATTTATAAGAACGATTACAAGCATCAGTATCTCGGTTCAAGATGGACAGCTTCTGCTATTGCACACGTCGGTGTACGAATGATCCGAATCCTTAAGCGTCCTGCACTCAAGGCTCTTGAAAACAGTAAGAGATTTGAAGCGCCGATGAAAATTGAGGATGTTGCCGAGCTTGCAAAGCCGTTCCTTTCACTCGGAAATCAGTACGGTGAAGGCTGGTTCCTTGCAGGTGAAATGGCAGAGCTTATTACAACAGGTACACCGAATATTGTCTGCATTCAGCCTTTTGCATGTCTTCCGAACCACGTTGTGGGTAAGGGTGTTATCAAGGCTATGAAAAACACTTATCCGCAGGCAAACATTGCCGCTGTTGACTACGACCCGGGTGCATCTGAGGTTAATCAGGTTAACAGAATCAAGCTTCTTCTTTCTGCGGCAGACGAAATAGCAAAGAATGTAAAATGATTGACGAGTGATTGAGGAGTATAAAAATGAAGGTTTTTGAACAGATTCTCTCAAACCATGCTTTTGTTTCATTTGTTCTGGCTTGGTTTTCTGCACAGTTTGCAAAAGGAATTCAGGGCATTTTTAAAGAAAAATCAATCAAGGGTTTCCGCCGTGTAATTGCAAACGGAGGTATGCCCAGCTCACACGCTTCAAGTGTGTGTGCCCTTTGCACTGCAAGTGTTTTAGCGTACGGTTTTTCGTCTTTTCAGTTTGCGGTGTCGGCACTTTTGGCTTTCATTGTAATGAACGATGCGTTCGGTGTCCGTTATGAAACAGGAAAGCATTCAAAGGTGCTTAAACGCTTACTTAAAGAGGGCGGCGTTGATATGGAGGTTGAACTCAAGGTTGCTGTCGGACATACACCGCGTCAGGTTGTGGTCGGTGCCGCACTTGGTATTGCAATTTCTCTTGCCCTTAAGTATTTGTTTTACAATTAAAAGTTGAACCGTTTCAAACAAGGTAACCATTAGGTTGCCTTGTTGACTTTTATATGCATAAAGTATATAATTTATTTGATTACAGCAGGGAAATCGTAGCGTTTCCCTGAAAATTAAGGAGGCAGACCTATGTATGTAATGGCTCTTGACCAGGGTACAACAAGCTCACGCGCAATTGTTTTTGATAAGCAGGGCAGAATAGTATCTAAAGCACAGAATGAATTTGATCAGATTTATCCGAAGACAGGTTGGGTTGAACACAACCCCATGGAAATTCTTTACAGCCAGCTCAAGGCGATAGCAGCTGTTGTCAATTCAGGTGAATTTGATGTTTCAAAAATTGCAGGTATCGGTATTACAAACCAGCGTGAAACAACGATTATCTGGGATAAGGACACAGGTAAACCCCTTTACAATGCAATTGTATGGCAGTGCCGCCGTACGGCTGAACTCTGCGAACAGCTGAAATCTGAAGGTCTTGGCGATTACATCCGCGAGCACACAGGTCTTCTTATCGATGCTTATTTCTCAGGCACAAAAATCAAGTGGATTCTTGATAACGTACCGGGCGCACGTGCTGCGGCAGAAAGCGGCAAGCTCCTTTTCGGAACGGTTGAAACGTGGCTTATCTGGAATCTTACGGGCGGTAAGGTTCACGTAACAGACTATTCAAACGCATCAAGAACGATGCTCTTTGATGTTGATAAACTCGAGTGGGACGAATACCTTTGCGAAAAGTTAGGCGTTCCGATGTGTATGCTTCCGACACCTGTTGAATCAAGTATGATTTACGGTGAAATCGCTCCTAATATTCTTGGTCTTGAAGAACTTGCAGGTGTTCCGATCTGCGGAGCGATAGGCGACCAGCCTGCTGCACTTTTAGGACAGGCTTGCTTCAATCCGGGTCAGGCGAAGAATACATACGGTACGGGCTGCTTCCTTCTTATGAACACAGGCGAGAAGCGAGTTGATTCAAAGCACAATCTGCTTACGGGTGTTGCGTGGAGTCTTAACGGAAAAACAACTTACTCAATCGAGGGCAGTGCATTCAATGCCGGCTCTGTAATCAAGTGGCTCCGTGACGAGATTCATCTTATCGACAATGCAAGCCGATGTGACGAACTTGCAGAAAGTGTTCCCGATGCAAACGGAATGTATATTGTTCCTGCATTTACAGGTCTCGGTGCTCCTTACTGGGATATGTACGCAAGAGGAACAATTGTCGGACTTACACGCGGTGTAAACCGAGCACATTTTGCAAGAGCTGTCCTTGAAAGCATTGCTTTCCAATCGACAGATCTGCTTGAAGCCATGACAAAGGATTCACAGATTACACTTTCCGAGCTCCGTGTTGACGGCGGTGCAAGTGTAAGTAATATTATGATGCAGATTCAGGCAAACTTAATCCGCACAATGGTTAACCGTCCTAAGACAGTTGAAACAACTGCTCTCGGTGCTGCATACCTTGCAGGTCTTGCAGTCGGAATGTGGAAGAACCTTGAAGAAATCGAGCGCAACCGCGAAGTTGAAAAGGTATTCATTCCGAAGATGGAACAGGAAGACAGAGATAAGCTTTACAAAGGCTGGTTACGCGCTGTTGAACGCTCAAAGGGTTGGGCAACTGAGGAATAATTTTAAAGGTAGTTTTGGAGGCAATTTTATAATGGACTACGCAAAAGAATCTCTTAAGCTCCACTATGAGTGGAACGGAAAGATTGAAGTAATCGCAAGAGCAAAGGTAGATAACAAGGAAGCTCTTTCTCTTGCATATACCCCCGGTGTTGCTCAGCCGTGTCTTGAAATTCAGAAAGACGTAAATAAGAGCTACGAACTCACACGCCGTTCAAACCTTGTTGCCGTTATAACGGATGGTTCAGCCGTTCTCGGACTCGGCGATATCGGGCCTGAAGCAGGTATGCCTGTTATGGAAGGAAAGTGTGTTCTTTTTAAAGAATTCGGCGGTGTTGATGCTTTCCCTCTTTGTATCCGAACACAGGATGTTGATGAGTTCGTAAATACCGTTTTGCTTCTTTGCGGAAGCTTTGGCGGTATTAATCTTGAAGATATCGCGGCACCGCGTTGCTTCGAAATCGAAAGAAAGCTCAAGGAAAAGGCGGATATCCCTATTTTCCACGACGATCAGCACGGTACGGCGGTAATCTGCTGTGCGGCTCTCATCAACTCGCTTAAAATCGTCGGCAAGAAGATTGAAGACTGTACCGCAGTATTCAACGGTGCGGGTGCGGCAGGTGTTGCAATTGCAAAGCTTTTCAAGGTTATGGGTATCGGCGATATCATTATGTGTGACCGTAAGGGCGTTATCTGCGACGGCGACGAGCTTGCTCCCGCAAAGCAGGATATCGCAGACTTTACAAATAAAAATCACGTGCGCGGAACACTTGCCGATGCGATGAAAGGTGCAGATATCTTTATCGGTGTTTCAGCTCCGGGTGTTGTCACTCAGGATATGATCCGTTCAATGGCTAAGGATCCGATAGTTCTTGCAATGGCAAACCCTGTTCCTGAAATTATGCCTGACCTTGCAAAAGAAGCAGGTGCGGCAGTTGTAGGAACGGGCAGAAGCGATTTCCCGAATCAGGTCAATAACGTTCTTGCGTTCCCGGGAATCTTCCGCGGTACGCTTGATGTAAGAGCAAGTGACATCAACGAAGAAATGAAGATTGCGGCAGCAAAGGCTCTTGCAGATCTTGTTTCCGATGAAGAGCTCAGTCCCGATTATGTTATCCCGAAAGCCTTCGACCCGAGAGTCGGCGGTGCAGTTGCACAGGCAGTTGCACAGGCAGCAAGGGATTCAGGAGTCACAAGAATCTGATTTATGAATATAATTGTTAAAGTCCGACAGGGTTCTGTACTGTCGGACTTTTGTATGTTTTTGAATTAATGATTTTGGTAAATATTCAACAAATTCGGGTTTGTAGAGTTCTTAAAATCTTTATGTATCTGACCTGTTCAGGCTCCTTTGTGTAAAGGGAGCTGTCGCGTAGCGACTGAGGGATTGTCAAAAACCCTTGAATTATCAACAATCCTCCCGTCACGGCT
>JAZSQQ010000006.1:0-2693 GCA_045538055.1 Acutalibacteraceae bacterium
GGTTCTTTTGAAGGGCAGATGAAAAGCCATTTGCAGTCATTGTCTTCACGGAGCTGATAAATGTAATTATCCGTAAGTCTGCCGTCGGCATATCTTATTGTGAGAGTTCTTACATCCTCAAGTGCAGTAAGAAGAGATGCACGTGAGAAGTCGATGCTTTCACTCTTTTCAAAAAGTGATTTTGCATAATCAGAAGGTACAGCATCAACAAGTGAAGGTGCATCACCCATAAAAATAAGTTTACCACCATTTTCGCGGAATTGCTCGAGTCTTTCAACGGTTGTTTTTCTCAAAGTTTCACAACCGGGAACGATTATTGCATCATATTCCATCTTTCCAACCTTAAGAGGCGCATTTCCTTTTTCGCAGAGAGATGGGAGAAGCGACTCTGAAATAAAGTTGAAATCAATACTGCCCTCAAGAAGCCACTTTGTAACGTTGGAAAACCTTTCATCAAGACTTTCTCTGAATATTGCCGATTTGTCATTAGGTCCCCAATGAAGCCAGAAGCTTTCAACGGGATGAATAACACCCACTTTTACAACAGGCTTGCCTCGTGTAAGTGCAGTGTTTACTCTTGCGAAATGATCTTCAATAAGATTATATTTTTTGTACCATGGTGACTGATAGTGGATTGAAGCAGGATAATCTCGTTTTGCTTCACCCTTCATCGCATACCACGAAAGATGAGGGACACGGATTGTAACGCCAAGACAAGCCTGCCAGTCGCCCTGATGCTTATATGTTCTGAAATCACAGTCCCAACCTGTTACACCGTAAAGCTCTGAAAGCATACCCTCATAACCGTACTGATGAACAGCAGACTGTGTCTGTTTTGCAGTAGTAAATTCATGCCGATTGCAAAGCATATCAATGCCGGGAAGCTTAAAGCTTCTGTATGAACGCATGGCCTCACCAAGTGCTGCAGTCTGTGAATTAAGTGTAGGCTCTTCCATCATATGTCCCGTAAGGGCAATTCCATTTTCATTGCACCATTTACCCACAGTATCGGCAAATGATGTTGCAAATAATTCAGCAATAAAATCGTGGTATCTGTAACGATGAAGAGATGGTGCAGAATCAGGCTTATCCCAGAAAATTTCAGGAAGGGTGTCAAAAATATCTTCACCATACATTTCTTTGTAAAGCTCAGGCACATTATCAGTCCAAGGCATTGTAATATTCATTTTATCAAATGAATTATTAAGAACTGCCTTTCTTGTAAACTGAGGCTCATCTGTAAAAATAGCAGGAATGGTCTTATCAAATTCATCACCCACTTTATCTTTATATTTTTCGTGAGTGATCTCAACGAACTTTTTAACTGCAGCACTGCTCAGTGTATCAAGATATGTCTGTCCGTTATACCAGCTGGAAGGATTTGCTATTTCAAGAAAAGCATACCATTTTGTACCTTCAGCCTCATCATTTTCACAGATTTTTTTGTAAGAAGAAAGAAAACCGTTACTGTCAAGAATTATGTCATAGCAAGCAATAGGATTTTCTTTTTTGTTTACCCAATAGTCATTGATACCACTGTGTTTTTCTTCTCTGAAAGGAGTGAAAAAGAGACATCTGCTTCTGTATTCTTCGTCTTTTGTCACAAGTCCACCTGCAGCACCCGATGGCCAACGGTCTTCGTCATAAAGCCATGCAAGCATTTCTTCATTTTTTGCTTTAACCACAGTATCCTTGACAAGTTCCATATATTCTTCACTAAGGTACTCGTTTTCAAGACCTGTTCTTACGTGAAGATGAAATCCGCCAAGGCCCATTTCCTTGAATACATCTATCTGACGGCATAATTCTTCTTTTGTCAAATATGAGTTAAGTGCCCAGAAAGGTGTTCCACGGAATTCAGATGTAGGATTTTTAAAAAGTTCTGTTTTTAGTGATTTTTCAACGTTCTTTTTATATAACATATTATTCACCTTACGATATTGTGAATTTATTTAAGTGTAAATTCGGCATTATTATCCGAAAAGCCTTTTTTGTTTCCGATAGTGTTAAGAAGCATACTTCTTAAATCAATTTTTTCACCATTTTTGCTAAGTTTAGGTTCAACCTTTTTAAGCACAAATGAAAACCTGTCAAGAATACCTGCAAGAAGGTTATATCCTGCTGTCCCCTCAACATAAGGCATATCACCTGTAAATATGCTTAAGCCGACTTCACCAACAAAATCTGAAAACTTTTTCTTGTCAAATTCTTTATCTCGTTTTAAGCAAAGCAAACGCTTTAATGACTTAACCGTCATTTTGTCAAAGCGCTTTCTTGCAAATGCCTTAAGGTGCTTTACAATTCCATTTCCACCGCCCAGTGCGCCACGTACTCTTGCAACAATCGCAGAAGAGAAATGATTATCAAAATACTCTTGAGGTGTAAGACCGTTTAAGTCCCATCCAAAATCAGGCACATCAAGTGATTTAACCTTAAGAACAGAATTTTCATCTATGGTGATTTTTCTGTATTTTGCAGGACTTCCCACAAGAGCAGATGTACATACATCAATGAGGCGGTTGCCTTTTTCTGAATAAAACTCGTTTATGCTTTGAATATGCATATGACCTGTGAGCACAAGTACAACTCCGTTATCAGCAAGAAATGAAGCAATCTTTCTCCAATCCTTTATTTTTGCATCTCCAACTAACTCAAAAACAGGTACAGGTGGAATAATCGGATAGTGACAAATT
>JAZSQQ010000067.1:0-11473 GCA_045538055.1 Acutalibacteraceae bacterium
AAAGATAGATTGCGTCACCCGGTTCAAGCTGAATTTCATTCTTTCTGTAATGAATACCTTCCATTCCGGCAAGCACAAAACCCGGGCGGGTTTTAAGATACTCAAAACTGCCGTCTGCATGTTTAACAAGCGGAGGATTGTGTCCTGCGTTGGCAAAAGCAACTTTGCCGGTGGCTGTATTCAAAATTCCCATCCAGGCGGTAACGAACATTCCGGCATCGTTTCCCTCGCAAAGCTTCTCGTTGGCATGGGTAAAGACTTCTTCAACGCTCATGCCCGATTCCGCATAGCTTTTGATAACGGTTTTAGAGGTCATCATAAACATAGCGGCGGGAATTCCTTTTCCCGAAACGTCGGCAATCAGAAAGGCAAGGTTTTCCTCATCCAAAAAATAAAAATCATAAAAATCGCCGCCAACCTCTTTTGCCGTGTGCATAGTCGCATGGATATCAAAATCGCGGCGATTCGGATAAGGCGGGAATACCGACGGAAGCGAAGAATGCTGAATCGCCTTTGCGAAGGCAAGCTCTGCGTCGATTCGTGCCGCGGCATCCGCTATGTATTTTTTCAAAGTATCCACCGTTGAGTTAATATCGTTTGAAAGCGCGTCGAACTCTTCATGAGAGCGAACATTTACGACCGTTTCAAGATTTCCTTCTGTGATTTCGGAAAGAGATTCGTTGATTCTGTGAATATTTTTTACAACAAGCTTATTTACAAGGAAGAAAATCATAATGAAAAGCGCCGCAAAAACAACGATTTCCATTCCGGTAGTGATTCCGACGGAAAGGTTTCTTGAAAGTGCCGCTTCGCTCACCGGCATAACCGCAACAATAAGATAGCCTTCCGTTTCACTATACATACAGTAGCATTTTTCTCCGTAAACGTTTGCGGTGAACGCCGCGTTAGGCTCCATCGAAGCCTTGTCTATCCATATACCCGTTACGTCCAGATTTTTTCCTTCGTTTCCGTTTCGGTCGGATACGATTTTCCATTCTTCATCAACGATTATAAGGCATCCGCCTTCACCAACGTGGCGGTTGCGGGTCGCACCAACTACGTTTTTGCTTATATCCTTTTGAAAGCGTTCGGAATCGTAGCCTATCTGAACAAACCCGCCGTTTTCAAGCCGCACGCCACCGTATTTACGCAGAATAGAAGCATCGTATGAAACAGGGCCGTATCTTTGGGTGAGTTCGGTTTGTTCATCGAGCAACACCAAAAACGCCGCGGATTGTTCGCCGCTTGCCATATCATAATCCATAAAGTCCGAATACGTTGTGGCTCTGATGATTCCGTTAGGATCAATATAGTTGACCTCGGTCACGTCGTATTTTTCGGCTTCCGCATATAAAAGCTCGTTTGTGATCGTTTCTGCCTTGTTCAGTTCTTCTGCGATAGCATATGCAAGCGAAAGCAAATTCTCGTCCGAAGCATCGTTGATATCCTCGTTAACATCTGAAATATTCAAAGAAAGAATGTTGATTGCATTGTTTTCGGCAAGCTTGGTCTGGGATATCCACAAAAACGCAGTTGTGGTCAAAAATGCAACGATAACCAGTAAAAGCAGCCATTTTTGGAACGAGCCCGATATTCTTTGCTTTTTCGTTTTCATAAAACAATCCTCTTATTCAATAGTCAGAATATCAACAAATCCGGTTACTTCAAATATTTCGGCAATGGTTTCGTTTACGTTTCTGATAATCATTTTGCCCTGTTTGTTCATCACTTTCTGTGCCGCAAGAAGAACACGAAGTCCCGCGGAAGAAAGGTATTCAAGCGCGGCAAAATCGAGCACAAGTTTTTCCACACCGGAAAGGTCTTTCAGTTCTGTTTCAAGCTGAGGTGCGGTTGCGGTGTCAAGTCTTCCGGTAAGGGTTACTGTCAGTTCGTTTTCGTTGATAATTTTTTCAATAGTCATTTTATTTTCCTCCGAAATTATATATTTGTTTTTAATTTACTTTGATATTGGGGTAACAGCAGATTCCGACTTCGAGGGCGACTTTTTGCTCCAAACGAAAGTCTGCGTATTTGCAATAATAACATTCTGGCGCATAATGAAAAGATGTCTGGCGCTTATCAAATTCGGGACAGTATTGGTGCGGCCATACGTTTTTTTCGCTTTGCGGTTTATCAAAATCTTCGCTGTTCGGCAAAATCCGAAGTTGCTCTCTTTTGATCATAAAATTCCCCCTTTAATACGCGTAATGTTATATTTAAAATAATAAAAACAGCGCCCTGCATAAGCAAGGCGCTGGGGATAATTCGTATTTTTGTGGGATAATTCGCACTTTTTTAAAATATTTTGCAATTATTCGATATCATTCAGAATTACACGGCAAGTGAACAAATTGTCTTTAAAATCAAAGCTTACGTCACCCCTGTATTTTTCTGCGGACTGAATAATACTTTGAATGCCGACTCCATTTCCTTTTTTACGCTTTGGCAAACCGTTTTCAAAACGAATATGGTCTGCGGCGGAGTTCACACATTTTATCAGAAGTTTGATTCCCTTTTTATGTATGGTGATTTCTATGGTTTTATTTTCTTTGACCGTTTCGGCACCATGTATCGCATTTTCAAGCACGTTGGCAAGAATTGCTACAAGATCAATATCCTGTATGCTGGTGCTTGAATCCACATCCACGTCATACTTGACTGTAATTCCCGAGGATTGTGCATTTCCGATATAAAAACGCAGAATATTATTTACGCATGTATTATCACAATAGCGTATATCCGAATACAGCGTGCAATCATCCAGATTATCTATGTAATCAATAATGGATTTCACATCATTGGCCTGTGCAAACTGTAAAATCATTCTGTTATGATGGCGGTAGTCGTGCTGCGTTCTCTGCGCTTGCTTTAGATATTTTTGGTCGAGTTCAAGTTCGTTATGCAAAAGCTGAGTTTGAAGTTCAATGTTACGTTTTTTCTCCTGTTCTTCAATAAGCCTTTGCTGATTAAGCAAAACCTTAAAAATAATGAGATACATGGCGGGCATCAATATCATAATTAAAATAATTGGGAGAACGTCATGCGGTCTTTCGTATATAATGGTAGGATAAGAGGACATAACTACCAAAATCACGTAAAACAAAGCCGCCGGAATGGTAAAAAGCCCCCACCCTTTTGTAACAATCGTCTGTGCTTTAAGATACACTTTTCGCCAATATTTCCACATCACAATTTCGAGCAAGGGAAAAGCAATAAGCCGAAGCACAAACATCAGAATGAATTGGTTTCCGCAAATATAATATTCAAGGAGCGTTGTTATTACAATAATTTCGTATGAAACGGTATCCGCAAGACAGAACGTAAAAAAGAATCGACCGTCCCGGTTTTTTGCAAGAATATAAAAGAAAATCAAGCTTGGCAATGTGCAAAGCAGCAATACAAGATTTGCATATTTAACGGTACCGAGCAAAACACAGGCAACGGCATTGATTGCCACAAGAGGCAGCATGAAGGATACGGTCAGAATGATCGTTTTTTTCATTGAATAACGGGATTCATACAAGGACACAAACAGCACGAGAACATGCAGCAATGCCCATATAATAGACAAATCACGAAGTATCGGCATTATAAATCCTCCTTATCAAGCATAATAATCCAAATATTGCTTTTTAAGTGTGCTGAAAGCACCCCGCGGAACGGCAATTCTTTTGCCGCCGATTATTTCGATATCCTTTGAGGTTATTTTAATTGTGTAATCCAGATTGAGAATAAAGGAAGCCCCGACTCTGACGAACTCATCTCTTTCCTTCATGTATTCGTAAAGTTCGGAAACGGTCATGCGGGTTTTCTTTGAACTGCCGTCTTTAAGGTAAATAATCTGATAATTCTTTTGTGCCTCAACGTACAAAATATTCTCAAACAGGATTTTTACAATTTCCATTCCACACTGGATGCTGATTGCTTCCTCTCGATGCGTTTTATCAACAAGCGCAAGTTTCATTGCATTTACAAAATCATCATATTTGACGGGTTTTACAAGGTATTGGATTGCGTTTACTCCGAAAGCATCAAGAGCATGTTCATTGGAGGTTGAAAAAAATATAATGCGGCTTTTAACGCCTTGCTTTCTGATATGGCGGGCAAGATCAATGCCGTTCAGGGCTTCCATATAAATATCAAGAAAAATAATATCATACGTATCGGCTTTCTTTAAGGCATTGAGAATATCATTCTGCTCCGAATATGCCATAACGCTTATCTGCACGGAGTTTTCATTGCCATAGCGGATTATATGAGCTTTTATTATTTCAATATCTGTGCTCAAATCGTCGCAGACAGCTATCCGAACCATTAAGCCACCCCCCATTTTTCAATTTGCGGTGTTTCGGTACTGCAAATCACTTTATTTCATTAAACCACAAAACCTTTTTGTCCGCAATATTTTTGTGGTAATTGTAATAATAAAATCAGCAGTAATGACGACATTTCCGAAAAAATAATTTGCAGAAACTATTGATTTTTCGAAAAAACGGATTATAATGTTCACATACTTTGAACCACGGCGAAATTATTGTTGTTATCACTTTTGATAATGAAATGATAACAGCAGCTTTTGAACAAGGTGTAATACAAATTTTAAGACCCACTCAGAATATTCCATGAATGACAAACAACAGTTCATAAACAAAGTTGTTTAACATGGAGCGAGTGGGAATAATGTCAAAGTCAAATAAAACCGCATGAACATGAGGTTTTTGAGAGGTCACCAAGCCTTGTGACAACATTTTTACAACAACTTAAGATTATTCAAAAAAAGAGCCATTGGACTTTTGTTTCGAATCCAATGGCTCTTTTTTTGTTAATTAACCGTAATATAAAAGTCGCGCAATACTTGTCCATCATGTTTTGCTGCTATCTGGAGTTTCTTAATTTTTCTTCATCCAGATAATTAAGGTTTCCGGAAAGTTCAACAAGTTCCGTTTGCAGGCAGAAAACATTGACGGCGGTTGTAACAAATTCGAGTATTACGTTCAAAGCGATTACAACGGCAACCGCCTCCGCAGGAATGCCCAGCTGCGTAAACAGGATTGTATAACATGTAAGGGCCGCTCCGGGTACCGGAGGCGCTGCAATTGCCAGCACGACGCTGATTATAAATACCGTGAGCATCCAGATCGGAGTAATTGATACGCCGTAGTTTTCGGCCATACCGAAAGCGGTGCATAGAAACAGCACAACTGCTCCGGGCATAAACACAACCTGGCCGAGAGGAACACCTATATTGATAATCTTCTTATCAATGCCAAGCTTTTTTTCGCAGCAAGCCACGTTTGTCTGATATGCCGCAACCGAGGAAGCAGTCGTAAGACAAATAATGAAAGTCGGAATCATTTTTCTCAGAAGGTTGAAAGGGCCAGCCTTTTTTCTCACGGATACGGCAAAAAGATATATTGCCATCAATATAGCATCCGCAAGAAGCATGACCAAAATCAGCTTGTATGCTTTGATTACCGAGGAAAAATTGTTACCCGCAATCATATTAAGAACACTTCCGAACACAAAAAACGGAATAAACGAACTTACCGCACCCATAATCAGCTGCATAACCGAGTTTGTCTGTTCAATAAAGCTTGTAACAACGGGTATGCGGTGCCCGAGAACCAACATCGCAAGGCCAAAAATAATGGCGATAAAGATAATCTGCAAAGAGTTTCCTTCAATAAACGGAGCTATAAGATTTCCGGGAACGATATCAAGTATCATCTGATAGAGGTCGGAAAAAGCAAAGGCGGTTTCGCCCGTTGACGAGAGCTTAAAAAACACCGCACAAAATGCTGTTCCGACAGCACCGGTAATAACCGAAATCACCAGAAACCGAATAATCATCTTTTTTCCGATTTTTCCGAAGGTGGTCATATCTCCGATGCCGACAATTCCCCACACGACAGAAAGAAAAATAATCGGCCCCGAAATTGCGGAAAGCAAACCCATAAAGGTGTTAAATATTGGGGTAATGACATCTTCGGTAATAAAATTTGATACGCTTTGAGGAAGAAGATAGCAAATCCCACCAAGCGCAAACGCCGCCAATATTGCAATACCAAGCTGTAATATTTGCGAAAGTTTCTTTTTCTTTGCAACAAACGAAACAATGTTTTTTCCGTTTTTATATCTCCATACGGGAGCAAGGCCGATTCCGGAAAGCAGACTGTGCAGCATTGTTGCTTCTCCGTTTTCGTTTTCAGAAAACGGATCAAAACTTTCGCCGGCAATAGAAAGTTCTATCACAAGCGAGCGAAGCCGCTTTGATGTGACCAGAGTAAAAGATTTGCTTTCATCAAAGCGGTCAAGATATTTCAGCAACACTTCCTCAATTGAAAGACGAATGCGCTGAACATCTTTTGAATCCACCTTGTTGTTTGAAAGAAAAGCAACAACAGCTTCGCTTGCCGCATCAATATTTGTATAATTCAGGTCATATTTAGACATAAGATTTTCTTTCCTTTTCTATGCCTTACTTGATTTTTGCAACAACAAGGTTGGTGAATTCTTCCTCATCAATTTCACTGTACTCAATGCTTTGCGCCGCATTTTCGGCAAGTTTGAGCGAGAGTATATTGTCGGAATCCTTCGGGTCAAAACTTTTTCCGCTGTATTTAATCTGCATCATTACAGTTTCATCATCCTGTGAATATTCAAGGGTTATGTTCAGTTTAAAATCACGCGGCAGCTCCGGAAGAATTATCTGTACGCAAAGTTCTTCAAAAAATGCCTGCGCACGATAAATGGATTTCTGCGAAATTTGATTTCTTCTTCCAAACTCTTCAAGACCTGTGTTGAAACCGATGAAGTCGAAATCTTTTGAAGTGATAAGACTTTCAAAGACCTTTATATGCTTGATAAAGCGTATGGTTTTTTCTTTTTGAGGGTTATCAAAAATCTGTTCGGGAGTGCCGTCTTCATAAACGCCGCCCTCGTCCATATAGAATACGCGGTTGGCAACCTCTCGGGCAAAGCGCATTTCGTGAGTGACTATCATCATTGTAAGTCCCTGCCTTGCAAGGTCGCGGATTACCGCCTGTACTTCTCCGACCATTGTCGGGTCAAGAGCCGAGGTCGGTTCATCAAGCAGAATAATTTCCGGTTCCATCGCCAAAGTTCTTGCAATGGCCACACGCTGCTTCTGCCCTCCGGAAAGTTCATCCGGATAGTTAAAGGCTTTATCGGCAAGACCGACAGTACGAAGAAGTTTCATTCCGTCGTCATAAGCCTGCTGCTTCGGTTTTTTCAAAAGATCCATCGGCGCAGCCATAAGGTTTTCGATGATGTTCATGTGATTAAAAAGATTGAAAGATTGAAACACCATTCCCATTTTCTGTCTTATCTTATTAATATTACACTTTTTATCCGTGATACACTGGTCATCCACCCAAATTTCACCCGAAGTCGGTGTTTCAAGCATATTGATGCAGCGTATAAGCGTGGATTTACCCGTACCGGAAGGGCCTATAATAGAAATAACGTCACCTTTATTGATTGTTACGTTAACATCCTTGAGCGGAGTTACGTTAGGATATTCTTTTCTTAAATGGCTTATGCGAATCATCTTACTACCCCTTTCAGAATGTTCTTATCTTTTCTTCTCTTGGGTTCAGTCTTATGTTTAAGAATTCCAAGAAGCTCCGCTATTCCCCATGTGACCATAAAATAGATCACCGCAACCGCAATCAGCGGGAAGAAAGCTTCGTATGTATTGCTTCTGATGATATCGCCCATTTTGGTAAGGTCGTTAACCGCAATATATCCCACAACCGAGGTTGCTTTGATAAGTCCGATTATTTCGGAGGAATATACTGGAACGAACATCTTCATTGCCTGCGGAAGAATAATGCGGAAGAAGGTTTGGTTTCTGCTGTATCCGAGGGCATAAGCAGCTTCGGTCTGTCCTTTGTCAACACCTTCCACTGTAAGTTCAAGCTGTCCGTAAACGAAGGAACCGAAGGTCAGAACAAAGCCTATAATGGCAACAACGATACCGCTGATGTCCGATTTTCCAAATACAACGTAGAACAGAAGCATCAATACGACAAGCGTGGGCGTTCCAGCAATAATTTTGGAATAGACCTTTGCAAAGATTTTTGCGATAACCGAAAGCGCCTTATATCTCGACCTTGCGGCAAGATAAAGAAGAAAACCGAGAACGGTTCCGCCGATTACGGCAAAGAAGCTTATCAGCAACGTGGTACCGATGCCTTCGAGGATGAGCTTCCAGCGTCCTTCGCGAACGAAGGTCTTTTCAAAACTCTCTCCGAGAGAAGCAAAGAAATCTTCAAATCCGCTCTTTTTAACAGTTGCCATAACAACGTCGGCCACCATATAGGGTTCGGAAAAGTTAACACTTTCTTTGCGTTCCGGCGTCATATAAAGACCGCCGCAGACAAGGTCATATCTTTCGCTTGCAAGTCCCGCAAGACCGGATGCAAAGGAAACATCTTCGATTTCAATGCTGTAATCATAGGTTTCACAGAACAGATACAGCACCTCAATTTCAAATCCCACCGGCTCGTTGTTATACATATAAACGAAAGGCTTTCTTGTTGTATCAATGGAAACCTTTAACTTTTCGCCTTTGTTGTCGGCAAGTTCATCAAGCGGAACAGATACATTCGGCTCCGTTTCGCCGTACCATTTTTCAATCATCTCGTCGATCTTGCCCTCGGCACGAAGCTTTGCAAGGAACTCGTTCATTTGTGCCTGAAGGGCGTAGCCGTCTTCGTTCTTCTGGAAACCGAACCCGATTTCAACCGAGTATGCCGGAACAGTCACACAGGAAAGTTCGGGGTTGGTGCGCTTGACCGAATTGAAATTGGGCTTATCGAGCATGGCTCCGTCGATTTTTCCAAGATTGAGTGCGCCGAGCACATCGGCAAAGGTGTTGAATTCGCTTATGACAGCGTTCGGGAACTGCTCCCGGGAATAACCGCCGTAAAGCGAACCGGTTACAACGCCGAGAGAGGCATTTTCGAAACGGGAAAGGTCATTCCCTTCATCTCCCTGAATCAGGAATATAACATCTTCCTTGTGATAAGGATCAGAAAAATCAACGCTTTCGGCTCGTTCTGCAGTAATGGTAAAGCCGGAACATCCTATATCGTAGTTGCCTTGGGAAACGCCCAGCAAAATAGCCTGAAAACTTACCGTAGTAAAATCAAGCCGATAGCCATATTCCTGAGCAAACATAGTCATAAAATCTATGTCATAACCCACAAGCTGTTCATTTTTCAGATAAGCAAACGGCTTGACTTCCGCACTGGTAACGACCTTCAGTGTTCCGTTTTCTCCGGTAAGAGTGTCTGGATCAAGATATTCCGTGGGTTCGGTATTGCCGAACCATTTGTCATGAAGCCGCTCATATTCGCCGTTTTCTGCTATTTTGGCAATGAAGTCGTTCATTTGTCCACGCAGCTGTGCATTGGCTCCTTTTTTAAATACCACTCCGTAATCAGCAGACTCGATAGGATCCTCAAGCCGACTGATATTCATGCCTTCCCAAAGCATACACGTATAATAAGATGCGTCGGTAGAACATATATCAATTTTTCCCTGGCTGAGTGCCAATACCATATCAGGAATGGTGTTGTATTCGGATATTTTGGCATTGGGGAAATATTCGGGCATAATTGCTGCCGAATATGTGCCCGTGGCCACGCCCACCTTGGCATCCTGATAATCTTCATAAGTCAGCTTGTCGCCGCCATATGACGAATTCTCAGCTTTACTGTCTGCACATCCGGTCATACAAGCAACCAGCATCAGCACCGCAAAAACAAGGCATAATATCTTTTTTGTCATTTTAAAATTTTGCATTTAATTTGCCTCCAACCAATCAACAAATTCATCGGTGGATTTTGTCCATTCCACTTCAATCACTGAATCGGCCAATATCAAAAATTCCGAAAGTCCGTATTCTTTTCCGTTATCCGCCCAATCATATGTATAACCAAGCCGTGTCCATGGATAGGGTGTTTCTTCGGAATAGGAATACTCGGCATTTTCATCAAACCAGGGCTTATGGGCACCAAGCGCCGATCCGTCAAGCAAATCCGCCGACATCTGCTCTGTAACATCAAGCTGATAGGCAGGACGGATAACTTCATCAATATCCACCCAAAAAGCGGAAACATGGGTATATTCCGTAATTTCAGGCAGCCCTATAAGCTGTTTAAGGCGAAGTTCCCAATCGGAAACGCCTTTTGCGTTTTCATCATACCAGAAAAGGATTTCCTTATCGGTAAACGCCCATATATCACCGTTGGTGCAGGTAAATGATTCACCCGCAATGAAACTTTCGGGGTCTTCGTGCCACGAAAGCAGCAAGACCTTTGTTTTGTTTTCGTTCCATGTCACCATGTCGCTTTCCGGAGTGAGAGTTACGAGAGTTTCAATTTCATCCGCTTCGGCCTCTTTTGCATCAACCATCGCTTTGGCATACAAATCTTTTTCCGGTTCTGTATGAGGTATCAGTGCAGCTAATCTGAAAAGAAGAATAACGGCGGCTATAATGACTGCGATTATAACAATTATTATTCTCTTAATACATTTCATATCTATTATAACCTCTTGACGATGGAAAGGATATTTTGTCCGTCTTTGTATTCATATTTTATATCGTCCATGCTTTTTTTGACCATATAAACGCCAAGACCGCCTACTTCTCTTTTGTCTATGGAAAGAGTTGTATCCGGATCTTCGTTTTCAAGAGGATTATACGGCATACCTTTATCAATAAACGTTACAATGACTGCAAGAGCATCATCCTTAGGTTCAACGCGTACGGTTGCTTCGCCCACCTCGGGAGCATAAGCATAGTTCGCAATGTTTGAAAAAAGCTCGTCAATTGCGATGTCGATCTGCATCTGCGTTTTCATTGGGCAGTCGAGCGCTTCAAGCTCTTCGTTCACAAAGTCCGTAACCGTTTCAATGTTATCAATGGTTGCGGCAACGGTCAGCTCTTTCATCGGTTTTCCTCCTCTTCTTTTTTCTGCACACCGTTATATATCAGGGACAGCATTGTAATATCGTCAAACTGCGGTGCTTTGCCAACGAATGCGTCCACATCGGATTTTACCGCTTCGCAAAGCTTTCTGGAATCGGCGTCGGCATTTTTCTTCAGAATATCAAGCAGACGCTCTTCCCCATACAATTCGTTGTTCAAATCCGTAGCTTCGGTCACACCGTCCGTATAAAGATAGATTGCGTCACCCGGTTCAAGCTGAATTTCATTCTTTCTGTAATGAATACCTTCCATTCCGGCAAGCACAAAACCCGGGCGGGTTTTAAGATACTCAAAACTACCGTCTGCATGTTTAACAAGCGGAGGATTGTGTCCTGCATTAGCAAACGTCACTTTGCCGGTAGTGGTATTAAGAATTCCCATCCAGGCCGTAACGAACATTCCGGCATCGTTTCCCTCGCAAAGCTTCTGGTTGGCAGGGGTAAAGACTTCTTC
>JAZSQQ010000038.1:0-13823 GCA_045538055.1 Acutalibacteraceae bacterium
CAAGTTTCCGTCATTCGCATCATGAGCCCATTTCCAGATTTCCTGTGCTCCGTCGAACGGTACTGCCTTCATCGAATCGTAATTTTCCTTCACGATTCCGATTATGTCGTTTACATCTGATGATGCAAGTACACAGTTTGCGAAATCATTTTCTGCGCCTACTACGAATGTGTATGTGAATGAGCCAAAGTCTGTCTGACCGTAGGTTTCATCATATACTGTGTATACGCTGTCGCCCGGTACCGGAAGCTCCCAGTTGCTTGCGTCGCCTGAGCTTCTTGCAAGGTGGTACTGCTTGAGCCATTCATCATCCTGTACCTGCTGTCCCGTTACATCGAAGCCTTCGCCTTCGTGGTAGTCAATGATGATTGTGATTGTGTTTTCAGGTGTTACTGCATTTTCAGTATTCGGGATATTTGCTACTTCACCCTTTGCTGCGCCTGATGCAAGCTTTGCTGAGTCTGCATAGTTGATTTCTGCTCCGTTGAGACCTGCAAATGCATCATCGTGAGCCTTGATTGTATAGCTTACGGTTGCCTTGTCGCCTGCTTTTGTGAAGTCGGGTGTAAGCTGAATAACATCCTTCTTCGTATAATAATCTGCCTTCAGTTTTGTACCCATTCCAAAAGAAAGATATTGGCTGTAATCAGTCGCGTTTTCTGCCGTCTTTTCAAGCACGGTTGAACCGGAAACAGCATTAAGAGTTATATCTGAACTGACAACATCAGCCTTTGTCGGATAGCAAGCTCGACCGTCTGTGCTTGTCACTTCATCAACTGAAATGAACATCGCCGGTTTCTTTGAATTCGTGTAGCAGTAATAAGTGTAATTGTTCTTGCCTGTGTACACATAACTCATAGCCTTGATGTCGCCGGATGTCACAAAACCGCTGTCTTCAATTGAATCAGCCGTGTCGAATACTTTATAGGTCGGCGTTGAAGCTTTGACATCTTTCTTATTTGCGAAAGACTGCGCAAGATTAATTACCTGAGTATTAATTTCACTCTGCGTTGTTGCTGAATTACCTGCAATAAGTGCATCCTTTGCACTGTCGAGTTCATCAAAAGCATAATGGTTAAGGTTCATATCCGCAACAGAATATTTACCTGCAGGAACATCACCTGACACACCGTTCGCATAAGCAATCTCAAATTCCGAAAGGTAGTTTTTAACGACACCTGTCTGTGAGGTTGGTGTTTTTACCTGTTCAACACCTTTGATTGCATCAATCAATGCGTTGTTTGATTCTGCGTTTTTATTACTGAAGTTTTTCTTTGCTTCTTCATATTTTGTAAGTGCGGAATCAAACCGAGTACGGTCATATTTAAGATGTCCGGTTGCTTTGATTTCGCTGTGCGATGAAGCACTGCCGTCAGAATTGATTACGATACCTGAAACAATGTCGTTTTTCTCCTGCGAATATGTTTCGTTGTAAGAATCAATTTTATTCTGCACGTCTGCAAGAGATACCCAGACCGCATAAAGATTCATATCACCTGTCGGAGCAATTGTATCTCCCGGACGGTATTCGGCGACGGTGCTGTTCTTCGTCTGCGACCAGCCTGAAAGAACATAATTGTTTCTTTCAGCAAACTGTGCACTTACAGTACCGCCTTTTGTCTGCCATTTAGCATAAAGGTTTGTTGATGTTGCAGAAGCATCGTTTTTATAACTTGTTCCGATTATTCCGTTCGGATTCGTTATAGTCTGTGACGGAGAATACTTGACCGTACCGTTTGCGCTGTCGCTCCAACCAAGCAAATTAACACTTACCGTCTGGTCGAGATCGTATTTGTCGTCGCCGTTGTAATACTTTACAGTGTACTGCGGATTTGTAACGGGTTTTATTTCCAGTGACTGTCCGAAATAGTAATTCTGCGTAAAATCCGTTACAGAGCTGATCCCCGTATTGAAACGCACAATTACAAGGTTGGGAGACCATATCGGATAAAGTGTTCTGTTCATACCTGTGCTGAGTTCAGCCTGAGTGAATGTATAGCTTTCAATTCTGTCTTCATAAACACCGTTTCCGTCAGCACCTCTTGTTTTACTCCAACCGCGGAATGTGTAGCCGGTTCGGGTAAGTGTTGGAAAATCGTTGATTGTATAATTATTCTCGGGCGAACTGTTCTTTGAAAGAACACTCGGTTTCGTGACATCATCCTTAACAGAAGTGTCTGCGAAGTTTGTGACATCGCGTACGCAGATATCGGACAGCCTTACAGATGTATTTGCCGCAGTCACATTGTTCTTATCGCACAGACCGAATCGGATTGTCATATAAGGTCTGCCCGCAGGGACTGTAAATGTTACACTGAAAATGCCTGTTGAATTTCCTTCTACAGTCTCGAAAATGTTAGTCTGAGCCTGAAAACTTGAAAGATTCGGATTGTCGTAGAAGAAGGTAAGAATTCTTACAGGTGCGGGAATGTTTTTAAGATTTTCGCACTTGCAACTTAATTCATAAGTTCTTCCCGGTATCAGATTCATAGCGTAAAGATTTGTAGCGCCACCACTCGGATTGTCATACGGAATAGTAAAACTGTCTGTTGACTTATCATTAGCTGTTATAGTGAGCGAATTGTTGAGTTTATTAACAATAAAATCTTTACTGTTCTCAAAATATCCTGTAGATGAGTGAGCGAAAGAACCACAATAGAACTTATCAAAATCAAACTCATTTCCGAAAATTACTTCGGGATACGAACTCCAGATTGCATAAAGAGTAATAGTAGCTCCGTTGATTTCGGAAAGTTTTACTACACTTTGTCTGTCTGTATAGTTTGTTCCGCTTCCGTCAGGCTTGGTATTCCAACAGACAAAATCTGCACCGTTTTTAACAAAACCGTTTGCAGTAAGATTTGCAGCAACATCGTAACTCATTTCAAGGTTGCTCATCGAGCCACCGGTATGTCCGTTACCATCGAATATAATCGTATACTTGTTGACCGTCCACTGAGCATAAAGGTTTACTTCTTTACCGTTTTCGTAGGTAAGATTTTTGACCGTCTGTCCGTCAGCAAATGAACCCAGTGAGCCGTTTGATGCAAGATTCCAGTTTTTGAACGTATAACCTGTCTTTGTGTAAGTGTTGAGGTTAAGTTTTGTCTCAACGTCATATGTCATTGTATGTGACGGAACATCCTCACCGCCGTTGTTTTGGTTACCACTGAAAACAACTTTATAGGTAATCGGGGTCCAGCGTGCGTAAAGATTTGCACCGTTGCCGGTTGCTGAATCGAAAAGACTGTTTACTGTTATGGAATCGATAGCAGCACCTGCCTGATAAACTGTTTCGCCCGAAACCACATTCGGTGTTGTTGCCCAACCCTTGAAAATGTAACCAAGCATCTGCGGTACGGTTGAAGAAACAGTAAACGATGAGTTATAATTCAAAGTTCCTTTTGCAGGCATATTTGAAGCATCTGTTGGTGTTGCGCCCGAAGGAATATTCTGCTCATAATTAATATTTATCGGATGCGGTGCCCAATGCGCAAAAAGTGTGAGTGAATTGGTAATGTCATTCGGAGTTGTCGGAACCACCTGAACACCGTTTATCGGTTCAGTAAACCAACCAAGGAATTCAGCATCACTTCTTGTTACTGTCGGTAAAGTACCTGCCTGTGCACCGTAAGGAACAGTTTTACCTGCCGGAGAATAAACGGGCTCTGTACCGTTATAAACTTCTAATTTAATTCGGAATTTATAATTGTTGAAAGTTATGGTTTTATTGTCATCTTTGTACAGCCAGAGCTTATACGTTGTGATGTCCCTTGCAGCCTTATCCGTCGTCACGGGAATATCGTAAACACCGACTCCGATGATATCTGCAACATGACGTCTTCCGTCAGGGTTAGCAAGATTGCTGTCAAAAAGTTCAAGTACGATAACACCGTTTGACATCGAACCGCTGACAGGCTCCATAATTACCCGTAATTTATCACCTTTCTTTATCTTGTCAGCTATTGGCACCGAATACTGCAGGTTTATACTTCCTGAAAGTGTACCGTTAAGGGTTATCGTATCTTCTGTTGCGTTATAAGCTGCAGTTACACCCGAACCTCCGCTGATATTATGAAAATTATTAAGAAGATTCTTCGGAATATTACCGTAGTTCAGGTCAAAGGAAAGCTTCAGGTCAAAGTTGAATCCGGTTGCTACTGCTGTATATACGGATTCGTTTTTATAAGCATAAATATGGCTGATATAATTACCATGTTCATTGTTATGTTTCGAAACAGGAATATAGGAACGGAAATTATAATTTCTTCCGTCAATAGTCCAGCTTCCTTTTTCACTTTCATACCATTCTCCAAGATCGTCCTGTCCGTTGAGTTCCGTCCATGACGGGACTCTGACATAGTTGACATTTTCACATCTTGAATAAACATAGTAGCCGTTTGTATCTTCAGCAACAACCGTGTAATCTGAAATCCGAGGGTAACCGTTTGTTTCAATTTCAGAAAGGGCAGCGGCATAAAGACCGTCGATGACATTCATATCGGTGATGTTCACTCCGATATATCTTGCGTTTTTTGCACTGAAGGTATGTGTTACTTCGTCGGTTGTTGTTGAGTTTGTTGCCGATGCAACCGATGTCCATGATGCACCGTTTGTTGAAACGCTGATTGTATACGACTTCGGGAAATAACCTGAATAACCTGTCAGTTCATCAACAGCGTGAAGTGTAACAGAACTAATGCTTTTCTGTACACCAAGGTCAATCTGTACCCAGGTATTAAATGAGGATGCTTTCTGTTCGGAACACCAACCGTTTATGCCTTTAGTGGAGTTTGAAAGTATGTATCCGTCAGTTAATGCATTGAGATACCAACCCGGAAGGGCTTCACTACGTATACCCGGTGTACCGAGTGAGCTGTTGCCGGTTACGGGTTTGTGGTAGAATTCATTTGTTACTCCCGTTTCAGTGACGGTGGTTCCTGAATATCTGTATGAACTCGGAAGTGCAATGAGAGCTGCACCGCCGGGAAGAAGATTTACATTATAATTACCGCTGACAGAGTTTGTCGTCCACGCACCTGTATCGTTGTTGAGAATTTCAACACTGTTGATACCGCTTGCAAATTTCAGGGGAGCCGTTACGGAAGCTGAAAGGTTGTTGTTAACAACCATAAGATAGTTTCTGCCCGTATTCTTATCCTGAAGATATGAAAGGATAAGGCTCTGTGAAGAGTTTGCAGACTGAACAAAAAAGCTTGACGGAACAGACTTCTGACCGAATGTGTTTGAGCCTGTTATATAAACTTCCTTTGCATCGCAGTTGATAAGAGTTTTACCAAGTGTGTGAACAATGGGATTTATTCTTTGCATATAGTAATACACATTTGTAGGATTACCGTTTTCATCAATCGGACAAACCGAATACTCTTCCATCCCGTTGGGTTCTTCGGCACTGTACTTCCAGTATGCAACGTGTTTGATGCCGTAAGCAAGGTATGCCATATTCTGATAACGGATATCTGATTCATATGGAATACGGTTTGTAAGAGGTCCGCCTACAGGGCCGTAACCGATAGTCTGAATACAACCGGCCGTATTGACATCGTGTTCAAGACCCACACGGCGTATAACATCAAGACTGTCGAAAAGTCTGTTATAGTTCGTTGAACCGTCCTGCATAAACGGATAAACGTCAAACATAAGCTCTGAGTTTCCGTTTGTCAGGATTGCCCAGTCTTCAAGAATGTACTCGTATTGCTCAAGTGATGTGTATGCAAATCCGGGGAAAAAGTTAAGATATTGCAGACTTCCGGGGTATGTGGCTTCAAGCTTGTTTACGGTATTTACATAATCATTGGCATTCCACGGCTCATCGTACACATAGAAACCTTCAAGGTTTGAAAGACCCTTGTAGTCTGCATAAACTTCATCGATGACTTCCTGCGAAAGGTTTGTAATATCCGATCTGAAACGCATGTCTGCAGCGACTGCATTCATCCCGTACTTTTCCGCCATTTCGATGAGTGCAAGATTATCTTCTGTTTTATATACGTTGTATGTGTTGAGGACAAGGTCAACGTCTGCCGCTGCAAGTCGCTGATATTGCTCGTCCGTAAAAAGGTCACCGAGTGGCGGTGCGAAGATTGAAACTGTCATCTCATCACGTGCAAACGGAATGGTTGTGTACACGTTGACTTTGACTTCGGCATAATAACCGATAGTTGTGTTTTCAATTCTGATTGTTGTTTCTCCGACAGCTTTTGCCGTAATAAGACCGTTTGAACTGACGGTTGCAACACTTGTGTTTGATGAAGACCAGACAACGTTATGGTTGTAGTGGTCAAATGAATTGAGATTTTTAACGATCCAATCAAGTTGGAGCGTATCGCCCGGAGTGAGCTTTACTTTTGTTTTGCTCGGCTGTGCATCGTAGGCATTTTTGATACCGTAGATTGCTAATTCAGCTATCTGAACATAATATCCGTCTGACGCATATCTTTCCGTAACATATATACGCACATAAGAAGCAAAAGTTGTTTCAGGTAAATCGTACACAAGCGGTCCCGGAGCATATGCTGTGGTTGTTGAGTGGGTAGATACCGTCTTGTATGTAACGCCGTCAAATGAAGTCTGAATTTCAAAGGTTTTCGGAGAAACGCCACCACAGGGGAAGTATACAATTCTTTTAATCTCTGCGATATTGCCGAGGTTGAAGGCAATATGCATATCACGGTTTGCACTTTCACTTGTGTAACCCGTACCGTTTCTGCTTGTATCACCGTCGTTGATTTTATGTACTCCCCATTTGTTGCCTTCTTCGTAGCTTTCGGTTACAGCAACTTTACTGTCAATTGCGAGATTGATACAATTTTCAGGAGCATAAGTGTTGATTTCAAGTTTTGTATTTGTGGGAGCAACTTCCTTGCCGAAAACAGCAATTTCCTTAAACTGAACGAGGTGAATGTAGTTGCCTTCAAGGTTGCCTCTTACTTTTACATATACGCGGACATACCTTGCTCTTGTTGTGGTAAAATCTACAGAAAGAGCTTCCTGATTGAATCCCGCATGACCGCTTTCTGTTGCAACGGTATTGTATGTTTTTCCGTCTGTTGATGTCTGAATATCAAACGTATCCGGGAAAGAAGCAATGTGAAAAAGTGTTACACGGCTTATGTCATAAAAGCCTTCAAGGTCAAAGTCGATTGTCAGCGGTTTTGTTTTTGACTCTGCAACAGCGGCATCCTTCTCAGACTGTGTCATATTATCGGGATGATAATATACCTCATCAGGTGAAGAAGAGTAGGCAGCTTCACCATTGTAACCGTTAGCTCCGCCGTTGTATGTCATTGTACCGTCATTGATTCGGGCAAGCTCCCAGTGACCGTCACCTGATGTATAGCTGCTTGAAGCTGTTACACTTGCATCGACGGCAAGGTCACGTGTACCCGAAGGAGCATAACCGGCAATAACATCGTCAACTGCATAAGCATTGATTGAAAATAAATTACCCAAAAGTAATTTTAATTCAGGGTATGATAATGAAACAATATTAAAACTGAAAACCAAGGTAATGATAAGCAAAACAGAGATTGCTTTATTTATCCTTTTCATAATTTCCTCCAAAAATAAAATCGCTGTAATTATAACAAAAAGTATAGTTATATTCAATAATTCTGTGCGAAATATTATACATTTATGGATAAGAATTTATCGTATTTTATGCTGTAAAACACTGTTGTTTCAGTTATAGAATTATTATCAGATTGTATTAAATGCATTTCGTTATATTAAAATTTAGTGCAGTTAATGAAAGATAAAAATAGGATGTTGGTTTTTGCTCATTTCAGAGTGATATATAGCACACAATGAGAGACAGTTTTTTATGACAACTTCTATCTTATAGCAAACCCAATCGCCGTCAGTTTTGCCGACGGTTTGCCGCCGGAAAGGTTATAGGTGAACCGTCACTTTCTTGATTCGGTTAATTTTCCGAGAAGCCACAAACCCATACGGAACAAAGAAAAAAGCCAGGGAACACCTATTGTTTCCTGACTTTGTTTTTATGGTCGGAGTGGCGGGATTGAATCGTTTGAAACACTCTGCGAAACACGGCAGAACCAATGCATTTGGGATTGGAGGTTCTATTTCACCGACAGAGATTTTAAACAATCATTACAAATTCTACTGAGAAATTCGGGAAGCCTGTCCGAAATCAAGCGTAAGGCTGTGTGACGGAGTGTTAATACGGATTGTTTCATCTTTTCTTTTTGCTTTGCAGAAAACACTGTCATAACGGTCAAACACCGTTTGAACAGCTTTTCCGTCAACCGTGAAGTTACCGTCATAAGATACATATATTTCACCGCAATTTGTTTTGTAGCTGACACAGCCTTTGGTGAAGACAGTTTTGTTTTTCTTTATTCTTTGCCTGAACTGTTCAAAGGTTTCTGTGTCCGAGTCAGAAAGCTCGGTGATGTACGAGTGGTATTCTCCGCCCCGGCGGTACAGGTCGAATCCGTTTTCAAGCGTCATACCGCCGGGCAAAGCTCTGCCCTTGAGCAAGCCCTTTGCCGAGTCGGGATTGTAAGGCTTGAATTTCAACTTCCCGTCTGAAATCAGAGCAACGAAAACCCCGTTTTTTCTTGCAAAAACCGTGTTGCCGTCAAGCTCAAATTCATCATACAAATCACGCGGCATATATACGTGCGTGATATCACACACGGCACTTTCACCAAGTCTTTTTCTCTGCGGCAACTTATAAACCGTTATATTCACATTTTCGCGCTGTACGCTCATCGGCCTTCTGCCGTTACCCACCCAGTATCCGGGGGATGCACCGTATTTACTGTTGCCGTCACCTGCAGGGTGAGTTGTAAAAAGCGTAAGTTCCTCTGCAATGTTTGCCGTCCACACGTGGTCCTGCGCACCACAGGCACCGACATCCTTGCAAATATCCGTGGAAAGCGAATAACGGGAGTTACGGTATGTATAAACATTACCCCTGCCAAGCGCAATTCCGTGAGGCATAATGCTGTACCTTGCGACAAATTTTTCCCAGTTAACGCACTTAAGCACGGTAAGGTTGAGAAATTTGAAATAGCTTAAAAATTTGTTTGTATAAAGGTTGTTTTTCTTAAGATATTCAAGTGTATTTTTTATGACCTGCGGATTTGTGAAGGTTTCGGCACCCGTCTGTGCCATAATGCAGGAATCACTCTGTCCGACAAGGTTTTCGCTGACCATATCGTCAGGCGAAAGACCACAGCTCATTTTTGAAATAAGCGTTTCATCCGACAAGGCAATATCCTTTACAGCTTTCGGCAGAGTGTAAAGTCCTTTTTCAACCGCATCGGTAAAACACAGAACGATGTAATTCGGCTTTTTTGACAATGAAGCTTCAATAAGTTTTCTTTCATCTTGGGAAAGATCGGTACGAGATAAAACTTTCTCTGCCACTTCTTTTCCCCACAGAATATTCATTGCACTTTGTATGCTGTTGCCGATACAGTTTGCTGCTTTGTTATTGCCGTACATTCTTGAGCTGGCCGCAACAAAGCGATTGTTAACGCTGTTGAGTGCAACATCGAGCCAGAGAATATCCATAATTATCTTCATACGCTCTGTGCGTTTTTTATCCTCGGCATAGGCTATGAAATTTGCCATAGGTGCAATATCCTCGGCAAGATAATTGTTGCTTAAATATTCGGAAAATCCGTAGTAAAAACGTTGTTGCATCCAGGCGTCAATACGGATTGTAGCTTTCTGCATATGCTCTGCACCTGTTTTTCCGTCATTCGTAAAAATCTCATCCGGCCATTCCCGGCCTGCAAGATATTCACTGACAGCAAACAGAATCTGATGGTTTTCTGACCAGTAGCACATACTGTCGTCACCCGGCTCGTCCATAAAATATTTAAAGCCGAGAAAGGTGCTTTTAATAAGAGCCGAGCATCGGTCACTCAGCGGACAGTCCTTGTAAATTTTAAAAAGCATCTGTGCTCTGAAGTCTGCACAGTCAAAGCGCTTGCCCAAATATTCCGACTGCTTGGAAAGAAGCTGAAATATTTCCTCTTCGCTGAATGAAGGCTCTGTCTGCTTGCCTGCAAGAAACAAATACAAATCCTCAAAGCTTTTGCCGTTGATATTCAGAGAATATCTGTCAGCATCTGCTTTGTCGGGCAAGTCGGGAATAGACCTTATGCGAAGCAAAAAAACAAGCTCAACAGCCGTAATTATTACAACAAATACAACCACGGCAAGCAACACGAAAAAAAATGTCATAGGCTTATGCCATCCTCTCAAGAGCTTCGAGTGTTACCTCATAGCGTGTGGGACTTGACGAAAGGAAGATCTCCATTTCTTCCATCATATAGTAAGCCATACGCTGAGGCTCGTTGCCGATACTGCCTGCAATATGGGGTGTAAGTATTGCATTGGGTACCCAGAAAAGCGGATTTATGTACGGGAAAAATTCTTTTTTCAGCACGTCAGCAACAAAGGTACGTGACGGATGAAGAAGGAGTGAGAGTGCAAGTGAATACTCCGCAACCTGTGCACCTCTGCCTGTGTTAATGAAAGTAGAATGCTTTTTCATTCTTTTGAAAAGCTTATAATTAAAAATATTTTCGAGCTCAGGCTTGTTGGCAAGGTGGTTACTGATTATGTCGCACTCGCTGAAAATCGTCTCCATATCAACCAATGTTACGCCAAGCTCTTTTGCTGTTTCTTCAGGAATAAACGGGTCGCACGCATAAACCTCAACATCGAAATCCTTCAATCTTTCCGCAACCATTCTGCCGATTGCACCAAGGCCGATAAGTCCGACCTTACAACCGAAGCAACCCGTTGAAGACTGCGCAAATGCGAGAGAACGCAAGGGCAGGATGCGGTAATACTTAGCCGCCTGGAAAAAGCCCTTTGCCGCAAGTGAAATCTGTGCAACGGTATACTCTGCAACAGGAACGGCATTAGCCGCAAAAGCAGAGTATACCTTTATTCCGCTTTCAAGAAACGGCCGTGCAAAATACTGCACCGTACCTGCAGAATAAAATACAGCCTTGAGGTCAGGCATATACTCGGCAATTTCCTCTTTTGTGAACTGCGGCATTCCCCAGGTCGAAAAGGCAATCTCACAACCCTTGAGAAAATCCCTGTATTCTTCAATATTATTCTTATTTATCCTTGGCGAAAGCTCGCCGTATTCGCCTAATTTTTTAAGAACCTCAGGTGTATAAACCTTGGAAAACTGGAGCTGATTGCTGCCTAAAAGTGCGATTTTCATTTTTTGCCACCCACCTTATTTTTAAGCTTTTTCATATCATTTACCATTGAAAAGGGGAAACCGAATAGTCCGCAGGGATATGTGTATTCAAGAAGCATATTGCCGTCAAATCCTGATTGCTTCAGCTTGTCAATTAAGGTATCTATATAGCCTGGCCTGAATAACGGAAACTGCTCACGGCTCTGCTCGGAATAGGAAATATGAACGGTTTCAATATACGGCAGCGTACGTTCAATGCGGTCAAGGTCGTATTCAAGCCGTTTATAACGTGACTGGAAATATGTTCTGAAATTGTCACAGCCAACATCATTGTGAATTTTCAGAAAAGCATCGGTATTATTGTTAAATGTGTTATCGTGACATTCGGGGCAGACGATGAGTCCGTATTCTTTGGCTGTCGCACAGATGCTTTTTGTGTCTTCAACTATTATTTTATACGTTAGTTCGTCAGTCTTTTCGCTGTCAGCCCTACCGAGCCACACACGGACACTACGTGCACCCATAGTGCTTGCAATTTCGCAAATTTCTTTCCACTCATCGGCATTTTTACTGCCCACACGGTAATAACTGCCGTATGAATTTATGCGTATGCCTGCTTTATCACAAAGCTCCTTCGCTTTTCTTGCATCCGCAACGCTTCTGACGTGAACGTCTCCGCCCCACTCGATACAGTCGATTTCGGCACGGACAGCTATTTCAACTATTTTTTCAAGATTTTTTATCTGACGGAAGGACGTAGATGTAAAACCGAATTGCACAATAATCACCAACCATACTCTTTATTATTTTTCAGTTTATCATATTAATTGTCGAAACTCAATAAAAAAACCGACAGCATCGAACAAAAGCACGACTTTCAGGTAAGCCGTGCTTATTTTTACTGCTCATTCATTAAATCAAACGCGAGAGTAACACTCCACCCGTAATCTCTGATTGCCTGATATTTCACTCTGAAATCATAAGGCTCGTAAACTTCACCTTTTCTGTTGAAGCAGAAAGGAGGAATCTTGTTTTCGCTGTCATAAAACTCATAAACGGTACCCGTACGGTTATACCACTCATTGATAACATCAAGCGTTTTATCCTTGATGTTCTGTGACAAACAGTGGTGTCCGTAATCTGCAAGTCCCTTTGAAATCATATAGTTATAATTAATCCAGACGGGACCGCGCCACATGTCCGTACCGAAGCTTTTGTCTTTTTTAGATATGCTTGGAACGGGAAATTCCGTGCCGAAATCTTTGGGATTATTAAGATGTTCAACGAGTTTTGCACACTGTTCCTTATCACATACACCCGCAAAAATCGGCAAAAAGGAAGCAACAGAGCTTACCTTACTGAAGCGGTCAGCGGTTATATCGAAATCATAGTAGAAGCCGTTTTCTTCACACCACAGGATACTGTTAATATCAGCGTTCGCTTTTTTGTTCCATTCAGTAAAAAAATCTGAATTTTCTTTATCACCGAGTTCGTCGGCAATTTTCTTCATATAACGGGTTTCGTTTGCTATATAACAGGAGAAGTCAACAGCATAAAGGTCACTTTCCGTATCAAATCTCGGTGAATTGTCCATTCCCGATTCATCGCAACGGTTATTGAGCTCAGGGTTGGTGTGCCAGGAATAAAGCTCCTTTTCGGTCTTTCTTCTGTTATTACGGCACCAGAGCATGAACTTTTTATTATTTTCAAAAACAATTCGGAGAAATTCTGTATCTCCGCTTTTTTCATAAACAAGCCAAGCACCCCAACCGATAACGGGAGGCTGAGTTATATCGGAAATAAAATCAGGCTTTGACATATGAGGGATAAACCCGTCTTCACGCTGAACATCAAACAGAGCAAGAATCAAATTCTGAGCAATCTTTGTGTCAAGATGTCTGTGTCCGATGGCATGAAAGACTGAATCCCACAGCCACATATTTCGATGAGGCAGACGGTCGGGAGTTGACCATATTCTTTTTATATTTCCCTCGGGTGAACAAAGCTGACTTCGCATCACGCTAATGCATTTGGCGTATAGCGGAGCGTACCTGTCATCACACGAAAAAGCATTTTCATAAGGTTTGATTTTTCTTGCCTTAAGCTCCTGAATATCAAAGTTAATACCTTTTTCGCAAAGACGGAGAACTTCTTCTTCACTTTTACCGTAAGCGAAGGCAAATCTGCCTTCTCTTCTGAGAAGAGCCGTATATTCGCCGTCGTTACTGTCGTGTATCTCTGTGTCACCGTTTGTGATGGTTTTACATTTACCGCCAAAGCTTACAAAAACACCCGTTGATTCCCCGTATGTACCCACGACAAGATGCCTTTCGGCAAACAGCATACTGAAAGTACCTGTAAGCGTTTCGAGTACAATCATATCGGAGGTCACACACTTAATCGCTGGTTCAATCAGATTGCTCATATCGCCGAAATAAAGAGTCCTTCGGCAAAGAGATTCGAATATTATACCGATTTTATCACCTGAAAGTGTGCCTGCAAAATCATCGGTAAATAAAGCATCACCGTCAAGGGCGGAGAAAGCAAAAAGCTGTCCCTGACCCCATTTTTTTGGTACCATTATTCTGACTCCTTACACTGT
>JAZSQQ010000076.1:0-124628 GCA_045538055.1 Acutalibacteraceae bacterium
AAAATAAACAGCCGCACGTGAGCGGCTGCTTGAAATAGTAATGCGTTGTCAAACTTCTATGCCCCTTTCAGGGGCTTTGCCTGTAGGTGCCCCTTATAGGGGCTGTGCAAACCACTAGTTTACTAGTGGTTATGATTATATTTCCTTACCAAGAATCTTTGCGCTCTTTACAAGCTTTTTAATTCTGATATATTCGTTCTTGCCGGGGCAGATATCGTAAATTCCGAGTGTGCCGAGGATGTACCAGGATGCTGTTGCGCCGTTGTCCTCGTCGCCCGGGAAACCGTCATCCTCAAAGCTGAATGCTTTCCTACAGAGCTTTTCAACCCAGTATTCGGTTTTTTCTTTCTCACCGAGCACAGCGTAAATGTAAGGAAGATGGAAGCTCGGCTGATTGGAAATTGCACACTGACCGAAATCGACAGCAGCCATTTCCGTCATCTCGTGAATTTCAACGTTGTATCCGCCGATGTTATAATCAGGTTCAGCACTGAACAATTCATCAAGCTTTTCAATTAACTTATCTTTGCCACCGTAAAGCTCAGCAAGACCGAGGAAATCGTGAGGCACGGCAAATGAATTCTGCCATGCACTGCCCTCTGTGTAATCTCCGCCCCAATCGTACGGGTCGAAGCCTTCCTCAAAGCTGCCGTCAAGCTTTCTGCCGCGCATAAATCCTGTTTCTTTGTCAAAAAGCTTTTCGTAATTCTTGCTTCGTGCCATGTATTCGTCAATAAGCTCGTCACGTCCGAGTACCTTTGCAACCTGAGCAATACAGAAATCTCCGTAAGCCGCATCAAGCGTAAGGTTTACGCTGTCGCCGAACAAATCCTTCGGGACATAACCGAGCTTGCAGTAATAGCTTGCGCCCTCTCTGCCGTAGTCTTCATCGTCAGAGTCGTTGTTTGCGTGGTGAAGCATACCCTCAAGTGCAGTTTCAAGTGTCTTTCCGCTGATAATTCCTTTAACAGCAGCATCAGCAATAACAGCATCAAGAAGTGTGCTGGGCATACAACCTCTTTCGCCGATTGACGGCCAACGGGGTAACCATCCTCCGTCAGTATAGTCAACGACGAATCCTTCAAGCATTTCTGCATATTCTTCTCTGCCGATGAGGGCAAGAAGAGGAAATTCCGAACGGTATGTGTCCCAGAATCCGTTATCTGTGTAACGAATTCCTTCACGTATTTTGCCGTCAGACGGGCTGTAGTGAAGCTTGTTTCCGTTCTTATCAATCTCGTATGCCTTGTGCGGAAAAAGTCCCGTACGGTACATACAGGAATAGAATGTCTTCATCTGCTTTTCGTCATCAGTTTCAATTTCAATTCGTGAAAGATATTCTTCCCAAAGTGCTTCAGCTTCAGACTGGACGTCATCAAAACTCTTGCCGAGGCTGTCTTGCTTCATATTTTCGAAAGCCTGCTCAAAGCTTATGTATGAGCTCGAAACATCAGCCGTAATAACCTTGTCGGTAAATGCAATATGAACGCAAGCGTCTTTGCCCTCATTTCCGCTTTCACCAAAACGGCTGTTTTCTTTATCAATAGGCTGATCAAATTTAATTACGAGATATGTTTTGAAATCTACTGCAGTACCGCCGCTTTTGCCGTTTGTCCACACCTTTACGCAATTGTTTTCAAAATCAATTTCATAACCGTAATCACCCTTGATCGGGAAAACGGTGAAATACGGAACCCTTGATTCGGGGTAGGTGAGGCGGATTTTACAGCCTCTGACGCAGGGAGCGAGTTCGAAATCAGTCTTTGAACGAAGAAAACGAACCTTCATATAGTCGGGGCGCATAACAGCCTCTTCGGGTCTGTGTCCTGACCAGGCGTCATTGAAATTATCGTAAACTCTGTCTGTCTGCGGAGTGAAAAGGAATGTGCCGTAGTCATTAATCCACGGGCTCGGCTGATGGGTCAGGCGGATACCCTCAAGAAATCTGTGGTCAGGGGAGTAATACCAGCCGCCCTCGTATTTCGTCTGTGCCGAAAATCCGCACATCGCAAACGGAAGCTGCACAAGAGGAAGTGTGTTGCCGTTTGAATAGCGGTGAATAGACTTTGTGCCTTGTTTTATGTTTACAAAAGGAATATATTTCATAAGCCTGCTCCTTAAAACTATTTCAACTCATTTTATCATACAGGAAAAATAAACGCAAGACATTTAGCGCTTATTGCCGTATTGACTTTTGGATACATAGCAGTTATAATTTTAATGTAATTATAATGATACGGAGGATAATGAAATGAAATCAATTAAAAAAGTTCTTGCTGTTTTGTTGGCAATGATTATGGCTTTCGGTATTGTATCTGCTTCTGCTTTTGCTGAAGAAGACCTTCCTGAGGTTGAAGACACAGTAATTGATTACGTTAACATAACTGTTGAAGCTCCGATGGCAGGCTACGAGGCAGACGGTCTTGCTTTTGCTGAAGCACCTTCTTATGAAGTTGTTGACCTTGAGTGGACAGATGCTGAAACTGATGAAATTCTTTATTCAACAAACGAAGATGCAGAAATCGTTGAAAAGACTTTTGAAGAGTATGCAATTTACAATGTAAAAATAGCACTTTGTGCAGTTGATAGCTATGTTTTTGAAGCTGATTCAGAAACACTTGTTGTTGAAGTAAACGGTAAGAAAGCAGAAGTTGTTGAAATCACAGAAGAAGGAAAGGTTCTTGTTATTTCTTGTGATTTTGTATGTCAGGCAGAGGATGCAGATGTTGACGACGGCAACACGGGCATCAACTTTGACAATATTTTTGGCTTCCTTAAGACGTTGTTCCAGACATTTATGAGACTTATCGGTACGCTTCTTGGTTTTAGTAACTGAATAAAAATAACTGTCCGACTTTCGCCGGGCAGTTATTTTTTGGGAAAATCCTTGAAAAAGACGTCGGTATATTATATAATTTTTCTATAAATTTTCAGGAGGTGGGTATCTTGTCCGCACCGCTTGCACAGCGCATAAGACCGCAGACGCTTGATGACGTTGTCGGTCAGAAGCATCTCATCGGCGAGAATAAGCCTTTGAGAAATATAATCGAGTCAGGAAACCTGCCGAATATGATTTTCTACGGTCCGTCAGGTATCGGTAAAACGACGGTCGCTTCAATAATCGCGAAAGCGACAAACCGCAAACTCTGTAAACTTAACGGTACAACTGCAGGAACGGCAGATATCAAAGCCGTTGTTGCCGAGCTTGACACATTTGAAGCACAGAACGGAATCCTTCTTTACCTTGACGAGATTCAGTATTTCAACAAAAAGCAGCAGCAGGTTCTTCTTGAATACATAGAGGTGGGCTCGATAACCCTGATTGCATCTACCACTGAAAATCCGTATTTTTACGTTTACAATGCAATTCTCAGCCGTTCAACGGTTTTTGAATTCAAGGCTGTTACTCCCGAGGAAATTGAACCTGCGGTTAAACGTGCATTCAGTTTCCTTGAAGAGGAAAAGGGTATAAAAATTAATTTTGAAAATGATGTTGTAAAGCATATTTCAACTGCCTGCGGCGGTGACGTGAGAAAGGCAATGAATTCCGTTGAACTCTGTGCTCTTTCGACAAAACCCGAATCTGACGGTACACTCAATGTTAGTCTTGAAACCGCTAAAAGTCTTACACAGAAAAGTGCAATGAAATATGACCGTGACGGTGACGAGCATTACGATATTGTATCTGCCTATCAGAAGTCAATGCGCGGTTCGGACCCCGATGCGGCACTTCATTACCTTGCAAGACTCCTTGATGCAGGCGATCTGCCTTCGGCTTGCAGAAGACTTATGGTCTGCGCGGCAGAGGATGTAGGTCTTGCTTATCCGATGATTATTCCGATAGTCAAGGCGGCAGTTGATATGGCGATGATGGTCGGGCTTCCTGAGGCACGTATCCCTCTTGCAGATGCGGTTATCCTTGTCTGTAATTCGCCCAAGTCAAACTCAGGTGAAGCAGCAATTGATGCGGCACTTGCAGATATCCGCAGGGGCAAAAGCGGCCCGATTCCGCGCCAATTGCAGAATATGCACTTCGACGGAGAGGATAACAAAAACAAGGGACAGTTTTATATCTATCCTCACGATTATGAAAATCACTGGGTAGCACAGCAATACCTGCCAGATGTGATCAAAAATGCAAAATACTACGTGCCAGGTGATAACAAAACCGAACAGGCATATAAAGAGTATTGGGATAAGATAAAGAATAAAAAGTAAAAGGAGGTGATAAATCAATGATTAAAAATCTTGTTTTTGATTTTGGCAGAGTGCTTGCTTATCCTGCAACAGGAAATTGGTTTATCACGCCCGAAACGAAGAATATACTCGGTGCTTTAAGATTCTTTAAACTTATGCATTCTTCAAAAACTCCGACAGCGTTCAGAAACTCGTGCAGGTATCTTGACAGTATCCATTTGTTGCATACTGAGGAAGAAGAGATTGAACAGTTTTCTGAGTTCTATAAAAGAGCGTTAGCTGAAATCGGTATAAAAGATAAAGATGAAACTCTTTCGCTGAAATTGGCACAGGATGTAACTCTTAATGACAACAAGGTTGTTTTTTACGATGATGTTTTACCTTGTTTTGAAGAAATTAAAAAGGATTACAGTGTGTCAGTTTTGTCCGATACCTGGCCGTCATTAAGACGGGTGCTGAAAAATTATGGAATTTCTTCATATCTTAGCGGTATTGTGTTGTCTTGTGATTATAACGAGCAAAAAAGCGGAACAAAACTTTTTGAAATCGCAGTCAAAGAGTTAGGTGTCCTGCCTGAAGAAACTGTTTTTGTTGATGATTCGGAATCAAACCTCGATAACGCTTCAAAAGTCGGATTCCGTTGCATATTAATGGATAGAACAGGGAAGAAAAAACAAAGTAAATATACTGTTATATACAATCTGAAAGATTTGAAAGCGGTATTAAAATAACTTTTGCCAACGGCAAAAAATTCACTTTGCAAAGCAAAATATCATACACCGCAAGGTGTATATCACATCTGCGTCAGCAGATATATCACTGCAAAGCCAATGGCTTTGCCCTGCGGGCCTGTAGCTCAGTTGGGAGAGTACTGCATTCGCATTGCAGGTGTCGTGAGTTCAACTCTCATCAGGTCCACCAGAAAACCGCTTCTTCGGAAGCGGTTTTTTAAAACTATTTCATTTTTTATATAAGAATTAAACGGAATTACAGTATAGAAATCGATATGTTAAGTCTTACAAATTCGGGTTTGTCTATTTCTTTGTTATCACCTCATCCGCCTCGTTCCTCGGCACCTTCTCCTCAAGGAGAAGGCTGAGAAATTGCGCAAGTCTAAGGCTTCCCCTTGAGGGGAAGCTGTCACGAAGTGACTGATGAGGTGTAGGTTGCAACGCAACCGTTATAATAAAACATACCGACAAACCCAAATTTATTGTTATGTTTAGCACTGTTCAGACCAAACTTCTGCATACCACAAATATTATGTTGATAAAAATTTTTTTATTTTCTTTTTTGTTATTGAACTTTATTTTTCGTTGTGATACAATTCCTCTTTGAAAGGCGGTGGCTATTATGGCACAGTTAAAAATGTATTGGTTGGCAGGTACTCCGATTGAAGAGTATACCTTGCCTGAAGGATATACGGTATCCCGTTATAACGGTACTCTCGAGGACAGACTTGCCTGGTGCGAATGTTGTAAAAACGGTCTCATCGACGACGATGACGGAGAGGAAGAGTACCACTCAAGAATAACTGATCACGCGTTTACAAACGCTGATACGGACTTGTATTTCATTGATTTTGAGGGTGAACACATCGGCACAATTACTGCTGTTCATCATACTGATGTAAACTGCGGTGAGGTGCATATGGTCGGTATCAAGACTGAATTCCGCGGCAGAGGTCTCGGAAAATATCTCAATAACATTGCCGTCAAGGATCTTGCAGAGCGCGGTGTTGATTATATCTATCTTACAACAGACGAATGGCGTAAAGGCGCTGTCAAGAGCTATCTTTCATCAGGCTTCAAGCCCGTTGAATATGACGAGGGTATGCAGAAGCGCTGGGAAGCTGTTCTTACAGAATACGATATCGACAGCATTGATATGGTAAATGAGGACTGCTCATTCTATAAAACAATTTATAAAGCACCGAAAATCAGAATCGGTGTTGTCGGTGCCGGCCGCGGTAAGACTATGATTAACTACTGCGTTAATTCTAAGAATGCCGAGCTTGTTGCAGTATGTGACAACCATAAGCCGACACTTGATAAGGCGAAGAAAAACTACGGCAATGATACAATCGTTTTCTACGACGACCTTGAAGATTTCCTTAAGCACGATATGGATGCAGTTGTGCTTGCGAACTTTGCAACAGAGCATACTCCGCTTGCAATCCGCTGTATGGAAAGCGGACTTGATGTTATCAGTGAAGTGCTTCCCGTGCAGACAATGAAGGAAGCTGTTGAGCTTATTGAAACAGTTGAAAGAACAGGCAGAGTTTATGCTTACGCTGAAAATTACTGCTATATGGGTGCACCGAAGAAGATGCGCGAGCTTTACAGAGAAGGTGTTCTTGGCGAGTTTGAATACGGTGAAGGCGAATATATGCACAACTGTGAATCAATCTGGCATGACATCACAAGAGGTCTTCCCGAGCATTGGCGTAACAATATGCACGCCTGCTATTATTGCACACATTCAATCGGTCCGCTTATTCATATAACAGGTCTTCGTCCCGTCAAGGTTTCGGGCTTTGAGGTTGCGCTTAACGCAAGAATGACACGTATGGGCGCAAAAGCAGGCCCGATCGGTATGGAGGTTATCACTCTTGAAAACGGTGCAGTTCTTAAGTCAATCCATGGCGTAGGATGTTCAAAGGATTCAATCTGGTATTCAATCTACGGCTCAAAGGGACGTATGGAAAGCTTCCGTGAGGATAATGACCGTCACGGTGTCAATCACCTTTATGTAAACTGCGACGAAAATGAAGGCGACAACAAATCAGAGGCAACAGAAGTAAGTACGGAAGACCGCCTTTCAAAGCTTGCTGAAGAAGCAGGACACGGTGGTTCAGACTTCTATACAATGTACAACTTTGTCGAAAAGCTCCGTGGCAGAGAGGATATGGACGTTATTGATGTCTACGAAGCAATGGATATGTTCCTTCCGGGTATGTTTGCTTACTATTCGGTTCTTGAAGGCGGTAAGCCGATGGATATTCCGAATCTTCGTGATCCTGAAGAAAGAGCAAAGTGGAAGGACGACACACGTTGTACAGATCCGAACGTAGCAGGCGATATGCTTATCCCCAGCTATTCAAAGGGTAACCCCGATTTCCCTGATTCAACATATGAACGAATCAGAACAATGTACGAAGAAAAACTCGAAGCAGAGAAGAATAAAAAAGACTAAAATAAACCCTCAGCAGTTCAGTTAGCTGCTGAGGGTTATCCTTTATTGCGATGGATTTTTTATAAAACAATTATTCCGTTGGTTTTTTCTCGTCCGCACGGCAGAATTGCAGGCGAGGAAAGCGAGAAAACATCCGTGCACATATCCTCAAGAGAGAAAACGTGTTTGCCGTATTCGTCAAGCTCGTCAAAATCAGAAGCCTTTGTTACAATCGGCAGTTTAGCTTTTTCTTTCGATTCTTTAAGGATTTCTTTTCCTTTATCGTTCATCGCAAGCACGTGGATATACGGCGGATTTCCTTTGTAGTCATCCTTTACGAATCCCATAAAAGCGTGAAGAACAATTCTCCTTATTCGTGCGTGAGAATATCTCTTTGTTTTTGCAAGGGTATAAAGCTCATCAAGAGTTCGCGCCTTGAGTGCGGCATCATGAATTCTGTATTCAATTCCTTCGCTTACATCTGGAGAAAGTCCGATATCCTCTGCGCTGAGCTGTCGCATACAGCAAAGTATGCTGAATTCAAGCTTTTTATTAAGGCAGGGAGCTTTTCCTTCACCTGCTTCACGGTTGTAGATATCCGCAACACTCTGCGGAACGTACATTTCCCATTCCTTGTCGTTTTCGCGTATCATTCTGCGGATTTCTGAAGCAGAAGCAAAATTATCGCTTCTCATAATCGAATCGTGTGTCGCACCTTTTCTGCGTATTGTCATAGGAACAATATCAGAGCCGAGTGTATCAAGTGCATTGAGATATTCAATTCCGAGTGTATTATTAGCACCCTCAAGAACATCAAAAAATCTGTTTCCGCAGACGGAACGGAGGGCTTCGGCTCTTGCTGTAGCAAAACCGAGACCGAGGTCAAGGTTTTCTTTCAGCCGTTCTTTAACTTCTTCGCTGTTGATTGCATTTTTGCAGGCGATAAGCTCGTCGATGTTTCCGATTTCACTTCCAAAGCTGAGAACATCAACACAACCGAGTGCATCAAGCAGAGAAACTGCGCCCATAGCGAATCTTTGTGCGTATGATGTACTCCAGAGGGTGGGTAATTCAATAACAAGGTCAACACCGTTCTTTACGGCCATTTCAGCTCTTGCCCATTTTGAAACAATGGCAGCTTCGCCACGCTGAACATAGTTTGAACTCATAACCGCAACGGTGTGGGTCAGCTCACCCGTTTCGCCGGATTTTTGCAACTGATACTTGTGTCCGTTGTGAAAAGGGTTATATTCTGCAACAATTCCGCCGATTTTCATACTTTATCCTCCAAAATGTAAAATTTATCTTGAAAAACACAATCTATGTGTTTATAATATAACAGAAATCAAATTGATACAATATGTTGGAGGGAAATTCATGAAAATTCTCGTTATTAACGCAGGAAGCTCATCACTCAAGTATCAGCTTTTTGATATGGAAAATGAGACAGTTCTTGCAAAGGGTATCTGCGAACAGCTTGGCAATGACAACAGCGCATTCACACACAAGGTTCCTGCAGATGAAAGCAAAAACATCAAGGACAAGCCCGTTGATATGCCTGACCACGCAACAGCTATCAAGGTAGTTGTTGACGCACTTACAAGTGCAGAAAACGGTGTTATCGCATCAATGGACGAAATCGATGCTGTCGGCCACCGTGTTCTTCACGGTGCTGAAAAGTTCAGCGGCTCGGTTCTTGTAACTCCCGAAGTTGAAGAAACAATCAAAGAATGCTTCGAATGGGGTCCGCTTCACAATCCTGCAAACCTTACAGGTATCAAGGCTTGCCAGGCAATTATGAAGGATGTTCCTCAGGTTGCTGTTTTTGATACAGGTTTCCATCAGACAATGCCTGACTATGCGTATATGTATGCTCTTCCTTATGAGTACTATGAGAAGTACGGTATCCGCCGTTACGGCTTCCACGGTACATCACACCGTTTCGTAAGCGCTAAGACAATTGACCTTCTCGGCAATCCTGAGCACAGCAAGGTTATCACATGCCACCTTGGTAACGGTTCTTCAATCGCAGCTGTTGTTGACGGTAAGTGCTTCGATACAACAATGGGTGTTACACCTCTTGAAGGCATTATGATGGGTACACGTTGCGGTTCAATTGACCCCGCTATCGTTCCTATCATTATGAAGAAGGAAGGCCTTACTCCTGACGAAATGGATTCGGTTATGAACAAGAAGTCAGGTATGCTTGGCGTTTGCGGCACAAGCGATAACAGAACAATCGAAGCTCGTGCTAAGGAAGGCGACGAGAGAGCAAAGCTTGTTGAGTCAATGCTCTGCCATCAGCTCACAAAGTACATCGGTAGCTATGCAGCAGCTATGGGCGGCGTTGATGCAATCGTATTTACAGGCGGTATCGGCGAAAACAATCCGCAGTACAGAGACCGCGTTTGCGATAAGCTTAAGTTTATGGGCGTTGAAATCAATTATGATGTAAACAATGCAATGAGAAGAGGTCCTGAGGGCGAAATCTCAACTCCCGATTCTAAGGTTAAGGTTTACGTTGTATGCACAAACGAAGAGCTTATGATCGCAAGAGATACAAAGGAAATCGTTGGTTAATCAACCGATGAAAATTTTTATTGATGCTGACGGCTGTCCCGTTGTGGATATTACCGTCAGGATTGCGAAAGAAAAATCGATCGAGTGTTTCATAATCTGCGATACGGCACACGAATTCCGCAAGGATGGTGCAAAAACCGTTGTTGTTGAAAAGGGTGCGGACAGTGTTGACTTCAGGCTTGTCAACCTTGTTTCGGCAGGGGATATAGTTGTAACACAGGATTACGGACTTGCGGCTATGTGCCTTGCACGTAAGGCTGTTCCGCTGAGCCAGAACGGACTTGTATTTACAGATAAAAATATTGAAGAGCTTCTTTTCTCACGTTACGTTTCAAAAAAGATTCGTAATGCGGGCGGAAGGCTGAAGGGTCCGTCAAAGCGCACTGCTGAGCAGGATAAAAAATTTGAAGAAACACTCAGGTTTTTGATAAATCAATAATCTGAAAGCAGAAAGCTTGGTCTTTCTGCTTTTTTTCTTGTATTTTAGGCGGATTAGGTTTATAATGACAGTAACTGAAAATAAAGGAGCGATAACATGGGAGTTTTTATTCGTATTCTCACAATTATTATGACGGTTTTCTCTTTAATAGGCTCGGCGTTAACGCCGTTTACGGTCTACAGTAAGATTGAAACCGAGTTTTCTGATTCAACAAAAGCATCATACTCAGAACTTTTTTATGAATTGAGCGAAACTTCAAACAATCTCGAAACATGGCGAGAGGGTATGGTTTCAGGTAACGGACTGCAGGGTGTCATCACAAGCGGTGCGCCTTACAACGACACTTTGATTTATCAGTATATGCACTTTAATCTGCCGAACAGAAATGTGCGTTATACACCTGATACATCTCACGAGCTTGATTATGTCAAGCAGAGTATTACAGCAGGTGAGGATATTATCGATACCGCTACATATGATTTTGTTTATTCATATCATCCGGGCGGAACTCTCCGTATCAAGCAGAATAAGCTTCTCCGTACAGGCTATGCAAGATATACCGACTACGAAACAGCTCAGGTTGGTGTAAGATATTCCGATATCTGCGGCACATGGGAAAGAAAAACTTTCACATCTCAAGCAGATGACGTTACAATCACAAAAATCGGCTCATCTACAACAGGCAGTAAAGTTGACATCACACTTTCAATGGACAATATTTCTGCTTATGCAAAGTATGGTCAGAGTGATGAAGTTAACCTTAAGTATAAAAAGCTTGTAGGCGAAGATTGTGATTACATTTCCTTTGTTGCTCATTATCCGAACTATGAGAACAGTGAGCTTAAAGAAGGCGGCTATTCAACAACTGTTTATGTTGTGACTGAAGGCGGTTCAAAGGAGCTTAAAGAGGGCAAGAAGGTAAAGGACGCACAGTACTGTGCAGACACAAATCCGCAGATCAGAATTAAAAATGCGGACAATGTTTACCTTATCGCTGTTTCAGGCAGAACACACGAAATGGGCGCATACGATGATTTTGCAGCAGCTGAAAGCTACGAGCTTGTTGATTCACTCGTTGCAAAGGCAAAGGCAGTTGCTGATAAGTATACGGTAGACGGAAAATTCAGCTATGACGATGCACTTAAGGCACATACGGATATCTTTACTCCGGAATACAATGCCGTAACATTCCGTCTTGGTGAAGGTAACAGCAAAAAGCCGAATGAGCAGCTCGTCCTTTCTCAGATTCTTAAGGAAGATCTCAATTCTGACCTTATGGAGAGATTCTACTATAACGCAAGATATGCTTACCTCTGCTGTGCAGGCACAGCAACACCGCGTCTGGGCGGTATATGGTCAGGTGAATGGAATACCCAGTGGGGTTGCCGTTTTACTCAGGATGCTAATGTTAACCTCCAGGTTTCTTCAATGAACACAAGCAATATGGAGAGTGCATACCTTGGCTTTGCAAACTTTATTCTCCGTCAGGTTCCCGATTGGGAGGAAAACGCAAAGGCAACGCACGGCTATACTGATGCAATTCAGGCACCCGTACATTCCGACAGTGACAGAGCTGTACTCACAGAAACAAACTATGCTTATCCGTTCCGTTACTGGAATGCAGGTACAAACTGGATGCTTCAGCCGCTTTATGAAACACTTCAGTGCTATGGCGACGTGCAGATTCCGTTGAGCGATGAGTTTGACCTTGAACAGCTCAAATCAGTTCTTTCGGTAACAGAGGAAGATCTTACAGATGAAGATATCGCAGCAATAAAGGCAAAGGGTTATCTTGACCTCAGAAGTGAAGTTCTTCTTCCGCTTCTTACAAAGGCTGCAAACTATTGGGAGCAGATGTTCTCACCTGAGTATTATACAGATGCTGAAGGCAGAATCCATTACGAAAAGGGTAAGACAGCTCTCAACGAAGGCGAAACATATACAATTCTTCCGAGTTATTCTCCTGAAAACAATCCTGCAAACTATCCGAATCCGTCAACAGCTAACACCGCTATTGATATCTCAGCTTGCAACAGTACATTTGAAATGCTTATTGATGTTATGAAGAGTGTTGATGCTGACGCTGATACAAGCAAATGGGAAGAACTCAGGTCAAAGGTTCCGCCGTATCTCTACGACGAAACAGGCGCGCTCAAGGAGTGGGCAACTGTTGACTTTGAAGAAAACAATCTTCACCGTCATATCAGCCATCTCTACTGTGCATGGCCTATGTTTGAAACACAGGAGAATGAAGCTCTTTATAACGCCTGTGTTCAGGCTATCGAAAACAGAGCAAGTGAAAACGAAGCAAGTCACGCTTTCGTACACAGAGCTCTTATCGCAGCAAGACTTAAGGATGCAGACAATGTTACAGGTGCACTTGTTGACCTTGTTAACCGCGGTATTTTCTACGATTCACTTATGACAAACCACCACTATAACCGCAGCAGTGCTTACTGTACAGACTTTGCAATCGGTTACCTTGGTGTCGTTCATGAAAGCTTGCTGTATTCAAACACAGGCAGAATTGAGCTTCTTCCTGCTGTACCGAATACAGGCTTCTCAGTCGGTGAAATCAACGGTATCAAGGCAAGAACTCAGGCAACAATTGATAATATGACATGGAACCTTGATAACGGTACCGTATCAGCTACAATCACATCAGATATCGACCAGACAATTCTTGTTTCCTGCGGAATTTCCGACAAAACCCAGACAGTCACAATCTCAGCCGGCGAAACGGTAACGGTTAATTTCTGATAATACAAACAAAACGGAGCGGACAAAATCCGCTCCGTTTTTTCGGTATTATAAAGACTATGGAAAAATTTCCGGTTTGCAGCAGTACTTTAAAGTTAAAATTATATTGAATGAGGTTTCATTCGAACAACAAAAAAATATTTTAACTTTTTTCAAAATACCGCTTGACATCTTTTTTATCTTGTACTATAATGTTACAACTATTATAATGGATTGAAATGTCCTTGGGTATTTTTGGGTAGGGTAAACTATGCCAAAAAATAAGGGCTTTTCAGTCGGAATTACTAGTAAATTCACAACAAACACGGACGAAAATAAAAAGAACGGAGTGGTTAGTCAATGGTGAATGTTTCTCCCGTAACAAGGGGTGGCAAGACCCGAATGAGTTTCGGAAAAATCAAAGAGGTTATGAGTATGCCAAACCTCATTGAAATCCAGAAAGACTCGTATCAGTGGTTCTTGGATGTCGGTCTCAAAGAGGTATTCAGAGACATCGCAGACATTACCGATTACACAGGTAACTGGGTGCTTAAGTTTGTCGATTACAGAATGGACGACAAGCCGAAGTACACAATCAGAGAATGTAAGGAACGCGATACTTCCTATTCTGCACCTATGCGTGTTAAGACTCGTTTGCTTAACAAGGAAACAGGTGTTGTTAAAGAAAGCGAAGTTTATATGGGCGATTTCCCGATAATGACTGAAAGCGGTACTTTCATCATTAACGGTGCAGAGCGCGCAATCGTTTCTCAGCTTGTTCGTTCTCCGGGTGTATACTATGATATGACCCATGATAAGACAGGTAAAGAGCTTTACACCAACACAGTTATTCCTAACCGTGGTGCATGGCTTGAATATGAAACAGATGTTAACGATATTTTCTACGTCCGTATCGATAAAAACAGAAAAATCTATATCACAACTTTTATCAGAGCTTTAGGTCTCAGCTCAAACGCTGAAATCCGTGAATTCTTCGGTTACGATCCGAAAATCGAGGCAACACTCGAAAAGGACGAAACTCAGAACACAGAAGAAGCTCTTATGGAAGTTTTCAAAAAGCTTCGTCCCGGTGAGCCTGCAACTCTTGAAACAGCTCAGACTCATCTTGACAATCTTTTCTTCGACCAGTATCGCTACGATATCTCAAGAGTCGGCAGATACAAGTACAATAAGAAGCTTTCTCTTTTTGACAGAATCGTTGGTACAACTCTTTCACAGCCCGTTGTTGCCCCTCTTACAGGCGAAATCCTCGCTGAGGAGGGTGAAGTAGTCACAAAGGAAAAGGCTATCATCATCGAGCAGGCAGGCGTGCAGGTTGTATTCGTTAAGGTTGCTGACGACAAGGAAATCAAGGTTATTTCAAACGGTATGGTTGATATTCAGCCGTATGTTCCTCAGTTCTCTGAGGAAGAACTTGATAAGATCGGCATCAACGAGCAGGTTTCTTTCGCTGTTCTTCAGGAAATCCTTGAAAACGCAGAGGATGATGAAACTCTCTTCGCAACTCTTAAGGAGCGTTGCAACGACCTTATCCCGAACCATATTACAATTGACGATATTTTCTCATCAATCAACTACATCAACTCAATCGCTTTCGGCATCGGCAGAACAGACGACATCGACCACCTCGGTAACCGTCGAATCCGTTCAGTCGGCGAGCTTCTCCAGAACCAGTTCCGTATCGGTCTTGCACGTATGGAGAGAGTTGTCCGCGAGCGTATGACTCTTCAGGCACAGGAAGAGGAAGATAAGATCACTCCGCAGTCACTTATCAACATCCGTCCGGTTCTTATGGCAATCAAGGAGTTCTTCGGTTCTTCTCCGTTGTCACAGTTTATGGATCAGACTAACCCGCTTGCAGAGCTTACTCACAAGCGCCGTCTTTCAGCTCTCGGCCCCGGCGGTCTTTCACGTGACCGTGCAGGCTTCGAAGTCCGAGACGTTCATTACAGCCACTACGGCCGTATGTGTCCGATTGAGACTCCTGAAGGTCCGAACATCGGCCTTATCTCTTATCTTGCAACTTTTGCAAAAATCAACAAGTACGGCTTTATCGAAGCTCCTTACCGTCGTGTTGTAGACGGCAAGGTTCTTGACGAAGTTGTTTATATGACAGCAGACGAAGAAGACGAGTTCATCGTTGCACAGGCTAACGAACCTCTTGATGAAGAAGGCCGCTTCGTAAGAAGAAAGGTTATGGCTCGTTACCGTGACGAATTCCATGAGATTGACAATTCAAAGGTCAGCTTTATGGACGTTTCTCCGAAGATGCTCGTTTCTGTTGCTACAGCTATGATTCCTTTCCTTGAGAACGACGACGCAAACCGTGCACTCATGGGTTCAAACATGCAGCGTCAGGCAGTGCCTCTTCTCAAGACAGATTCTCCGATTGTCGGTACAGGTATGGAATATAAGGCAGCTGTTGACTCAGGCACAGTTGTTCTTTGCCGCAATGCAGGTACAGTTATCCACGTTAATGCTGATTTCATCGAAATTCAGAAGGACATTGACGGTCAGATCGACAGATATAATCTCACAAAGTTTATGCGCTCCAACCAGGGCACATGTATCAACCAAAAGCCGATTGTTGAAATCGGTCAGCACATTGAAAAAGATGATGTTATTGCAGACGGTCCCGCAACTGACCACGGTGAAATTTCACTTGGTAAGAATGCTCTCATCGGCTTTATGACATGGGAAGGCTACAACTACGAGGATGCCGTTCTCATCAACGAAAAGCTCGTAAGAGATGACGTCTACACATCAATCCATATTGAAGAGTATGAAACAGAGTCCAGAGATACAAAGCTCGGACCTGAAGAAATTACAAGAGATATCCCGAACGTAGGTGATGATGCTCTTAAAGACCTCGACGAAAGAGGTATTATCCGCATCGGTGCTGAAGTTCATTCAGGCGATATCCTCGTTGGTAAGGTTACACCGAAGGGTGAAACTGAACTCACTCCCGAAGAAAGACTTCTCCGTGCTATCTTCGGCGAAAAGGCTAAGGAAGTCCGCGACACATCACTCAGAGTTCCTCACGGTGAATACGGTATCGTTGTTAACGTTGAAGTGTTCACAAGAGAGAACAGCGACGAGCTCAGCCCCGGCGTAAACAAGGTTGTACGCTGCTACATTGCTCAGAAGCGTAAGCTTTCTGTCGGTGACAAGATGGCAGGTCGTCACGGTAACAAGGGTGTTGTTTCACGTATCCTTCCGCAGGAAGATATGCCTTTCCTTGAGGACGGTACTCCGCTTGATATCGTTCTTAACCCCCTTGGCGTTCCTTCCCGAATGAACATCGGTCAGGTTCTTGAAGTTAACCTCGGTTTTGCAGCACGTCACCTCGGCTGGAAGGTTATGACACCCGTATTCGACGGTGCTCACGAGGAAGATATCAGAGCAGCTCTCCGTGAAACAGGTCTCAGCGAAGACGGCAAGTCAATCCTTATTGACGGACGTACAGGACGTCGCTTCGATAACCCTGTAACAGTCGGTATCATGTATTACCTCAAGCTGTTGCACCTTGTTGACGATAAGATTCATGCCCGTTCAACAGGTCCGTACTCACTCGTTACACAGCAGCCTCTCGGCGGTAAAGCTCAGTTCGGCGGTCAGCGTTTCGGTGAAATGGAAGTTTGGGCACTTGAAGCTTACGGTGCAGCTTACACTCTTCAGGAAATTCTTACAGTTAAGTCTGACGACGTTGTAGGTCGTGTCAAGACTTATGAAGCTATTGTAAAGGGCAACAATGTCCCGCAGTCAGGTATTCCCGAATCCTTCAAGGTTCTTGTCAAGGAACTTCAGTCACTCGGTCTTGACGTTCGTGTATATGACAAAGACCAGCAGGAGATTGACCTCAAGCAGAACTTTGACGACGATATGGGCTTTGCTCCTTCTGATGACAAGGCCTTTACGCACGTAAACGATGCTGAAAGTGCTGAAGGCTATGAGCTTGAAGACGAAGAGGGCAATCCTATCGCAAACGATGAGGAAATCGATGAGTTTGCAGATATGTTCGCTGACAGTTATGAAGATGACTTCGGCATGGATATGGATGCAGAAGATGACTACGAATAATCAACGTTTGCTACACAATTGATATAGATATAAGGAAAAGGGGCAGTTATTTTGGAAAACAATACCTTTGAATCAATAAAAATCGGACTTGCTTCACCTGAACAGATCAGAGAATGGTCTTACGGTGAAGTAACCAAGCCCGAAACAATAAACTATCGTACCCTTAAACCCGAAAAAGACGGTCTTTTCTGCGAAAGGATTTTCGGACCCACAAAGGACTGGGAATGTCACTGCGGTAAGTACAAGAGAGTACGCCACAAGGGCATCGTCTGTGACCGATGCGGAGTTGAGGTAACAAAGGCAAAGGTTCGCCGTGAACGTATGGGTCACATCGAGCTTGCAGCACCTGTTTCTCACATCTGGTATTTTAAGGGTATCCCGTCAAGAATCGGTCTTGTTCTTGACGTTACACCTCGTAACCTTGAAAAAGTGCTTTACTTCTCATCATATATCGTAACAGATCCCGGTGACACACCGCTTGAGAAAAAGCAGATTCTTGACGAAAAGGCTTACACGGAATACCGTGAAAGATATGAAGACGACTTTAAGGCAGGTATGGGTGCTGAAGCTGTTAAAGAGCTTCTTGCAGAAGTTGACCTTGAAGCTCTTGCAGAAGAGCTCCGCGAAGAGCTTCTCAATTCTTCAGGTCAGAAGAGAGCTAAGGCTCTCAAGCGTCTTGAAGTAATCGAAGCATTCCGTACATCAGGTAACAAGCCTGAATGGATGATTCTTGATGTTGTTCCGGTTATTCCTCCGGAAATCAGACCGATGGTTCAGCTTGACGGCGGACGTTTCGCAACATCTGACCTCAACGACCTCTACCGTCGTGTTATCAACCGTAACAACCGTCTTAAGAAGCTCCTTGAACTCGGTGCACCCGATATTATCGTACGTAACGAAAAGAGAATGCTTCAGGAAGCTGTTGACGCTCTTATCGATAACGGCCGTCGCGGACGTCCCGTTACAGGTCCGAGCAACAGAGCTCTCAAGTCTCTTTCAGATATGCTTAAGGGTAAGCAGGGTCGTTTCCGTCAGAACCTTCTCGGTAAGCGTGTTGACTACTCTGGCCGTTCAGTTATCGTTGTTGGTCCGGAACTCAAGCTTTATCAGTGCGGTCTTCCCAAGGAAATGGCACTTGAGCTCTTCAAGCCCTTCGTTATGAAGCGCCTTGTTGAAACAGAAAAGGCAGGTAACGTTAAGTCTGCAAGAAAGATGGTTGAAAAGGCACATCCCGAAGTCTGGGACGCACTTGAAATCGTTATCAAGGATCACCCTGTAATGCTCAACCGTGCTCCGACACTTCACAGACTTGGTATCCAGGCATTCGAACCCGTTCTTGTAGAGGGCAGAGCTATCAAGCTTCATCCGCTTGTATGTACAGCTTTCAATGCTGACTTCGACGGTGACCAGATGGCTGTTCACGTTCCTCTTTCGGCAGAAGCACAGGCAGAGGCTCGCTTCCTTATGCTTGCTGCTAACAACCTCTTGAAGCCTTCGGACGGACGTCCTGTTGCTGTTCCTACACAGGACATGATCCTCGGCTCATACTACCTTACACTTGAAAAGCCGGGTGAGCCCGGTGAAGGTAAGGCGTTCCGCAGCGTTGATGAAGCTACTATGGCTTATGACGACGGAACAATCACTCTTCATTCTTCAATCAAAGTCCGTATGACTAAGACAATCAACGGCGTTGAATATACAAGACTTGTTCCGACAACTCTCGGTAAGATTATCTTCAACAATCCGATTCCTCAGGACCTCGGTTTTGTTGAGCGTAATCCCGAAGATATCGACAGTATGTTCAGACTTGAGGTTGAGTTCCTCGTTAAGAAGGGTAACCTCGGTAAGATTATTGATAAGTGCATCCGTGTTCACGGTACAGCAGTAGCTGCTGAGATGCTTGACAATATCAAGGCTCAGGGTTACAAGCACTCAACACGAAGCGGTATCACAGTTGCTGTCTGCGACGCAACAATCCCGCCGAAGAAGGCTGAACTTCTTGCAGATGCAGAAGCTAAAATTGATAAAATCAGCAGAAACTACGACCGCGGTCTTATCACTGAGTCAGAGCGTTCAGACAGAGTTATCGAAGTCTGGGAAGCATGTACTCAGGAGGTTGCTAAGGAACTCAAAGCAAACTTTGATAAGTATAACCCGATCAACATGATGCTTGATTCCGGTGCCCGTGGTAACGATTCACAGCTTCGTCAGCTCGCAGGTATGCGTGGTCTTATCGCTAACACAGCAGGTAAGACAATCGAAGTACCCATCAAGGCTAACTACCGTGAAGGTCTTAATATTCTTGAATACTTCATTTCATCACGTGGTGCCCGTAAAGGTCTTGCCGATACAGCTCTTCGTACAGCTGACTCAGGTTACCTTACACGTCGTCTTGTTGACGTTTCACAGGAATGTATCATCCACGATGAAGATTGCGGTTGCGACGAGGGTATTGAAGTTTACGATATCTTCCACGGCAACAGAAAGATCGTTGACCTTGCTGAGCGTCTTACAGGACGTTTCCTCCTCAACGATTATATAGATGAAGATACAGGCGAAGTTATCATGACTAAGGATCAGATGATGACTGACGTTGAAGCAAAGATTGTTGCTGACCACGCTAAGGCTAAGCATCAGGCTAAGATTGATGCAGGCGAGGCAGAGGGAGGCTCAACAGCTTCAGTTGTTATCCGTTCACTCCTTACCTGTAAGGCAGAGCACGGCGTATGTATCAAGTGCTACGGTTCAAACCTTGCAACAGGTGAACCTGTAACAGTAGGTGAGGCAGTCGGTATCATCGCTGCTCAGTCAATCGGTGAGCCGGGTACACAGCTTACTATGAGAACGTTCCACACGGGTGGTGCTAAGGACGCAGGCGATATCACACAGGGTCTTCCGCGTATCGAAGAACTCTTCGAAGCAAGAAAGCCCAAGTCACTCGCAATCCTTTCTGAAATCTCAGGTGTGGTTTCATTCGAAGAAATCAAGAAGAGCCGTCACGTTGTTATCACAGATAACGAAAACGGCGAATCAAAGGCATATCTTATCCCGTACGGCTTCCGTGAAATCGTTAAGGAAGGCGACAAGGTTACAAAGGGTCAGGCACTTACAGACGGTGCTCCGAACCCGCACGATATCCTTGCTATCCGCGGCGTAGAAGCTGTTCATGATTACCTCATCCGTGAAGTACAGAGAACATACCGTACTCAGGGTGTTGATATCAACGATAAGCACATCGAAGTTATCGTTCGTCAGATGATGCGTAAGGTTAAGATTGACGATGCAGGCGATACAAACTTCCTTCCGGGTTCAGTTGTTGAGAAGCACGAATTCTACACAGCTAACGACAAGGTTAAGGCACAGGCAGAGGCGGAAGGCAAGGAGCCGAACTATGCAACATGCATCCCGACTCTTATGGGTATCACAAAGGCTTCACTTGCAACAGAGTCATTCCTTTCTGCAGCATCATTCCAGGAAACAACACGTGTTCTTACAGATGCAGCTATCAAGGGTAAGACCGATCCTCTCATGGGTCTTAAGGAAAATGTTATTATCGGTAAGCTTCTTCCGTCCGGTACAGGTATGAAGTGCTATTCTGAGGTTCAGCTCAAAAAGAAGGAAGACGCCCCTAATACAGTTATGGCAGACCTTCTCAGCAAAATCGATTAATAATAATTAATAATGCACTATGCTCTTCGGGGTATAGTGCTTATTTTTTTGGAACCTGCCGTGTGGCAGGTTTTATTTTTTGCCAAAAATTACATAAAATTTTTTTCGAAAATTTTAGAAAAAATGCATAATTTTTATTGACTTTTGGACTAACAACAATTATAATATGGATGTAAATGGAGTAAATATCATTAATTTTGATACGAAATGGAGGGAAAATGATGCAGGATGTAAAGAATATGCACTTTAACGGCGAGTATTTTCATTCAATAGACTCAAATAACCGTATAATTATGCCTGCAAAAATCAAAGATTCCCTCTACGGACAGTCATTTACGATTTACCACAAACCGAATGAAAAATGTCTGCGACTTTATGTCACTTCCGAATGGGATGATATGGTTTACAAGATCGCCTATGTTGATGACGGGGTCGACAGAACAGATCTTCAGAGACATTTTTCAATAAATTCAAAAGTTTATGACCTTGATGCACAGGGCAGATTTGTTTTACCTGCGAAGTTTGTTGAAGCAGCAAACCTCAAAAAGGAAATTGTTACAATCGGTATCGGTCCGCGTGCGGAAATCTGGGACAAGGAAGAATACGAGCAACAGCTTGCTAAGGATAAGGTTGTTGATGTTGTATTGCCGTTCTGATGCCGGATTTCAAACATATTCCCGTTTTATTTTATGAAACCGTTGACGCTCTCAATATAAAACCGGACGGAATTTATGTTGACTGTACGGCAGGCGGAGGAGGTCACAGCTCAGCTGTTGCCGAAAAACTGACAACAGGAAAGCTTATTTCTATCGATCAGGACCCCGAAGCCATTGCGGTTCTTACAAAAAGATTCGAAAACAACCCGAATGTGGTTGTTGTTCACGATAATTTCGTCAATATCAGATCAGTTCTCAATAACCTTGGCATCATTGGTGTCGACGGTGTGATGGCGGATCTGGGCGTTAGTTCCCATCAGCTCGACACCGATGCCAGAGGGTTTTCTTTTCATAAAGATGCACCGCTTGATATGCGTATGTCAATGTCAGGCTTGAGCGCGGCAGATTTAGTAAATAACGCCTCTGAAGCGGAGTTAAGACGTATTATTTATACTTACGGAGAGGAAAAATTCGCTCCGTCAATCGCTAAAAACATTGTTAAAGCGAGAGAAACCAAACCGATCGAAACAACCTTTGAATTGGTTGAAATCATAAAAGCTTCAATGCCGATGAAGGCGAAGCGTGACGGACATCCGGCGCGAAAAACGTTTCAGGCATTAAGAATTGAAGTAAATCAGGAGCTCACAAAGCTAGAAAAAGCACTTGACGATATGTTCGACGTGCTCAACCCTTCAGGCAGACTCGCAATCATAACCTTCCATTCACTTGAAGACAGAATGGTGAAAAAACGTTTCAATTCATTCTGTGAGGGCTGCACCTGTCCGCCACAGTTTCCTGTATGTGTATGCGGAAACACACCGAAGGGTAGGCTGCCGTTCAAATCGAAGGCTCCGTCGATGAATGAAGTAGATGAAAATTTCAGAGCGCACAGTGCGCGTCTTCGTGCGGTTGAAAAGCTCTGATAAGGAAACAGATAAATGAAAGGAGTTAACGGCTATGGCTAATAACGAAATGCTTGCACTTGACCTTGATTTGTTTGATGTGCAGAAGAATGCGTATGTACCGCAGGAAATGCCAAAAAAAAGAATACAGAAGCCGAAGCTCCTTGAAGCAAAGCCTGTCAGCAGAATGCAGACGGCTCAGGAAGCACGAGAAAGCACAAAAATGGCAATCAGAGCCTGTGCTTTTGCTCTTACAATGTTTCTTACAATCGGCGCAATTATTGTCTGCCACGTGCAGTTGACAAATCTTCAGATTGACCTTACTGCAAAGCAGAATGAATTGAGCGTTGTTGAAAGTGAAAATGTTTCATTGAAGATGAAGTATAACTCAATGATGTCAATGGATAAAATCGAGGAATATGCACAGTCAGAACTCGGAATGGTTAAAAGAGAGAGCTATCAGGTAGAGTATTTTGACATTTCAGATGAAAGCGGTGCACAGTTGACTCAGTAACCACAGGTGTATTATGTATAGTACAAGTTACATAAAACATATCATTATATGACAGTAAAAAGGGCGGATTTATATCCGCCCTTAGAGTGATTTTATAGAGATACTTTTTTAATTTGAAGGGAAGGTAGCTGCGTTGAAAAATCAGCTTAAATTAAAGAAAATGCGCTTCTTCAAGCCCCGTAAAATCCTGACTAAAGGTGTTAAGTCAAGGATATGGGGCGTGCTTGCCGTTTTTCTCGTTGTAGGTCTTGTTTTTCCTTTCATCGGTCTTGCGAAAGCACAGATTATACAGGCAGATATGTTCAAGCATCTTGCCGAACAGCAGCAGCTTAACGATACAATTGTCCCAGCCAACAGAGGCATAATCTACGACAGAAATATGACGGTTCTTGCACAGAGTGCTTCTGCGTGGAAAATCACGATGAATCCGAGCGAATTGCAGCATTTTCCCGAAGCGGCAAAGAATATCGTTTTTGATACAATGTCCGAAATTCTCAGCATCGATCGCGAAACGATTGTGGAAAAGGCGACTAAAACAGGATACAACAACCTTGCACTTGCAAACAAGGTTGAAAAAGATGTCAGAGATAAGGTTCTTGCTTTCCTTGAAACCTCTTACGAAACGGGTGTAAAGGGCGAAAAGCCGTGGTATTTTTCGCGGGTTATCAGCGTTGAGGACGATGTGAAGAGATATTATCCGTATTCAACGCTTGCTTCACAGATTCTTGGTTGTGTAGGCACAGACAATGTTGGCCTTTCAGGTCTTGAATCAAAGTACAACGGTACTCTTACGGGTGTTGACGGTCGTCTTATTTCTACAAAGGCGAACAATTCCGTAATGAACAGTATCGCGTATCAGACTCTTTATGAGCCGACACAGGGAACGAGCCTTGTGCTTACTATTGACGAAACTATTCAGCGATACCTCGAAGAAGCTCTTTATGAGTGCTACCAGACGAGCAACTGTAAATCCTGCACAGGTATAGTTATGGACGTTGACACAGGCGCAATTCTTGCGATGTCAACGCAGGCTTCATTCGACTCAAACGATCCTTATACGATTTACGATCAGCGAACAATAGACAATATCACAGAAATTGAAGACGAAACCGAACGAAAAAAGGCATATAATCAGGCAATGTATCAGCAGTGGAGAAACAGGGGCGTCAGTGATATTTATGACCCGGGCTCTGTTTTCAAGGTAATCACAATGGCTGCAGGTCTTGAAGAAAACGTTGTTGAATATGAAGAGAAGTTCAACTGCTCAGGTAGTATACATATCGCAGACAGACGTTATTACTGCCACAACCATTCAGGTCACGGTACACAGACTCTTACTCAGGGTCTTATGAATTCCTGCAACCCGTATTTCATTACAATCGGTCAGCGTCTCGGCGTTGACACATTTTATAAATACTTCGAAGCTTTCGGATTTACGGAAAAAACAGGTATCGACCTTGGTGCTGAGGTTCTTCCTAAGGCTGGAATCAACTATCACTCACGTGAGTCAATGACATCGGTTAACCTTGCCAGCTCCTCGTTCGGTCAGTCGTTCCAGTCTTCACCGATTCAGGTGCTTAATGCAATCAATGCTGTTGTCAATGACGGTAAGCTTATGCAGCCGTATATTGTGGCAAAAACTCTTGACGAAAAAGGAAATGTTATAAGCGAAACAAAACCTGTTATAAAACGTCAGGTTATCTCCGAGTCAACATCAGACCTTATTATCGCTTCAATGGAAGAGGTTTCTACAAAGGGTACAGCTAAAAACTCATACGTTGCAGGCTACAGAGTAGCAGGTAAAACAGGAACCTCAGACGTTCTCGGCCCGCAGGGTGCAACGGGCGAATATATCGCATCATTTGCAGGCTGTGCACCGGCAAATGACCCTGAAATTTCAATAATTATCGTTGTAAACGAGCCTCAGGGACAGACAGGCGGCGGTGCTGTTGCGGCACCCGTTGCGGCGGAAGTAATTGAAAAAACACTTACCTTCCTTAACGTCGAAAGACAGTACAATGAGTCAGAAAAAGGTAAGCTTGACGTTGAAGTTCCTGAACTTTCAGGAAAGACAGTAAGTGAAGCGAGAGCAACACTAAAAGAAACGAACCTTAAAATTAAGGTTGTCGGCGGAGGAGAAACTGTTGTTTCTCAGATGCCTGCATACAGCCAGTTTGTTCCGCAGGACGGCGTTGTTGTTGTCTACACACAGGAAAATGCACAGAAATCCAAGGTGATTGTTCCCGACTTTACGGGAATGACGGTATCACAGGTTAATTATGAGGCTGTAAATCTTGGTCTTAATATCAGAATTTCAGGAAATGCCTTGTCTGCATCAGGACTTGTTGCTTACAGACAAAGTGTTCCGAAAGATAAAGAAATCGAATGCGGCTCGACCCTGACAGTATTCTTCAGGACAACGTCAGGAGTGTCGGACCATTAAAAATAAGGACGTGTAAACAGAAAATTTCGGAGGCGTTTTGGATGAAGCTCAGTGCTTTGTTGCAGGATGTTGAAACAAAGAATGTTTACACAACTGATCCTGAAATTACAAACATCACGGATAATTCTCAGAAAGTAAGGAATTCGGGATTGTTTGTATGTATCAGGGGAAGCAGTTGCGACGGTCACGATTTTGCACAGAAGGCGATGGACAGAGGCGCCGTTGCCGTAATATGCGAACGTGACGTCGGAATTAAAAATTCAATAATTGTTGAAAATTCAAGGAAAGCTTATGCACAAATCTGTGCAGCATTTTACGGCTCTGCTCATAAAAAGCTGCGGATGATTGCCGTGACGGGCACAAACGGAAAAACCACAACTTCCTACATAATAAGAAAGATTCTTGAAAGCTCAGGCAGTAAAACGGGTCTTATCGGAACGGTGAATGTCGTAATCGGAAAGGAAAAGTATCCTGCAGATTTAACAACTCCCGATCCTGCCGATCTCCACAGGTATCTTATGCTGATGAAAATTGCGGGCTGTGAAGCATGCGTTATGGAGGTTTCTTCCCAGGCACTGGCACAGCTCAGGGTTTACGGAATCAACTTCGACTGCGCGATTTTTACAAATCTTTCTCCTGAGCATCTTGATTATCACAAGTCGATGCAGGAATATGCAAAGGCAAAGGCTGTACTGTTTGAAAACAGCAAGGTTTCTGTCATAAATGCCGATGATGAGTATTCGGATTTTATAAAAAATCACGCTGTCGGCAAAGTTATTACCTACGGAGTGAATGAAAAGGCTGATTTCTTCGCCGACAAGCTGAATCTCTCGTCTGACGGTGTAAGCTACAGACTTAACTGTAAAGGAAAAGAACACTACGTTACGTTTGACGGTCTTGGCAGGTTTTCGGTTTATAATTCACTTGCAGCTCTGGCTGTGACGAATATTCTTGGTGTTGATTCGGACAGAGCAATCCGCGCAGTTGCACGTTTTGACGGTATAGCCGGACGGATGGAAAAGGTTGAAAATCTGCTCGGAATCAATGTGATAATCGACTATGCTCATACACCGGATTCGCTTGAAAATGCACTGAAAACACTTCGTACGGTTTATAACGGACGGCTTATTACGGTTTTTGGCTGCGGTGGTGACAGAGATAAAGAAAAACGACCTCTTATGGGCAAAATAGCGAGTGAAAATTCGGATTTTGTATTTGTAACATCGGATAATCCGCGTACGGAAGCTCCTGAAACAATCATTGATGAGATTGTGCAGGGAATAACCGCAAAGAATTATTTCAGAATAACTGACCGTAAGCTTGCGATAAAATCTGCACTCTACTCCGCAAAACCGTGGGATACAGTGCTGATAGCAGGTAAGGGTCACGAAAAATATCAGATATTAGGTACGCAGAAGATATATTTTAACGAAAGAGAAATAATAAGAAAATTGTTGGAAGACAAGGCGAGGTTTTGAAAATGAAAAGATTAATGTTAAGTGAAATCGCCGCGGCTGTCGGCGGAATTGCTACAGGTGAGGCAGAAATTAACGGAATCTGCATAGACAGCAGACTGTGCGAAGAAGGCTTGCTTTATATTGCGATTCACGGTGAAAATTTTGACGGTCATGATTTTACAAAAAGTGCCCTTGAAAACGGCGCAACAGCCGCAATGATTCACCACGATGTGGATTGTGAAGGCTTGTTTATCAGGGTTGATGATACAAGACTTGCACTTCTCAGACTTGCCAATTGGTTCAGAAATACTTTTGATATTCCCGTTGTGGGACTTACGGGCAGTGTAGGAAAGACAACAACTAAGGAAATGACCTGGGCAGTTGTCAGCGAGAAGTACAAAGCGATAAAGACCGAGGGCAATCTCAACAACGATATCGGACTTCCGCGAACACTTATGCGCTTTGAGGAAGATACTCAGGCGGCTGTAATCGAAATGGGAATGAGCAACAAGGGCGAGATTTCCGTGTTGTCAAAAACAGCTGAGCCGACAATTGCTATAATCAGCAACATAGGCGTTTCTCATATGGAAAACCTCGGCTCACGTGAAAATATCTGTGCGGCAAAGCTTGAAATCCTTGACGGTCTTCGTGACGGTGCACCGATTATGCTCAATGGTGACGACCCGTACCTCGCAAGCGCAAAAATTGAAAATCATCCTGTATTTTACTACGGAATCAACGATAAGTTCTGTGATTTCAGAGCAACGGACATCGTTCAGCAGGACGACGCAACAAACTTCAATATAATTTACGACGGCGATAAGGTACAGAACGTTACAATCCCGACAATCGGTATTCATAATGTATATAACGCTCTTGCAGCTTTCGGCACAGGTCTTCAGCTCGGTGTAACACCTCAGCAGGCAGCTGACGGACTTAAAAAATATGAGCCCTCGGGAATGAGACAGCGAGTAAAGGTTGTCGGAGGAATAAGATTCATCGAAGACTGCTACAATGCAAGTCCCGACTCTCAGCAGGCAGCTCTTAAAATGCTTTCAACGGTGAATGCAAACAGAAAGATTGCCGTCCTCGGTGATATGCTTGAACTCGGCACAATCAGCGTTGAAGCTCACAGAAATGCGGGCCTTATTGCTGCAAAGAATAAGATAGATGTTCTTATGACTTACGGTGAAAGATCATTAGAAACTGCGGCAAAGGCAACGGAATGCGGTGTTCCTGTTGTAAAGAGCTTCCTTGATAAAAATGAGCTTGCAGATGCACTTTTTGAAATCCTCGGTGAAGGCGATGCGGTTCTTTTCAAAGCAAGTCGCGGAATGGCACTTGAAGATGTAATAAATAACCTTTACGGCAGAATGAACTGAGCTTAACTTGGTATAACAGAGTTTAAAGAAAGGGGTAGCGCACTTCAGTGCGCAAGTGAAGAAAATGAACAGTATTCTTACAATGATTTTAAGTGGTGTTGCGGCACTTGGAATAACAGCGATTCTCGGTTTCGGTATTATACCGTGGCTCAGAAAGCTCAAATTCGGTCAGACAATCCTTGAAGAAGGTCCGAAATGGCACAAGAGTAAGCAGGGTACACCGACAATGGGCGGTATTATGTTTATTATCGGTATTTTCTTCTCAGCGGCGGCTATGCTTGTTGTAAACTATGTTACGGGTAATAAACTTGAACTCACGGGTGATATGAACACAAAACTCTGGGCAGGACTTATAATGGCTCTTATGTTCGGTCTTGTCGGATTTGCAGATGACTATATCAAGGTTGTAAAAAAGCGTAACCTCGGTCTTTCAATTATTCAGAAGTCAATCGCACAGGTTGTTATCTGTGCAGGCTATCTTACAAGTCTTTTCCTCGCAATGGGTAAGGATCCCTATATGTTTATTCCGTTTATCGGTAAGGTTGACCTCGGAATCTGGTTCTGGATTCTCGGTGTTTGCGTGATTTACGGCGCCATCAATGCCGTAAACTTCACTGACGGCATCGACGGTCTTTGTTCAAGCGTTACTGCAACAGCGGCCGTTTCGTTTATTGCAATTGCAGTTATTCATAAGTTCTTAGGTGTAGGTGTTCTTGCGGCGGCACTCCTCGGCGGCTGTATCGGTTTCTTTATCTGGAATAAATTTCCCGCAAAGGTATTTATGGGCGATACAGGCTCGATGTTCCTCGGTGGCATGGTTGTTGCAATAGCTTATGCTCTTGATTGTCCCATTATCCTTATTCTTACAGGCTTTATCTATGTTATCGAAGCTCTTTCTGATGTTATTCAGATTGGCTATTTCAAAATTACTCACGGCAAACGTATCTTCAAAATGGCTCCGATTCACCATCATTTTGAAATGTGCGGTTGGAGCGAAAAGAAAATTGATGCAGTTTTCTGCACAGTAAACCTTATTGCGGGTATAATAGGTATAGTTGTAATGTATTACGGCGGTTTTACAGTATAAAGTTAAAAAATTTTTTGAAAGGAGAAGTGGTTTTATGTCTACGGAAGAACTCAGGGACACAGCCCGGGATGAAAACAAAAAAGCAGATAAAAGAAGAAGTCCGTTCCGGAACCTGACCATATTCGGTGAAAGAGTTTTCGTTGACGGCGGTTTTGACATAATATATCTTTTCCTTGTTATAGCACTTCTTACAACAGGACTTATTATGATGGCTTCTGCAAGCTATGTCTGGGGCAGATTCCATAATAATGATCCGTATCACTACGTTGTCAAGCAGGGTACTTTTGCGGTAGTCGGACTTGTTGTAATGTTTATTATTTCGAAAATTAATCCGCAGTTTATAAAGAAGTTTGCAATTCCTATCAGCGTGGTCGGTTTTGTACTGCTTGTTGCGGTTCTTTTCTATTACGTACCTGTACCCGAGAATCCCGACATCAAACGTTGGATGCCGATTCCCGGAACGTCTTCCTCCTTTCAACCGTCCGATATCGGAAAGCTTGCAATGATAATCGGTCTTTCATGGGGACTTGAAAAGGGCAAAAAATTCCTTGATCAGAATATGTTTGCGCCGCTTCTTTATTTCGGTATAGTTATTGTTGTAAGTCTTCTTGTTTTTGCTGAGAGTCATCTTTCCTGTTTTGTTATGATTTTCGCAATGGGTATCGGAATCCTTTTCCTCAGCGGTATGGACAGAAGATGGTTTATCCTCGGCTTTGCCGCAGGTGTGCTTTTAATTGCGATTTTTGTTATCTTCCGTGAACAGATTCTGAGCCCTTATCAGCTCAAGCGAATTACGGGATTTTTTGAAAAAGATTACACAGACACAGGCACAAGATGGCAGACTAACCAGTCGCTTTATGCTCTCGGCTCAGGCGGACTCTTCGGTCTCGGTCTCGGAAATTCAAGACAGAAATTCCTTTACATTCCCGAACCGCACAATGACTTCATTTTTGCAATCGTCGGCGAAGAGCTCGGCTTCTTCCGCTGTATGATAATTATTCTTATGTTCCTTGCACTTGTTGCAAGAGGATTTATGATTGCGGCAAGAACAAAGAGTATGTATGAAAGACTGCTCGTTCTCGGAATTTCCCTTCAGGTCGGAATTCAGTCTGTTCTGAATATTCTTGTTGTTACGGATATGATTCCGAATACGGGTATCTCGCTTCCGTTTTTCAGCTACGGCGGAACGGCACTTGTAATACTTATGGTAGAAATGGGACTCGTTCTCGGTGTATCAAGAACAGGCTCAAGAAATTCTAAGAGGTGATTGAGATGTTGAATAACAAAAAAATCCTCATCGCAACGGGCGGTACGGGCGGTCACATCAATCCCGCACTCGCAGTTGCAGGTTATATAAGAGAAAACTATCCGAAGGCGCAGATACTTTTTGTAGGTACGGCTGTTAAAATGGAAGCACAGCTTGTGCCTGCTGCCGGTTATGATTTTAAAACAATAGATATTCAGGGCTTCAGCCGTGACCTGACACCAAGCGGAATTAAACAGAACGTCGCTACGGTAATCAAGCTTGTCAAATCATCTTCTCAGGCAAAAAAGATTATCAAAGAATTCGGTCCCGATGTTGTTCTCGGATTCGGCGGATATGTCGGCGGTCCCGTGCTTCGGACAGCGTGCAAGCTCGGCATCCCGACGGCAATACATGAGCAGAATGCATTCCCGGGCGTAACCAACAAAGCTCTTGCAAAGCTTGTTGATAAGGTTATGCTCACAGCTCCCGAAGCCGAAAAATATATGCAGCCGAAAAATCCGTGCGTTGTAACAGGTCTTCCCGTAAGAGGAGAACTTATCAATGCAAACCGTGAATTTTCGCGTGCTGAACTCGGTGTGGACGAACGTCCCGTAATCCTCTCAATGGGCGGAAGCCTTGGAGCAAGAGTTATAAACAATGCCGTAACTCAGCTTATTGAAGAAAGATATGAACGTAAGGATTGCTACTTCCTGCATGCAACAGGCAAGGCAGGAGTAGGAATGTTTGATGTTATTGAAAAGGAAAAGAACATCAGCCTTAAAGAAAACAAGCACATTATGCTTCGCGAATATATAAACGATATGCACCGCTGTATGGCGGCGGCAGACCTTGTAATCTGCCGTGCAGGTGCAAGCTCACTCAGCGAAATTCAGGCGATGGGTAAGCCTTCAATTCTTGTGCCGTATCCGTATGCGGCTGAAAACCATCAGTATTACAATGCAATGGAGCTTGTAAAGAATAATGCGGCAATACTCATTGAGGAAAAAGACTTCACGGGTGAACGTCTTATCAAGGAAATCGATGCCTTGCTCGCTGACAGAAAAAGGCTTGAAGAACTCGGTGCAAATGCAAAGAAAATGGCTATCTACGATGCTACGGAAAGAATTGTTTCCTGCATTTGTGAAATAGTAAATTAACACTTTTTCGGGGATATCATAAACTGACAACAGATGATATTTCCGAAAGGGTGAGTATATGGGACAGTACATAATCGAGGGGTGCAACCGCCTTGGCGGAAACGTGAAAACGCAGGGCGCAAAGAACAGCGCTTTGCCGATTCTTGCCGCTACTGTTGCGGTTGGAAAACCCTGTGTTATACATAATTGTCCTCAGTTGAGCGATATTGATTCAACCGTCAAAATATTAAGATGTTTAGGCTGTAATGTGCAACGTGCCGATGAAATGGTTTTTGTCGATGCAGGAAACCTCAGTCAAAGAAAAATAAGCGACGTGCTTATGCGCGAAATGCGCTCATCAATAATTTTCCTTGGCGCATTGTTAAGCGCTACGGGTGAGGCTGTGATTTCAGCTCCGGGAGGTTGCGACATAGGGCTTCGTCCTATTGATATACATATTGCTTCAATGCGTAAGCTGGGTGTACATATTACCGAATCACACGGCGAAATCCGTTGTACCTGCAGAAGAATAAAAGGCGGAAAGATAGTTCTTCCTTTTCCGAGTGTCGGCGCAACGGAAAACATTATCCTCGCAAGTGTGAAATCAGGTACGGTGACAACCATAATCAATGCCGCAAGAGAACCTGAAATTGTTGATCTTGCGATGTTTCTTAATTCCTGCGGTGCAAGAATTTCAGGCGCAGGCGAAAGCACTGTCGTTATTGAGGGTGTTGAACGCTTCAACTCTTCGCATTATGCGATTATGCCCGACAGAATTGTAGCGTGTACATATATGGCGGCGGCAGCTGTTACGGGTTCAACCGTAGTTATTGATGAAGTAATACCGTCGCATATAACTCCCGTGTTCTCAGCTTTTGAACAGGCAGGATGCAGAATTGAGATATCAGGTAAACAACTGAGAATTACTTCTCCCGAAAGACTGAAGGCTTTTGACAGGATACAGACAATGCCGTATCCCGGCTTTCCTACGGATTGTCAGGCGATAATGATGGCTGTTGCTTCAGTTTCAAAGGGAATAACAATTATAAGCGAAAATATATTTGAAAACCGTTTCAAGCATATCGGCGAATTAAGGCGGATGGGTGCGGATATCAAGGCACAAGATAAAATTGCCGTCGTTAACGGAGTCGAACGTCTGCAGGGCGCGTTTGTTCATTCGACGGATCTTCGTGCAGGTGCCGCACTTGTGGTTGCAGGACTTTGCGCCGAGGGAACGACAACGGTTGACAAAATCAGTTACATAGACAGGGGATATGCATCTTTTGCAGAAAATCTTTCTGCACTCGGTGCCGTGATCCGAAGGAAGGATAATTTATGAAACAGCTTTCACCCGAACAGGTCGCAAGAATGCGGCCCGAAGCGAGAGAGAGATACGAAAAAAGACTGAAAATCGTAAAAAGAAACCGCAGGATTTTAAGCGCGGTCTGCATAGCATTGGGTGTTGTTACCGTTGCGCTTGTTCTCAGCATGACCGTGCTGTTTAATATAAGTGCTATCAAAATTTCAGGCACGGGAACAACGTACGGTGAAAAAGAGATTATTATGGCATCAGGTCTTAATGTCGGCGACAATATGGTACGCACAAACTTTAAAAAGGTTGAGGAACGTATCGAAATGAGTCTGCCGTACGTTATGGATGCTGTTATAACTAAAACCCTTTCAGGTAAGATTACAATAAAAATCACTGAAACAAAGGCGGCAATTGTTATTGCTGTTGAGGACGGCTGTATAATTGCAGATTCACAGGGTAAAACTCTTGCAATGCAAAAAAATATTCCCGATAACAGTAAGCTTATGCTTCTTAAGCTCAAGGGTAGCGTGTCCGCAACACCGGGCGAGGTTTTCAACTTTGAGGATGAGGAAGAAAAGAAAATCTACGATGAACTTGTTTCCGAACTTACGACAGCAGGAATGTTCAAAGACATAACCGAAATGGATCTTACCCAGCAAAGCTCAATAAAGCTTATATATCAGGGCAGATTAAGACTGCTTCTCGGTGCCTCGGATAATCTCAGCGAAAAAATAAGAGGCGGAATAAAGGCAATTGAACAGGAAAATGAAAGAAATCCCGAATTGATTGCCGAAGTTAACCTTACAATACCTAAAAAGGTATTTGTAAATCCTCTTGATTCGCTTGAACCGCCTGTTGAAGAAGAAACAACAACAGAACCGACAGTGCAGGAAAACGGCGAAACAACCACTCAGAAACAGGTGAATAATGAAGAAGCTTCCACTCAGCCGAGTCAGGAAAATGAAGAAGAAAGTTCAACAGCTGCATAAATTTTTGTTTAATGCCGAATTGGTATTAAAGATTACAAAAATTTTAACTTTTTATAATAAATTTGCTTGAAATATATATGAAAGTATGGTATTATAGCAAATGTATTACTATAGATTTTAAAAACGGAGGTCTCTAAAATGGCATTTGAAATTGATAACGATTTTGAAAGCACCGTTCAGATAAAGGTTATCGGTGTAGGTGGCGGCGGCGGTAACGCTGTTAACACAATGATTGCACAGGGTATGCAGGGTGCTGAGTTTATCGTTATAAACACAGACAAGCAGGTTCTTGTTAATTCACAGGCAACTCACAGAATCCAGATCGGTGAGAAGTCAACTCGCGGACAGGGCGCAGGCGGCCGTCCCGAGGTTGGTGAAAAGGCTGCAGAGGAGAGCAAAGAGGAAATCGCAGCAATCCTTAAAGGCACAGATATGGTATTTATCACCGCAGGTATGGGCGGCGGCACAGGTACAGGTGCAGCTCCCGTAGTAGCTCAGATCGCTAAGGAAATGGGCGTTCTTACTGTTGGTGTTGTTACAAAGCCCTTCAAGTTTGAAGGTAAGAAGAGAAGCACACTTGCTGAGCAGGGTATTGCTCGCCTTTCAGAGCATGTTGACAGCCTTATCGTTATTCCTAACGATCGTCTTAAGCTCCTCAGCGACCGTTGCAAGACTCTTTCAGAGGCTTTCCTTGTTGCTGACGAAGTTCTTTCACAGGGTGTTAAGAGCATTTCTGAGCTTATCAAGGTTCCCGGCTTTGTTAACCTCGACTTCGCTGACGTTTGCAGCGTAATGAGAGATGCAGGCTATGCTCACATGGGCGTTGGCACAGCTAAGGGCAAGGATAAGAGCCTTCAGGCAGCTGAAATGGCTACATCAAGCCCGCTTCTTGAAACATCAATTGCAGGTGCTAAGGGTGTTATCATCAGCATCACATCTTCACCTGACATCGGTCTTGAAGAAATCGAGACAGCTTGTGAGTCAATCACAGATAAGGCACATCCGGATGCAAACATCACTTGGGGTGTTGCTTTCGATTCAAAACTCGAGGACGAAATCGTTATCACTGTTGTTGCAACAGGTTTTGACAGCGGTTCAGAAGCAGATTTCGGTTCAATCCCTGCTTTTAAGGCAACTGCAGCTCCTGCAGCTCCGATCCGTTCAGCAACAACTGCTCCGATCGAGCCTCCCGTTGTAACAAGCGCACAGAAGGCTCCGCAGAAGGGTGCTGTTGATGATGAGGATTTTTATGTAATCCTTAACGACATCATCAAAAAGAAGGGTGAATAATCCTTAACCGTAATAATTGTTTAATACCGAAGCACTTGTTGCTTCGGTATTTTTTTTGCGTTTTCTGACAGATTAGCCGAAATTCAATTTTATAAAAAATTCATTTTTTAGCATCACTTTTATAAAAAGTGTATATGAATATTGACATTTATTTACAATGAGCTTATAATGTATATGATTCTGAAAATGGGGGAGTACGACATGAAAAGAATAGCCGATTTCATTGTCGATAAAAGATATCTTGTACTGGGAGTTATGCTTGCGCTGTGTATTGCGTGTGTGTGCATGATACCCGGTGTAAACGTCAATACAGATATGACGAAGTATCTTCCCGATGACTCTTCTATGAAGCAAGGTATGAATGTACTTGCGGAAGAATTCCCCGATATGACAAATCCGAGTACCGTCAGGGTGATGTTCAAAGACCTGACGGATGTTGAAAAAACAAACATCAAACTTCAGCTTTCGGAAATCGAATACGTTGACAGTGTGACCTACAACCCCGATATTCATAACAAGGACGGCTATACCTTGTTTACAGTCAGCACCCCTTATGCATATAACACCCCCGAAGAATTAGCGGTCGAGGAAACAATTGCCCGTGAATTCAGGGACGAAGGAGCCATTTATCAGAATGACGACGCAATGGGCGTGCCTGTGCCCTTATGGGTACTTGTTCTTGCTTTTGCGCTTATGATGGTTGTTCTTTTTGCAATGTGTTCTTCATGGTTTGAACCCGTTCTTTTCCTTGCAACGATAGGTGTTGCGGTTGGTCTTAATATGGGTAGCAACATAATGTTCGAGCATGTTTCGCAGATGACCTTCTCCATCTCCTCAATCCTTCAGGTTATTCTTTCGATGGACTATTCGATTATCCTGATGAATCGCTACCGTCAGGAAAAAGAAACGTCTGCCGATAAATACGAAGCGATGAAAAAAGCTCTTGTGAATGCTTTTTCTTCCGTGTCATCAAGCGGTATGACGACAGTTATCGGTCTTCTTATGCTTGTTTTTATGAGCTTTACTATCGGTAAGGACCTTGGTCTTGTTCTTTCAAAAGGCGTATTATTCAGCATGCTCTGCGTTTTTACCGTGTTGCCTGTTCTTATTCTTATCTTTGATAAAGCGGTTACAAAAACAGCCAAAAAAGAGCTCCATATTCCTATGGGGAAAGTAGCAGGTTTCAGCTTTAAAGCAAGAAAGCTTGTCGCTGTTGTTTTTGTAGTTTTATTTGTTGCAATGTATTTCCTGCAAAATATTACACCGATAACATACACAATCGAAAAAGAAGACGAAATTTCAAAAATTTTCCCGTCATCCAATCCGATTATTATGGTTTATAACAACGAGGAGGAGGATAATATTGCACCGATTGCAAACAAGCTCACCGAACACGAAAGTGTAAACAGTGTGCTCGGTTATTCGACAACTCTCGGTAAGGCATTCAAAACCAATGAAATGGTATCGATGATTGAAAGCTTCGGCGCGGATATGGGCATTGATCCGTCGCTCCTTTCGGTTTTATATTATGACCGTTTTGCAGAGGATAAAGATAAACCGCTTGCAGCAGGTGATGTTCTCAGCTTCATTTCGCAGAATGTTATGACAAACGAGATGTTCTCTTCTTACATTGACGATTCAATGAAGGAAAAAGCAGGTATGCTTGAAAAGTTTGCGGATAAGGATTCTCTTACGACTCTGATGACTTCCAAAGAAATTGCAGAACTTTTTGAAATGGACGAAAAGCAGATAAAGCAGGTTATGTCGCTTTATTACGCAACCGAAACAAACGAAAATGCAGGCACAATGACTGTGTCACAGTTTGCAGATTTCGTTGTAAACAGTATCGCGAAAGACAAAATGTTCTCTTCGTTCATTGATGAAGGAATGAAGTCACAGCTCGGTCTTTTCTCTGAATTCAGTGACAAGAAAAAGGTGACTGCTGAAATCACCGCGGGGGAAATGTCGGATAAGCTGAGTATTGACGAGCAGCAGGCAAAGCTTCTATATGCATACTATTATGCAGGTGATGACTCGTACTCTCCGCCTTCAATGACAGCTACACAGCTTATAAATTACCTTGCGGATGAAATTGTAGCAAATCCGATGTTTTCTTCACAGCTTGATGCAGAAACTGCTTCGCAGGCAGGGCTTCTCAAGCACTTTGCAACAAAAGAATCCGTGCAGAAACAGCGGACGGTAGACGAGATATCTTCAATGCTCGGTGTTGATGAAAGCCTTGTGAAGCTTATTTTCTTCGGCTCGAAAACAATGTCGCTTGAAGAGTTTATCGATGGTGCAGCAACTGCATCGGGACTTATTCCGACAGGAAGTGACAGTGCTGAACTTGCGTCAATGCTTCCTATGATGCAGAAGCTGATTGATGCCGTTGTGGCAGATAAAAAGCTTACATGGCAGAATGCGGCAGAAATTCTTTCAATGGAACCGGAAATGGTAAAAATCTTATATTCGGTCTATGATTTCGATATAAACGGTGCGGATAAAAAGCTTTCGTTGCAGACAGTAATCAATTTCATCGGCGAAAATAAAGAAACTTTTGCTCCGCTTATGGGTGAGGAAAATCTTGCACTCATAGAAACCGGTGAAACGCTTGTAAACGGTGTTGTAAGCGGTAAAAGCTTCACTTCCGCCGAATTGGCGGAAGCGGTAGGTTTTGAAGAGCCGATGTTAAGACAGCTCTTTATGCTCTGTAAAGCCGAAAAGGGAAACACAAGCAAATGGAAGCTTTCACTCAAGGATTTTGTGAGCTTCATTTCAAACGAGATTCTTCCGAATGAAGACTACTCGGCGTTTATCGAAGACGGAATGGCAGATTTGCTCCTGACAGCTGAAAAGCTGATTGATGCAATTGTTACGGATAAGTCATTCACTGCAAAAGAATTTGCAGATTTGCTCGGAAGTTTTTCCGAAGAGCTCAACGAAAATACAATGATGCTGATGTATCTTTATTATTCTGCAGTCAAGGAAAGCGATCCTGACTGGAAGCTTACAGTTGAGGAGCTTTTCAGCCATCTTTATGACAATATGCTTAATGACGAGCGTTTTTCCGTTATGATTGATGATTCAATGCGCAAACAGATACTCGGCGCAAAGGGTCAGCTTGAGGACGGCGTTTCACAGATGAGAGGTAAAAATTATTCTCTTATGATGCTTGATACATCTCTTGCACTCGAAAACGAGGAAACAACAGCGTTTATTGATAAGCTTATGGCAGACTGCGACGGCGCACTTGAAAAGGAATATTACGTTATCGGTAATTCACCGATGAGCTATGAAATGCAGCAGAGTTTTGACAAGGAACTGCTTATGATAACTTTTCTGACAGCACTGGCTATTTTTACGGTTGTTGCAATTACTTTCAGAAGTGTTGTGATTCCGCTTCTGCTTGTGCTTCTTGTGCAGACAGGTGTTTATATTACTGTCTTTACAAGCGGTGTGCGCGGTTACAGTATGTATTATCTTGCGCTTCTTATAGTTGAGTGTATCCTGATGGGTGCAACGATTGACTACGGAATACTCTTTACAAACTACTACCGAGAAAACAGAAAGATGAAGGGCGTGCTGGAGTCGCTGAAGTCGGCATTCGAAGGTGCAAGCCATACGATTTTTACATCAGGTCTTATTATGGTGTTTGTAACGGCGGTTCTGGGCTTTGCCCCCGTTGACCCGACGATTTCACAGATTTGCCAGACTGTTTCTGTCGGCTGTCTTTCCGCTATAGTTCTTATAATCTTTATTCTTCCGGGCTTGCTTGCGGCGTTTGATAAAATCGTCACCAAAGAACGAAGAAGAAAGAAAACAAAATAATCAAAAAAGGAGTTGCTGAGGCAACTCCTTTTTAATCTTCAAGAGCTTTTCTTAATCTCGTAAGCACCTTCTTTTCAATTCTTGAAACATAAGACCTCGATATATTCAGTCTTTTGGAAACTTCAAGCTGAGTCAACGGCTTGTTACCGTCAAGACCGTAACGCAGAATAATAATTGTCCTTTCACGTGGATTATCGATTTTTTTGATTTCTCCGCGAAGCTTTTTGATCATTGCCATTTTGTAAATATCGTCAATAATCTCATCCTCTGTCGCTATGATATCCATAAGCGTCAGGGGATTTCCTTCGCTGTCTGTGTCAATTGGTTCGTTGACAGAAACATCCTGTGCAGTTTTCTTCTGTGCTCGGAAATACATAAGAATTTCGTTCTCAACACACCTCGCGGCATATGTAGCAAGTCGAGTTCCTTTGTCAACGTCAAAGGTGTTTATAGCCTTGATAAGTCCGATTGTTCCTATCGAAATTAGGTCATCCTGCTGTGCGGAGTTTGAATAATACTTTTTTATTATGTGTGCAACCAAACGCAGATTGTGTTCAATCAGCTTGTTCTTGGCGTTAGTGTCGCCGTTACGGTAAGCAACGAGAGCTTCTTTTTCCTCCTTTGCGGAAAGAGGCGGAGGGAACGAACTTGCACTCGACAGATGCAAGGCAAAAAACAGCAGATTGGATAAAGAATTAAGCACAACTTCAATAATCATAAAATCACCATATAAAATATATGCACAATGACGATGTTTTTTGACAGCGATTTTATTTACAAAAAGAAATAATTATGATAGACTAAAAATACTATATTTACAATAAATCAGAGGTATTTCTATGAAAGAACTTAAGTTTTTCCTTGTAACAGATACCCATTATTTTAAAAATTCGCTTGGTGCTTACGGCGAAGAATATGATAGGTTTATGGACTTCGAGCAGAAGTGCTTTGCGGAGACTCAGGCTATAAACGAAGCAGCTTTTGCTTATCTTGAAAAGTGTGATGAAGCTGATATCATTCTTATCGCAGGTGACCTTTCTTTCAACGGTGAAAGGGAGAGTAATATTGCCTTTTCGAAGCTTCTCAAGGATTTTCAGGAGAAGACAGGCAAGAAGATTTTTGTCGTAACCGCAGGCCACGATTTTAATGACACTCCGTTCGCTTACAATGATACGGGCAGAATTACTCCCGAAGGCACCAAGTTCAACGAGTTATATGATCTTTATAAGGACTTCGGCTACACCGATGCAATTGCATTCAACGAGGAGCACTTGTCTTACGTAGCGGAGCTTTCGGACGATGTACGCCTTATTTCAATCTGCAATGATATGGACGGACGAAAAAACGTTGAGTATGACGACGATTTCCTTGATTGGATTGAAGACCAGGCGGAGCAGGCTCAGAAAGACGGCAAAATGATGATCGCAATGGAGCATTATCCCGTTCTTGCAGGTCAGCCGATTCTCAACCTTATTCCCGATGCCAGGCAGAAAAACAGTAAAAAGCTTATCGAAACTCTTGCGGATAACGGAGTGCATCTTATTTTTACGGGTCATATGCACAATCAAAGCATAAACGAAGTAAAAACAGAAAAAGGCAATAAATTCTTTGATGTGTGTACTGGCTCGCTTATAGGCTGCCCTGCTTTTATGCGCCTTGTTACAATCAAGGACGAAAGCACTGTTGAAATAAAAAGTATTCCTGTTCCTGAATTTGAATGGGACAAGGGTGGCAAGACAGGAGAACAGTATCTTCAGGATCAGTTCGACAGAATGATTAAAACTATGGTAAGTGCAATCGAAAATGATCCCCAGAGATTCTGCGGAAAAATTGGTGTGAAATTCAAGCCCGCAATGGATAAGCCGATGCGTTTTATCGGCAAAAAGATTTCTACCGTAACTCTCGGTACATTAGGAAAGCTTCTTTTTATAAAGGTTGACCAATCAATCAAGGGCGTAAGGTTTGCTGATTTTGCAGTTGATATCGTTCGTTATGTTTTTGCGGGAAATCAGCCGTTTGTTGAAGGAACACCGAAGGGTGATGTGCTTCTTCGCCTTTTCAAAAAAATTAAGCCTTTTGTTAAAACTCTTAAGGGCTCTCAGGGTGAAGAGCTTGATTTCTACGAAACGATGAAGCATACCATAGGTAATTACGGAATTGATGACTATAATGCTGAAATTAAACTTAAGTGAGGTTAATTATGGTTTCTTCAGAGCTTTTTAATTACGATATTTTCCCGAAGGTCTTTGAGTGTGAAAAAGAAATTGCGGTCACAATAAAGCCTCTCGGCGCGCACGTTGAATTCAAAGGCGAATATACAATCCGGGTGAAAGCGCTTACGCAGGGTAACATAAGGGATTATAAAGAAAGAAATAACCTTGTTGAATACAAGGTTAATCCCGATGCTGACGGTTGCCTTCGTTTCAGACATACATACCATGACGAGCAGGAGCATTTCGTTGAAATTTATAAGGACTCAAAGAGGGTAGTAAGGCTTTCTGTTTATTCTCTTGCACCCGATATGGTAGGCAGATATCCTTTCAGAGGCGACCTTCATATGCATACCTGCCGTTCGGACGGTAAGCAGGCGCCTGCAATCGTTGCCGCAGAGTACAGAAAAAACGGCTATGACTTTCTTGCGATAACTGACCACGATTCGTACTATCCGTCACTTGAAGCAATAAATGCCTATAAGGATGTACCTATCGAATATACTCTCATAACAGGGGAGGAGGTTCACCTTGAAGATAACGATATTCATATTGTGAATTTCGGCGGTAAGTACAGTGTCAATGCACTTATGCCGGGCGATCATCATATCGACGTCGGACCCGGTAAGGCTTTGCGTTCGCTTGACGGTGAGTGTCCGGAAATTATCAGCGTTGAGGAGTATAAAAGACAGGTTAACGAGCTTGCTGAAACTCTTGATATCCCGGACGGTATTGAAAAGTTTACATATGCCTCCTGTGTGTGGATTTTTAATCATATCAAAAAGGCTGACGGACTTGGAATCTTCTGCCACCCGTACTGGATTTCAAACGTTTTCCAGGTTCCCGAAACGCTTGTTGAGTATATGATGGAAACACAGCCGTTTGATGCTTTCGAAGTCCTCGGAGGTGAATCGTATTATCAGCAGAACGGTTTTCAGGCTGCAAGATATTATGATGACAGAGCAAAGGGCAGAAGCTATCCGATAGTCGGCAGTACGGACAGCCATTCAAGCGTACATAATGAAAATGCACTGCTTGCTTCAACAATTGTTTTTGCACCCGAAAATACGCGCGAAGGTCTTGTTTCTTCTATCAAGGATATGTATTCTGTTGCGGTCGATACAATCAGCACGGAGCACAGGCTTGTCGGCGAAACACGGTTTATAAGATACGGCGATTTCCTTCTCCGCGAATTTTTCCCTCTGCATGACGAGCTCGTTTTTGAAGAGGGCAGAGCGATGAAAGACTATGTCTGCGGTGACGAAACTGCGGCGGATATCCTGAAAGTAATCAGCGGAAGAATGAAAAAACAGAGAGAAAAATATTTTGCATTTTAATTCTCAGACTGGCATCGCTTATGCGGTGTCAGTTTTTTTCTGTAACATGGGTTTAAATTTTTCTTGTAAAAACTTGTCGTTTATAGTAAAATATAGACAGTATTTGCATCAAAGGAGAGATTGCGGTGTTATTCATTTCATTGGGCATTATCGCAGGCCTTGTTACAGGCTTGATTGATGTTCTGGTTTTTAAACGCGGAAAGAAACCGATTAACAAAATTTTTGCGGTGCTCGGTGATGTTCTTGCATCAAATGTCGTTTCGGTTTATGTAATGGACCTGATTCACAGAGTTTTTATGGACTGTTCTGTGTTTAAGCTTGCTCCGATTACGAAAGCCCTCAGCTTCGGTTATATGGGTCTTACTGCTGGTATCGGATTCTTGTGGATTCTTACTGTGGCTCTTCTTGACGGCAGAGTTTACTGCAAGAAAGAAACCGGTAAATTCAAAAAGACTTTAACTTTTACAAGCGTTCTTTCTGTTGTTCTTGTTGCTTTGGGCATGGCTGCTTTTACCGGAACAAATTGGTCAAAGGAAACCTTCGGTGACGTTGACCCGGATCAGATGATTGTCAATATCTTCTCACCGGCTGAAGGAACAAGCAGTGAGATTATGGGAACACTCTGGAAAGGTCCTGTTCTTCAGACAGTGGCAGTAACATTCCTCTTTGCTCTTTTTGTTTTTTCAAGCCGTGCATTGTATATGCAGAGCAAGGTTAAAGAAAACGGAAGACGTATTTTTTCAGTAGCGCTCAGAAAAATAATTGCTCTTATTCTTGCAATTGCTTTTATTGCGGGCGGTATCGCTTACGGTATAAGAGAGTTTCAACTTGTAACTCTTTATGATATGTATTACAGCGAATCTGAATTTATTGCTGCGAATTTCGCGAACCCCAGAGAAGTAAAAATGAAATTCCCGAAGGAAAAGAGAAATCTTATTCACATCTATCTTGAGTCAATGGAAAACACCTATCTCTCAAAGGAATTGGGCGGTTATATGGATGAAAACCTTATCAAACCGCTTTCTGATCTTGCAGAAGAAGGTGTAACCTTCTCTCACCTTGATGAAGGCTTTGGCGGACCTGTTGCAACAAGAGGCTGTACCTGGTCAGTTGCTTCAATGGTTAATATGACAACAGGCCTCCCGATGAAAGTGCCGACAGGCGGTAACGATTACGGTACTCCGAACAATTTCCTTCCCGGTGCAGTTGCTCTCGGAGATATCCTTGAAGCTCAGGGTTATGAACAGACTCTTATGTTCGGCGCTACGGCAAAATTCGGCGGACTCAATTATTTCTACGAAAGTCACGGCAATTTCAATATGCTTGACTATGACGGAGTAAAAGAGAAGGGCTGGATTCCGAAAGATTATAAAGTATGGTGGGGTTATGAGGATGATAAGCTCTATGAATTTGCAAAGAAAGAGCTTACACGTCTGAGTGAAACAGGCAAGCCCTTCCATTTTGTAATGGAAACTGCGGATACTCACTGCCAGGACGGATATTTGAGCCCGAAGGCACCGACACCCAGAGACAGTCAGTATGCAAATGTTATCGCATACAGTGCGGATGAAGTAACAAAGTTCGTGCGTTGGGTTCAGGATCAGCCGTTCTATGAAAATACAACGATTGTTCTTATCGGTGACCATCTCAGTATGGATAAAAAGTTCTTTGCTGATATGGATAAGTCATATCACCGAACAACTTTCAATCTTATACTCAACCCTGCCAACGATCTTCAGTATATCCCAAAGGAAAGAAAATTCAACCGCTGGTGGTATAACGGTGATATGTTCCCGACAATCCTTGCGAGTATGGGTGTAATTATTGAAGGAGACAGACTCGGACTTGGTACAAATCTTTTCTCAGGCACACCGACAATTATGGAAGAAAACGGAAAAGGCAGAAAAGGCTGGTACTTCGTAGACGATGCTTTCTCATATAAGAGCGATATGTATAATGAAACAATTCTTGTCGGTAACAACGAACCCTTTGATAACAAAAATGTAGTTGAATACTAATTTCCAAATTGACAATTTAACTGCGTTGTGATAGACTTTCAGTATCATCTGATAAATGGAGGTAGGTTTATGAAAATGTTTAAAAAGTTTATAGCGGTTGTACTCGCACTTGTTTTTGCACTGAGCTGTGTTTCAACAGTTTCGGCTTTATCACTTGAAACAGAGTATGAAGCACTTTGTAACGAGTTTGTTTTCGGCGAAGGTCCCGTTGTTGGCGACTATTCAATCGATTACAGATATTTCTCACCTGCAAAGGAAGGCGATACTGCAAAGTATCCTCTTGTTGTATGGCTTCACGGTATGGGTGACGGTGCCGAGGACGGAAGGCAGGTTTCAAAGAGCGAAATCGCTTACTGGGCAAGTGATGAATTCCAGGCAAGATTTAAGCCTGCAGGCGGTGCATATATCCTTGCGGCACGTTCACGTGAAGAGAAGGGTAAATTCTGGGACAACGACCTTGTTGAACCCTTGAGAGCAGCAATCGAAGACTTTGTTGCAAAAAATAACGTTGATACAACAAGAATTTATGTTGGCGGTTATTCAATGGGCGGTAAGATGACATACAAGATGGCTGTTGCATATCCCGAAATGTTTGCGGCAGCATTCCCGATCTGTCCCGCATGGTCAGTTCCCGAAGAGTATGTAGGATGCCTTTCTGATCTTCCGCTTTGGCTTACATCAAGCAGCCGTGATCCGCTTGTTAACTATCATATGGCAGTAATCCCTACATGGAACAGAATTATGGCAGCATCAAACGTAGCTGAGGATTGCCGTTTCTCAACTCTTACAAAGGTCTGCTATGCAAACGGCAAAAAGACTTCAAGCTCGCATCACGCATGGTTCTCAGTAAACTACGATATGTTCTCAATCGAGAACGGAGATTATCCGAATATGTCAACAGTCAACGGCCTTGGTGAAGAAGTAACTCTCACATATCCCGACGGTATGATTTCATGGCTTTCACAGTTCACTTCAGAATACGACGGTACACCCGTTGAAGGTATGGGTAATCTTGAGGGTGGCAAGAATACTGACGGTATGGTTTATTTCGAAAGTATCTGTGATTTCTTCAATGCATTATTCAATGCAATCAAGATGATTTTCACTTTCTGATGAAAGGGTGATATTGTGTTTAAAGGTCTTATAAGGATAATAGTTTCAATCATAACTGCGATAACAACTTTCTTCACACCTGCGACGGTTGCTCCGACAGCTCCGTTGGTGAATGTCAATCCGAATCCGGTAAAGCAGGAAGTGCTCGCACAGGATCTTACGGTTATGACATACAATCTCAAGTGCAGCGGTGAGGGAAAGTATTCTCAGGAAAACAGAAAAGACGGAATCTGTGCAAATATAAACAGATATTCTCCCGATTCTTTCGGCGTTCAGGAAGCTGATAAAAACTGGATAGCTCTTCTTGATGAAGCTATGCCTGAGTATGATTATTTCGGAACATACCGTGATGACGGTATTTCGGAAGGTGAGTCAAATAATATTTTCTATAAAAAAGATAAGTACGAGCTTGTGAATGCAGGCGACTTCTGGCTTTCAGAAACTCCTGATGTTCCGTCAAGAGGTTGGGATGCAGCCTGCAACAGAATCTGTACTTATGTGATTCTTAAGGATAAGACGACAGGCTTTGTCTATGCACACTTCAACACACACCTTGACCATGTCAGTGAAGTTGCACAGGCGGAATCCATAGCACTTATTTCATCAAAGATAGCGGAGATTGCTCCCGACATCCCGGTAGTGCTTACAGGTGACTTTAACTTTAAGCAGACAAAAGATCTTTATGAAAATGTACTTTCCTGCGGATTCAAGGATACAAAATTCCTCGCTGAGGATTATGATGTCGGCGCGACATATAACGATTATAAGCTTATCAGATTCAGTGTTAATCCCATTGATTACATTTTTGTAAATGCGTATGTAAAGAGCGTAAAGTCAAGTTCAATTGACAAATCAAAGTACAACGGAATGTATCCTTCAGATCATTTCCCTGTTATTGTTGAAATGACAATGTTCAACGGATAAAAGGGACTGTAAAAAAGTGCAGACCGCATAAAACAAACGTATAAAGGGTTCTTCGGATGTTTAAGATCTGAAGAACCCTTTTAAAATACACATATATTAAAAGTTTTATAAAATAATGTCGAAAACAGTGTTTTATGCTATAAACAAACTTCGCCTCTCGACGTACCTTTGTACGCCTTCGGGTACTCAAAACAAAGTTTTGACTCAGTTTGTTCATTCTGCGCATTTTTACAGCCCTTTTTGAATTCTTAAACGTTTTCGGGGAATACTCTTCATAGAAATATGAAAGGGTGATTCAAGTGATTGAACAGGATACAATAAGGCTTCTTCGCGAATGTGATGCAGGAGTGAAAATGGGTATTGATTCTATCGAGGATGTGGTTGAAAAGGCTGAGGCGTGCGGACTGAAGAAATATCTTGAAAACTGCAAGCGCGACCACGAAACGCTTGACCGCGAAATTCAGGAGTTGCTTAAGTGTTACGATGACGAGGGTAAGGAGCCGAGTGCCGTTTCAAAGGGTATGTCGTGGATGAAGACGAACGCAAAGCTTATGATGGATGAATCGGATGCGACTATTGCAGACCTTATGACAGACGGTTGCAATATGGGTGTTAAATCCCTGAGCAGATATCTCAATCAATATAAAGCGGCAGACGAGCAGTCCAAGGATATTGCCAAAAGACTTATAAATCTTGAGGAACGTCTTGCAATTGATATCCGTCCTTATTTATAATTTTTTCTCAGCTTGCGATAGTTTCGCAGGCTGATTTTTCTGCCTGTCTGCTGTTGACAAAATCACCCTTGTAGTATATAATCTTTAAGAAATTTTTTGAAAATGGTGATAAATATGTCAGGACATTCAAAATGGAGTACAATCAAGCGTAAAAAGGAAAAAACAGACGGCGCAAGAGCGAAGATTTTTACAAAAATCGGCCGTGAAATCGCTGTTGCTGTTAAAAATGGCGGTCCCGATCCTTCAGTTAATACAAAGCTCAAGGACGTAATCGCAAAAGCAAAGTCAAACAACGTACCTAACGATAATATCGAGCGTATCATCAAAAAGGCTGCAGGCGAGGGTAATGCAGATAACTATGAAGAGATTATGTACGAAGGCTACGGCCCGTCAGGTATCGCAGTTATCGTTGAAACTCTTACAGATAACCGTAACCGTACAGCAGGTGATGTCCGCCACTACTTCGATAAATTCGGCGGAAATATGGGACAGAGCGGCTGCGTTTCTTTCATGTTCACACGTTGCGGTGTTATTATGGTAGAGGCTGAAGGCGTTGACGAAGAGAAGCTCATGGAAGATGCTCTTGAGTCAGGTGCAACAGATTTCATCACAGATGAAGAAGGTGTATTTGAAATCCGTACAGAGGCAAATGACTTGGGTGTAGTACGTGATGAGCTCGAAGCAAAGGGCTATTCATTCCTTCAGGCAGAAGTTGAATATGTCCCCAGCACATATACGAAGCTTACAAACGAAGATGATATCACAAATATGAATAAGATGCTCGATATGTTTGATGATAACGATGATGTTCAGAACGTATGGCATAACTGGGAAATGGACGATTAATTCCCTAAGTAATAATCCCGTAAGGTTTTAAATCTTACGGGTTTTTACTTTGCTGATTAAAACTCCTATTGTGTTTTTTCGGTATTTGATTTAAAATAAAGATGGTGATTAATTATGAATATGAATTTCTTTGTCAACACAAGACTTATTACGGGTGTTGACTGTGTAAAAAATAATGCGGAAAGGCTCGGGTCATACGGTGACAGATGTCTTGTCGTAACGGGTGCTTCATCAGCTAAAAAATGCGGTGCGCTTGACGATGTTATTGAAGCTCTTGGTTCAACAGGTGTACAGTATGAAATCTACGATAAAATCTGTCAGAACCCTACGATTGAATCCTGCTTTGAAGCGGGAAAGCTTGCCTGCGAAATGAATGCGGATTTTATAATCGGTATCGGCGGAGGCTCGCCGCTTGATGCTTCAAAGGCGATTGCCGTTGTTGCGGCAAATCCTGATATTACTGAAGAAAAGCTTTATGCTATGGATTGGGCGGAGCAGCCTCTTCCTGTAGTCGCTGTCGGAACAACTGCGGGTACGGGAAGCGAGGTTACAAGCGTAGCGGTTATAACAAACAGCAAGGGCTTCAAAAAGAGCTTCAGAAACGATCTTTCATATCCGTTTTTATCCTTGGGTGACCCGAAATACACTCTTAGTTTAAGCGATTCATTCACCCGTTCAACGGCAGTTGATGCACTCGCACACTGCGTTGAAAGCTTCTTCAGCCGTTCTGCAAACGATATATCAAAAATCTATGCGGTTGCAGGGGTCAGAAAACTCCTGAAGGTTTTTGAAAAGATTATTGCTGAATCAACAGAGAGTCTTACTATCGAAGACAGGGAAGAGCTTTATAACGCATCCGTTCTGGGCGGTCTTGCAATTGCAATAACAGGAACAGCGTTTCCTCATGCACTCGGCTATTTCCTTACGGAGAACTACGGTATTGCTCACGGTACAGCCTGCGCTGTGTTTTTAAATGAATTTATTGATTACAATGCAGAAATCAAGCCTGAACTTACAAAAGAGTTTTTTGATGATATACGTATTGATGCTGAAAGTTTTAAAACAACGGTGGGAAAAATCACACCTGCGGTTGATGTCAGACTTAGTGATGCTGATATTGAAAAACTCTCTGTTCGCTGGGAAAACAATGCGGCACTCAAGCGTAATTGGGGGAATGTTGATACAGCGGTTGTGAATTCTCTTTTGAGAAAATTATTTTAATTTTTCTTGAAAACGGAAAATTTATGTTGTATAATTATAACACTAAATTTCAGGGGGCAGATATTTATGTTTATGTTAGCAGTCAAATCATCACTTTCAGTTCTCCTTGCTGCTCTTATCTGTATTTCGGGTTGGTTCGGAATGACAGGTGACAAGGCAACAGGTGAAGAAAATTACAAAACTTACAAAAACGTTATTCTTATGATCGGTGACGGTATGGGATTCAACACTCTTGAGGCTACAAAGAAGCTTCATAATGTGGATCTTGTTATGGAAACAATGCCCGTATGCAGTCAGTCAGAAACAAGAAGCCTTACAAACAAGGTTACAGACAGTGCTGCAGGCGGTACAGCTCTTTCATGCGGTATCAGAACATATAACGGTGCAATCGGTGTTTATGCATTCAATCCGTTTGCAAACCGTTGGCAGTATCCTGTTTCTCTTTCTGAGTTTGCTATTGAGCGCGGCAAGGCAGCAGGTGTTGTTACAACTGACGAAACAAGCGGTGCTACTCCTGCTTCGTTCTCAGCACACGCAATTGAACGCGGTCAGGAAAAGAATATTTCATATGACCAGATGGAATCTGAACTTACACTTGTCTGGGGTTGCGCATCAGAGAGCGTTACGGCAGAAAAGTGTGCTGAAAACGGCTTTGAGTACTTCACAACAAGAGCTGAAATGAATGCTCTCCCCGAGGGCTCACGTTCATTCGGACAGTTCAGCTGGGAAGATATCGCTGCTGTTAAGAATGATTACGATACTCCGTATATCGCTGAAATGACAGCAAAGGCAATCGACATTCTTGATGATGATGCAGACGGCTTCTTCCTTATGGTTGAAGGCGCTCATATCGACAAGTTCTCACACGATAACAACTTCGAAGGCTCAACAAAGCATACAATGGAGTTTGATAAGGCTATCGAGGTAGCTCTTGACTACGCTGCAAAGGACGGCGAAACACTTGTTGTTGTTACTGCTGACCACGAAACAGGCGGTATTACATATAACGCTGAAAAGGATGAGTATTACTACACATCAGGTAGCCACACAGGTGTAAATGTTCCTGTTTTCGTTTCTGCAACAGATGCAGGCTTCATTGACGGTAAGGCTTACAAGAACTGTGAAGTTTCAACTCAGCTCGCTCGTGTTATGGGTGCTAAGGAAGACGACTTCCCGAGAATCAAGCTTTAATTATTTCAAAAGGGCTGGCAACAGCCCTTTTTTCTTTGGAGGTAGCTTATGAAGTATACAACTCTTCTTTTTGACCTTGACGATACATTAATGGATTTTAAAAAGGCTGAAGAAAACGCAATTGAAAAATTGCTTTTAAAGTATTCGTTACCTGCAACCGAGAAAAATAAAAGATTGTATTCTGTGACAAACCAATCAAAGTGGAAAGCACTAGAAAAGGGAGAAATTACGCGTAAAGAGCTTTTTGCGACGCGATTCCCAGATTATTTCAAGGCTCTCGGTGTTGATGCTGACGGTGCTCAGGCAAACGCGGATTATATGTACTTTCTTTCACAGGGTAGGTTTGTTATTGACGGTGCAGAGGATATCTGCCGTGAGCTTAAAAAGAAATATTCTATGTATATTATTACAAACGGTGCGAAAATTGTTCAACAGGGCAGGCTTACGGATTTACCGCTTATGCAGTATTTTGACGGTGTTTTTATTTCCGAGGAAGTCGGTTTTGATAAACCGAAAAAAGAATATTTTGACTACGTTTTTGCTCACATTCCCGAAAAAGACAAATCAAAATGTCTGGTGATAGGGGATTCACTCAGTTCAGATATCACGGGAGCTGTCAATTACGGTATCGACAGCTGTTGGATAAGTGAAAAGACTTCGTCAGAAATACAGCCTACGTATCAAATCAGCAACCTTAAAGAACTCCGGGATATATTAATTGCATAATTTTCTTTTTGTATATTGATTTTATTTGTTTTTTTTGATACAATCATTTAGTAATAATGGCTATGGAGGTCAAAAATATGAAAATTACAAAGAAATTGTTAGCAGTTCTTCTTTGTGTTGTTATGGCATTTTCTGCTATGACAGCAGCATTTACCGTTTCGGCAAAGGAAGAAGTAGTTCCTGTTGTCTTTGTTCCCGGTATCGGCCAGTCACAGACTTATAAGTATGATGACGAAGGTAACGTGGTAGCAGACTGGAATCTTCTTCACGTTAACACAGATTTTGCAAGCTTCGGCTTGGGAGACTGGATTAACCTTATCAAATTTGTAGCAGAGTTTGTAATGTCAATCGGTCTTCAGAGAGACGTTATCGCTAATTCAAGCATTGAAAACGTTCTCAAAGTTTTATTCTCAGATCACCTCAGCGATGAAAACGGTGATCCGATCAACAACGTTGTAACTCCGCTTTATGAGTATCCTGTTTCTGAATATGATGAGGAAGCAAGAGGCATCTTTGACGACAGAATTCCCTGCGATTTCCTTCTCGAAAAAATCGGTGAAGAGAACGTATATTGCTATAACTATCCTGTTTTCTCAAATGCTGACCAGAACGCTGTAGGTCTTAATAACTTCATCGAAAACGTTGTTCTCAAGCAGACAGGTGCTTCAAAGGTTATCCTTGTTCCTATGAGTATGGGCGCAAGCGTTGTTAACAACTACCTCAATCAGTATCCAGATGCAGGCAGAGTTGCAAAAGTTATCAGCATCGTTGGCGCATGGGACGGCAGTGATGTTTTTGCTGACCTTATGCTTGGTGATTTCGACGACAATGCACCGGCAATGGTTTACACAAACCTTCTCGGCGAGCTTGGATTCGTAGATCCTTACGTTGGTTCAATCATCAACATCGCAGCAAGAATTCTTCCGAAGCAGGAGCTCAGAAACATTCTTGATGATATCGTTGAGTCACTTGTAAAGACTCTTTTCCTCACAAACACTTCATTTATTTCACTCTGTCCGTCAGGCAGATACGAAGAAGTTGCAGAGAAGTTTCTTCAGGGCGAAGATATGGCAGAGGTAAAGGCTCAGACAGCAAGATATGCTGAAGCTCAGGCTAACCTTGAAGAAAGACTTATGTATCAGAAGAATACATACGGCACAGAGTTCTATTTCATCAGCGGTTACAACCTTGCTTTCGGTGATGAGGACTACGGTTTCTTCAAGTTCTTTGAAACATACGACACAACAAACTCAGACGAAATTATTCAGATTTCTTCAACAGCACCGGGTACATCATTCGTTCCTGCGGGTCAGAAGTTTGACGATGCTTACATTGCAGATCCTGCACATAACGTTTCACCCGACGGTTCAATCGACGCTTCAACATGCTATTTCGAGGATACATCATGGTACTTCGAGGGTCAGAAGCACGAGCTTACAGACAATAACACAGCTTTGAGCCTTGCTTTTGAAATCGCTCTCGGTAATATTCATTCAGTTGCAGACTGTGAGGATACATACCCGCAGTTCAACGAATCAAGATTTGTAAGAAGACTTACAAGGGATTATCTTCCCGATGCAGCAACAATCGACCGTTCAGCTCTTGAACCGGCAGATGCTGCAAAGCTTGATAAGGCAGTTGCAGAAGCAGAAGCTATGATGGCATGCACTATCAACGACCGTGATGCAGACGATGAAATCATCTTTGCTCTCAAGGATCTTCTTATCGAACTCAACGTTAAGTACAGTATCTGGGAAGACAGATATCAGCCCGAGGTTGAAGACCCGACAATGGACGCTGTTGAGCTTGTTCTCGGCGTTGTATCAGATGTTCTTCTTAAGATTTTCGGCAAGAAGGGCTTCGCAGATTTCTGGGATTTTCTCCCTCTTGACTAATTAAATTAAATCCGGCATCGTGAAAGCGATGCCGGATTACTTTTGTTGTGGAACGAAATGCGTCTTTATTCACAAAATTACGTCTGATTTTTCGGTTTTTATTTATGTTTTTATAGGTCGCTTTTCGTTGACAAAAACCCCTTAATATGATAAAATTTTCGTTGATATGAAAACTTTACGTTGTCGCTTTTTAAACGACGGAAGGAGCAGGTTATGGACTACATTCTTAAAGGCGGAAAAGTTTACACCGACGGCAGATTTGAAAAGCAGGATGTACTTGTTTCTTCTGGCCGTATTGCCGCTGTTTCCGAGTGTATCGGCTCATTGCCTGCAAAAATAATTGACTGCGAAAATATGTATATTTTACCCGGGCTTGCAGATGTTCACGTGCATTTGCGAGAACCGGGTTTTTCTCATAAAGAAACGATTGAAACCGGTACAAAGGCTTGCGCTCACGGAGGATACACTCTTGTCTGTTCAATGCCGAATCTCAATCCCACACCCGACGGTCTTGAAAACCTTAAGGTTCAGCTTGAGCTTATTGAAAAAGATGCGGTGATTGATGTCCGTCCGTACGGTACAATTACTGTTGGTGAAAAGGGAGAAATCCTCTCGGATATGGAGGCTATGGCGCCTTATGTTGCAGGCTTTTCGGACGATGGCAGGGGAGTTCAGAGTGAAGAGCTTATGCGCAAGGCTATGCTTAAAGCAAAGTCACTCGGCAAAATGATAGTTGCCCATTGTGAGGATAACAGTCTTCTTCACGGCGGCTACATCCACGACGGCGAATATGCGAAAGCACACGGGCATAAAGGCATCTGCTCCGAGAGTGAGTACGGTCCGATTGCAAGAGATCTGAAGCTCGTAGAAGAAACAGGCTGCAGTTACCATGTGTGCCATATTTCAACGAAGGAAAGTGTTGATATTATCCGAAAGGCAAAAGCAAGAGGTGTTGATGTAACCTGCGAAACAGGACCGCATTACCTTGTTCTTTCGGATAAGGATCTGCAGGAAAATGCACGTTTCAAGATGAATCCGCCTCTTCGAAGCGAAGAGGACAGAAAAGCTCTTGTTGAGGGTGTGCTTGACGGAACAATTGATATGATTGCAACCGACCACGCACCGCACTCTGCAGAAGAAAAGAACAAAGGTCTGAAGGACAGCATGATGGGTGTTGTCGGAATCGAAACAGCATTTTCCGTTATGTATACAAACTTTGTGAAAACAGGTCTAATGTCGCTTGAAAAGCTTGTTGAAATAATGAGCGTGAATCCGTGCAAACGTTTCGGATTTGCCAACGGTATCAGGGAAGGCGAAAAAGCAAATCTTACGGTCTTTGACCTTAATGAAAAATACACAGTCAATCCTGAAGAGTTTTTATCAAAGGGAAGAAGTACGCCGTTTGAAGGTGTCGAATTGAATGCAAAGTGCATTATGACAATTGCTGACGGTGAAGTAGCATATGAGGAGTAAAAGATGAAACAGGTATTTTTGAAGATTACTGAAAACAAAAAAATTGCAAAAGATGTCTGGCTTATGAAGCTTGAAGGTGATGTTTCCGCCATAACGGCTTCAGGTCAGTTTGTAAATATCAAGCTTGACGGCTTTTATTTAAGAAGACCGATTTCAGTTTGTGACTACGATGAAAACACACTCACAATCATCTATAAGGTTGTCGGTGAGGGAACAGAAGTTATGTCAAAGCTTGGGTGCGGAACAAATCTCGATGTTCTGGTCGGTCTCGGCAACGGATATAACCTCTCAAAAAGCGGTGCGAATCCCGTGCTTATCGGCGGCGGTGTAGGTGTTCCGCCGATGTATAATCTTTGTAAAAAGCTTATTGAAGAGGGTAAGAATGTAAAAGTTATCCTCGGCTTCAACAAGGAAGAAGAAATCTTCTTCGAAGATGAATTCAAGGCTCTCGGAGCAGAAGTTTATATAACAACCGTTGACGGCAGCTACGGCAAAAAGGGCTTCGTTACGGATGTTCTCAAAGATCTTGATTATTCATATTTCTTCACCTGCGGACCGATGCCGATGTTCAAGGCTATCGAGGCAACTGCAGTAACAAGCGGTCAGTACAGCTTTGAAGAAAGAATGGGTTGCGGTTTCGGTGCTTGTATGGGTTGCTCATGCAAGACAAAATACGGCAACAAACGAATCTGTAAGGACGGTCCCGTGCTTGAAAGGGAGGAAATTATATGGTAAACACAAAAGTTGAGCTTTGCGGAATAACTCTTGATAATCCGATAATCCCGGCAAGCGGTACATTCGGTTTTGGTTATGAGTTTGCAGAGCTTTATGATATAAACTGCCTCGGTACATTCTCGTTCAAGGGAACAACAAAGGATGCACGCTTCGGAAATCCTACTCCGAGAATTGCCGAGTGCGACAGGGGAATGATCAATGCCGTCGGACTTCAGAATCCGGGTGTTGATGCAGTTATCTCCAATGAGCTTCCTAAGCTCAAGGCTTGCTTCAATAAGCCTGTTATGGCAAATGTCAGCGGTTTCTCGGTTGAGGATTATGTTTATACCTGTGAAAAGCTTGACAAAGAGGAGCAGGTCGGCTGGCTTGAAGTCAATGTTTCCTGTCCGAACGTACATGGCGGAGGTATGGCTTTCGGTACATCAGCAGAAGCTGCGGCTGAGGTTACAAAGGCTGTTAAGGCTGTAACAACAAAGCCTGTCATTATCAAGCTTTCACCGAATGTTACGGATATCGTTTCAATCGCAAAGGCTTGTGAAGAAGCAGGCGCTGACGGTATCAGTATGATTAACACAATGCTCGGTATGAAGATTGACCTTAAAACGAAGAAACCTGTAATTGCTAATAAAATGGGCGGTTTTTCGGGTCCCGCAATCAAGCCCGTTGCAGTCAGAATGATTTATCAGGTATATGAAGCGGTAAATATTCCGATTGTCGGAATGGGCGGTGTTTCAAGTGCCGAGGATGTAATCGAGCTTATGCTCGCAGGTGCAACAGCGGTTGAAGTCGGTGCGGCAAACCTCATTGACCCGTTTGCGGCAAGAGATATTGTAAACAATCTCCCGGCAGTAATGGAAAAGTATTCAATAGAAAAATTAAGCGATATAATAGGAGGAGCACACTAATGGGTAAGGATGTAATTGTAGCTTGTGACTTTTCGTCAAAGGCAGATGTAATGAACTTTCTTGATAAGTTCAACGGTGAAGGCAGAAAGCCTTTTGTGAAGATCGGTATGGAGCTTTTCTATGCTGAGGGTCCGCAGATTGTTAAGGAAATCAAGGCAAGAGGACACAAAATTTTCCTTGACCTCAAGCTTCACGACATTCCGAACACAGTAAAAAAATCAATGGCTGTTCTTTCAGGTCTTGATGTTGATATGACAAACCTCCACGCAGGCGGAACAATTGCGATGATGGAAGCTGCACTTGAGGGTCTTACACGTCCCGACGGCACAAGACCGATTCTTATTGCCGTAACTCAGCTTACTTCAACAAGCGAAGAAAGAATGAAGAACGACCTTCTTATCAACGAGCCTATCGACAAGGTTGTTATGCATTATGCGCACAATGCTAAGCTTGCAGGTCTTGACGGTGTTGTCTGTTCACCTCTTGAGGCAGGCAAGGTACACGAAACATGCGGAAATGATTTCGTAACAGTTACACCGGGCGTAAGATTTGCAGACGGCGACATCGGCGACCAGGTAAGAGTTATGACTCCTGCTGAGGCTAAGAAAATCGGTTCTGACTATATCGTAGTCGGCAGACCTATCACAGCGGCAGAGGATCCCGTAGCAGCATATAACAGATGTGTTGCTGAATTTGTAGATTGAGATTGTAATTAGAATTTATATAAAGGAGATTAAAACTATGGAGAAGCTTATTGCAAAGGATTTACTTAAGATTAAGGCGGTTTTCTTCCGTCCTGAAGAGCCGTTTACATGGGCAAGCGGAATCAAGAGCCCCGTTTACTGCGACAACAGACTTACACTCACAGCACCCGAAGTAAGAACAGACGTTGAAAACGGTCTTGCAACACTTATCAAGGAGAAGTATCCCGAAGCAGAAGTACTTATGGGTACATCAACTGCAGGTATTGCTCACGCAGCTATCACAGCTCATATACTTGGTTTGCCGATGGGTTATGTACGCTCAGGCAATAAGGACCACGGCAGACGGAACCAGATTGAAGGTAAGCTTCTTCCCGGTCAGAAGGTTGTTGTTGTTGAAGACCTTATCTCAACAGGCGGCAGTGTTATCGAGGTTGTAAATGTTCTTCGTGAAGCAGGTGCAGATGTTCTCGGCATCGTTTCAATCTTCACATACGGTATGAAGAAAGGCCTTGTTCGTCTTGAGGAAGCAAATGTTATCAACTACAGCCTTACAAACTTCGATGTAATCGCAGAAGTAGCTGCTGAAGAAGGCTATATCGCAACAGAAGATATTCAGAGACTTATCGCATTCAGAAACAACCCGTCCGACGAAAGCTGGATCGGAGGAGTAAAATAATGAGAAGTGTAATTGATATTCTCGATCTCTCTGTTGAAGAGCTCGACGAGCTTGTTGCCTGTGCTAACGATATTATTGCAAACCCCGAAAAGTATGCGCATAAGTGCGCAGGTAAAAAACTTGCAACTCTTTTCTTCGAGCCTTCAACAAGAACAAGACTCAGCTTTGAAGCGGCAATGTACGAGCTCGGCGGTAATGTTCTCAGTATGTCTGACGCGAAGTCAAGCTCAGCTGCAAAGGGCGAAAGTGTTGCAGATACAGCGAAGACAATTTCCTGTTACGCTGATATTATCGCAATGCGTCACCCGAAAGAGGGTGCACCGCTTGTTGCTTCAATGAACGCAACTGTTCCTGTTATCAATGCAGGTGACGGCGGACATAACCACCCGACACAGACGCTTGCCGACCTTCTTACAATCAGCCGCGAAAAGGGCAGATTCAACGATATCACTGTCGGCTTCTGCGGCGACCTCAAGTTCGGCAGAACAGTACATTCTCTCATCAGCGCTCTTTCAAGATACAAGAACGTGAAGTTTGTGCTTATCTCTCCCGAAGAGCTTAAGTTGCCCAGCTACGTAAAGAAGGATATTATTCAGAAGAATAATCTTGAATATGTGCAGACAACCGATCTTGAATCGGTAATGCCCGAGCTTGATATTCTTTATATGACGCGTGTTCAGCGAGAGCGCTTTTTCAACGAAGAGGATTATCTTCGCCTTAAGGACAGCTATATTCTCACTCCCGAAAAGCTTGAAACTGCAAAGAAGGATCTTTGCGTTATGCATCCGCTACCAAGAGTCAACGAAATCAGCGTTGCTGTTGACGATGATCCCAGAGCTTGTTACTTTAAGCAGGTGCTTAACGGCAAGTATATGAGAATGGCTTTGATACTTAAGCTTCTGGAGGTAAAATAAATGAACATAGATTCAATCAGAAACGGAATTGTTATTGACCATATAGCGGCAGGCAAGGGTATGCAGATTTATAATCTTCTTAACCTTGACGAGCTTGATTGCTCGGTTGCTATCATCAAAAACGTACACAGCAATAAAATGGGCAAAAAGGACATAATCAAGGTTGATGCCGACATCAATGTTGACGTTGATCTTCTCGGCTATGTTGATCCCGGAGTTACTGTTGACATAATCAAGGACAGTATTCTTGTTGAAAAAAGAAAGGTTTCATTGCCTGAAAAGCTTACTAATGTTATCAAATGCAAAAACCCGCGTTGCATTACTTCGGTTGAGCAGGAATTGCCGCATATTTTCAAAAAGACATCAAACGGCGAAAAAGCGGTTTACAGATGCATTTATTGCGAAACAAAGGCAGAGTAATTTGTATAAATTTGATAGACAGAAGCGAAAACAAAGGACAAACTTTTACACTTGATTAAGTTGACCTTGACGGCGGTTTTTGGTATAATAAATCCATAATATTTTAAGCCCTTTTGTGACTGACGGAATTGTGGAAAACCACAGGGGAGCAAAAGGAATTTTACAGCCGACCGTCTGGGCAGTCCTGTTGATAATATAGGACTGTCCATATACTTTTTTGGAGGATTTAATTATGAAAAAAATCGGAATTATTATGGGTAGCGACAGCGATTTGCCCGTAGTTGAAAAAGCAATGACAACTCTTGATGAGTTTGGTGTTCCTTATGAGGTGCACGTATTTTCAGCACACAGAACACCTGTTGAAGCAAAGGAGTTTTCTGCAAACGCACGCGCAAACGGCTTCGGTGCCATCATCGCAGCAGCAGGTAAGGCAGCACACCTCGCAGGTGCAATCGCCGCAAACACAACTCTTCCGGTTATCGGAATTCCGGTAAAGGCTTCAACACTTGACGGTCTTGATGCTCTTCTTTCAACAGTGCAGATGCCTGCAGGTATCCCTGTTGCAACAGTAGCAATCGACGGTGCGGCAAATGCAGCACTCCTTGCTCTTCAGATTCTTTCTGTAAGCGATGAGGAAGTTGCGGCAAAGCTTGACGCACAGAGAAAATCAGCATCAGAAAATGTTCTTAAAAAGAATGCAGAAATCGAGAAAAGATTCAATAAATAAAACCACAGCTCCGTTTCCGCAAAAATCCTTGCGGACGGATTCCGACAGCGATAGGAGGTAATTAAAATGGGAGGCTTTTTTGGGGCAGCTTGTAAGGAAGATGCAGTCTACGACGTATTCTTCGGCACAGACTACCATTCACATCTCGGAACACGACGCGGCGGTATGGCGGCGTATGACGAAGAAATCGGCTTGCAGAGAGATATTCATAACATCGAAAACTCACCGTTCAGAACGAAGTTCGAAAAGGTATTCGATGAAATGAAGGGCAAATCAGCAATCGGATGTATCAGCGATTCTGACCCGCAGCCGCTTCTTGTACGTTCAAATCTCGGCACATATGCAATCTGCATTGTCGGTGTAATAAACAATGCTGACGCACTTATAAAACAATACTTGGATTTCAGCGGTGGTCAGTTCAATGCAATGACAGGCGGTAAGGTTAACTCAACCGAGCTTGTTGCAGCACTTATTAATCAGAAGAGCGACTTTGTTGCAGGTATCCATTTTGCGCAGGAAGTAATTGACGGAACGGCATCAATCCTCATTCTCAAGAATGACGGCGCAATTATAGCAGCACGTGACAAACTCGGAAGAATCCCCGTACTTGTCGGAAAGAGCGATAACGGCTACTGTGTTTCGTTTGAATCCTTCGCATATCAGAAGCTCGGATATGACGACGAAAAGGAACTCGGTCCCGGCGAAATCGTAGAGTTTACCTGCGATTCACTCAAGCAGCTTGCTGTTCCGGGTAAGAAAAAACGTATATGCGCATTCCTCTGGTCATACTACGGCTATTCACCGTCAACTTATGAAGGTGTCAACGTTGAGGTTATGCGTTACCGTAACGGCGAGATTCTTGCAGAGCACGATATGGAAGTCGGCAACGCAGAAGGCGTTGACTACGTAAGCGGTGTGCCGGATTCGGGAACACCTCACGCGATAGGTTACGCAAATAAGAGCCGTATCCCATTCTCAAGACCTTTTATCAAATACACTCCGACATGGCCGAGAAGCTTTATGTCAAGCAAGCAGAGCGACAGAAAAAAGGTTGCAAAAATGAAGCAGGTTCCCGTATGCGAGCTCATTCACGATAAGAGCCTTCTCTTTGTTGATGACTCAATCGTAAGAGGTACTCAGCTTCGCGAAACCGTTGAATTCCTTTATTCAAACGGCGCAAAGGCGGTCCATATGCGTTCAGCCTGTCCGCCGATTATGTACGGTTGTAAGTACCTTAACTTCTCACGTAACACAAGCGACCTTGACCTTATAACAAGAAGCACCATTATGGAGCTTGAAGGCGAGGAAGGCGAAAAGTATCTTAACGAGTACAGCGATTCTTCAACAGAACGCGGAAAGATGCTTCGTCAGAAAATCTGCGAGAAGTTCCACTTCTCATCACTCGAATTTCAGTCACTTGAAGGTCTCATTGAAGCAATCGGACTTGATGAATGCGACCTTTGCACATATTGTTGGAACGGAAAGGAATAAGAATTATGCATACAAACTCTAAATCAGACAGCTACGCAGCAGCGGGCGTTGATATTACAGCAGGTTACAAAGCAGTTGAGCTTATGAAAGCTCATATCGCAAGAACAATGACAAATGCAGTTTCATCGGATATCGGTGGTTTCGGCGGTCTTTTTGAGCTTGACCTTACGGGTATCTCAAAACCCGTACTTGTAAGCGGTACAGACGGCGTCGGCACAAAGCTCAAGATGGCTTTCCTTATGGACAAGCACGACACGGTAGGTATTGACTGTGTTGCAATGTGCGTTAACGATGTTATCTGCTGCGGTGCAAAGCCGTTATTCTTCCTTGACTATATTGCTTGCGGAAAGAACTTCCCGGAGAAAATCGCAGATATCGTTGCAGGTGTTGCAGAAGGCTGCGTTCAGTCAGGTTCAGCTCTCATCGGTGGCGAAACAGCAGAAATGCCCGGCTTCTATCCCATTGATGAATACGATATGGCAGGCTTCTCGGTAGGTGTTGTTGACAAAGATAAGATTGTCAATAATAAGCTTGTTAAAGAGGGCGACGTTATCATCGCTCTTCCCTCATCAGGTGTTCATTCAAACGGTTTCTCACTTGTAAGAAAAGTTTTCGATATTGAAAATGCAGATATCAAAACTCCTCTTGAGGAGCTTGGTGGCAAGTCACTCGGCGAAACACTCCTTACTCCTACAAAGATTTATGTAAAGCCGATGCTTGCTTTGTTTGAAGAAGTTACTGTTAAGTCAGTTTCTCATATCACAGGCGGTGGCTTCTACGAGAATATTCCAAGAAGTCTTCCCGACGGCTTCAGCGCAAAGATTGACAAGGCTTCAATCCGTATTCTTCCGATTTTCGACCTCATCGCAAAGACAGGTAACATTCCTGAGCGTGATATGTTCAACACATACAATATGGGTGTCGGTATGAGTGTTGTTGTTGCTAAGGAAGATGCAGACAAGGCGCTTGAAATTCTCAAGGCAAACGGCGAGGACGCTTATGTAATCGGCGAAATCGTTGCAGGTGACGAGAAGATTATCATTGAATAATGGGGGAGAGGCTATGAATACTGCTCCGACAAAAATTGCCGTCCTTGTTTCGGGCGGCGGCACAAACCTTCAGGCTTTGATTGATGCCGAAAAAAGCGGCATTATAAAAAGCGGTAAAATTGAGCTTGTAATCTCCAATAAGCCGGGAGCTTACGCTTTGACACGTGCTGAAAACGCAGGAATTAAAACCGCAGTTATCAACAATAAGGAATACTCAACAAGAGAAGCTTTTGAAGCAGATGTTAAATCGGTTCTCAAAGAAAACGGAATTGAACTCATCATTCTCGCAGGTTTTATGTGTATTCTTACCGAGAGCTTTACTTCAAGCTATCCGAAGCGAATCATCAACGTTCATCCGTCGTTGATTCCGTCCTTCTGCGGTGAAGGCTTTTACGGCCTCAGAGTTCACGAAGCAGCTCTTGCTTACGGTGTCAAGGTTACAGGGGCAACGGTGCATTTTGTAAACGAAATTCCCGACGGCGGACAGATTATTCTCCAAAGAGCAGTTTACATCGAGCCTCAGGACACTCCAGAAACCCTGCAGAAACGAGTTATGCAGGAAGCAGAATGGAACATCCTGCCTGAAGCGGCAGAATTAGTATCAAAAGAAATTAAGGAAAAAGGTGAAGATTATGAACATATACAAGGTTAATGACATCGGCGAACTCATCCGCGATAATTCATATGTAGGCAGAGGTATCGTAATCGGTAAAACTGCAGATGCTAAGAAGGCAGTTGCTGCTTATTTCATTATGGGCAGAAGTGAAAACAGCCGTAACCGTATTTTCTCAGAGAAAGACGGAGCAGTTTTTACAGAGCCGTTTGATGCTTCAAAGGTTGAAGATCCTTCACTTATCATCTATGCCGCTATCAGAAAGCACGAAAATAAGCTCATCGTAACAAACGGTGATCAGACAGATACAATTTACGAATTCATCAAAGAAGGCAAGTGCTTCAACGGCGCACTCAAAACACGTGAGTTTGAACCTGATGCACCGAACTTCACACCGAGAATCAGCGGTATGCTCAAGTTCGAAAACAACGATTTCAAGTACGAAATGAGCATCCTCAAGAGCCTTGACGAAGAGGGTTCAGACTGTGCACGTTACCTCTTTATGTATCCCTCAAAGGCAGGTCTCGGTCATTTTATCCACACATATGTCTGCGACGGTAATCCGATCCCGACATTCCAGGGTGAGCCTGAAAGAGTTATGATTCCCGACGATATCGATGAATTTACAAACACACTTTGGACAAACCTTAACGAAGATAATAAGATTTCTCTTTACGTTCGTTACATCGACCTTGAAACAGGTGCAGAAGAGAACCGTCTTATCAACAAAAACAAATAATTACAGGTAGGTGTACGAAAATGAAAGAATTTGAACTTAAATACGGTTGTAACCCCAACCAGAAGCCCGCAAAGATCTTTATGAACGACGGAACAGATCTTCCGATCGAAATTCTTGCAGGCAGACCCGGTTTTATCAATTTCCTTGATGCTTTTAACTCATGGCAGCTTGTAAAGGAGCTCAAAGAAGCTCTCGGTATGCCCGCAGCAGCATCATTCAAGCACGTAAGCCCGACTTGTGCCGCAGTCGGCAATCCGCTTCCCGAGAAGCTTAAGAAGGCTTGCTTCGTGGATGATATTGAAGGTCTTGACGAATCTCCGCTTGCTTGTGCATATGCAAGAGCAAGAGGTACAGACCGTATGTCATCTTTCGGTGACTGGATTGCACTTTCTGACGTTTGCGACAAGACAACAGCAACAATCATCAAGCGTGAGGTTTCAGACGGCGTTATTGCTCCGGGTTATACAGACGAAGCACTTGAAATTCTCAAGACAAAGAGAAACGGTAACTACAATATCGTAAAGATTGACCCTGACTATGTTCCGCAGCCGATCGAGCAGAAGACTGTTTACGGCATCACTTTCGAGCAGGGCAGAAACGATTATAAAATCGACGAGTCACAGCTTCAGAACGTTGTTACTGCTAACAAGGAGTTCCCTGAAGAGGCAAAGCGTGACCTTATCATCGCTCTTATTACTCTTAAGTATACACAGTCAAACTCAGTCTGCTATGCAAAGGACGGTCAGGCAATCGGTGTTGGCGCAGGTCAGCAGTCAAGAATTCACTGCACACGTCTTGCAGGTAATAAGGCAGATATCTGGCACCTTCGCCAGAGTGATAAGGTTCTTAACCTTCCTTTCAGAGATGATGTTTCAAGACCGAACCGTGACAACGTAATCGACGGTTACATCAATAAAAACGAAGAAGACGTTTGCGCAGACGGCAACTGGCAGAAATATTTCACACGTCAGCCCGAACCGTTCACAGATGAGGAGCAGGCAGCTTACCTTGCAACAATCACAGGCGTTTCGGTAGGCTCAGATGCATTCTTCCCGTTCAGCGACAACATTGAAAGAGCTAAGAAGAGTGGCGTTTCATACATCGCAGAGCCGGGCGGCTCAATCCGTGATGACATCGTTATCGAGTGCTGTGACAAGTACGGTATCACAATGGCATTCACAGGTATGAGACTTTTCCACCATTAATTTATAAATCAGAGGTTTAAGATGAATTTTTTTGAAGAACTTATAAATTTTGATCCCGAGGTTGCAGGTGCCTGCAGTGAAGAGCTTGAGCGTCAGCGTCATAATATTGAGCTCATCGCTTCCGAAAATATCGTTTCAAAGGCAGTTTTGCTTGCAGCAGGCGGTGTCCTTACAAACAAATACGCAGAAGGTTATCCCTCAAAGAGATATTACGGCGGATGCTACTGCGTTGACAAGGTAGAGGAAATTGCGCGCGAAAGAGCAAAGAAAATTTTCGGTGCGGAACACGCAAACGTCCAGCCTCACAGCGGTGCAAATGCAAACCTTGCAACATTCTTTGCACTCGTTAAACCGGGCGACACAGTTATGGGTATGAACCTTTCAGAGGGCGGACATCTCTCACACGGTTCACCCGCAAACATTTCAGGTAAGTATTACAATATCGTACCTTACGGTGTTGATTCAGAAACAGAAGTAATCGATTATGAAGAGATGCGCCGTATTGCACTCGAATGCAAGCCGAAGATGATTGTTGTAGGTGCAAGCGCATATTCAAGAATTATTGATTATAAGAAGTGCCGTGAAATCTGTGATGAAGTCGGCGCATACCTTATGGTTGATATGGCTCATATCGCAGGTCTTGTTGCTGCAGGGCTTCATCCCAACCCGGTTCCGTATTCAGACGTTGTTACTTCAACAACTCACAAAACTCTCAGAGGTCCGAGAGGTGGTCTTATCCTTTGTAAAGAAGAATATGCAAAGGCAATCGACAAGGCTGTTTTCCCCGGAACTCAGGGCGGACCGCTTATGCACATCATCGCAGCAAAGGCTGTTGCATTCGGCGAAGCAATGACAGACGAGTTTAAAGCATATCAGCAGCAGGTTGTTAAAAATGCAGCCGTTCTCTGCGATGCACTTAAAAAGGAAGGCTTCAAAATCGTTTCAGACGGTACAGATAATCACCTTATGCTCGTTGATCTTCGTGCTTTTGATATTACAGGTAAAGAGATGGAGCACCGTCTTGACGAGGTTCACATCACTGTTAATAAAAACACAGTTCCTAACGAAACACAGAGCCCGTTTGTAACAAGCGGTCTTCGTATCGGTACACCGGCTGTAACATCAAGAGGCTTCAAGGAAGAAGAAATGCTTCTTATTGCAGGTTGGATCAAGAAGATTGCTACAGACTTTGAGGGCAGCAAAGAGCAGGTTACAAAGGAAGTAACAGAGCTTTGTGCTAAATTCCCGATTTATTAATGACTATCCCGGCTGAAAAGGAGAAATCACAATGAAAGTAATGGTTGTCGGCTCAGGCGGTCGTGAACATGCTATTATAAAAAAGCTTAAATTAAGCAATGAAATCGACGAAATCTTTGCACTTCCCGGAAACGGCGGTATGGCAGAAGATGCAACCTGCGTAAACGTAGGTGCAAAGGATATTGACGGTCTTGTTAAGTTTGCAACAGAAAATGCAATTGATTTTGCTGTCGTTGCTCCTGACGATCCGTTGGTGCTCGGTGCAGTTGATGCACTTAATGAAGCAGGCATTGAATGCTTCGGCCCCAAGGCAAATGCTGCTATAATTGAAGGCAGTAAGGTTTTCTCAAAAAATCTTATGAAGAAGTATAATATCCCGACTGCGAAGTACGAAGTATTCACTAATATGGAGGATGCTCTTAAGTACATCAAAACAGCTCCGATTCCTACGGTTATCAAGGCTGACGGTCTTGCTCTTGGTAAGGGTGTTATTATCGCTCAGACTCGTGACGAGGCTGAGGATGCGATTTACTCTATGATGGAAGATAAGGTGTTCGGCGACAGCGGAAGCAACGTTGTTGTTGAAGAATTCCTCACAGGTCCCGAAGTTTCGGTTCTTGCATTTACAGACGGTAACGTTGTAAAACCGATGATTTCTTCAATGGACCATAAGAGAGCTTTTGACAACGACGAAGGCCTCAACACAGGCGGTATGGGTACAGTTGCTCCTAATCCCTACTATACAGATAAGATTGCAGAGGAATGTATGGAAAAGATTTTCCTTCCGACAATCCGTGCAATGAAGGCAGAGGGCAGGGAATTCAGAGGATGCCTTTACTTCGGCCTTATGATTACTCCTGATGGCCCGAAGGTTATCGAATACAACTGCCGTTTCGGCGATCCCGAAACTCAGGTTGTTCTTCCTCTTCTTGAAAGTGACCTTTTCACGGTTATGAAGGCTACTGCAAGAGGCGAGCTTGATAAAACAGAGGTTAAATTCAGCAATAAATCAGCTTGTTGCGTAATTCTTGCTTCAAAGGGTTATCCCGTTAAGTATCAAAGCGGATTTCTGCTCACACTTCCCGAAACAGATGCAGAAAGTGAGATTTTCGTAGCAGGAGCAAAGCTCGAAGACGGAAAGCTTCTCAGCGCAGGCGGAAGAGTGCTCGGCGTAACAGCAGTTGCGGAAAACCTTGAAACAGCAATTAAAAATGCATATGAACTTACCGATAAGGTTGGTTTTGAAAACGGCTTCTGCCGAAGAGATATCGGCCGTAAGGCTTTGAATGCGGAGGTTTAATAAATGGTATATCGCATCTATGTTGAAAAGAAAAAGGGTCTTGATAACGAGGCAAGAAGCCTTCGTTACGATATCAGACACATTCTTCAGATAAAATCACTCGAAGAAGTCCGTGTTCTCAATCGTTATGACGTTGAAAACATCGACGAAGAGTTGTTCAATTATTCAAAGAAAACTGTTTTCTCAGAGCCTCAGCTCGATATTATCTATGACGAGCTTCCGCAGACTGATGCAACAGTTTTTGCAGTTGAGTTTCTTCCGGGTCAGTTTGACCAGAGAGCTGACTCTGCTGCTCAGTGTATCCAGATTATCTCAAAGGGCGAGCGTCCGACGGTAAGTGCAGCAAAGGTTTACCTTCTTTACGGTAATCTTTCAGCTGACGAACTTGATGAGATTAAGAAATACGTAATCAACCCCGTTGAGTCACGTGAAGCATCACTTGAGAAGGTTGAAACTCTCAAGGTTGAGTATGAAATTCCCACAACTGTTGAAACTCTCGATGGTTTCAACGACCTTGACAAAGACGGTCTTGCAGCTTTTGTTAAGGATTACGGTCTTGCTATGGACAATGACGACATCGCTTTCTGCCAGTCATATTTTAAGAGTGAAAACCGTAACCCGACAATTACAGAAATCAGAATGATCGATACATATTGGTCTGATCATTGCCGTCATACAACATTCCTTACAACAATCGATAAGGTAACATTTGAAGACGAGCTTCTTCAGGCTGCATATGACGATTATCTTAAAACACGTGAATTCCTCGGCAGAACAAAGCCGCAGAATCTTATGGATATCGGCACTCTTGCTGCTAAATATCTTAAGAAAATCGGTAAGCTTGATAAGCTTGATGAGTCTGAGGAAATCAACGCTTGTACAGTTAAAATCGAGATCGAAGTTGACGGCGTAAAAGAGCCGTGGCTCCTTCTCTTCAAGAACGAAACTCACAACCATCCGACAGAAATCGAGCCCTTCGGCGGTGCTGCTACTTGTATCGGCGGTGCTATCCGTGACCCGCTTTCAGGCCGTTCATACGTTTACGCTGCAATGCGTGTAACAGGTGCTGCTGACCCGTTGAAGCCCGTTAACGAAACAATGGACGGTAAGCTTCCGCAGAGAAAGATTGTTACAACTGCTGCTGCAGGTTACTCTTCATACGGTAACCAGATCGGTCTTGCAACAGGTATGGTTGACGAGCTTTATCACGACGGCTACGCTGCAAAGCGTATGGAAATCGGTGCAGTTGTTGCTGCAGCTCCGCAGGAGAATGTAAGACGTGAGCGTCCTGAGGACGGCGATATCGTTATCCTCCTCGGCGGCAGAACAGGACGTGACGGTTGCGGCGGTGCAACAGGTTCATCAAAGTCACATACACTTGATTCTCTTGAGTCATGTGGTGCAGAGGTTCAGAAGGGTAATGCTCCCGAAGAAAGAAAGCTTCAGCGTATGTTCCGTAACGGTGATGCTTGCCGTATGATCAAGCGTTGTAACGACTTCGGTGCGGGCGGTGTATCGGTTGCTATCGGTGAGCTTGCTGACGGTCTTGAAATCAACCTCAACGCAGTTCCGAAGAAGTACGACGGTCTTGACGGTACTGAGCTTGCAATCAGTGAATCTCAGGAGAGAATGGCTGTTGTAATCGAAAAGGAAAATGTTGAAGCATTCCTCAAGATTGCTAACGAAGAAAACCTTGAGGCAACAGTTGTTGCAGAGGTTAAGGCTGAACCAAGACTCAGAATGTTCTGGAACGGCAACACAATTGTTGATATCAGCCGTGAGTTCCTTAACTCAAACGGTGCTGAGAAGCATATTACAATCGAAGCTGCAGGTGTAGAAAACTACGATAAAGAAATCGCTGATAACTTCTCAGAAGGCTTCAAGGCTCTTGCAGATGACCTCAATGTCTGCTCAAAGAGAGGACTTTCAGAGCGTTTCGACTCAACAATCGGCGCAGGTACAGTTCTTATGCCTTTCGGCGGTAAGAATCAGCTTACTCCGATTCAGGCAATGGTACACAAGGTATCTGTTGAGAAAAAGCACACAAACGATTGCTCAGTTATGACATGGGGCTACAACCCGTTTATTACAGAAAAGAGCCCGTATCACGGTGCATACCTTGCAGTTGTTGAATCAGTTGCAAAGCTCGTTGCTGCAGGCGCAAAGTACGAGGATGTTTACCTCACATTCCAGGAATACTTTGAAAGACCCAATAAGGATGCAAAGCGTTGGGGCAAGCCTCTTTCAGCTCTCCTCGGTGCATTTGAGGCACAGAAGAACCTCGGTGTTGCAGCTATCGGTGGCAAGGACTCAATGAGCGGTACTTTCGAACATCTTGATGTTCCTCCGACACTTGTTTCTTTTGCAATCACAACTGAAAAAGTTGATAACATCATCGCAAACGAATTCAAAAAAGCAGGCAGCAAGGTTGTACTTGTTAAGCCTGAATATGATGAAAATAAACTCCCGAAGACAGAATCTCTTCTCGCTCTCTTTGATAAGGTTGTAGAGCTTATGAGAGCAGGCAAGGTGCTTTCAGCTTACACTCCGACTTTCGGTGGTGTTGCGGAAGCTGTTATGAAGATGGCATTCGGTAACGGCTTCGGCTTCGCATTTGACGGTGCACTCAGCCTTGAAGATATCTTCGGCTATTGCTACGGTTCATTCCTTCTTGAGCTCAGCGACGATACAGAAATCGGTACACTCATCGGTTACGTTACAGAGGAAAAAGCATTCGCATACGGCGAAGAAAAGCTTTGTGCAGATGAGATTCTCAAGATTTATGAGGATAAGCTTGAAAGCGTATTCAGCTGCAACATTCCTGCTGATAACAAGGAAATCGAAACATTCTCATTTAATGCAACAGAGCGCAAGGCTCCTGCAATCAAGGTTGCACAGCCCAAGGTTCTTATCCCTGTATTCCCGGGCACAAACTGTGAATTCGATACAGCAAAGGTTATGCGCGATGCAGGTGCAGATGCTGAAATCATCGTAATCAATAACCTCTCGGCTGACGGCATTGCAAGAAGCGTTGATAACTTTGCAGAGAAGATCAAGTCAGCTCAGATGATCTTCATTCCGGGCGGATTCTCAGGCGGTGACGAGCCCGACGGTTCAGGTAAGTTCATCACAGCATTCTTCAGAAACGCAGCTATCAAGGACGGCGTAACAGACCTTCTTGAAAACCGTGACGGTCTTATGTGCGGTATCTGTAACGGTTTCCAGGCTCTTATAAAGCTCGGTCTTGTACCTTACGGTAAGATTATCGACACAGACGAGAATTGCCCGACTCTTACATTCAATACAATCGCGCGCCACCAGTCAAGATTGGTAAGAACAAGAATTGCTTCTAACAAGTCTCCGTGGCTCGCAGGTACAGAGGTAGGCGATATCTACACAGTGCCGATTTCTCACGGCGAAGGCCGCTTCCTTGCAAGCGAAGAGCTTATCAAGGAGCTTGCCGCAAACGGTCAGATTGCTACTCAGTATGTTGACCTCAACGGCAATGTAACAGATGACGTTCACTTCAATCCGAATAACTCAATGTCAGCTATCGAAGGCATCACTTCACCCGACGGACGTGTATTCGGTAAGATGGCTCATTCAGAGCGTACAGGCTATGGTCTTTACAAGAACGTTTACGGAGAATATGATATGAAGATGTTCTCTTCTGCTGTTAAATACTTTAAATAAGAGAGGCAAAATAAAATGGGATACCTTACAGACATTGAAATCGCACAGCAGTGCGAAATGAAACCCATTACTGAAATCGCAAAAACAGCCAATATTGACGATAAATATATCGAGCAGTACGGCAGATATAAGGCAAAGGTTGACTATGCTCTCCTTAACGAAACTGAGAAGAAGGAAGGCAAACTCATCCTTGTAACAGCAATCACCCCTACACCTGCAGGTGAGGGTAAAACAACAACAACAATCGGTCTTGCCGACGGTCTTCGCCGTATCGGCAAGAACGTAATGGTTGCTCTTCGTGAGCCGTCACTCGGCCCCGTTTTCGGTGTCAAGGGCGGTGCGGCAGGCGGCGGATATGCTCAGGTTGTTCCGATGGAAGATATCAGACTTCGTTTCCCAGGTGACTCCCAGGCAATCGGTGCGGCAAATAACCTCCTTGCAGCTATGCTTGACAATCATATCCATCAGGGTAATGCTCTCGGCATTGATACAAGACGCATTACATGGAAGCGTTGCGTTGATATGAATGACAGACAGCTTCGTAACGTTGTTGACGGTCTCGGCGGCAAGGTTAACGGTGTTCCGCGTGAGGACGGATTCGACATCACCGTTGCATCCGAAATTATGGCTGTATTCTGCCTTGCAACTTCAATAACTGACCTTAAGGAAAGACTCGGCAGAATCATCGTCGGCTATTCATACGACGGTAAGCCCGTAACGGCAGGCGACCTCAAGGCTGTCGGTGCTATGACAGCTCTTCTAAAGGATGCTATTAAGCCGAACCTTGTTCAGACTCTTGAAGGTACACCGGCATTTGTTCACGGCGGACCGTTTGCAAATATCGCACACGGCTGTAACTCTGTTATCGCAACAAGAATGGCTATGCGCCTTGGCGATTATGCAGTTACAGAAGCAGGCTTCGGTGCTGACCTCGGTGCGGAGAAGTTCCTTGATATCAAGTGCCGTTATGCAGGCCTCAAGCCTTCTGCAGTTGTTATGGTTGCTACCGTTCGCGCTCTTAAGATGCACGGCGGTCTTGCAAAGACAGAGCTTGGTACAGAAAATCTTGAAGCACTTGAAAAGGGTGTTCCGAATCTTCTCCGTCATGTTTCAAACATCACAAACGTCTACAAGCTTCCTTGTGTTGTCGCTGTCAACAGATTCCCGACAGACACAGATAAGGAAATTGAATTTATTATCGATAAGTGCAAGGACCTCGGCGTAAATGTTGTTCTTTCAAACGTATGGGCTGAAGGCGGCAAGGGCGGCGAAGACCTTGCAAAGGAAGTTGTTGCACTTTGTGAAAAGGAAAATGACTTCTCATTCTCATATGAGCTTAACGGCTCAATCGAGGATAAAATTGAAGCTATCGTTAAGCGAGTTTACGGCGGTAACGGTATCAGCATTCTTCCTGCTGCAAAGAAGCAGATAGAAACGCTCAAGGAGCTCGGATTTGATAATCTTCCTATCTGTGTTGCAAAGACACAGTACAGTTTCTCAGACGATCCGACAAAGCTCGGCGCACCTGAAAACTTCACAGTAACAATCAAAAATGTCAAGGTATCTGCAGGCGCAGGCTTCATTGTTGTGCTTACAGGTGATATTATGACTATGCCGGGTCTCCCGAGAGTACCGGCGGCTGAGAAAATCGACGTTGACGAAAACGGCGTAATCTCAGGCTTGTTCTAAATTTAACAGGGGTGCAGTATGTCTGCACTCCTGCTAAGCATTTTTATAGCAAAGAAAAGGTGATTTTAAAATGGCAATGTGGCAAAAAGAAATTGAAACCATGCCCCGTGAAGAGCTTGAAAAGCTTCAGTCAGAGCGTCTTTGTTGGCAGGTTAACAGAATGTACGAGCGAGTTGAGCTTTTCAGAAAGAGAATGGACGAGCTCGGACTTAAACCTTCGGATATTCATGGAATTGAAGATTTACATAAGCTTCCGTTTTCATATAAGCAGGATCTCAGAGATTATTATCCGTACGGTCTCTTTGCGGAGCCGATGGAAAATATTGTCCGTGTTCACGCTTCAAGCGGTACAACGGGTAAGAAAATCGTCGTAGGTTATACACGTAACGACCTTGACAAGTGGGATGATTGTGTTGCACGTATGATGGCTGCAATCGGCCTTGATAACACAGATTTTGTTCAGGTTGCTTACGGTTACGGTCTTTTCACAGGAGGTCTCGGTGCACACGGAGGTGCAACAAGAATCGGCGCAACTGTTATTCCGATTTCATCGGGTAATACGGCAAATCAGATCCAGACAATGGTAGACTTCGGTTCAACCTGCCTTTGCTGTACACCGTCTTACGCAATGTACCTCGGAGAAGCAATTGAAGAAGCAGGACAGACAGATAATCTCAAGCTCAAAGCAGGCATCTTTGGTGCAGAGCCGTGGACGGAAGAAATGCGTCACGCTATCGAAGAAAAGCTTCGCATCAAGGCTTACGATATATACGGACTTTCAGAGATTATGGGACCGGGTGTTTCATATGAATGTGAGCATCAGTGCGGTATGCACGTCTGCGAAGATATGTTCATTCCTGAAATCATCGATCCCGATACGGGCGAGGTACTTCCTGCAGGTGCATCGGGTGAGCTTGTTTTCACAACAATCACAAAGGAAGGCTTCCCGCTTATCCGTTACAGAACAAGAGATATCTGTTCTCTTAATTATGAAAAATGTGCTTGCGGAAGAACTCACGTTCGTATGAACAAGCCTCAGGGCAGAAGCGACGATATGCTTATTATCCGCGGTGTCAACGTATTCCCGTCACAGGTTGAAGAAGTTCTTCTTAAAGTCGGCAGCGGTATCACACCGAACTATCAGATTATCGTTGACCGTGTAAATAATAACGACACGTTTGAAGTTAATGTCGAAATGGATGAGTCAATGTTTACAGATGACGTTAAGTCAATCGAGAAGCTTGAAAAGACTATCACTAACGAACTTCGTTCAATGCTCGGTATCGGTGCAAAGGTGCGTCTTGTTAACCCGAAGTCAATTACTCGTAGTGAAGGTAAAGCAAAGCGAGTAATCGACAAGAGAAAGATATAATTTAAGGAGGAAAATACAATGTACGTTAAGCAGATTTCAGTTTTTGTAGAAAACAAATTCGGCAGAATGGCAGAAATTCTTAATGCTCTTGCAGAAAAGTCAATCGATATTTCTGCGCTTTCACTCGCAGACACATCTGAGTTTGGTATTCTCCGCCTTATTGTGGATAAGCCTGAGCTTGCAGCTGAGGTTCTTAAAGAGGAGGGTGTTATCGTTAAGATAAGCGACATTCTTGCAATCGCTATTGATGACACTCCGGGCGGACTTGCAAAGGCTCTCAATGTTCTTACAGAGGCTAATGTTGTGATTGAATATATGTACGCTTTTATTGGCAAGGCAGACGGCAAAGCTATGACCGTTATCCGTGTTGATGACGAACCCAAGGCAATAGAAGCTCTCAAAAACGGTGGCGTTGCCCTCCTTACGACAGAAGATATTTCTGCAAGATAAATTTGATTATGATTGAATCAAGATGTGGAATACTTTGCTCAAACTGTGAATTTACAGAAAAATGCGGTTGCGGAACTTGTATCAAAACCAACGGAAAACCTTTCTATGGAGTGTGCAGATTGGCAAAGTGCTGTCAGGAAAGAAATTGTTTGCATTGCGGAGAATGTTCGGAATTCCCTTGTGACCTATTAAAAAGTTTTTCAAACGACCCTGAAAACGGAGATAACCCAAAAGGTGCAAGAATAGAGCAATGTAAAAGTTGGAAAACAGAATAAAATTAACAAAGCCGTAGCGTGAGCTACGGCTTTTATCTTGTCTGGAATTATTAGAACGTTCCCAAACCTCCACTTGTCAGGGGAGGTGTCAAAACTAAGTTTTGACGGAGGGGTAGTAAAAAATCAGGATCTTTTCTTAACTTTAACAAAATTCACCACAATCAGCACCAATGCAGCAACACCGAGATAGCCGCAGATGGGATAAACAACACCTATCAGCTTATCAAACCCGAATATGCTTCCGATAAACGATAAAACCGAAAGACACAGAATCAACGCAACCGAACCTTTTTTGCTGATTTTAAACCTCGCTTTTGCAAACTCATCAATCGCAAAAACGCTCGAAACCGATGTGCCGAACATTCCGCCGAACAGCAGAAAAGCAAAGATAAAAGTAAAAGTCTTGCTTATATTCTGTGCAGCTGCAAGCATAGGTAACTGTGCGGTGATTGATTCGGGTGTCATAGCCATTGTCAGCATAATGCCCAAAGCAATCAATAGAAGCAAAACACCTCCGCCGATCATTCCCGTATAAAGCGTTGATTTCTTTTGGACAGCTTTTCCTATTGGTGTCAATATGCCGATTGAAGCGAAAAGATTATAAGAAACAAATACGATTGCGGAAATTATCCAGTTCTGAAGCAGGGGATTCGAGTTTGTACTTGTTTCGAAATTAATATTCGAAAAACCGTTTTTAAACCCTGAAACCGCAAATATTACTGCAGACATAATAACGAGGGCAGGCACGGTAACTGAAAAAGCCGTTACCATTCCGTTCATACCGAAAATTGCAACCAGAGCAACGAGCAGAACAAAGATTACCGAACCGAATAACGGTTTTATACTGAAAACTTGCTCAAGCATCGCACCGACACCTGCGGTCATAATAACGAATACGCCGAAAAGGAAAAACACCTCAAGCGCAACGAACATACCACGTAAAAACTTATTTTCTTTTTTGATGACAACCTTGTCCATATCGCTTATGCCTGTCAGCTGTACGTATCGGGTGAGGATTATTCCGAAAGCTGAAAGCATAACAGCCGCAACAGCCATTCCTATAAGTCCGATCTTTCCGAATGAACCGAAAAACTGCCAGAGCTCCTGTCCCGAAACATATCCTGCTCCGAGAAAGCACCCTGCGAAAGTGAACATAAGGTTTATTGAATTGATTTTTTTCATTTTCAACTCCAAAATTTGAAATAATCAGCGTTCATTTTTTAATAATGCGTAATAACAAGCATCACAAATTCCTTGATTGTTCCAATCGGAACTGCGTAATGTTCCTTCGTATTTCATACCGCACTTTTGCATTACCTTGCCTGAGTTCGGGTTTTTGGGGTCGTGCCTTGATTCAATACGGTTTACGCCTACTGTATCAAACAGAAAATCCATAACGGCTTTAAGTGCCTCAGATGTAATTCCCTGATGCCACCATTTTCTTCCGATGCAGTAACCGATATGCACAGATGTAACTTCTTCGTCCATACGCACTACTGCAATGTCGCCGATAGGTTCATTGCCGTTATCTTTGAACACGATAGCCCAGTGATAATGCTTTTCGTCAGAATACTGTTTAACCCAATCATCCACTATGCTTTGGCTTTCTTCTTGATTTGAATGAGGTTTCCACATCAGAAACTTTGTTACTTCCGGGTCAGATGCCCAGTTCTTATACATCGCGGCAGCATCTTCGCTTACATATCTTCTTAATACCAATCGTTCTGTTTCTAACCTTTGTGTTCCGCAATGCTTCATACCGAAAACTTCCTTTCATTTAAATAATCTATACAAGTTGATGCTTTGCTGTTGATTTTAAATTATAAACGTAGAAATACATTTGTGTATTCCGAAAAACAGATTGTCAAATCCGGGTTTGTTGAACAGATTTCAAATCAACAATTGTAGGGGCGACCATTGGTCGTCCGTAAAAAGTGCTTGATTCATCGGACGCGCAATGCGCGCCCCTACGAAACCTGTTTCAATCAACTGCGTAGGGACGGGCGTCCTCGACCGTCCGTTAATTCAGCGTAATCTGCGGACCGCCCGGGAGGCCGGTCCCTACGAGCACAGAGATAGATGGTGCAAAACAAAAGACCCCGACAAACCCGAATTGCAGATCTTATACTCAAAAATTATATTATAAATTAAACCAATATTCAAGTTTTACCGATTATTTTAATTTTTCGTTTTTCCAAAGTAAAAAAGTGGCTTGCATTGTGCAAACCACTTTTTCTTTTGCAATTAATTTAAGCTGTTCCTTTTTCGAGAGCTCTCTCCAACCAGATTGTTCCGATATCCATTGCATTGTAAAGACCTTTTTTCTCGCTCTTTTTAACAATGCGGTCTCTCGGACGGCAATCGGGATCGGTGTTGAGAAGCTGAATAAGCACTCTGTCGGCAACTTCCATATCGTTGAATGTCTTTGTGCTTGTGATCTGAAGCATAATAACATACGGATCGTTCATATTGCCGTAGTAAATTGTGTTGCCGCAACGAACGAGGGGCTTACCACGGTATTCAAGGAACTTGTTGCTTTTCTTAGCCATAGGAATCTTCTTCCTTTCTTAGTCTTTAAGATAGTTTTTAACCAGCGACTGAAGAAGCTCATCACGGTCGATTCTGCGGATAAGGCTTCTTGCGTTGTTGTGCGTGGTGATATAAGTCGGGTCCTCAGAGAGAATGTAGCCGACGATCTGACTTACGGGGTTATATCCTTTTTCATTCAGGGCGTTATATACGACGCTCAATGTCTGTTTCATTTCACGTTCGTGATCCTCTCTTATTGAGAACTGTATGGTTTTGTCTGTCATGAGTAAACACCTCCGAGTGATGATATAAACATTATATACTATCTTTTATGATATAACAAGTGTTAAATATTAAGTAAATGTAAAATTTTTAGCTTCTGAGTGTGATTCCAAGTTCTTCAAGAGCCTTGATTGCACGCTTAACAGCTGAGTCTGCTTCTTCATCGTTAAGAGTATGATCCTTAGAACGAAGCTTAAGGTTGAAAGCAACACTCTTCATACCCTCAGGAATCTGTGAACCTTCATAAATATCAAACAATGTGATATCTTCAAGGATTGCACCGACAGCCTTAGTGATAGCTTTTTCAAGAGTAAGAACTGTAAGACTCTTTTCACAAACGAAAGCAAGGTCGCGTGTTGAAGCAGGGAACTTCGGAAGCGGTGTGTATGTCTTTGTTGCATTTCTGAATTCAGCAATAACTTCAAGGCTTACGCTTGCAACGTAAACTCTTGTGTTGAAGCCGTAGTTTTCGTTAACAATCGGATGAATTTCACCAAGAACTGCAAGCTCCTTGTCGCCTGCAATAAGCTTTGCACAACGGCCGGGGTGGAATGTCGGATTGTCATTAACGGGAACAACGTCGTAATCTGTAAGACCAACCATTGAAAGAAGCTCTTCAACAGTACCCTTGAGTGTGTAGAAGTCAGCGTTCTTACCGTACATACCGATAACAGCAGACTGCTTCTCGTACGGAAGCTCTTCTGTACCACGGCTGATGTACTCTGTTGAAATCTCATAGAGTGCAGCTTCAAGGTTACGGTTGTTGTAGTTTCTTGCAAGAACTTCAAGCATAGAGGGGATAGATGTTGTTCTCATAACGCTTGTTTCTTCACCAAGCGGGTTAGAGATAACAACAAGCTTGCGAAGTTCGCTATCCTCGGGAACACGGATCTTATCAAGTGTCTTCGGGCTTACGAATGAGTATGTGCAGATTTCTGTAAGACCGCATGAAAGAAGTGTTGAATCAACAAGCTTTGTAAGCACTTGAGCTGGTGTAAGCTTTGCTTTTGCTTCACCGCGGAGAGGACTGTTCGGGATGTTTGCATAGCCGTAGAATCTTGCGATTTCTTCAGCAACGTCAGCCTTGTGCTCGATGTCGTTTCTGAAATACGGAACATAAATCTTGCCGTCCTTGACTTCAAAATCGATAGCTTCGAGCATCTTGATCTGATCTTCTGCAGAAACGTTGATGCCGATAAAGCTGTTTACCCATTCAGGCTCGAAATCAAGAACAGTCTGCTCTTTTGTAACCTTATTGCAGTCAACAACGCCGTTTACAACGTCACCTGCATCAAGAAGCTGAATAAGCTCAAGAGCTCTGTTAAGACAAGTAAGGCATGAGTAAGGATTGAGTTCCTTCTCGTATCTTGAAGAAGCTTCAGTTCTCATACCGAGAGCCTTTGCTGTTCTTCTTACTGAAGGACCGTTGAAGCAAGCTGATTCGAATACGATTGTTGTTGTATCGTCCATAATACCGCTGTATTCGCCGCCCATAACACCTGCAACAGCAACGGGCTTCTTAGAGTCAGCGATAACGAGCATATCTTCTGAAAGAGCTCTTTCTTCACCGTCAAGAGTTGTGATTGTTTCGCCATTCTTCGCGTTTCTTACGATAACCTGATTGCCTTCAAGGTAACGAAGGTCGAAAGCGTGCATCGGCTGACCGTACTCAAGCATAACGTAGTTTGTAATATCAACGATGTTGTTGATTGCACGAACACCGCTTGCACGGAGTCTTTCTCTCATCCAGAGGGGAGAGGGCTTAACGCGTACGTTTTCAACAACAGCACCAACGTAACGGTAGCACTTTGAAGGCTCGTCAATCTGAACCTTAAGCATATCGTTAACATCACCGTGACCCGGCTTAACAACAGGCTCGTTTACCTTGAGCTCTGTCTTGAATGTAGCAGCAGCCTCTCTTGCAAGACCGATAACTGAAAGACAGTCGGGACGGTTAGATGTGATTTCAAATTCTGTAACTGTATCTGTAAGACCGATTGCTTCACGGATATCCATGCCGACAACCTTCTGACAGTCGTCGCCGAGAACGAAGATACCATCTTCAATTGCATACGGGAAATCGTGAACTGTAAGGCCGAGCTCAGCAACTGAACACATCATACCGTAGCTTGCAACACCGCGGAGCTTGCCTTTTTCAATCTTGTGACCGCCTGCAACAACAGACTTGTGAAGAGCAGCGGGAACGTAATCGCCAACCTTGAGGTTCTGTGCACTTGTAACGATCTGTACGTTTTCCTCCTTGCCGACATCAAGCTGACAAACCCAGAGTGTGTCAGCGTCGGGATGATGCTCAATAGCCTCAATGTGACCGACAACGATATTCTTAAGCTCTGCGCCTTCAACCTCAAAAGCCTCAACCTTGGAGCCTGAAAGAGTCATTTCATCGGCAAATTCTTTGTCTGTAGCGTTAAAGTCAACGTAATCCTTGACCCATTTCTTTGATAAAATCATCTTTAAAGCACCTCCTTAAAACTGGCTGAGAAATCTTACGTCGTTTTCATACAAAAGACGCATATCATCAATGTTGAATCTGAACATAACAAGTCTTTCAAGACCCATACCGAAAGCGAAACCGCTGTAAACTTCGGGGTCAATACCGCCTGTCTTGAGAACCTTCGGGTGAACCATACCGCCACCGAGGATTTCAATCCAACCTTCGCCCTTACACATCGGACAGCCCTTACCACCGCAACGGAAGCAGGAAACGTCGATTTCGCATGAAGGTTCTGTGAACGGGAAGTGGTGAGGACGGAGTCTGATCTTAGTATTCTCACCGTAAAGCTGTTTAGCAAAAGTTTCAAGACAACCCTTGAGGTCGCCCATTGTAATACCCTTGTCTACAACAAGACCCTCGATCTGATGGAAGAGGGGAGAGTGTGTTGCGTCAACTGCGTCTGAACGGAAAACACGTCCCGGTGCGATGATGCGGATGGGCGGTTGCTCCTTTTCCATAACACGGATCTGCATCGGAGAAGTCTGTGTACGAAGAAGCATATTTTCTGTGATGTAGAATGTGTCCTGAGTGTCACGTGCAGGATGATCCTTCGGAATGTTAAGTGCCTCAAAGTTGTAGTAATCCCACTCAACCTCGGGACCTGTTGCAATGTTGAATCCCATGCCGAAGAAGATGTCCTTAACCTCGTCAAGAACGATTGAAAGCGGATGCTTGTGTCCGATTGTGTTCGGCTTGCCGGGGATTGTAACATCGATAGTCTCTTTTTCGAGAGCCTTTTCCATTTCGATTTTCTTAACTTTTTCTGTTGCTTCTGCAATAAGATTTTCAATGTAGCTTCTTACTTCATTAGCAAGCTGACCCATAACAGGTCTTTCTTCGGGAGTAAGCTTACCCATCTGCTTGAGGATAGCAGTAAGCTCACCTTTTTTTCCGAGAAACTTAACACGTGCAGCGTCAAGTTCAGCACGGTCCTGAGCGTTGGCAACCATTTCGATTGCCTGAGCCTTGATGTTTTCAAGCTGCTGTTTCATGTTTTTCACCTTTCTTATATCTTTAGTTTAGAGTTGAGACGAAAAATAAAAAGACTCCGTCCCGAAAAAGGGACGAAGTCGTAAATTATAAACTCCGCGGTACCACCCTTAATTTTTGCCTGAAGCAAACACTCCTGCACCCTTTAACGGAGGTGAACCGTCACGGCCTACAACACAAGCTTCAGCCGAGCTGCTCCAAAGTGAACTTCTGCAACCTTACGCATAAGCTGCCTTTCAGCAAATGGCAACTCTCTCTGAATGAATCGGGATGCATACTCTCTTTTTCATCGCATTAACTCCTGATATTTTATCACATACAATTAAATAATGCAAGAGTTTTTTGCGTATTAAGAGTGATAATTTATTCGAAGATTAAACAAATCCGAGAATTCTCTGGAATATATTCACTATCTTTAAAAACAGGTTTCTGAACGGTATGAGTATTGTAGAAATAATGCTTACGGAAGAGTTGTTACCGTCCGGTGTTCCGGTAAACGATGAGTGCGTATTACTCATCCAGGAAATTATACCTTTCGAATTCGCGAAACTGACGGTTTCGTCCAGTCCGTTAACTGTTGTTACGTTAGGATAAACCGAACCGTCTTCCATAAAAAGATCGTACATGATTGTAGTATAAAGTCGGTGACTGGAATCTCCGAGACTGCCGTCGGGATTAAGAACCACGGAAAAGCTTGAAAGACGGCAGTTTGCAGGATTTGAGTTGTAGTTACATATCATACTCCATTGTGGAAGAGTGTTGGCAACGTAATTTATGATAGGATCGAGTGTGCTTGCAAAGACCCAAACTGAAATGTCTGATGTTTTCTTTATATCATCAGCTGTTCTGACTCCCGTTGCCGCAAGAGGGAATATACCTGCGAAATACTCGGGATACTCAATTGCAAGGTCCCAGGTCATCTCACCGCCTGCGGATGAACCGCCTACGAAAATCCTTGTTGTGTCAACGTTTTTATAGTTTTCTTCAATAAAGCAGTCGATAAGAGTGCGAAGCGGATTAATTAAATTTTTGTTCCAATACTGGAGTTTGTCTTCAGGACAACGGGGCAAAAGAATGTATGCACCGCCCGTGTTCCACTTTGACTGAAGCTCAGCAGATGCCCAGGTTGCCATTGTGCTGTCATCAAGCTGTGAGCCTACGTATGAACCGTGGCCTATTCCGTGTAGATAGATAACAACGGGATATTTTTTGTTATCGTTTTTACCGGCAGGCGAATAATAACAGTAATCAAGAGCATAACCGTCACTTTCATCTGCAACACCGCTTTTGAACTGTCCGCGAAGAGCCTTCAGACCTGCTGAAAGCGGCAAAGCGGCGCGTGTTTCACCGGCTGCACTTACATTCATAATAAGCGGAAGAACAAAAATACATACAGCCATAATAACGGATAAAAGTTTATTCGTAGTTTTCAAACCAAACACCCCTTTAAAAGTTTTGTATACCATATAACAAATATATCATAAGTGTAATTGGCTTACAATTTACAAAACCAAGTTTTTGTTAAAAAAACGACAGAACCATGCGATTCTGTCGTTTTGTACTTTATTACGGTTTGCGGATTGAAACATTAAGTCCCAATGCACAGACGGCGAGTATTAGAAGCATAACAAACGGAGCTGTATATCCGCCACTAGAGATTAGCAGGCTGTTTGAAAAATTTGCAATAAATGCCGCAACAATAAGATTGAAATTCGTCAGGCTGTAATTGACTGAAAAATACTTCTGTCCGTAGAATGAAGCCGTGAATGCCGATGTCATAGTCGGGCAGGAACCGTATGAAAGTCCTGTCAGGCAAAGACCGATGATGCATACGGGCAACGAGTGAATCTGAACGGCAACAAGCGTAATTCCTGCGGCAACAATTGTAAGAATGTTCGAAGCAAGCATTGTTGTACGTCGTCCGAGTGCGTCGTAAACAGCACCCGTGATGATTCTGCCGAGTCCGTTGCAGACTGAAAGAACTCCGACAAGGGTGGTTGCAAGAGCAGGAGTTGCATCAACAGAAACAACAAGGTCTCTTGCAAAACTGATTACAGAATTTCCGACAGCTGTGATGAATGCCATAAATGCAAATGCACGCCAGAAAGTGAAGCTTTTAAGCATTTCTGCCGTTGAAAAATCACGGACTTCAAAAGATTCTTTGCTTGTGGCTTTTCTTGCTTTTGCGGCAGGAAATACTGTGTTTGATGACGGAAGCCGTAAAACAAGACCCGCAATAAAGAGAACTATTGCAACAACTGCACCAAGAAGAACGTAGGTTCTTCCCCAACCAACGTTACTGTTTTCGAAAAGCACACTTATGGTGTTGCCGAGCAGAAGAGTGCTGACTCCGAATCCCATCATTAGACAGCCCGAGCAGAAGCCTTTTTTGTCGGGAAACCATGAGCAGACCGTTGAAACAACAACATTGTATGAAATGCCGATACCCGTACCGGCAAGAATTGCATATGTAAGGTAGATCAGGTAAGGTGTTCCGGTTTTAAGAAGTCCTGTCGAAATGAACCCTATACCTACAAGAGCACCTGCGACAAACAATGTGATTTTTGGCCCGATCTTTTTGCAGATAAGACTGCCGAAAAAAGCACCGAGGCAGAAGAAGCACATTGTCAATGTAAAATTGAATGCAAGAACGGAATCGCTCCAACCGAAAGACTCTTTAAAAGGAATCTTAAGAATAGACCATGCATAGAGTACACCCGAAAAAAGCATCGTGAATACACCTGTTGCAAGGTATAACCACCGTTTGTTGAGATTGTTTTTTGTTGTCATAATATCACCAGTTAATCAATATAATCAAGACAAAGCTTAAGCACATTTTTTGCGCTTCGCTGAACTTCACCGAGAGTAATTCCGTTCAGCTTGTCAAGCTTTTCGAAAAGTGTCGGGTCAGGATGCTTCGTTGAGCCGAATCGTCCGTTGACACCGGGCATAAGCACATCGACCTGAGCACGAACACGGTAAGCGTTATCGCGAAGACCGCGGAATTCTGGGCTCTTGACGTGCTTTGTCCACCAGTCTGTCATAACGTTACCTGTATAACCCCATTCGCCACGAAGTACGGTTGTTACCATATCGTAGTTGTTGTAGCTGTAAACGGAGTTAACCTTGTTGTACGATGTCATAATGTTCTTCGGTGAAGATTCTTTGACAACGATTTCGAATGGTTTGAGATAAATCTCACGAAGCGCTTTTTCGCTCACTCTGGAATCGTTTTTGTTTCGGTTAACCTCCTGATTGTTACAAGCAAAGTGCTTCGGACAAGCACTTGAACCTAAAGACTGAACACCTCTTACAACCGCCGCCGCACATTTACCGCTTACAACGGGATCTTCTGAGAAATACTCAAAGTTTCTTCCGCAAAGGGGATTGCGATGAATGTTCATGCCGGGTGCAAGAAGAATGTCGGAGCCGCATTCCTTCATTTCCTCAGCAACAAAAGAATAAACCTTTTCGATAAGTTCTGTGTTCCAGGACGCCGCCATACACGCACCTGTCGGAAGAAGCGAACGCTTCTTTGTTACACGTATACCTGCAGGCCCGTCAGTTGTGCTCAGCGGTGGAACGCCTTTTTCTCTCAAAGAGGGGAGTACACCGCCGAAAACACCTGCGTTTCCGCTTGTGCCGAGAGGGCTGTGCATTGTGTAGTCACCACGGGTTATTGCCTCAAGCTCATCAAGGTTGAGCTGAGAAACAAACTCGTCCATTGTGATTTTCCCGCTTTTAACGTCAGAAAGCTTGTAGCCCTTGTCTACGGAATGCGGTAGAGCTTCCGGCAGGTTGTCAAGAATACGTTTTTTCAGGTCAATTTTATTAACGGGAACTTTTTCTTTTGCAAGGTTGCCGTCAGCGGTTCTTGTCATTCTGTCGAAGCCTTTTTTTACTTCACAAACCGGTTCAAGTTTTCTGAGGTAAACATCTTCTTTAAGGCTGTAAACTCCTGCTTCAGCTCCGCCGCGGACGCTGTCAGAAACAAAAAATCTGTAATCGCCTTCAAGAAGGACATAAGCATTTCTGAATCCTGTATCACCCTTGTCGTCATAAGAAGAAACTCTGTAAAGCGAAAAGTTGAAATTAACTACACAGCTTTCACCGGGAGCAAGCAATTCAGTTTTTGCAAAGTCGCAAAGGACTCTTTTGGCAGTAGCTGTTTTGCCTGCGGGCAGGTCGCAATAAATCTGAATAATTTCCTTGCCGCTTGTTTTACCCGTATTTGTAACCTTGACTGAAAGCCATACCATAGTGGTGTCACATCTGAAGCTTTCAATTTCTGTTTCAAAAGAAGTGTAACTAAGACCGAAACCGAAAGGATAAAGCACCTTTTCAGGAGCAAAGGTCTCAAAATATCTGTAACCTACAAAAATATCTTCAGTGTAGTTGTTGTATGCTTTACCGCCGAAGCTTTCAGCACTCGGATAATCGCTGTAATCATAGGTGATTGTATCCGTCAGCTTTGCGCAGGGATTAACCTTACCGGAAAGCACATCGCAGAGTGCGTTACCGCTTTCCATACCGCCCTGAAAAGCATAGAGAACAGCAGAAATTTTACTGCCGTATGAATCAATTCTTTTCATATCGATAATGTTTCCGCAGTCAAGTACAACGATTGTCTTAACGAAGCTTGAGGTAACGGTATCAAGGAGTCTGATTTCGTCATCAGTAAGATAGTAACTGCCTTTTTCAAGCTTGTTTTCTCTGTCTTCACCTGCGGCACGTCCGATTATAACAACTGCCGCATCCGACTCCTTGGCAGTAGCTTTTACGAGCTTTTCGTCAGGAATAAACTCAGGAAAATTAAACGGCCAATGTCCCCAATATCCTTCATCGGGAGGATTCTTTTCGGACATTTTACGGTAAAAAGCATCTATATCTTTGTTTATAATTATCTCACTCTGATTATGCAAAGCTTCGGCAGGACTGATTTTGTAAGGAATGTTTACGTCACCGCCGCTGCCGTATCCGCAGTAAAAATAGTCGTACTGACATCTGCCGAAAACAGCAACCTTCTTTCCTGCAAGAGGAAGAGTGCCGTCATTTTTAAGCATAACAATACCCTCGGCGGCAAGCTGACGCAAATCAGCCTTTGCACTTTCGGGTACGTCGTAGGTTTCCTGCGCCCACTGTGCCTGCTCCTGCGAAAGACCTCCCTCGAAAATGCCGATTGCTTTTCGGATAATTTTGTTAAGAATATTTGCCATATTATCAACTCCTGCGTTTATTTTACAATTTAAGAAAAACAAAGTCAATGCAGAAGAGAAAAACTATTGAAAAATCTGGTGAATTATGGTACTATTTTTGTACGGAGGTGCATTTTTATGATTAACGTAACGGTATGGAATGAACATATTCAGGATAAGTCTGATGAGGCTGTAATCAAAGTCTATCCTGACGGAATAAATGCCTGTATTGCTGGTTTCCTCGGCAAAGATGAAGAACTAAATATCAGATGCGCAACTCAGGATGAACCCGAGTGCGGTCTTCCCGATGAGGTACTTGACAATACCGATGTGCTTATCTGGTGGGCGCATTGCGGTCACGCGGATGTACCTGACGAGCTTGTATCAAAAATTCAGGACAGAGTGCTCAGAGGTATGGGTATAATTCTTCTTCACTCTGCTCATTATTCAAAGATTTTTCAGCGTCTTATGGGAACTACCTGCTCTCTTAAATGGCGCGAAGGTGACAGAGAAAGAATATGGAATATTAATCCGAGCCACCCGATCGCAAAGGGTATAGGTGAGTTTATATATCTTGATGTTGAGGAAATGTACGGTGAACGTTTCGATATTCCTCAGCCTGATGAGCTTGTTTTCCTCGGCTGGTTCGGTGGAGGAGAAGTGTTCCGTTCAGGTTGCTGTTGGAACAGAGGCCTCGGTAAAGTGTTCTACTTCCAGCCTGGTCACGAAACAAGTCCGACCTTCCACAACAAGGATATTCAGACTGTTATAACAAATGCCGTTCATTGGGCAGCACCTGAGAAAATTCAGGCAGAGCCGATTGATGCTCCATGGAGTGAATCGCCCGAAAAAATACTTAATGAGAATAAATAACCGTTAGCCTCCCATCGGGAGGCTAATTTAAGGTAGTGGTTTAATTGAAAATAAATTTCAGTTGTCCTGTATGCGGAAATATTCTTGAAGATGACGGCAGAACATACCGATGCGAAAAAAATCATTGTTTTGATAAGGCGAAGCAGGGTTATGTCAATCTTCTTCAGTCTCAGAAATCTTCAAAAAAGCGTCACGGTGACGATACGCTTATGGTAAAAGCAAGGCAGGATTTTCTTGAAAAAGGCTTTTACAATGATCTTTGCAAAGAGCTTATTAATGCAGTTCTGAAAACAGCAAAAGAAGAAACAACGCTTATAGATTTGGGATGTGGCGAATGTTGGTATACTGCTCAGCTTTTTGAAAGCCTTTCAGAAAACGGAAATAATCCGTTTGTTTTCGGTATCGATATTTCAAAGCAGGCTCTTATCGCAGGATCAAAAAGATGCAAAGATTTAAAACTTGCCGTTGCAAGCACTGCGGACATCCCTATGCCCGATGAAAGCTGTGACACAGCAGTCTGTGTTTTTGCTCCTTATGGTGAGGAAGAAGTACGCCGTATTCTTAAAAAAGGCGGTGTGTTCATTAAAGCCTTTCCGCTTGAAAACCACCTGATGGGACTTAAAAGTGCTATTTATGAAAACCCGTACAAAAACGAAGTTAACGAGGAAGAACCTGCAGGATTTGAGAAAATTGATTTCGTTAGAACAAATAATATAATCACTCTCGATACAAATGAAGATATAATCAATCTTTTTAAAATGACACCTTATTATTATAAAACCGGACGCACAGACCAGATGAAGCTTGAAAAGCTCAGTTTTCTTGAAACTCAGACGGAGTTTGGAATTGTCGTTTACAAAAAAGTGTAAAAAACAGTTGTTTTTATTCACCATATATTGTATAATGCTATTGTGCGTATTTATGTGCACAAATGCCTGATTTTCAGGCTGACTCATTTACTTTTAAAGTTTTTGAAATAAAATCAAAGGAGATACCGAATTGAGTTACTACATTGGTGTTGACGGTGGCGGAACAAAAACCGCTTATGCCCTTTTTGACGAGGACAAAAAAATTGTTGCTATGGTCAAAGGACCGGGAAGCAACCACGAAAATATGGAAGGAAGCTTCGATGAGGCGGCAGACATCATCTGGGACGGTCTTAAGAAGCTTACAAAAGAAGCAGGAATTTCAATCAAGGACGTTTCTTTTACTCTTATGGGTCTTGCAGGTATTGACCATCAGTATCAGCACGATGAGATGACAAAGCGCCTTCTTGACTACGGTCTTGAAAATTTTGAAATCTATAACGACGGCTTTATCGTTGTTAAGGCAGGCTCAACAGGCCCTGCAGCAATCGGATTTAACTGCGGTACGGGTACTTGCTGTAACGCTATCGACTCCGACGGTAAGATGCTTCAGCTTGCAGGTCTTTCAGAGTATTCAGGCGACGTAGGTAACGGCCATTGGATTGCGACTCAGACATACAAGATTGTTTATGATGACGTTTACCTCGGTCTTCGCAAGACTGCAGTTACAAAAATGGTATTTGACGAGTATTCAATCTCTTCAAAGGAAGAGTTCCTTTCTCTCGTTTCAAAGTTTGAGGAAGAGGATGCAGATAACTTTATTATGCGTCTTATCGATTTCTTCTTCGATGCAGCAAAGCTCGGCGATAAGGTAGTGCTTGACATCATCGACGAAATGGCAGAAAGAGGAGCAGCACTTATCACTGCTCACCTTAATACACTTAACTTTAGAGATGAAGTTGTTGAGGTTGTTCTCTCGGGTTCAATTCACACAAAGCTTCCGTCAGAAATTTACCTTAAGGCTCTTATGGACAAGGCTGTTAAGGCAAGCGGCAGAAAGCTCAGCTTCATCAAGCTCACACAGCCTCCCGTTACAGGTTGTGTAAACTGGATTTTCCAGCAGTATAAATAAGAAAGGGTTTTTCAGATGAAAGAAATTACAGTTGCTGTTATCGGCTCAGGCAGTACATATTGTCCCGAACTCGTGGACGGTTTCCTCAAGGCTCAGGATACACTCAAGCTCAAGAAGATTTCTTTTATGGATATCGACGAGAGAAAGCGTAATATAGTCGGCAACCTCTGCATCCGTATGCTTGAAAAAGCAGGCGTTGACTGTGAAGTTGTTATAACAGACGATGTTGATACAGCTCTTCAGGGCGCAGATTTCGTTGTTACACAGATTCGTGTAGGTAAGCTTCCTGCTCGTCACCTTGACGAAAGCATTCCGAAGAAGTATGGCCTCATCGGTCAGGAAACAACAGGTATCGGCGGTATGTTCAAGGCTCTTCGAACAATCCCTGTTATCAAGCACATCTGCGAAAGAATCGAAGCAATCTGCCCCGATGCATGGCTTATCAACTTTACAAATCCCTCAGGTATTATCACTGAGTTCGTTCTTAACCATACAAACGTAAAGAACATCGGTCTTTGCAACGTGCCGATCGATATGCTTGACGATGTTAAGGAAATCACAGGCGAGGATGTTGATATTGAGTACGTCGGTCTTAACCACCTCAGCTGGATTACTTCAGTAAAGAAGGACGGCGAAGAGCTTCTTCCGGGTCTTATTGAGTCAGGCTTCTCACCGAAGGTTATGGCTAACATCAAGGATGATGGATTTGATCTAGAGTGCCTCAAGGCTGTTCAGGGTCTTCCTTCATCATATCTTCAGTATTATTACTGCAGAGAGGCAAAGCTTGAGCATCAGAGAACAGACGACAAGACAAGAGCTGAAGTCTGCATGGAAATTGAAGAGCAGCTTCTTGAAATGTATAATGACGAAGAGCTCTGCATCAAGCCTGCACTTCTTGATAAGCGCGGCGGCCATAAGTATTCACTTGCTGCTGTTTCTCTTATCAACTCTCTTGCAAATGACGTAAACGATATTCAGGTTGTTAACGTTAAGAATAACGGTACACTTGATTTCCTTGATGATGATGCAATCATCGAAGCTCCGTCAGTAATCGGTGCAGACGGTGCAAAGCCCGTTAAGGTTGAAAACTTCAAAAATCAGCACATCATCGCTCTTATGAGAGTAGTTAAGGCTTACGAAAAGTTTACAGTCGAAGCTGCAACAACAGGCTCAGACGAGGCTGCAATCAAAGGCTTGCTTGTTCATCCTCTTGTCGGTGACTGGGAGAAGGCAACAAAGTGCTATGCCGAAATGAAGGAAGCTCACAAGGATTATCTTCCCGAGTTTGAATTTTAATAATTGAACAGAAAAACGCAGGTTTCGTTCTGAAACCTGCGTTAAATTTTTATTCTTCAGTTTTTTCTTCCGGCGGATTACCTTTTGCAACGTCAAACCAGAATTCAACTCCACCCTCAGCATTGTCAACACCGCATTGCTGTGAGTGAGCGTCCTGCACCGCCTTTACGATTGAAAGACCGAGTCCGAAATGACCTTCAGAACGAAGACGTGCGGCATCCTGACGGTAGAAGCTGTCCCAGAGCTTTTGTAAATCGTCCTGCGGAAGGGGAGCACCTGTATTGAAAACGACAACTCTGTAGCACATTCCGATGTCTTCAACGCGGAATTCAATGCGCTTTTCTTCGCCGCCTATGTAGGAAACGGCGTTTGAAATAAGGTTGTTTATAACGAACTGAAGCTTTGAAACATCAGCGTATCCGTAGATATCATCTTTGATATTATTAACGGCGGAAATTTCGTTTTTATCAAAGATTTTTGTGTGAAGCTTCATTCGCTCGTCAATAAAATCATTGATAAGAAAATCGTTAAAAATAAGCTCATCGGTATGCTGAATGTTTGAAAGGCTCATCATATTAACGACGAGGTCAGTCATTCTTGAACATTCGTCAATAATTGTATCGCAATATTCATTTGCCGCCTGCCTGTCATCAAGAACAAACTTTATACCTTCTGCATATCCTTGAATAATCGAAATGGGCGTCTTAAGCTCGTGAGAAGTGTCCGCGATAAACTTTGCACGGGATTTTTGCTCGATGTCCTTTTCTTTAAGCTGTGCCGCAAGGAATTCTGATTTTTCAAGAAGCCTTTCCTGCGTAAGCATAAGTGACTCATAAAGAGCGTTGATGTTAAGAATAGCATCTTCAGTTTCTGTCCGCAGAACACCTTTTCTTACCGGGATTCGGATGTTTTTATCCTTTTCTTCCGCCATTATTTTTGTACCGTAAACGATATCGTTAAGCGGTTTTGTAATTCGTGTAATATAAAAATAAACTGCAATTGAAACGGCGATGAAAATAACGGTTGTGATAATTACGGCAGAAAGGGAAATGGACTTCGCCATAGCTTCAATAACCGAATATTCAACAGCTGTTATGAAAATATATTCGCTGTCAGCCGAAGGGGTGACAAGAACAAAAAAGCTTTTACCCGAAGTTTTGTTTCTTGAAATTCCCGCAAATGTTTTGTCGTCATATTCCTGAAAAAGTTCAAAATCGGAAACTGAGTATCCGATAACGGGGTTAAAATCTTCCAGTATATCATATTCGTTCGTTTCGTTGAACATAACTCCGTGGTAGCATTTCGAGTAGATATTATTTGTATATTCTTTTGTAACCTTGTCCTTTGAGTAAATTTCAATAACTACGTCGTGACTGACTTCTGTTTTTGAAATCTTCTCAAGAGCATCATCCGCAAGCAGGTTTATGTCCTGCAATTCCTGACCCGCAGCTCTCATTTCAAACATTTTTGAACTTTCAATCATACTCACATAAAAGGAGCTTGAAGAAAAGAGTGTAACGGAAATAATAAGAAAGAAAATCAGAATAAACTGAACAAAAACCTGAATACGGATATTGGAGAAGAACTTAAAATGTTTATGCCTGTAAGAAGCCAAAATCAGTTCACCTCAATTTTGTAGCCGATGCCGTAAATCGTTTTAAGGTGAGCAACACCCCAGTTACCTAATTTTCCGCGAAGACGTGCAACGTGTGAGTCAACGTTACGCGCATCGCCGACGTAGTCATAACCCCAGATGTCGTCAAGAAGCTGTTCTCTTGTGTAAACTCTTCCGCGGCTTGAAATAAGCTTCTGAAGAATGTTGTATTCCTTAAGTGTAAGCTCAATTGTTTCGTCGTCAATTGTGACCTGATGAGCTTCATTATTCATTACAAGCCCGTCAAGGCTGATGATATCTTTCTCGTTTTTTATAACCCTTGAGTTTGCACGTCTTAAAAGTGCATCGATTCTTTTCATAAGAACTGTGGGGCTGAAGGGCTTTGTAACGTAATCGTCAGCACCTGCGTCAAACCCTGTGATTTCGTCATATTCTGCACTTCTTGCAGTAAGAAGAATGATAGGAACGGAAGATGCCTTGCGGATCTGTCGGCAAAGCTCCCAACCGTCAATTTCAGGTATCATTATATCAAGAAGACAAAGCTCGATTTTAGGATCGGTATTGAAAATATCAAGAGCCTCTTTGCCTGTTGAGGCTTCAACGGGCTCGTGACCCGAACGTCTTAAAAAGTCGCAGACAAGGCGTCTGAGCTTACTCTCATCGTCAGCAATAAGCACTCGTGCCATAAAAACACTCCTTATCATCATTGTTATACAATAATTCTACCATAATTAACATTTCAAGACAAGTATAAAAAATGAAACCGTAGTTTTTACCACGGTTTCACTTGCTTATACTGTTACATTATTTCTTCAGAGTTTCAGTAATACCTGCGGCAAGTCCTGCTGCTCCCTGAATTTCAGAAGGAATAATAATTTTTGTTGCCTGACCGTCAGCTGCTTTCTCAAACGCTTCGAGCTTCCTGAGTGTAAGATAGCCTTCGCCGGGGTTAGCCTGATTGATATAATCTATTGCCTGAGCTTCAGCCTGCTGGATTGTACGAATTGCCTCAGCTTCACCTTCGGCCTCACGGATTTTAGACTCTTTGACAGCTTCTGCGTGAAGGATGGCGGCGCGTTTATCGGCTTCAGCTGCAAGAATGAGCGATTCCTTCTTACCTTCTGCAACAAGAATCTGACTTGCTTTTTCACCTTCAGCACGAAGGATTGATTCACGTCTCTCGCGTTCAGCCTTCATCTGCTTTTCCATAGCATCCTGAATCTCACGCGGCGGAAGAATGTTTTTAAGCTCAACGCGGTTTACTTTTATGCCCCACGGGTCAGTTGCTTCGTCAAGGATTCCTCTTATTTTTGCATTGATAGTATCTCTTGATGTAAGAGTGTGGTCGAGCTCAAGCTCACCGATGATGTTACGAAGAGTTGTTGCAGTGAGGTTTTCAATTGCAGAAATCGGATTTTCTACACCGTAGGCATAAAGCTTGGGGTCGGTAATCTGGAAAAACACAACCGTATCAATCTGCATGGTTACGTTATCTTTTGTGATAACGGGCTGGGGAGGGAAGTCAACAACCTGCTCTTTAAGAGAAACATTTCTTGCAATTCTTTCAAAAAACGGAATTTTAATATGAAATCCTGTTTGCCAGGTTGTCTGATAAGCACCAAGTCGCTCAATAACGTAAGCTCTTGACTGTGGTACAATTTTAATGTTTGCAATGGCAAGAACAGTAATAACGAGTAAAACAAAAACAACGATTACAATAATAGCAAATTCCATAATGACACTCCTTTACTTTTTAACAATAAGCTTTGCACCTTCAATTGATTCAATGGTTACAATCTCATCTTTGTCAACAGTTGAACCGTCAGAAGAACGCGCAGTCCACTCAAGACCGCCGACAGTTACAGCTCCTTTTGCCCGTATGTTGTCAATGGGTTCAACAACAACTGCCTGTTTTCCGATATATCGGTCAGCGTTTGTGGGTACTTTGTGCGGGTCTGTAAACCGTTTGACAAAAGGTCTTGTCACTAAAAGTGTGATAGCTGATACTGCAACAAAGACTAATACCTGAACCCATATTTCTGCATTCAGGACATTTGCAATAAGAGCACCGATTGCACCTACTGTAAACCATATAGTTACAAGTTGCACCGTTACAGCCTCAATTACTAAAAAAGCTACAATAAGAGCTATCCATAACCACAGCATGCTACCACCTCCGTTCAATTTTATTCATCGTAATCCGATGTTGTTAAAATTATAACACGTTACGGATGTAAAATCAATGAACAAATAATGAATTTTGGTATATATCGTGCTGTATATAATATAAAACCACGATATGTTGTGTTGAGCGGGTGCGGATATACATGGGCTTGTATACTTCGTTTAAAAAATATTTTTTGTATCAGGCTTTTCAGTTGCTTTCACGTGTTCAAGATGGTTTATACATTGGTTCAGCGTTTTGATATATTCCTCGGTAAAACCTTGTTGCATATAATCTTGAAGGCATTTTATTCCGATTTCAATCTCCTCAAGTTCATGATGTGCGAGTGTGGATACAAGGTAGTTCTCGTGTTTGTCCCATTCCTCAATGATTTTTTCTGTGCGCAACGGGTCAGTTTTTTCGGTTGCTACGGTTGTTTCGCGGTCAGTTTTCATAAGGCGGATAACTGAATCAATACGGTTGCAAACCGTGAAATAACTTGAAATTGAAAAGGCGACGGTTATAAGGAATATGCACACAGCAATTGTGAATCGCTTCATAAATTTTTATCCTTTCTGATTATTGTATAGTTTCCCCGATTGTCTGCCAGCATAAATAAAATTTCATGGGGTTTTATCTTGTTCTCTTTGAGAATGTTTTTAAGCTTTTTTTCATCCATATTGCAATCTTTGAAGGATTTTTTCAATACACTGCCGTCATTGACTATCATACATTGTAAGCCCTTGGATTCAGGCTTTGAATCAAGATGCTCCGGCGTAATCGGCTGTTTATCATCCTTGAGCATAACGCTGAGCTGTCCGTTAGTTTCAACAACCGCAAATTTTACATCATTGATGTCAAAAACATCCTTCTGTCGAAGCTGCTCAATCAGATCATCTGAAGAAAAGCGAAGCTGCTTCAATTGTTTCTGCTCAACAACGCCGTCACGGATAACGATCATGGGATTTCCTTCAATAACGGTTCGCATCTTTGCGCTTTTAAGGCAGATCGCGGAGTTGATTATTTCTAAAGAAACCAACAACAGCACTGCGATAATTGAATTTATAAGCGGTACACCGTTGTCTTCAATGGGAATTGCAGCTATTTCAGAAAGCAGAATTGTAATAACAAGCTCTGTTGGTTGCAGCTCTCCGAGCTGCCTTTTACCCATAACTCTCATACAAATAATGATGAAAAGATAAAGTATACCGACGCGTATTAAAGTAATTAGCATAATATCACCTGAAAATATCTTTCTCATCATCGATAAAATAATACCTTTGTTTGACATTATATTCGGTCAATGGTATAATAAATTGTTAAAATGTTAAAATAGTTGTTTTGGGAGGTGAATGCGTTGGAAAAGAAAAAAATATATCTTGTGCAGGCTAATTATACTTACTCGGGCAGTGCTCATCTGCCATATGCTGTGGGTATGCTTCAGGCTTTCTCAATGAAGGATGAAAGAATAAATAAGCACTATACTTTTGAACAGATTATTTTTGAACGCAAGTCACCCGAGGAAACTATGGCAAGAATTTCTGACCCTGCTGTTATCGGTTTTTCGTGCTATGTATGGAATTATGAATTTAATAAAAAAATTGCCTTAATGGTCAAGGAAAAATATCCCGATTGTAAAATAATTTTCGGCGGTCACCATGTCCGTGACGGTCATTCTCAGCTTGAAAAATACGGTTTTATCGACGTCCTTATCCACGGTGAGGGCGAGGAAGCTTTCCGTGATGTTCTTCTCTCGTTTGCGGGTGAAAAGGCAATCAAAGAGGTTAAAAACATTTCATACAGAAAAGATAATGAGTGTGTCGATACCGAAAAAGCACCGTTTCTTCTCTGCGATTATCCTTCACCGTACCTTGAGGGAGTTTTTGACTCTATTATAGCTGATTATCCGCAGTATGAATTTATTGCCTTGCTTGAAACAAACCGCGGTTGTCCGTATTCCTGTGCGTACTGTGATTGGGGTTGCCTTGCTTCAAAATTAAGACTTTTTCCGATGGACAGAATTCAGAAGGAAATTGATTGGCTTTGCGACAATAAAATTGTCGGTTGCGGCGGAACGGATTCCAACTTCGGTATAATAGAGCGTGACGAAGAAATAGCGGATATGCTTGTTGAAGCAAGATTGAAGAGGGGATATCCGAAAAAATTTCAGACCTCATATGCAAAAAACAGCAATGACCGCGTTTTCAGGATAGGCAAAAAATTTGAAGACAGCGGAATGAGTAAGGGCGTCACAATTTCTTACCAGACCATGTCACCCGTAGCCGCAGAAAATGTCCTTCGTAAAAATATTCCGGTCGAAACTTTTTCTCAGCTTATGAATAAATATAACGAGTGCGGAATCCCGACCTATACCGAGCTTATTTTAGGTTTGCCGGGTGAAACTGTTGAAAGTCTGAAATCGGGAATCGACGAGCTTTTACGGGCAGGTCAGCATTACTCTTTGTACATTCATAACTGCGAGCTTCTGCCTTGCTCAACTATGGCAGACCCGGATTATATGAAAAAATTTGATATCTCCGCAACAAAGCTGCCTCTCAATGAGCCTCACCGCGCGGCTGAGGAAACGGACGGTGTTAAGGAATATTCTCACCTTGTAACCAAAACATACTCAATGACCAATGAAGACTGGATTGAGATGAACAAGTTTTCGTATCTTGTGCAAAGCTTCCATCACCTCGGTCTTTTGAGGTTTGTTGCGATTTATCTTTATAATTCGCTTGCGGTGAGCTATAAAGATTTTTATTCTGAACTGATGAGCTTTTTTTGTAAAAACAGCGAAACCGTTGCAGGTCAAGCAATGAAGCTTGTTGACGGTAAGCTTCACGGAGTTATAAAAAAGAATATCTCAATAACTCAGTCAGACAGGCGTTTCGGCAGTGTCGAATGGCCACTTGAAGAGCTTGTTTTCCTTATGACAGTCTACGAGCGTGACCGTTTTTATGAGGAGATAAAGCCGTTTATCTATCGTTTTATTGAGGATAAATCTTTTGCTGATGAGCTTATTGAATATCAGCGTTTTATGATAATGTATCCTGAAATCACCTGCGAGAAAAAGACCTTTAACTATGATTTTTCTGCATATTTTGAAGCTGTACTCGGCGAAAATAATGCAGAGCTTGAACAAAAAGCAACAAAGATAATTCTTGACCAAAAGGGATTCCCGCTTTCATGGGAGGATTATGCACGCTTCATAGTCTGGTACGGCAGAAAATCAGGAAGCAATTTCTATAAATTCAGAAAGGAAGTACAGCTGTGAAAAATGTCTATTTCGTGCAGACAAACTCTGTTTTCGGCTCAGGGGTAAAGTCGGCTTATCTTCCTTATTCAATCGGTACTATAGCCGCTTATGCCTGGGCAGATGAGAAAATCAAAAGTGAATACTGCCTGAAAAAGTTTATTTTTATGCGCGACGAGCCTGAAAAAATTGTTGATTCAATGGAAAATCCTTATCTTGTCGGACTTTCCTGCTACGTATGGAGTATGGAATTCAACAAGGTGCTTGCGCAGAAAATCAAAGAAAAATATCCCGAGTGCCTTATTGTTATGGGCGGACACAGCATTTCTCCCACAGCTGACGAAATGGAGAAATATCCTTATATCGATTTCCTTACACACGGCGAGGGTGAAGTACCGACAAAGAATCTTCTTCTTGCTCTTTCACAGGAAACTGCACTTGAAAATGTAAACGGTCTTTCCTTCAGAAAAGACGGTAAGGTTATAACGACTGAGCCTGAACCTGTCTGCGATATTTCAGATTTTCCGTCACCGTATCTTGAGGGATATTTTGACGAAATCCTTGAAGATACAAGCATTAAATATTCAGTAATATGGGAAACTAACCGCGGCTGTCCGAACCGTTGTGCTTACTGCGACTGGGGAGTGCTTAAATCAAAAGTGCGTATGTTTCCGATGGAAAGACTGAAGGCTGAAATCGAGTGGATGGCAAAGAATAAAATCGAATACATCTATTGCAGTGATGCAAACTTTGCCCTTTTTGACCGTGACGAGGAGATAACTGACCTTATGATCGAGTCAAAGAGGAAAACGGGTTATCCCGAAAAGTTCAAGACGAATTTTACTAAGAACAGAGATGAATTTGTCTTCAAACTCAGTTGCAAAATGTTTGATGAGGGTCTCGGTAAATCGCCGACACTTTCCTTTCAGACGATGTCACCTGAGGCTCTTCATAATATCGGCAGAACGAATATGAGTCTTGATCATTTCAAAAATCTTATGCAGATGTATACAAACAGGGGAATTATGGCTTATTCAGAGCTGATTCTCGGTCTTCCCGGCGAAACCTATGAAAGCTTCTCAAAGGGAATAGAGACCCTTTTTGAATGCGGTCAGCATAAGAGTGTTATTGTTTATCCCTGCGAGCTTCTTCCCAATTCACAGCTCGGCAGTAAGGACGCTGTTGATAAATATAAAATCGAAGTCTGCCGCACGGAATTCAGACAGCATCATTCTGCAGTTGATGAAAATGCCGTCAGGGAATACAGCGACAACATAATTTCAACCTATTCAATGAATCTTGAAGATTGGAAAAAATCATATATCTTTGCTCTTTACGCGCAGGGACTTCACACTATGTGCCTTACGATGATGATTGCCGTTTACCTTTACCACGAAAAGGGTATAGGCTACAAGGATTTCTACGAAGGTCTTATTGATTGGAGTAAAGAAAACCCCGAAACCCTTTGCGGTGTGCTTTACAAGGAATGTACTCAGTTTGTTGATGATGTTATCGACGGCAAGAATTCATTCAAAAGCGTGTTCGAAGGCTTCGGCAAAACAACGTGGGGCTTTGATGAATACATCTTTATGAAGGGTGCCGTAAACCCCGAAGAGTTTTACGGTGAAATCAGGGAATATATTAAAAGATATTCAGCCGATGAAGAAATCACAGATAATCTTATAAAATACCAGAACGGTATAATCAAAAAGATGAATATGACGAGCCTTGACATCGAGCTTGATTATGATTTTGAATCGTATTTTGATGCTGTTCTCAACAATAGCTACAAGCCTCTTGAAAAACGCAGAAATACCGTCACCGTGACCGAAGAAAACCCCGTTAAGACGATTGACGAATATGCAAGGGAATATGTCTGGTACGGCAGACGGGACGATGCACCCGTATATTCAGCGAAGAGGAATAACCTTAAAGTAATTTATTAAAAAGGAGGATGTGCCGTGAAAAAGATATATTTTGTTCAGGCAGGCTTTGCTTTCGATAAATCCGTTTACCTGCCTTATGCAACAGGCTGTTTAGCGGCATATTCGTTACAGTTTGATGACTTTAAATCACACTATGAGCTTGGCGGATTCTTTTATAAAAGAGAGAAGACTGATGATATTCTCTCACGTATGGAGAATCCGGGCGTAGTTGCTTTTTCAAACTATGCGTGGAATGTTGAGTTCAATAAAGCTCTTGCAAAAAAGGTCAAGGCAAAGTATCCCGATTGTGCAGTTATCTATGGCGGACACAGCGTAAGAAATGACAGCACAGAGCTTCTTGATGAATGTGGTTTTATAGATTTCCTTATTTTCGGAGAGGGTGAAGAACCGTTCTATCATCTTCTTATGGCACTTGCAAACGGTACGGATTTAAGCAGTGTTGAAAACATTGCTTACCGTAAAAACGGTGAGCCTGTCATAACTCAGAGGAGTGCCTGCAAGGATATTTCAGATTATCCGTCACCGTATCTTACGGGGCTTTTTGACCCGATTGCAGAAAGCGAAACGGTTGAGCTTCTTTCAGTAATTGAAACCAACAGAGGCTGTCCGTACAAGTGCGCTTACTGCGACTGGAGCGCAAAAAGCAAGGTTCGCTTTTTCCCGATGGAAAAGGTAAAAGCAGAGCTCAGATGGCTTTCGGATAAAAAAATCGAATACTGCTTCTGCGCTGATGCGAATTTCGGTATGTTCAGGCGTGATGTTGAAGTAGCTGATTATTGTATCGAGCTTAAGAAGACAACGGGATATCCTGATGTTTTCCGACCTTGCTATGCAAAGGAAAACGATGATATCGTATTTGAAATCTGTTCAAAGTTCAATGAATATCATATTGATAAGGGTGCAACAATGGCATATCAGAGCCTTTCGGACGAAGCCCTTTCAAATGTCAACAGAAGCAATCTGACGGTGGAGCATTTTGCGGACATTGTGAAGAAATATAACCACGCAAAAATCCCGACATATTCCGAGCTTATTCTTGGTCTGCCGGGCGAAACCTACGATTCGTTCTGTGACGGTCTTTGCAAGCTCCTTGAAGCAGGACAGCACAATTCCGTCAGCGTTTACCATTGTGAAGTTTTGCCTAACTCCATAATGGGAAGCAAAGAATACATTGAAAAATATTCAATAAAATCAAACAAGGTTAAATTCAACCATATCCACAGCGCAGAAACTCAGGACGAGGTACCCGAGTATTCCGAAATAGTTATGGGCACGAACACGATGACAAAGGAAATGTGGATAAAGTCTAACCTTTTTTCAGTAACACTCCAGTGCTTCCACAGCCTCGGACTTCTGAGATGTTTTGCAATTTACGCTCACTATGAAAAGGGTATGAGTTACCGTGAATTCTACGATAAGCTTTTCAACTTTGCATTGAATAACCCCGAAACAGTTTTCGGTAAAGTGCTCGCACGTTATGAGGACAGGCTTACACATTCTCTTGAGGGCGATTGGAATTATCATAACCCCGTTTTCGGAAACATCGTTTGGTTTTTCGAAGAAGGAATGTTCCTTGAGTGTATGTATAACAGCGAAAAATTTGAAGATGAGATTTTGCCGTTCCTCAGTTCTCTTGATATCGATCCCGAAATTTTCGAAGAGTTGAAAGAATATCAGAAAGCCGTTCTTCGCAGACCGAACAAAAAAGGTGACGAATTGAATCTCAGTTATAATTTTGCAGATTACTTTGATGACATTTATTCGGGCGAGTATAAGCCTCTCAAAAAGCAGGCTGTGAGACTTGTGTTTGAGGAAAACCGTGTGTTTGAGGATTGGTACTCATTTGCTAAAAACATCGTCTGGTTCGGCAGAAGAAAAGGAGCTACGATGTACACTTCGGATAAGTCAATGTACCGTGTTGTGAAAAAGGAGGGTGATGCTTGTGAAGAATAAGCTTCGTACAGCTTTGCTTGTTTTCAGCGGTATAATGACGGTATGGTTTATTATACCGATTGTTTTCAGCGGTATTGTAAATATAGGTAATATCACGGGTATAGTGTTATTCGCTTCTTTATTTGTGTTGACTTTCTTTTCTGAAAAAGTTGTTGCTTCAATCAAAAAAATACGCAGTAAAAAAACAGGAAAGATTATCACAAACCTGGCTTGTGTCGGATTGGTTGCTGTGTTCCTTCTTGCAACGGCTGAAACAGCTTTGATGGTCGGAGCGGCGGCAAAAGATCCTGAGCCGTCTGCAACGGTAGTTGTTCTCGGATGCCGAGTCTACGGCGAACGTCCGAGCAGGATGATGGTCGCAAGGCTTAAGGCTGCGCAAAAGTTCCTTGAACAGAATCCCGATTCGTCCTGCATACTTTCAGGCGGTCAGGGCGAGGATGAAGATATATCCGAAGCTGAGTGTATGTACCGTTATCTTGTTGCGGCAGGCATCTCACCCGACAGACTTTATAAAGAAGACAAATCAACTTCAACACGTGAAAACCTTCTTTTTTCAAAAGAGATAATCGAACGTGAAAATCTGAATCACGAAATCGCAATTGCTACAAACGAGTTCCACGAATACAGAGCACAGCGCATTGCATCAACGCTCGGTCTTGAAAGCGGAGCAGTTTCGGGAATAACTGAAATATGGGTAGTTCCTACATATCATTTAAGAGAGCTGTACGGAATACTTTATGAGTGGATAATATAAAAAATGGAGTTACTTTGATTAAGTAACTCCATTTTTATCCAAAAAGTCCGAATGAAATTCCGCCGACGATAAGTCCTGCAATAAGAACACCTAAAGTGATTGCAGGCATTGCACGGCGCATACGGATGTCCATAAGTGCGGCAACAAGAGCACCTGTCCAACCGCCTGTGCCGGGCAGGGGAACAGCAACAAGAATAAGAAGTCCCCAAAATCCGTATTTTTCAATTGTACCGCGATGCTTTTCAGCCTTAGCTTCCATTTTTGCAACAATTTTTACAGTATACTTCCATTTCCTCATCCAATCAAAAATCTTGCGGATGAAAAGAAGGATAAACGGCATCGGGAGCATATTTCCTATAAAACAGAAGAAAAAAGCACTCCAAACATTCATTTCAAGCAAACGAGCGGCAATAAGACCGCCGCGAAGCTCAAGGATCGGCATAAGCGAAATAACAAAAACCGTAAGCTCTTTCGGAATTGTTGTTCCGAATAAAGTGACAAGGGAATCAACTATACTGTCGACCATGTTTTTCACTCCGTAATAACTTTATTTTTAACGAGGTAATTATAGGCTTTAGTGAGAATAGTCTTGTCATTATCAAAACGAAGCTTTGTAAGCGCCTTGTCATAACCGAGCCAGATATAATCCTCAATTTCCTCTTTCTGGATTATAGTCTGAGTGTCCTCGGTTGAGGCGAGATAAATAGTGACGTTTTTCTCAACCTTGCCCTGAATTGCATACTGGCTTTTGGTGATAAAATCAGGATGTATATTGATATGTATTCCTGTTTCTTCAAGCACCTCGCGGTAAGCTGTCTGGCTGTCTGTTTCGCCAAGCTCAACGTGACCCTTCGGGAATCCCCAATGTGCACTGCGACGGTTTTTGATAAGAAGGAATCTTATCATTCCGCTGATATCTCTGTAAACAACTGCTCCGCAGGAGCGTTCATACAGACAGTCAAGTGTATGTTCACGGTTTCTGACCGCGAAGTCGATTGCTTTGATGATATCAATGTTAATAAATCTTGTACTCTTAGGTGCTACAATCCAATCAATTTCAGCGCAATCTTTGTAATGTACAATTCCGATTACTCTGCCGTCAAAGCTGCGTACAGGGTGATTGATACCCATAATGAACGCGCCCTTAACGGGTGCATTATACTGCTTTGCTCCCTCAACTTCACCGTAGTTGAGTTCATAAGTAAAACCTTGCTCATTGCTGTAAGAATGAATTGGATGAGTCACCTTGATACGAACATATTTTCCAAGCATGTTCCTAACTCCTCCACCGCACCCACAGTGCGGATTTACAGCAGACATTATCAACAAAATACATTGTGTTATATGTCTGCATTCTTTTTACCATAGTATTATACATACTATTCAAAAAAAATACAATAGCAAATTTCGAATTTAACACCTATTTTCGTCATATAATTTGCCGAGGTGAGTAATTTGAGGTGCATTGTTATAAGGAAAAGCAGGATTTTATTGGTTTTTAACGTCATAATTGCTTTGACTGTTGCTGTTTCACTCGGTATAACCGTCATAGCTGTCGGAATAAACGAAGGCGAAAGACCCGTGCCGATAACATCAGTCAGCACCCAAAATGACGAGGTTGCATTAACAGTGAATGTTTATGAATATACGGATGTTGATGCTTATCTTGAGATTTTCAAAAAAGCTAAGGTAACATTTTTTATATGCGAAGAGTTTCAGGAAACCTGTCCCGAAAAAGTGATGCAAATTATAGAAAGCGGTCACTCGATCGGAATACTTGAAAAGAAGTTAAATGTTTCAAAAAATGAGCTTTATGACAGACTTGCGGCACGGATTGAAAGAATGGCAAGGCTTACTGACAGAAATATAGATTTCATCCGAATCGATAAAGAGGATTGTGATGAGGATATAATCAAAAACATTTACGCAATCGGTCTTTTACCCGTGCAATGGTCAGAGGATGACGATGATTTTTCACGGGGAGATATTGTACTCATAACGGATATTAAAACGGCAGAGGAAGCAATAAAAAAATCAGCCGCCGACGGTATTGAAGCTGTAACCGTTGACGAACTGATTGGCGGTAAATAAAAAGTATAATTATTTTATTTTCTCAAAATCCGCAGCACCGTGCTTGCAAAGGGGACATATAAAGTCATCGGGCAATTCACCCTCGTGGACGTAACCGCAGATTTTGCATCTGTATGCGCTTTCTGCCTTGGTTTCAACAGCCTGCGGCTTCGGCTTGATGTTCTGATGATAGTAGCTGTATGTTACGGGCTCATCATCGTTAAGAATCTCGCCGTCAGTAACATTTGCAATAAACATCGTGTGAGTGCCGAGGTCAACGCAGGAATAAACCGTTGCGCTTAAAAATGCACAGCTTCCCTGTGTGATGTAGGGAATATTGTTTGATGCTGTTTCAAATTCATTGAAATCAGCAAACTTGTCAACGGTTTTACCACTCTGAAAACCGAAGTGTTTGAACAAATCGAACGGTGCGTTGACGGAAAGCACGGAAACATTGAACTTACCTGAATCGACTATCATATCGTGAGTCTTGTTATCTTTGTTTATTGCTACGGCAATTCTGTTAGGTGCAACCGTAACCTGAATAACTGTATTTACAATACAGCCGTTTTTGTTGCCGTTTACATTTGCGGTGATAACATAAAGTCCGTAGCCGAGCTTGAACATTGCATTATTATTCATAATAATTCTCCTGTGAATTTATTTTATTTTATTATATATTAAAATTATCAAGAAAAAAAGATTGAAATGAAAAATTTTTTATATTATTATATTTTTAATACTTGTAATGTTAAAATTTCAGGAGGTTATTATGAGCGATTTCAGATTCAGACAGGTTCATCTTGATTTTCACACTTCACCGGCGATTCCGGGTGTCGGCGAAAAATTCGATAAAGAAGAGTGGCAGAGGATATTAAAACTCGGTCACGTTGATTCAATAACGGTATTTTCAAAGTGCCATCACGGTTATTCATTCCACCCGTCAACGGTGAATGAAATGCACCCGACACTTAAGTTCGATTTACTCAAGGCTCAGCTTGATGCCTGTGCTGAAATCGGTGTTAAGGCACCTGTTTATATCTCGGCAGGATACGACGAGAAGGATGCTGTTGCTCATCCCGAATGGTTACATAGAGAAAAAAACGACAGAAATGTAAGCGGAGATTTCTTTGAAGCAAGATATCATAATATGTGTTTTAACACAGGTTATCTTGATAAACTTCTTGCAGAAATTGAAGAGGTTATGCAGATCTATAATCCTTGCGAGATTTTCCTTGATATCGTAGGTGAGAGAACCTGCTACTGCGCGAAATGCCGTGCGGATATGGCAAAGGAAGGTCTCAGCTACCTTAACGATGACGATGCACGTTTATTCGGCAAAAAGGTTTACCGTAATTACCTTGACCGAGTAGAAGAAGCTGTACACAAATATAACAAAAGTACAGTTATCTTCCAAAATTCAGGCCACCTTACAAAGGGCAGACGTGACCTTGTTGATACATTGGCTCACCTTGAGCTTGAAAGCCTTCCGACAGGCGGTTGGAGCTACGACCATTTCCCGATGTCCGCTTCATATGCACGAACACTCCGTGATGATTACCTTGGTATGACAGGCAAGTTTCATAAATCCTGGGGAGAATTCGGCGGTTTCAAGCATCCTAATGCTTTGCGATATGAGGCAGCTCTTTCGCTCGCAGTGGGCGCAGGCTGTTCAATCGGCGACCAGATGCATCCGAACGGTCAGCTCAATGCTTCAACATTCGGACTTATCGGCGCAGCATACAAAGAGGTTGAGGAAAAAGAGCCCTGGTGTAAGGGTGCAAAGGCAGTTGCGGATATCGCAGTGCTTTCAACCGAAGTTCAGGGCGGAAGCTGGTATTCTGACAGCGTAAAGCCTGATGTGGGCGCAAACAGAATTCTCTTCGAAACGCACCGTCTTTATAATTTTGTTGACCTTGAGGAAGATTTTAATAAGTATAAATTGCTTATTCTTCCCGATTCATGGAGATTTGACGAAAACCTCCAAAAGAAGGTTGATACTTATCTTGCAAACGGTGGCAAGCTCCTTCTTTCGGGCGTATCGGGTCTTGATGAAAACGGTGAATTCTGCGTCGATACCGGCATAAAGTACAAGGGCGCAAATGAATTCAGTCCGACTTATTATATTCCGGATTTTGAAACAGTAAATGGTACTACGGAGTACCTTATGCGTGCAGAGTCACATCGTTTTGAAAACATTGATGCAACGGTAGTTGCCTACGGTCAGGATCCGTATTTCAACAGAACCCCTGACAGATTCTGCTCTCATCAGCACGCACCGAACAATACAGACTATACATATCCGACAGCGGTTATCAAGGGTAACATCGCATATATCGGCTGGGATGTTTTCGCAGGCTACGGTAAATACGGTGATTTCCACCAGAAGGAAATGGTAAACCACATCATAAACCTTCTTGTTGGTGACGAGCTCACTCTTGAAACCTCAATGCCTGACCGCGGTGTTGCAACCCTTATGCAGCAAGACGGCAGAAAGATTGTTCATCTTCTCTTTGCACATACAACGAACAGGGGAGATAACACAGAGGTTATTGAGGATATTGTTCCGCTTTATAACATCAAAGTTTCTGTTAAGTGCGATAAGCCTTCAAAGGTTGTTCTTGTACCGCAAAATAACGAAATAGAGTTTGCATTCGCAGACGGCAAGGTAAGCTTTACGGTGCCTGAAGTCAATATACATCAGATGGTAAGCATAGAGGTGTAAAAAATGGATTTTATTAAAGAAATATTCTTTTCAAATATTCCTGCGAGCGTTGCGGTTATCTGTCTTATTGGTTATTTCTGGGGAATGGCGGTTGTGTTTATTGCAAAGCCACTCAAAAATGCAGAGTCGTTTTCAATCAAGCCAGTTGATAACGCAGGCAAGACAGAGATAAGAGTTTACTACGGCGGAATTTCATTTGCCCTCGGTTCGTTTCTTCTTTATCTTACGCTTGCTCTCGGTACACCGGTTTATTCACTCGTCGGCGGTCTGTTTTTTGCAACAACGGTTCTTGTTACAAGAACAATCTTCCTCTTTGTTGATAAAGGATGGAAATGTCCATATACAAAGCTTGCAATTCCTGCAGAAAGCTTCTTCGTAATAGCACTCTGGATTTGCTTCATTCTTTCAAAAACTTTATACTAACAGAAAACGGGAGCAGCGATGCTCCCGTTAATTTTTTACTCTTTAATTTTTGTTACAACAGGTTTTCCTTCATTGTCAAGCAGGGGAGTAAGACCTCCGGAATAACCTGAAAAATGGTAAAGGTAATTAACACCTGTTTCTTTATCAACCCAGATTTCGTTACCTTCAAGTTTACCTTGTGTATAAATCTTTTCGAATCTTTCGTCTTTCTTTGCCATAAACATCAACCTCCGCAAAGTCTTTTTCTGATTTTTTCTATCGCTTCATCACTCACACCTGTACAGCGGATATAATTAATGACAGAACCGTATTTACTCTCTATTCTTTCAATAAGAGTTTCCATAGTTTCAGGCAGAGAATAATGCTTTTCGCTGCTTACGTCCCAAAGTAGATCCTTATGCTCTTTTATATAATTTTTTACATAAGTGTAAGTAAGCTGATAATCGGCAATGATATCTTCTTTTGAAACACCTGCGATGCTCAATAAAAGCATCGTCAGGATTCCTGTTCTGTCTTTGCCGAAGAAACAGTTATAAAGAATAACACCTTCCTTAGCCTCAGCAATAGCATTGAGGATTTTTGCGATATTATCTTTGTGATTGTCAATAATCATTTCGTAAGTAGTTGCAAGGTTAAGGTCCATTCCTTCGTTTGTTACAACGTTGAATTCAAAAAGCGGAAGGTTATAAACGTCAGCATCGTCAAGGCGGTCAAGATGAAGGGGAGTTTCCTCAGCCTCATAAGTGCCCCTCAGGTCAATCGCTGTTTTAACTCCGAGCATATTCAGTTTTTCAATTTCACGATCGGCAGGAGTTCTGACAATACCGCAACGGATAAATTTTCCGAACTGTGTTGAACCGTCAGCAGTGGGATAACCTCCGATGTCGCGGCAGTTGAGAATGTTTTCAAAAACATAACGTCGAAGATAGTTCATAAGTCTTACCTACCGATAAAGTATGCAATCAGTACAATTGCACCGAGAATGATTCTGTAAATTCCGAAAATGTTAAAGTTATGTTTCTTGATGAAGTTCATAAGAAATCTGATGCAAAGAAGCGAAACTGCAAACGCAACAATCATTCCGTTAATAAGAATCACAAGCTCCATTACGGAGAAGTTGAAACCGAATTTAAGAAGCTTGAGTGCCGAGGCACCGAGCATTGCAGGAACAGCAAGGAAGAATGTGAATTCCGAAGCAACTGTTCTTGATGTGCCTATTGATATACCGCCGAGGATGGTTGAACCCGAACGTGATGTGCCGGGGATGAGAGAAAGTGCCTGAAAAAGACCGATAAGAATAGCATCCTTATAAGTCAGTTCAGTAAGCTTTTTAACACGCGGACGTCTTTTTTTGTTGATGTGTTCAATGACAATAAAGAGAACACCGTAAATAATAAGAGTGATTGCAACCGTGATGTGGTTGTAAAGATATTTGTCAAGAAGGTCATCAAAAAGAAGACCGAGAACACCTGCAGGAATTGAGCCTACAAGCACCTTGAGCCAGAGCTGAATGCTTGCCATACGGATTTTAACTGTTTTCTGAGTGTCCGAAACGGGCACTTTTTTGAATGGCCAGAGCTTGTTCCAAAACATTACAATAACAGCCATAATTGCGCCGAGCTGAATAACGACAAGGAACATTTCAAAAAATTCAGGCTTGACGTCTTCAAAATGACAGATTTTTTCAAGAAGAATCATATGTCCCGTACTGCTGATTGGTAACCATTCGGTAATGCCCTCAACAATGCCGAAAAGAATTGATTTTAATACGTTGATAATATACATTATAAAAACCTCCTCGGAATATTTTATATTTATACGTTAACAAAGAGAATTATACAACAAACAAGATTTATTTTCAATCTTTTTGCAAAAGAAAAGAGCGACGATTGCTCGTCGCTCATAATAGGTTTGTTCAGCTTACCACTTGATTTCGTAATTTGATCTTGTACCGAGAGGAATGATTGCTCCTGCCTTGTCAAAGTTAATTGTCCACTTGAGGTCATAGTTTGCTGTAAGAACATTGCCTGTTGCAGCATCAACTGTAACAACGATTGTTGATGAGGGGTAATTCATTGCTGCATCGCCTGTAATGCTCTTTGCAATACCAGGGATGTTTTCGTTGATTGTGCCGGGAAGGATAACGTTGTGAGCCTTCGGGTTGTGACCTGTACCGTGTTTATGTGTTGTAGACTTAGCGTCGTCAAGAGTTACGATTGTGATTGTGTAAATGCCGTTTTTCTCTGTGCATGTAGCAGACTTAACGTCTGACGGTGTAAGCTGGCTTGCATAGCTCTCGCCTTCAACGGGGAACTTAGCTTTGATGTCTGCACCTGTGTATGTAGCAGCACCGTGAGACTCCTTCTGAAGAGTGTCATCCAACCACTTATCGCCACCGAGAGTCTTATAAACTGCGTTAAGAATGCTGGGAACTGTGGGAGAAGCAGCGAGATAGTTTGTAACTGACTTCTGGTTAACTGACTTAGCGCTTGTCTTTACCTTGTTAACAGCTGTGTTGAAATAGTTGAGAGTTTCAACGCCGTCTGCGGGCTTGCCGCCCTTATCAGCTGAATCAGCGGGCTTGTTTGCGTCTGTTGTGCCTGTGTCACCTGTGCTTGCATCAGGAGTTGTGTCTGTTGCGCCTGCGTCAGGAGTTGTGTCTGTAGCACCTGCGTCGGGGGTTGTGTCAGCAAGGCTGTCACCGCCGCTGAGACCTGCGTCAAGGCTTGAACCGCCGCCAACAGATGAGTTTGATGAAGAAGCAACAACTGAATCAGTAGCTTTAACCATTTCAGCGAGCTTTTCGAAAGCTGATGACAGGCTGAAGAATACGAGAACTGCGCAAAGGATAGCTGCGATGCACTTGATTGCAAGAGCTCTGTTCTCTGCCTTGATTTCAGGGTTCTTTCTGTCTTCCTGTCTCTGAGCCTTTCTGGCTGCTTTCTTTTCTAATTTCTCGGCCTTTTTAGTAGCCTTGTCTTTTTTTACTTTAGGAGCTTTTTCTTTCTTACTCATAATCTACTACCTTTCCATAGTTTTTTGCTATTATACTACATAAAAATATATTTTGCAATACTATTGTTCACATTTTGTTAAAATTATTAAATAAACGAAAAGTTCAGTATATCTGTTAATCTGTTTTTACAAATACAGCATATTGTTAATAAAAAACTTTTTAGAAAGCATTGACAGCAACTGTTAAAGTGCTATAATAAACTTTGTTGAATATCTAACATTATCGGAGGGATGGCTTTGCAAAAACTCAAGGATAAGTCCATAAGTACTCAGCTTCGCGGCTTGTCGCACAGAATCCATCGTTTTCTTGAAAACAGTCCGAACAAAAAAACGATCGATTCAATAACGGGCACACACGGTTGGATAATTGCTTTTCTTTCATGCAACAAAAATAAAGATGTATTTCAGAAGGATGTTGAACGTGAGTTTGACGTAACGCGCTCAACTGCCTCAAAAGTTATAGACCTTATGGAGCAGAAAGGCCTTGTCAGAAGAGAAAGGGTTTCCTGCGATGCGCGCCTTAAAAAACTTGTTCTTACGGAGGAATCCGAATCAATTTCAAAGCTTTTTGAAAACGACATAGGCCGTCTTGAAGAAACACTTACAAAAGGGTTTACAGACGAAGAAAAAGAAATTTTATGTGATTTTATCGTAAGAATGAAAACCAATCTTGAAAAGGAGGAAAAAGAATGCACGCATTAAAAACACTTATGAAGTGTATACGTGAATATAAAAAGCAGACAATATTAAGCCCTCTTTTTATAGCTCTTGAAGTTCTTATCGAAGTTTTGATTCCTTTCATAACTGCTAAGCTTATTGACAGTATTGAGGGAAAAGCGGCAATATCTGAAATTGCAAAGCACGGCGGTGTTCTTGTATTACTTGCAGCACTTTCTTTGATGTGCGGTGCTTTGTCCGGTCATTTCTGTGCCGTTGCATCAAGCGGATTTGCAAAAAATCTCCGCCACGATCTTTTTTATAAGGTGCAGAGTTTTTCCTTTTCAAATATTGATAAGTTCTCAACCTCAAGCCTTGTAACACGTCTTACAACTGACGTAACAAACGTGCAGAACTCATTTATGATGGTAATCAGAACTGCGGTACGAAGCCCGATGATGATAATTTTCTCTGTCATAATGACAATACAGATAAGCAAAAAGCTTACACTTATTTTTCTTACAACGATTCCGTTCCTTATCGTCGGCGTGACATTTATTATGAAAAAGGTTATGCCGTTTTTCAGGAGTATCTTCAAAAAGTACGATGCTCTTAACAAGTCAATTCAGGAAAATATCAGCGGTATAAGAGCCGTGAAATCATTCGTCAGAGAGGATTACGAAAAAGAGAAGTTCGGAAAGGCATCAGATGAAGTATGTGATAATTTCACAAAGGCTGATAAACTTCTTGCTTTTGCAAGTCCGATTATGCAGTCAGCGATTTATGTCGTAATGATTCTCATCTGTTATGTCGGCGCAAAGACTATTATTACTTCAGGAAATACTGAACTTACCGTCGGCGGACTTTCTTCTGTTATGACATACGGTATGCAGGTGCTTATGAGTCTTCTTATGTTCTCAATGATATTTGTTATGATTTCAATGTCAGTTACTGCGGCAAACCGTATCGTTGAGGTGCTTGATGAAGAAAGCACGATTAAAAATCCGGAAAATCCCGTTATGCAGGTTAAGGACGGCAGCATCAGCTTTGAAAATGTCAGCTTCTCCTATTCTGCGACGGCAGAAAGAAAAACACTTGAAAATATCAACCTCACGATTAATTCAGGTGAAACCGTCGGAATCATCGGAGCTACGGGAAGCAGCAAAACTTCACTCATTCAGCTCGTTTCAAGACTTTATGATGTTACCGAAGGCTCAGTAAAGGTTGGCGGAGTCGACGTAAGGGATTATGATGTCAGAACGCTCAGAGATGCTGTTTCCGTGGTTCTTCAGAAAAATGTTCTCTTCTCAGGTACAGTAAACGAAAACCTCAGATGGGGTAATCAGGATGCGACGGATGAAGAAATCCGTCATGCCTGCAAGCTTGCTCAGGCTGATGAATTCGTTTCCGCTATGCCTGACGGCTACGATACAATGATCGAACGTGGCGGTACAAATGTATCGGGCGGTCAGAAACAGCGTCTTTGTATCGCAAGAGCTTTGCTTAAAAAGCCTCAGATTCTTGTTCTTGACGACTCAACGAGTGCTGTCGATACAAAGACAGATGCTCTTATAAGAAAAGCATTCAGGGATGAAATTCCCGATACAACAAAAATTATCATCGCACAAAGAATTGCTTCCGTTCAGGATGCAGATAAAATTATCGTAATGGATAACGGCACAATTAACGGTGTCGGCACTCACGATGAACTCATCGAAACAAATATGATTTACCGCGAAGTGTTCGAAACACAGACAAAGGCAGGTGACTTTGATGACTAAGAATAAAAAGAATCAGCCACCTATGCCTCACGGAAAAAGACCGAAGCCGAAGAAAGGTACTCTTAAAAGAGTGCTGAAAATACTCTTCACAGAGTATAAACTCCCTCTCGCAATTGCAATCGTATGCGTTCTTTTCTCAACTCTTGCATCAACGTCAGCAAGCCTTTTCCTCAATCAGATTGTTTCAAGAATTGAAGCGGGACTTCAGGCAGGCTGGACAGCCGAAACTTCTCAGAGTATTGTTTCTTTATTAGCTCTTATGGCAGGAATCTATATTGTGGGAATTATCGCAACGTTTACGCAGGGAAGAATTATGGCTGTTGTTACGCAGAGCTTCCTTAATTCTCTTCGTAAAAAGATGTTTTCAAGGATGCAGAATCTTCCGATTAAATATTTCGATACTCATCCTCACGGTGACACGATGTCCTATTATACAAATGATATCGACACTCTCCGTCAGCTGGTTTCTCAGGCGATACCGTCGCTCATTATGTCAGCGTTGACAATAACTATCCTTGTTGCATATATGCTTTATCTGAGTATCTGGATGACTCTCATTGTTTTCAGCGCAGTTGTTGCAATGATGTTTGTTGTAAAGCACGTAGGCGGTAACTCATCAAAATATTTTCTGCGTCAGCAGAAGGCGATGGGTGAAACAGAAGGCTTCGTTGAAGAAATGATGAGCGGTCAGAAGGTTGTCAAGGTTTTTAACCACGAAGATGAATGCTGCAAAGACTTCGACCAAATCAATAACAGACTGTTTAATGAAGCTTCAAAGGCACACAGCTTTGCAAACATCCTTATGCCTATTATGGGTAATATAGGAAACATCCTCTATGTTATCATCGCTTTTATCGGCGGTATCCTCATTCTTTCACCGAATGTTCATAATATTTCGCTATCGGGTCAGGCACTCGGTCTTGCAGTCGTTATTCCGTTCATCAATATGACAAGACAGTTCACCATGAATGTAACACAGATTTCACAGCACTTCAACCACATAATTATGGCTCTTGCAGGTGCGGAAAGAATTTTCGAGCTTATGGACGAAGAGCCTGAGGTTGACGAAGGTTATGTAACTCTCGTAAACGCAAAGGAAATCGACGGCAAAATCGTTGAATGCGAAGAAAGAACAGGAATGTGGGCTTGGAAGCATCCTCACGAAAACGGCACAACGACCTACACAAAACTTATGGGCGACGTCCGTATGGAACACATGGACTTCGGCTACACTCCCGAAAAGCTTGTTCTTCACGATGTGACCCTCTACGCGGAGCCGGGACAGAAGGTTGCTTTCGTAGGTGCAACAGGTGCAGGTAAAACAACTGTAACCAATCTCATCAACCGCTTCTACGACGTTGCGGACGGTAAGATAAGATACGACGGAATCAACATCAACAAAATCAAAAAGGACGATCTCCGCCATTCTCTCGGCATCGTTTTGCAGGAAACAAATCTCTTTACGGGAACTGTTATGGAAAACATCCGTTACGGCAAGCTTGATGCGACGGACGAAGAATGCATTGCGGCGGCAAAGCTTGCGAATGCGCACGATTTCATAACACGTCTTCCCGAAGGCTATGAAACTATGCTCACTTCAAACGGCTCAAACCTTTCTCAGGGTCAGCGTCAGCTTCTTTCAATTGCACGCTGTGCGGTTGCTGATCCGCCCGTAATGATCCTTGATGAAGCAACTTCCTCAATCGACACGAGAACGGAAGCTATCGTTCAGCAGGGTATGGATGCTCTTATGAAGGGCAGAACGGTATTTGTTATTGCTCACAGACTTTCAACAATTCAGAATTCCGATGTTATTATGGTGCTTGAAAACGGCAGGATAATCGAACGCGGAAATCATGATAAGCTCATCGAAGAGCAGGGCAAATATTATCAGCTCTACACGGGAAATTTCGCTAATAATTAAAAAAATCCGATGCGTTTGTGTTGAATTTTTCAAACGCATCGGATATAATATTTCCCGACAAATATTTTATGGAGAAATTTGGTTATGCTTCAGCTTTATTGGTCAATCGCCGCGTTGATTGACCTCTTGATTGTCTATAGTTTTATGCCGCTTTCGTCTGTTTGGACGTGGGTGGCAGTTATACCTATGCACGTTGTAATTCTTGCAATTCTCAGCGGATTGCACCTGCTTTTTCTCATTGTTTTTTCCTACACGGCAGACAAAGAAGACGTTACAAACATACATAATATATACAGAGTTCTTCTTCTTTACTCCCTTAAGCTTTATTTTCAGCTTGCAGGGGTAAAAATAAAAGCAACAGGAGTGGAAAAAGTACCTGATGACGGCAAATTCCTCTTTGTGGGAAACCATATTTCAAGCTATGACCCTATGGTTGCACTCTGGACGCTTCGCAAAAAGAACCTTGCTTTCGTTTCAAAAAAGGAAAACCTTCAGATAAAATTCGGCGGAAAGTACATCCGCAAGTCTGGCTGTATCGGTCTTGACCGCGATAATAACCGCGAGGCTGTAAAAGCTATCAATGCTGCCGTGAAAAACATAACGGACGGAGTCTGCGCAATGGGAATTTACCCCGAAGGCTGGGTAAATAAAACAGGTGAGGGCTTGCTTCCTTTCAGAAACGGTTCGTTTAAAATCGCGAAAAAGGCGAAAGTGCCGATTGTTGTTGCCGTTGTCAACAACACAAGAGAAATTGACAAAAACCGTTTCCGCCGAAGAACGGAAATCCGATTTAATATAGTCGATGTTATTCCGTACGAGGATATCGCAAATCTCAAGACAAGCGAAATCAGCGAAATGGTTTATGAAAAAATGTATAATGCATTAGAGAAGAAATGAGTGATATAATGTTGAACCCGAAAAAAGTTACGGAAGAATTTAAAAATCTTTATCCCTGCAGACTGGAGCTTCATGCCCATTCTTCACCCGCAAGCGGTTGCTCCGAAGTTCCTGCAGATGAGCTTGTCCGCGTTTTCAAGGAAGCGGGCTATGACGGAATTGCGTTAACTAATCATTTTATTGCAGAAGTGGAACGTTTTGGTGATAAGACTACCGCAATAGAAAAGTTTAAAAAAGATCTTCAACTTGCACAGGAAACAGGAGATAAGTTAGGAATAAAGGTTTATGCTGGTGCAGAACTCCGTTTCCACAACCACAGTGACAATGACTATCTTTTCTTCGGTTACACGCCTGATGAACTCCCGGATATTTTCGATTATCTTAATACGGATCTCGAAACATTCGTAAAAGAGTACAAAAAAGAAAGCTCGCTTCTTATTCAGGCTCATCCGTTCAGAAACAATATGATAAGGATGAATTCAGAACTCCTTGATGCAATCGAGGCTTTCAATGTTCATCAGAATCATAACAGCAGGGTAGCCGTAGCGACAAAATATGCTGCTGCAGAGGGTAAGATTATGACAGTCGGATCCGATTACCACCATCCTAATTTTGAAGGCATCTCCGCAACAAGAACAAAGGTTTTGCCCAAAGACGAAGCCGAGCTTATTTCAATTATAAAAAATGAAGATTTCATAATGGAAATCGGCGGAAGAATATTGTTATAAAACTTAAGGAGTTGTAAAACCTGCGTGTTTTACAACTCCGTTGATTTTTTATAAAAACTGCTCATCGTCTGAATTTATCCAGACCGTATTTTTTCTTCAAGGATATAAGAAAGTGAGAATAGAAGAATATTTCCAAAAACTCTGTGCCGGCATAAAGGGTTGAGAGCACAAAACTCAAGAAATCTCCTGTCCTGACGGATTTGACAGCATCCGTAATAACTTTTCTGGCAAAGCCGTAGTTGCTGTTACCCGGCACGTCTTTTGCAGTGAAGCTCCTCCACATAAAAAATGCCCTGATGACCTTCAGGTCAATATCCGGTACCTTGCTGAAATTATACTCCAATCTGTCAAGCGGATTCTTTTTAGCAAAATCCTCAAGATTTTCAATTTTGCGGTAGCTGCCGTTTGCAATGAGATCGTGATAAATCTCAGAGCCCGGCACAACGGCCAGATAGTTACAGTTGATTAACTGCGTATCGAGCTTTTTTATCAGATTTACGGTGTCTTTTATATCCTCCGTACTTTCTTCGGGCAACCCGACTATAAATGAACCTATACAAACCAGCCCTGCTTTGGTGCAATCAGCAAAGGTTTGTTCAATCTTCTCATAATCAATGCGTTTGTTGATTTTAGAAAGGATTTTTTTTGAGCCGCTTTCAACTCCGAAAAATACCCATCTGCATCCCGAGTTATACATATACATAAAATCTTCCTGCTCGAAAATCCCGACACGTGTCTGACATCCCCAAACAAAATCAAGATTCAATGCTTTGAGCTTATCACAGATATCGTGCATTTCTTCACTGTTTCTGCACCAAAGCTCATCGGCAAAATAAACACCGTTCATACCGTAATTTTCAACAAGAACCTTTATCTCCTCAAGCAAAAATTCCAATGGTCTTTTGCGGTAGGTGCATTTGTGGAAATCTTTGTTGTAACAGAATTTGCAACTGAACGGACAGCCTTTAGCTGAATATAAATACAGCATCCTGTCGCAACCGTAGCTCGACTGAAAATAACGCGGAACGTCAATCAGGCTCCAATTCAAAGGAGGTATCTGCGAAAGATCCATAAAATCTCTTTCCGGTGTCCTGATGACCTCGCCGTTCGCATTTTTATATGCAATTCCTTTTATATCATTAATATTTTTAATTTTACCTTCATAATATCTTACAATATCAAGCCAGGTCATCTCACCTTCACCGATGGAAACCATATCGATAAAATCATAATCAAGTGTGATTTTGAAAAGCTCTGAAGGAAGCGGACCTCCCAGGATTACGGGCAAGCCCACCGATTTAAGATATTTTGCGACAGACAGAGTGTCATCAACAGACTTATACGAAACGAGTGAAATACCGACAACATCCGGATTGAACGAATCAACGACTTTCTTAATATTTGTTTTGTCTACCGATCTGTCATAGATTTTTACGTTACAGTTCTTGCTTTCAAGAAATGTTGCGATTGACAAAAGTCCTAACGGAGTGGAAATCGACCTTGCATATCCGGCAGTTTTAGGATTAATAAAAAGCACTTTCATACAAGCCCTCCTTTTTACAAAAGAAAAAAGTATTTATTACCCTTTTCAAGATATTATAACACCCGTTATGCTTATTTGCAACCGAAAAAGGCAGATTGGGAGTTGTCGAGTGAAACTGAGTGAATTATAAAAGCCAAACCAGATCCTGAACTCCGAAATCCTCATACATTGCGTTGTCCAATAACTCCGTATTCACATCCGAATACTCAATCTCTTTCGAATAGCTGTACATAATTTTAACCCTTGTTTCAAAATCGGGTGTTCCGAAATACGCATAAATCCTGCTGATTACAATGCAGGCAAACACACCGTATTTTATGGGTGTAACAACGTCATAATCATATCCGAGGGAAAGAAAATACCTGAAAACATAATATTTCATCAGCTTTTCAAAATCGCTTCTGTAAAGATTAAGGGCGTTTTTGGAAAGTTTTTTGCCCTTGAGGGAAGAAACAAAATCCTTCCGTTCGGTTTTTATGTATTCCATATTTTCAAGAATTTCTATGCAGCAATCAAAATCGCGGTGCTGAATTTCATTAAAGAAATCTTCTCCGTCAAGCTCTTTCTGAAAGGTGGTCACAATGTTGAAAATGCACTCGATTTTCTTCTTGAAGCTGAGTTCTTCATTTTTAAGAATTGTAAAAATCTCCGCCCTCAGAGCGATTATTTCAGAAAGATAATCCTCGTCGATATCTTCAATCTCGTCAACACATTCTTCATAGAATTCGAGAGAAAACGGTTCATCATCCTCAAGCATAATTCTTGCCGCCTCGGGACAGCCGAATCCGATACCCATTTCACGGTTTTTGCCGAAGTCGTCATAAAAACGCGGAAACATAGCGCAGGTTTTGCTTAAGTATTCTTCACCGTAAGTAGCCTGAATGTCGCAGAGGTTGCAGTCATTAAGAAAAGGACAGCTACCGTTTTCACAAAGTGCAAAAATGTCGCAGTCAGTTTCGTCTTTCGCAAGGCTGTTTTTTATTCTTTCGCCGAGCTCACCGCCGACAGTTTTATATTTTTCGATTATTTCATCATCAAGGTCTGCTTCCCATCCCGCACAGCACGTATCAGGACATTTGCTTGCAATACACTTGAATTTGTCGAAATATGTAGGTACAAAAGTTTTGATATTACTCACCGCCTGATACCGATATTATACTGTTTCCCTAATCTGAAGTTTCTTGAAGCAACTGCAGTTCCGTGTCGGGCGTTTTCCAATTTCTTACTCTGTATTCTGTTGGCTGTTCGAACTTTTTGATACCACCGGTTTTAGTATTAAGTACAGCAACATAATTGATTCGGGGTTCCCAAGGTCCGATATTTACAGTGTAGCAGACGAATAATAAATCTGGATTTTTCTCACTGAAGCTAAGATTTCTTATGTACGCATCCTCACGAAGGTTTAATCTTATTTCTCTCTCTTTGTCTTTTTCACTGTTGAGTACATACAGCTTGTTGCTTGCAGCGTAGAAAACCTTATCATCGTTTGAACATATAATATAATTTGTCGTGGAAGAATAGTTATACATTAAGCTGAATTCATTGAAATCAATTGGTTCTCCGCCGAAAACAGATTTGATTGACGGTACGGTTCTGATTAAAACTTCGTTACCGTCGCAGTAATTTATAATGTTGCCTTTATCTGTAATATACAATAAATCATTATTGTGCAGGCTCAGCGATGAATATGAAATGTCGCCGTATTCACTTGTTTTAATGTATTTTTCGCAAGAGCTTAAATTACCGTCAATACGGTAAATGGCATTAACTGAGCGTACAATAAAATACAAGTATCCGTCTTTACATATACCTCTTTCAATATAGGGGCAAGGACCAAGAGCTATACCGGATAAATCATATTTGCTTGCAATCTGATTATCTTTTACTTTTGCAAGATACGAAGCGTTCTGGGTTGAACCGTCATACTGGTATTCCACAACACAATAATAGTCAAATGAATTATCACTGTCTAAATAAAAAAACTCCTCCGACAGATGTTTGTCAGTATCAACTTCAAAAAATATTTTATTTACAAAATCTTTAGCTTCGTTCGTTAAAATTCTGCTCAGTAGCATAGGTTTGAAGTATATTAATATACCGATTACAAGACAAAATAAAACGCCCAAAGCAATTAAACGTTTTCTATTGTGTATTTTTTGTGTCATTTATTTTGCCTCCCAATCTTAAATTTTAGTCTAATTTAAATTTATCACATTACACGGTTTTGTCAAACAGGGAAAATGGGTTGTATATTGAGCAACAGGATATTCTTCTGCATAACGGGACATCTGGGTGCTCTGTATCTACGCAGGTGATTGAAACAGGGGCGTAGAGGACGGGTTTCCGTACCGAACAACAGCGTGAAATTTAATGGGATGTTGAGGAAGTCGTACCCTACGGACACGCCTGAATCTGTTTAGCAGGTCACAATGAAGAGAGACGTGCTGATATCCTACAAAACTTACGGTGTGTCGTAAACGTCACACCCTACAAGGAGGTTTTAAACATACCGATGAATTCGGGTTTGTCTAGTTCTTTAAACAACGAATTTGCTTGGTTTTTCAGGCTCCCTTGTGTAAAGGGAGCTGTCGCGGAGCGACTGAGGGATTGTTAAAAATTTTAAAAATCAAACAATCCTCCCGACACGACTTCGTCGCGCCACCCTCCGCTTACAAGGAGGGCTTGGAACTGTGCAAACTTTTAATCATCACGACAAACTAGAATTTGAACGTCAAAAACTTGAAGTGTTTTACGGAAGCAAATTTAATTCATCTAATTTATCAAGACCAAGAATTATTGCTAAAATAATTATGCAAATAACTATAACTATTCCGCAGGTTTTAAATAACGGCTTTCTGCGATTAAGCGCTTCTTTGTCTATATATCCTCTTTTGTATGCAAGTGTCCAAGTGATAGCAAAAGCAATAGCAAACAAAGTCAGGTATATTATATTTATTATATCAACCGTCTTGATGATGTTGGTATCGTCGGTAATACTGTAAACAAAATTTTTAGAAAACACTATAACAAGCAACAGCAGTGAAAACAACGTCATTTTATTCAAAGGGTTACCTGGGTTTTGTTTATGGAATCTTATGTATTCATATATACCTAACGGAATTAAAAATAAAAGAGCGACCGCAAATAATTCAACAGGCAAATCGTTAAGGTTAAACATTGATAGTCCTCCTGAAAACTTATTTTGTCTTATTGTAGCTGTGAATAATAATTCTGTCAAGACAACGGATGAATAATTTATAACAGATATACATTCCGTAAATACAGCAACAAATTCGGGTTTGTAGGGGCAAAGGCGATGCCTTTGCAATGATATATCCGCGATGCGGATATGATGAATGATGTCGCTTCGCTAATGATGTGTTTGCATCGCAAACATTAAGGGTCTGCGACGCTGAAATTATAGCACACGACTTTAGCAGAGTTAGTAGGGACGGGCGTCATCGACCGTCCGTTAACTCAGCAGAATCTTCGGATGGTCCGGGAGGCCCATCCCTACGCACACAGATATAGATTGTACGAAATCAAAGACCCCTACAAATCCGAATTTGTGTTTCAATCTGGACATTATGTTAAACCTCATTCAGTATATTTTCAATAAAAATATTTAAAACTGATTTCTCACAGTCCCTCAAACAGTACTCTGCAAAAAATCGCTGTTGAACCGGATTTCTCTTTGTGCTATATTCGTCTCAAGGGAAAGTAAGCAATAGATTTATACAAAGGAGGTACTGTAAATGGAAGATGTTTTTATCACGATTACGGGTATTGATTACTATCTCGGAAAGAAGCCTTTTAAGGTAGGAAGAAAAGTCAGACTTGTAAAAGAGAAGGATAATGACTTCGATTCCGAAGCAATCCGCGTTGAGCTTCCGTACATAGACACAATAGGCTACGTTGCAAACAGTACACACACTGTCTATGACGGCACTTTGAGCGCAGGCAGAATGTACGAGAAAATCGGCGAAAAGGCAGTTGCACAGATTATGTTTATAACTCATTCGGGTGTTATAGCGAAAGTTCTTTCGGATGATGCACAAAAAAGCTTCCCCGAAGAAGCACTTTGATTTTCGGCTTAACCCGTCGTTGCACACCGACGGTGGGCAGAAAAGCTGAACCCTGCACAGTTCAGACGGACTGCCAAGCATATTTAAACCCTCTCGGGCATATCAATTTTGTGATATGTATTCCGGGAGGGTTGTTTTTTGGATGATTTGACTCAGTTGAGAGCTGTTGAAATAGGGGAGTATATTGTAGAAAACAGGACTACGGTAAGAGTTGCCGCAAAGGTGTTCGGCATATCAAAATCTACGGTACATATGGATGTTACGGAAAAGCTTGAAAAAATCAACCCGTCGCTTTTCAGGCAGGTGAGGAGTGTCCTTGACGAAAACAAAGCGCAAAGGCATATAAGAGGCGGGCTTGCCACAAGAGAAAAGTACAGAAAACAGATGAGGTGATACTATGTGCGGAATTTGCGGTCAGATATCCTTTTGCAGAAATCTTGAAGAATACAAAGAATATTTTTATAATATGCAGAATGCTCTTCTGAGGCGCGGACCCGACCAACACGGTGAATATTTTTCCCACGATGCCGTACTTATGCACAGAAGACTTGCTGTTATCGATATCGAACGCGGAAAGCAACCGATGACCTATGCCGTTGGTAATGAAACTTTTACCGTCTGTTATAACGGAGAGCTTTACAACACCCTCGATATAAGAAACCGACTTGAAAGCCGGGGATATAACTTCTTCAGCAGCTCCGATACGGAAGTTGTGCTTAAGGCTTATTGTGAATACAGGGAAGATTGCGTAGAGCTTTTTAACGGAATTTTCGCTTTCGGAGTGTGGGAGCATTCAAGAAAAAGACTTTTTCTTGCGCGCGACAGAATGGGCGTTAAACCGCTTTTCTTCTCAAAGGTAGAAAGCGGACTCGTCTTTGCATCCGAGATAAAGGCACTTCTTGAACACCCTGAAATCGATGCGGTAATGGATATAAACTCATTGTCTGAAATAATGCTTTTAGGTCCCGGAAGAACGCCCGGTTGCGGTGTTTTCAAAGGAATTGAAGAGCTGAAAGCGGGCGAATGTGCTTTCTTCGACAGTGACGGTTTAGAAATTAAAAAGTATTGGACACTCAAAGCCAAAGAGCATACCGATGACTTTGAAACGACGGCAGAAACTGTTCAATTTCTCGTAACTGATTCAATAAGAAGGCAGCTTGTTTCCGATGTACCGTTGGGAACATTTCTTTCGGGCGGTCTTGATTCAAGCATAATTTCATCCGTCGTGAATGAAACCTTCAAACGCGAAGGTAAGACCCTGCACACCTTTTCTGTTGATTATGAGGACAATGATAAATTTTTCAGATCAAGCAGGTTTCAGCCGAATTCCGATACGGAGTATATAAGGCTGATGTCAGATTATCTTGATTCCAGGCATCACAGGCTTGTTATCGGTACGGATGACCTGACCGACGCGTTGTTCTCCGCTGTTGATGCCCGTGACCTGCCGGGTATGGCTGATGTTGATTCGTCAATGCTTCTTCTTTGTAAATCAATAAGAGAGCAGGTTACCGTTGCGCTTTCCGGTGAATGTGCGGATGAAATTTTCGGCGGATATCCGTGGTACAGAAACAAAGAAATCCGCGATACTGACGGCTTCCCTTGGGCACAGTCGACAAAATACAGGTTTTCTTTCCTCAAGGATGATTTTGCTTCAATGATAAATCCGGATGAATTTGTTTATTCGCGTTATAAAAGCACCGTAGAATCAGCACCGAAGCTCACCAATGCCAACGGCGAAGAAGCAAGAATGGCGGAGATGATGAAGCTTAACCTCGACTGGTTTATGCAGACACTTCTTGATCGAAAGGACAGAATGAGTATGTATTCTTCCCTTGAAGTCAGAGTGCCGTTCTGCGACCACAGAATTGTTGAGTATCTCTATAACGTGCCGTGGGATATGAAAGACCATAACAACTGCGAAAAGGGACTTCTGCGGTACGCTATGAGGGATTACCTGCCCGATGAGGTGCTTTACAGGAAGAAAAGTCCGTATCCCAAAACGCACAATCCGTCATACAGAAATGCGGTTTCAGGTTTGCTTCGTGAAATAATCGCTGATGAATCATCACCGCTTTTTGATTTCATCAGAAAGGATAAACTGACAGAACTTTTGACAACAGATAAATCCGAGCCGTGGTACGGTCAGCTTATGACCACACCGCAGACAATAGCATATTTCATACAGTTCAACTATTGGCTCAGAAAGTTCAATGTGAGGTTTGTATAAATTTAAAAAGTACAGCGAAGATGATACAAGACTTCGCTGTACTTTTTTTAAGATTGCCCGACAAATTCGGGTTTGTAGAGTTCTTAAAATCTTTATGTATCTGACCTGTTCAGGCTCCTTTGTGTAAAGGGAGCTGTCGCGTAGCGACTGAGGGATTGTCAAAAACCCTTGAATTATCAACAATCCTCCCGTCACGGCTAC
>JAZSQQ010000053.1:0-11941 GCA_045538055.1 Acutalibacteraceae bacterium
GCGCGGATTGAAAGGCTTACACGGCTCTTTTCAAAATCAATAGCTGTGATCTTGCAAGTAACCTTCTCGCCGATCTTGAGAACATCCTGCGGCTTGCTGATGTGCTGGTCAGCGATCTGTGAGATGTGGATAAGACCGTCGATACCCGGAATAACTGTTGCGAATGCGCCGAATGTTGTCATACCAACGATTTCTGATTCGATAACAGTATCAACAGGATAATCACGGCGAAGGATTTCCCAAGGATTGTCCTCTGCCTTCTTGTAGCCGAGAGAAATCTTCTTGTTTTCCTTATCAAGTGACTTAACGAAAACTTCGATTTCCTGACCAACAGCAAGAACGTCTGACGGATGCTTGATTCTCTTCCATGAAAGCTCAGAGATATGTACCATACCGTCTACGCCGCCGATGTCAACGAATGCACCGTAGTTTGTGAGTGACTTAACTGTACCCTGGTAAACCTGGCCTTCTTCAGCCTGTGCCCAGAATGCTTCCTCAGCAGCCTTGCGAGCTTCTCTGAGAACAGCCTTGATTGAACCAACAGCCTTTTTACGGCCGCGTTCTGCCTTAACTTCGATAATCTTAAGATCAACCTTTGTCTTAAGAAGATCGTCAAGTGAGTCGCCTCTTGATGCTGTTGCAAGAGAAGCGGGAACAAATACTCTTACACCGTTTGTGATAACGATAACGCCGCCCTTGATAACATCTGCAACTGTACCTGAAAGAACTTCATCGTTCTCCTTAGCTGCTTCAATCTTGTCCCAAGCGCCCTGAGCGTCATATCTTTTCTTAGAAAGCATAATTGTGCCTTCCTGATCGTTTGTCTTCATGATGATGAGACCGATTTCGTCGCCGATCTTGAGTTCCTTCATGGGATCTGCTGTAGGATCTGCACTGTATTCGTCAGCAGGAACATAACCCGTCTGCTTTCTGCCGATATCAACCTGAATCTCGCTGGGAGAAATACCTGTTACGATACCGCGGACCTTCTGGTCTGTGCTCATATTTTTAAGAGACTCTTCGAGTGCCTCCATAAAACTCATATCTTCAGCGTTAGAAGTAACTGCCACCTCCTCTGCTGTTTCAATAACGTTTTCGATTGCGTTTGTGTTTTCCGACATTGTTGAAAGTACCTCCTTTATGATTGCCGCCGGAGTGGATGCTCCTGCGGTGACACCTACCTTTTCGCAGCCGCTGAAATTAATCGAAGAAAGTTCTTTCGCGGTTTCGATAAGATAGGTCGGACAACAGTTCTCACACACAGCCTTCAACTTCGCAGTGTTTGAGCTTTGCCGTCCTCCTACTATAATCATAGCGTCACAGGTTTCGGCTAAACGCATTGCTTCTTCCTGTCGCTCGTTAGTAGCACTACATATTGTATCAAATATTCTTGCGTTTGTATAGTGTTTTTTTATTTTTTTTAAACATTTTTCGTATTCTACCGTATTAAATGTCGTCTGCCAGACAACAATTGTTTCTTTTTCGGCATTTTCTGTATTGTTTTCGACAATTTTTTCTAAATCCTCACTGTTTTTGAACACTATACTTTCGCCCTTGCAATAGCTTCTTATACCCTGCACCTCAGGATGATTTTCATCTCCTGCGATTAACACGAGAGTATTTTCATCTGAATTTTCAGTTATAATCTTGTGAATCTTACGCACAAACGGACAAGTTGCATCACAGAAATCGATATTTTTTTCTTTTAACGTGTCGATAACCTTCTTTTCAACACCGTGCGTACGGATTACAAGTTTTGTATCCTGCGGTACGTCATTTTCGTCCGAGATTATCTTGACACCCTTGCTTTCAAGGTCCTCTATCACCTGCGGATTGTGGATAATCGGGCCGAGAGTGCAAACTTTTTCTCCGTCTTCAACCATTTTATAAAGCATATCGACAGCCCTGTTTACACCAAAACAGAAGCCTGCAGTTTTTGCAAGTTTAATTTCCATGACCATTCTCCCAGAGTTCAGTAATTTTTTCCATTATGAGGTTTGTTGCGTATCGCAAATCCTTCATCCGCATACTGTCGGGATCGAATTTCAAATCCTCGTGCGGTATGGGTTTTCCGTATCTTACCGTAAGCTTTGTGCCGAACTTAGCTTTGTCGCAAGTGTAAATTGAAACAGGCACAACATCACATTTACATACTTTCGCTATGTAGCACGTGCCACCCTTGCCTTTTTTCGGTGTGAAATCGGGTGAACGGGTACCTTCAGGAAAAATACCCAGCACATCGCCCTGATTCACGACATCAATTGCGTAATTGATTGCATCTTCGTCAAACTTTGTTCTGTCAACGGGAAATGCATTCAGCTGAGTGAGAAACCAACCTACAGGCTTATATTTAAAAAGTTCATTCTTCGCCATAAAGTGCAACGGCATTTTACAGGCAATCGCTATAATTACCGGATCAAGTGCCGTTATGTGGTTTGAAGCAAGAATAAATCCACCGTCTTCGGGCAGATTCTCAACGCCGATATACCTTACCCTGTATTTAAATCTTATGATAACATTCGCCAACGGTCTGAAGATGCGGTATGCAAAACGTGAATGTTTTTTGCTGAAATCAAATTTATAAGACATAGGTTACCTCAACCCAATTTTTCTCTGATAATACCAAGAACGAGGTCTGTACCCTCTTCAAGGTTGCAGCCGCTGTTGTCAACAAGGATTGCATCTTCAGCCTGCTTAAGAGGAGCGATTTCACGGTGCGAATCCTGATAGTCACGCTTGTTGATATCGTCAAGAACATCCTGAAAATCGACTTTTTCGCCTTTTTCAATGAGTTCCTTATATCTTCTCTCTGCTCTTGCCTCGGGTGAAGCTGTAAGAAAAAGCTTAATCTGTGCATCGGGGAGAACAACCGTTCCGATATCTCTGCCGTCCATAATGCAGTTGTTATTTTTTGCAATATCTCTCTGCAAATCAAAGAGGAATGTTCTTACTGCAGGAATAGCCGAAACATTTGAAGCACCCATTGAAGCTTCGGGGGTTCTGATTGCATCGGAAACATCTTCACCGTTAAGGAAAACGTGCTGTGCACCGTCAACGAAGCCGAGCTCAACTTTGATATCCTTAAGAGTTCCCGTAACAGCTTCAGCATCCTTAGTATCGATTCCCTTACGGATTGAGTAAAGACCGACCGTTCTGTAGAGAGCACCTGTATCAACGTAAATATATCCGAGTTTCTTTGAAACCAACTTTGCGATACTGCTTTTGCCTGCGCCTGCAGGTCCGTCGATTGCGATATTGATAGCCATAATAAATCCTCCGTTTATATATTCTCACCCGCGAGTTTACCTGTTGAAAAAGCAATCTGCAGATTGAATCCGCCCGTGTATGCATCAACGTCGATTACCTCGCCTGCAAAGTAAAGACCTTTCAAAAGTTTTGATTCCATTGTTTTTGGGTTAATTTCCGAAACACTGACTCCGCCTGATGTGATAATCGCCTCGTCTATCGGACGGAAGCCTTTAACGGTTACCTTAAACTCCTTAAGAAGCCTTACAAGGCGGTGGCGTTCTTCCCTTGTTATCTGGTTAACCTTAACCGTCGGCTTGATTCCGCTGAGCTTAGCTACAACAGGTATCAATTTTCTCGGCAGAAGTGCGCCAAGTGAATTAATATAGTTTTTATTAGTATTTTCAGAAAAATCTCTCAGTATTCTTGCGTCAAGCTGTTCAAAGTCGAGAGCAGGTTTGAGGTCAATATAAATAATGTATCTTCCTTTTTCCATATCGCGAAGATGGGAGCTTGCAGAAAGCACCATCGGACCCGACACACCGAAGTGAGTGAAAAGCATTTCACCGAAATCTTCGTAAACGACTTTATTGTTTTTCTTTGTATCAACGACCTTCATACCTACATTACGAAGCGAAAGTCCCATAAGCTCCGAGCAGAAGCCTTCGTGTGCATTCAGCGGCACAAGAGACGGTTTCGGCTCGACGATTGTATGCCCGGCCTGACGTGCAAAATCATAGCCGTCGCCCGTTGAACCCGTTGCCTGATAGGACATTCCGCCAGTTGCAATCAGCACACTGTCGGCATAGAATTCTTCGTCATCGAAAGTACGTACACCTCTGAGCTCGCCGTTTTCGATTATCAGCTCTTTTGCACGTGCATTGACAATCTCTGCACCGTCATCAATACCGTAATGAACAAGTGCATCAACGATATCAAGAGCCTTGTCCGACACAGGAAAAACACGGTTTCCTCTTTCACATTTGAGTGGAACACCCATATCTTCAATCAGGTCAATTGTATCCTGCGGCATAAAATTTGAAAAAGCACTGTAAAGGAAACGCCCGTTGACGGGAACGTTTGCGATAAGCTCGCTCAGCTCCTTGCAGTTATTTGTAACGTTACATCTGCCTTTTCCTGTTATAACAACCTTACGTGCAGGTCTTTCGTTACGTTCAAGTATCGTAACATCTTTGCCCATACCTGATGCAGTTCCTGCCGCAATAAGCCCTGCCGCACCTGCTCCTATTATCAAAACTTTATCTGCCATAGGTCTAAAACTCCGTACACAAATTTTCACGTATACATTCTATAATAAAAAAAGAAAAATTGCAATACAAGCAATTGACTTTAATTATACGTATAATGTATAATTTACCTATATTTAATTACGGAGGTAATTTTTATGGGACTCGGTTCACATGTTTTATGGTACAATCACCCTGCTAAAGAGTGGGTTGAGGCGCTTCCTCTCGGAAACGGCAGCCTCGGCGCAATGGTTTTCGGCGGATGTGACAAGGAAACTATCGGTCTTAACCTTGACACTCTCTGGTCAGGTTATTCACATAAGTACGTTGTTGAAGATAAATTTGAGCATTTTGTAAAGGCTCGTGACCTTGCTTTAAGCGGCAAGATGATTGAATCAAGAGACTACATTGAAGAGAATTTCACAGGCGACGACTGTGAATGGTATCTCCAGCTCGGTAAGCTCATGATAACATCAAATATTCATATGTGCGCAAGAAAATACAGACGTGAGCTTGACATTGCAACAGCTGTTACAAAGGCTGAATTCACAGCTAACGACACGGATTACACGCGCGAGGCATTTATCAGCAACCCCGATAAGGTGCTTGTTTATTCAATGACAGCCCAGAGAAAAAAGAAGCTTGATTTCAATGCAATGATCAAATGTGACCTTAAATATGACGTTGAGGTAAGCGGTGATACATATATTCTTCGCGGTGTCTGCCCGTCACACATTGATTTTTCAAACGACCCTATCCCCGGACCCGAATACCTTGACGGTGAGAAAAAAGGTATCGAATTCTGCTGTATGTTCAAGGTTATAACCGACGGACAGCTCAAGGCAACGAAGAAATATCTCAACGTTTCAGATGCTACATATGCAAACATCATTCTCACAGCCGAAAGCAATTTTGAAGGTTGGGACAAGCTTCTTTATGAGTCGACAAAGGATTATGAAGGCATCTGCCGTGAAACAATTGCTGCTGCAACAGCAAAGGGAGTTGACGAATTAAAGTCACGCCACATTGCTGACCACAAGAATTACTACGACAGAGTTTCAATCGACCTCGGCAACAGCAAGAAGGACGGAACTCCCACAAACCGCAGACTTCACGAGTTCCTTCGCAACAAGGAAAATGACAACGATCTTTACTGTCTTCTTTTCAACTTCGGTCGTTATCTTACAATCGCAGGTTCAAGAGCAGGCTCTCAGGCTATGACACTCCAGGGTATCTGGACATTCAAAATGTGTTCACCGTGGCGTTCCAACTACACAACAAACATCAACACGGAAATGAACTACTGGCCGACAATGCCTTGCTCACTCCCCGAGATGAACGCTCCGCTTATTGATTTCATCAAGGAGCTTTCGGTTTCAGGTAAAGAAGTTGCAAAGAATTATTACAATGCGGACGGTTTCTGCGTTCACCACAACGTAGACCTTTGGAGAATTCCTACTCCGTCAAAGGGCAATCCCGTATGGTCATTCTGGCCGATGGCAGGTGCCTGGTTCTGCCGCCACCTCTACGAGCAGTACGAATATACTCTTGACAAGGAATTCCTCAAGGAAACAGCATTACCGATTATGGAATCCGCTGCAAGATTCTGCCTTGATCTTCTTATTGAGGACAAAGACGGTTATCTTATTTTTGCACCGTCAACTTCTCCTGAAAATGAATATAAAATCGGCAGAGAGGATTGCTCCGTCAGCGAAACAACCTATATGACAATGGGTATAATCCGCGACCTTTTCCAGAACATTCTCAAGTCCGCTGATATTCTCGGCACTGACAGTGATATTATTGCAGAAATCAAGGAAAAGAATCCGAAGCTTCTTCCTTTTAGAACAGGTTCACAGGGTCAGCTTCTTGAATGGTACAAGGATGAGGTCGGCTTTGACCAGTATCACCGCCACGTTTCTCATCTTTATTCACTTTTCCCGGCAGACCTTATTTCAGTTGATAAAACTCCCGATCTCGCTAAGGCTGCACGCAGAACACTCGAACTCCGCGGCGACAACGGTACAGGTTGGAGCCTCGGCTGGAAAATCAACTTCTGGGCAAGACTTCGTGACAAGGAAAAAGTTATCAAGCTTATTGACAATCAGCTCAAATATATCAATCCAAGATATCCCCGCGGCAGAGGCGGCACATTCCCGAATATGTTTGACGCTCATCCGCCGTTCCAGATTGACGGTAACTTCGGCGCAACAAGCGGTATCGCTCAGGCTCTTATGCAGTCTTTTGAAAACAGAATTCTTATCCTTCCTGCGCTTCCCGACAAATGGGCTGACGGTCACATTCACGGTCTTACAGCAAAGGGCGGCGTAAAGGTTGACATTGACTGGGCTGACAACAAGCTTACAAAGCTTACGTTGGACGGTAAGGGTGATTATGAAATCATCTACGGTGACAAGACTGTCAAGGTTACGCTTGACGGCAAAAAGGATGTTGAATTTTAATGATTGCTGATCTTTACGATTTTGACAAAACGATATTCAACGGCGAATCGGGTACGTACTTTTATCTTTTTGAGTTAAGAAGACATCCGCGTTTTCTTCTTAACATTCCGGGTCACATAGTAACGCTCATCGGATTTCTGCTCGGAATTGTTCCTACTGAAAAATTTAAGGAAGCGTTTTACGGACCCTTAAAAAGTGTTGACTGCGAAGAAGAAACAAAGCTTTTCTGGGAAAAATACGCGTATAAAATCAACCCGTATTTCATTAACCGTGATAAAAGTGTCAAAACAATCGTCTGCTCTGCCTCCCCTGTTTTTCAGATTAAACCGATCTGCGATAAGCTCGGTGTTGACCTGATTGTTGCAACGGAATTTAACCCGAAGACAGGAAAGGCAATCGGTCTTAACTGCAAGGACGGCGAAAAAATAGAGCGAATGAAAAGAGACGCGTCAGAGTATACTATAAGGGACGTCTACACTGACAACCTTAAATCTGACGGACCTTTGCTCACACTTGCAACGAGAAATAAATTTCACGTTGTAAAAGGTAAGGTTAACAAAATCAATTAAAATAAGGCTGTGTACGATGGTGTACACAGCCTAAATTTTATTTTACGCCAAGCAAAGCTTCAAACGAAGTTTCGCTCATTTTCTCTCCTTTTGCATCAAAGAAAAATCCATGGTCAAAGGTAGCAACAAACTTACCTTTCGGTGTATAATACTTTACCTGAACGGCGTTACCCATATCATCTGTTGCTGAAACAGTATAATAATATACCATTTTTCCGTTCTCAAAAACTTCTTCTTTTGCTATAAAACCGTTTTCATCATAATACGTAATCGTAGATGCCCTGTTATCAGTACCGTTCTTTTCGCTCGTCTTGACAGCACCGACGGTATACTGCGGTTTTGTCGTTGAATAGTTGTCATCAATATAGCTTATCGAGTGTGTTGTTGGTGCTGAAGTTGTTGATGCTGAATCATCAGCCTTGTCACCGCAGGCAACAAACAAAGAAATAATAACAGTAAATATTGAAACACAAACAATAAATTTCTTCATTTTTTTTCATCCTTTTTAATATAAAATAAAGGTTACTGATACATATTAACTTAGAAAAGAAAAAAAGTCAAAAATTTTTTCAAAAAAGTATTGACATTTACTCAAAATCAATTATAATAATAGTAACGATTATCATTATTGATTGGAGGTCATACGATGGCAATAACAAAACACAGTAAACAGCGCGATGCAATTATCGACGAGTTATGCCAGAGGCATGACCACCCGACAGCCGAAGAGCTTTACCTGGCGCTTAAAATGAAAATGCCGAACTTAAGCCTCGGAACTGTTTACAGAAACCTGAATATGCTTTCGGAAGACGGCACTATTCAAAAAATTTCAGTCGGCGGGGCCGATCACTTTGACGGCAACGCAATGAATCATTATCATATGCTCTGTTCGGAGTGCAAACGACTTTATGATGTCGCCTACCCCGTGATTGAGGATATCGAAGAAAAAGCAGTAAACTTTGTAGACGGAAAGATTACATCGCACACGATAACATTCATCGGCGTATGTAACGGATGTCTGCATTGAATATAAAAAATTAATTATTTAAAATTATTTTGGAGGTAAATTATTATGGCAAAATGGGTATGCAGCGTATGCGGTTATGTTCACGAGGGAGATTCAGCACCTGAATTCTGTCCGCAGTGTAAGGTTCCGGCAGAGAAGTTCACAAAGCAGGAAGAAAACAATCTTTCATGGGCAGCAGAGCACGTTGTAGGCGTAGCTCAGGGCGTTTCAGAAGACATCATCATGGACCTTCGTGCAAACTTTGAAGGCGAATGTTCAGAAGTTGGTATGTACCTTGCAATGGCAAGAGTTGCACACCGTGAAGGCTATCCTGAAATCGGTCTTTACTGGGAAAAGGCAGCTTATGAAGAAGCTGAACACGCAGCTAAGTTCGCAGAGCTCCTCGGCGAAGTTGTAACAGATTCAACAAAGAAGAACCTCGAGCTCAGAGTTGCAGCTGAAAACGGTGCAACAGCAGGTAAGTTTGACCTTGCAAAGAGAGCTAAGGAAGCTAACCTCGACGCTATCCACGACACAGTTCACGAAATGGCTCGCGACGAGGCAAGACACGGCAAGGCATTCCAGGGTCTTCTTGAGAGATATTTTGGTTAATTCCCTATCCCTATAAATATACAAACGGAGCAGAAAACTGCTCCGTTTAAATTTTAAAAATCTTATTAGATATTAACTGAATTATAAATTTAATAGTTGCTTCTTTTTTGCTTCATATTCCTCTTGGCTTATTAAGTTATTATCTAAAAGTGATTTGAACTTTTTGAGTTCCATCTCAATATCTGTATTTTCACTCTGTCGAGATACAGAAGAAAAGTTGGAAGACTTTTTATCAACAGACATTTCACTTATGAGAGTGTTTACAATATCAAAAATTTCTTTTCTGTTTTCAATATAAGCAATTTTATATGTTTTAACAGCACAATTAAAGCCTATTTCACTTAACAGTTTTGAATTCAAAGTCACCGAGTTGATAGAATCGATCGGCAAACTAATCTGAGATTTCAATCCGTATGAAGCCACAATCTTCGTCTCTGATACAACAACATTCGAGTTTTTAAATATCTTTTTACTAACAACATTTAACACGATTGCTATTGAAAATATAAGCAAAAAATAAACCGCAAAGTAAATGATAAAAAAATCCAGTTGGCTTGTAGTAATAGCCGATGAAAGAGAAAAGAATACCGTAAATACAAAAGCAGCCCCATATATCAAAGTCAGAATCTTTTTATACGCCTTTCTATTTTTTGAAGACTGCACTAAAACTTTATCATTTGTCATTTCAATACCTCCACGGCTAATACTCTAGTCAAGTATAACACTGTGTTCCTTTTCTGTCAACATATTTAAGAATATTGCAAACAGCTATATGGTTAACAAAAAAGCTCCACACCGCACGGCATTCCAGGGTCTTCTTGAGAGATATTTTGGTTAATTAAACCCCTATAAATAAAGATTTTTCCGAGAGGGAACGGCAAACGCTGTTCCCTCTCTTTTCGTTCCTGTGTCCTTTGCGTGTCCCTTTGCTTTTTTCATAAGTCCAAAAGCACCGAAATGTGTCCCTTTGAAAATGTGACCCTGTTTAATTGTTTTTAGTTGAAATTTATCCTTGCATCATATATTCCTGTATGTTGTAGAGAATACATCTATGTATTCCGCTAAACATCTCTCTATCTTTGTGTATTTACGGGACGGGTCGCCCGTCCCGTAAATTACGTGTGTTTCATTGCCACGTCGAGGACATCGTCCCCTACAGACACGACTGAATCTGTTTAGTAGGGCACGACGCCTGCGACGTGCCAATATCCTACAAAATTTACGGTGTGTCGCAAACGTCACACCCTACAAAAGGTTTTGACACATCCTGACGGACACCGAATTTGTTGAACCATTGTAATTATAACAAGCAGGAGCAGATTTCTCTGCTCCTGCTTAACTTTAAAACTGTCTGAATTTTTTAACAACACTTATGAAACAGATGCATCAAGAAAATATCTGTCTATAACTGCCTCACTCAGCAAATCCATCTGTTTGAACACTTCTCTTGCAAAGTTTTCTACTGTAACATCATCGGAAGCATCGGTCAGGATCGCATAGGCACTTTCACCAAGCGAACTGACGAAAACGCCATAATTGTTCCGATTAATATAAGCGACAAATATGACACCATCAACTTCCATTATCCTAACCTCAGGAAGCTGGGACTCATCAATTTCATTTATGGCTGATGGCCAAATATTTTCGTTAAAGAATTTAAAGTTCATTAAAGGACTGCTACTCTTGATATACTCCATACGATACCCGGAATTGGATTTTTCAACATCAACATATGGATCTATATTTCCATAATTTAATTGAATAAAATCAGTTCCGGGAATATGAGAAATTTCAAAATCCCTGAATAATTGCTCAGTTGAATAATCATCTAAATTTTTATACGGATAAAATTTTTTCATATAAGCAATATCATTATTTATTTTTTCTCTGGACATATAAGCTTTATAACAATCTACATATGCGTAACAGCAAAATGCAGTACAACAAACTATAGCAATTATAATAAAGGCAATCAGACCTTTTTTTACTCTATTAAAATCTATTGAAGTTTTTTTACATATAATCAAACATACAAGAAATGCAACAGTAAGAACCAGAAATGCTTCTGCAAAGTAAAGCGGAAATAGTGCAGTTTTAAACTCTAATATCGTCATAGACGCCTGAAATGAAAAAACGCAATACAACACTACAGTCAACAAGGCAGAAACTAAAGATGCAATTTTAAGATATTTGCTGCTATTCACAAAATCACCTCAAAACGATATTAGCATAAAAATATAAAAAAGTCAAAAAATAAACCGCAGCGCTTGGCTGCGGTTTTAGTTCTGTATAGGTTACGCACCTTCAAAACTGAACAAAGACATGTTTTAGTAAATTGAGTGTAGCTTTTCGCTTCTTACCTTGCCAATAATTTCTTATGGTCAAGCCCTCGACCTATTAGTACTGCCCAGCTGAAAGTATCACTACTCTTACACCTGCAGCCTATCAACCTCATAGTCCTTGAGGGGTCTTACTAGCTTACGCTATGGGATATCTTATCTTGGAGGGGGCTTCACGCTTAGATGCTTTCAGCGTTTATCCCGTCCGCACATAGCTGCCCAGCCGTGCCATTGGCATGACAACTGGTGCACCAGCGGTGCGTCCATCCCGGTCCTCTCGTACTAAGGACAGCTCTCCTCAAATATCCTGCGCCCACGGCAGATAGGGACCGAACTGTCTCACGACGTTCTGAACCCAGCTCGCGTACCACTTTAATCGGCGAACAGCCGAACCCTTGGGACCGAATTCAGCCCCAGGATGTGATGAGCCGACATCGAGGTGCCAAACCTCCCCGTCGAT
>JAZSQQ010000052.1:0-41691 GCA_045538055.1 Acutalibacteraceae bacterium
AAATTCGGGTTTATCGGGATGTTTGAAAGTCGGTAGTAACCCCAAGCCCTCCTTGTGTAAAGGAGGGTGGCACGGCGTAGCCGTGACGGGAGGATTGTTGATAATTCAAGGGTTTTTGACAATCCCTCAGTCGCTACGCGACAGCTCCCTTTTCACAAAGGAGCCTGAACAGGTCAGATACATAAAGATTTTAAGAACTCTACAAACCCGAATTTGCAAAGCAGAAAAGATCACCCCAAATGTTAAACATTATATTACAGTGTCTAACATTTGGGGTGCATTTCAACTCAGCGTATGGTTGCTTCCGTTTTAAATGATACCTTTTATTCAACTAAATACATTTTAAACAATCCGTCTCGTTCTTTTTTACAAGAATTCTTTTTAATCCAATCAGCAATTTGTTTATATGTTGTTTTAAGTCCCAACGCATATTCTTTTTTGATATTTTTAGGCAAATACAATCGGCAAAAAGTTTGTGCGCAATCATTTTCCGCCAACGGTCTTTCATATAAAACAAACGGATACAAATTCATTTCCGAATCAAACGGATACAAACACATACCGTTTTCGTCTTTTTGATATTTTACATCTTTATGTACAAAATTCGACTTAATGAAATATGTAATATCTGTTATTTCGTCACCGCTTTCATAAATCACTTTTTCGTCGCACTTATACAGTCGGTAAATTTGACAGTCACATTCATTTATAATATATTCAAAAAATTCTTTCTCTTTTTCTTTTGTTATATTAAAACCAACCTGATTGTTTCGCATTAAACAAAACCTTCCGCATTTATACCTCAATTGATTCAAACTCATATATATCTCTCGTGTTATCTGCATCTGTATGGATTGTTACAAGAGAACCCATTGTTTTTGTCTGTGCGGCAACGTGGTAATATGTTCCGTTATATAAACTGCATTTGTTTTCTGACGGATGGGCGTGTCCCATTGAAACAAGACCGACACAGCCTGCCTTTGCAAACACATCATCAAGAGGTTTGTTTTTCGGGATGTTGTACTCTTCCTTCATTTCGTCAAGCTTTGAATAACCGTCTTTATATGCTTCACCGTACAAGCCTGCTTCGGCAAATGCGGGTGTGTTTTCGTGAATAAACACACTCATTGAAATATCGCCGTAAGTTTCGATCTTTGCGTCAATCGCATCCTCACACCACTTGACCTGGTCAGCGTGAACATAACCGTAAATATGTTCGTCATCCCCATCGTCATAATCCATTGTATCGAGAAAAATGAGAGAATGAACAACAGTTTCGCCGTTACTGATATCTATTGTATACTGTGCGCCGCCCGAAACATCCTCAACGTCGGCACAAAGACAGTAATCAAACTGTGAAAGATATGCCGTCACATCTGCCGAAGTACCGTGTGCCATACCGTCATTGTTTCCGGGGATATATGCCCAGTACTGTTCCATTTCATCAAACAACGTGCCTACAGTATCGAGGACATATTCCTTATTGTATGCGCCTGATTCGCCGTCGTCAATCATATCGCCAAGCATAACAACGAGATCGGGATTGTATTCTTCAACCTGAGATTTCATTGTTTTCATTACGGAGATATCGCCGTAAGAAAGACCCGTCGTGAAATGAGTGTCCGTAAACTGAAGGATTGTAAAATCACCGTTTTCATCAGTTGATAATGTCGGTATTTCCTTTTCTTCCTTTACGGTTTCGCTGTAGCCTGAGATATCGCCTTTATCGATAAGCTGACGGATTGAGCCTTCTGTTGTGAAAAAATTAAAAATTGCAATAAGCGTTGCAAGTATAATTGAGAAAAAAGCTTTCATTGTAAATTTTCACCTTTCTTTCCGTTACTTTCTTGAATATCCGAGTTTAAGCCTCATCGGATTATTCTCTATATATTGTATCATTTCAAGATAATCCTTTTCGTTTCTTATGATATGGTCATTGTAAGAGGTTTGCCAAATATTCTTACCATATTCCTTGTTACAATAGCGTTTTAACAACGAAACGAACTTTGCTATCTCGCTTTTTGTAGGGCGTGACGCTTGCGACACGCCGATTTCCCGACCGTCTCTATCGGTTATTCTGAGCAACAAATGAAAATGGTCAGGCATAATAATGTACCTTTCTACTTTGATATGGCTATATTTTTCAGACATAAAATCAATATACTTTCCGAGCACTTTTCCGTATGAAGACAACTCTATATACGGCACGTCGCAAGCGTCGTGCCCTACAAGGTTACCCAAAATTTTTCTTCTGTTTTCGGTGTATACGGTAATAAAGTACACTCCGGGCGTTGAGTAATCGTAACCATCAAGACGTAAGGTTTTTCTTTTTGGCTTGTTATTCATATTCATTAAAGCTTAATAAACTTTTCAATCGGAGAGATATCAAGAAGCCCGAACTTTTTGATAAACTCGTAAAAATCCTTTGCGATTTTCATAACGCCGCCCTCTTCGTTGCTTTCGATATTAAGGGGCATAATCGGGTCGTGGACACTAAGGCGAAGAAGCAACCAGCCGTTACCGTTTTCGGAATCTGCTGAAATGCGCATACCTTCTCTGTTGTCATCGGCAATCTTCCAGCCTTCTCTTCCGTCATAATACTTCTCAAGCTCCGCGATAACGTTCTCACCGTATGACTTGAAATCTTCGCAATTGATAGCAAAACGCAATTCCTTTTCCTCAGCAGGCTGCTGAAGAGGTGCAAGGATATTCTGAAGAGCATTACCCGTCTTATCCCTTGCGATGAGGATTACGATTTTCGTCATAAGGTACGCACCGTCATCAAGGTAGTAATTCTCCTTGAATGCGGCGTGGCCTGAGGTTTCAATTGCAAGAGGACAGAATATACCGTTACTGTTAAGCTCAATCTGCTTATTTATAACGTTTTTATAGCCTCTCCTGAAACGGTAATGTTCACCGCCGATTGATTCGATATAGGTCTTAAGACCGTCGGACGTTACGGAGTCTGTTACAATCACACCGTTGCCGTGACCTTCAAGTGCAATATATGAAGCGAGTGCAACAAGACGGTTACGGTTGATTTCCTCGCCGTCACGGTCAACGCATCCTGCACGGTCAACGTCAGTATCAAAAATTATACCGAAATCCGCTTTACTTTTTATAACTGCTGAACAGATTGACTTCATCGCATCTGCATTCTCGGGATTCGGAATATGATTCGGGAACATTCCGTCAGGCTCAAGGAACTGACTGCCGTCTGTATCTGCACCAAGTGGCTTGAGGACATTTTCGGCATAAAATCCGCCGACACCGTTACCTGCATCAACTATAATTTTAAATCCCTCAAGCGGTTTTTCATAGTTTTCGGCATCGACACCTTTCTTTATCATATCGCGAAGATGTGCCGCATAATCGGACATATAATCCACATCTATAATCTTTGTGCTGTCTTCAACAAGATTTCCGACATTAATATCCTCTGCTTTTTCAAGAAGTGTTGCGATGTCGCTTCCCTCAAGTCCGCCGTCGGGTGTAAAGAATTTAAGTCCGTTTCTTTCCCACGGGTGATGGCTTGCTGTTATCTGTACTGCACCGTCGCACTTAAGGTCAAGGGTGGACATAAACATTGCAGGGGTTGAAGCAAGACCGCAGTTTTTTACGCTTACACCGAGAGAAGAAAGCGTGTCTGCAACAGCTTTGATAATTCGCGGACCTGATACACGTGAATCCCTGCCCACAGAAACATTGAGTTCTGAAACTTCTTTATTGTTTCTTTCTGAAAGCCATTCTGCGAAAGCAACCGTGATTTTTGAAACAACCGCATCGCTGAGAAAAAGCTTTTCTTCTGAATATTCAACAGCACCGTAACCTCTTATATCAGTACCGCTTTTAAAACCCTTTAAACTCATAACATCGCCCTTTCATCTGAAATTGATTTTAAGAATAAGTATAAGCCTTCAAAGCCCTTGTAAATCTCTTTTAACTCGTCGATAAGCGCTTCGCTTTGGAGCGTTTCAAAATCCGTACGCTGTGCAATAAAATGCATATCTTTAATATGATAATACGGCTCGATTTCAGGAATAGGATTGCCCGGCTTCGGCTTTTTATAAAATTCGGGAGAATAAAGTGCACCTACCCTTTCCGCATCCTCAACAGCCTTCAAAAACTCCTGCGGACGTTCAATCAGAGCCTTGCGGTAAAGCTCAAGATAAGTCGCATCAACCCAGAACATACCAACTCCGTACGACCAGTAATTCTGCGTTACTTCAAACCACATACACGGATATTGCTGCCACTCGTGTTTATTACGCATAAACATTATCCATAAGTTATCTCTGTAAAGGTGCTTGTCCTTTGAATATCTTGTATCACGGAAAAATCGGGATACCATTCTGACCGGATTTGTCATCACCTTATCGTCTATATCGTAAATCTGCGGAACGATTTCTTCGGCAATCTGCCTCATCGGGATTGTGAATCCTTCCTTTAACTCCTGCTTATGCTCTTCATAAAACATACGGCTGTTTTCAAATCTGTTCTGTGCCGCGAGGAAAAGCATATCAGGCTTTATTCCGTTGTATGCCATTAAATCAGTCCTCTTTCTGCCATTTTCTGTGCCGCGAGCATTATGCCCATTTTTGCACTGTGGAAGTTAAGTCCGCCCTGCATCCATGCCGCATAGGGTTCTCTGAGAGGAGCATCGGCTGAAAGCTCAATTGAAGCTCCGCCTGTGAATGCACCTGCAGCCATAATTACTTTGTTGTCATAGCCCGGCATATCCCAGGGTTCGGGCGTAACGAATGCATCTATCGGTGCGCCTGACTGCATACCCTGACAGAATGCGATAAGGTTTTCTTCGTTGCGGAGAAGGACACTCTGAACAATGTCAAAACGCGGATCAGTCGACGTCGGAGTTGTGCCGAAGCCGAACTGCTCGAAGAGTGCCGCTGTGAAATAAGCCGCCTTTATCGCCTCACCTACTGTATGCGGAGCAAAGAAGATACCCATAAACAGCTCACGGCTCATTCCGAGAGTTGCACCGACTTCCCTGCCAAGACCCGGTGTTGTAAGACGGTATGAAATCTTTTCAACAAGGTCCGCACGTCCTGCGACATAACCGCCTGTACGTGCGAGCCCGCCGCCTGCATTCTTGATAAGTGAGCCTGCAATGATATCGGCACCGACCTGTGTCGGTTCAATCGTCTGTGTAAATTCACCGTAGCAGTTGTCGACCATAATATCGGCATCGCTGTTAGCCTTGACAACCTTTGCAATTTCACCGATTTCTTCACAAGAAAGACTCGGACGAAGAGAATATCCTCTTGAACGCTGTATGTAAACAAGCTTGATTTTTTCTTTTGTAACAGCTTCTTTTATTGCTTCAAGGTCAGGCTTACCGTCCTTGAGATCAACCTGCTTGTATATAATGCCGTAGTCAGCAAGAGAGCCGTCGCCCTTACCGTTGATGCCGATAACGGAATGAATCGTATCGTACGGAGTACCCGTTACACAGAGCATAATATCGCCCGGACGAAGCATACCGTAAAGTGCAACCGCAAGAGTATGTGTACCGCAGGTGAAATTGTGACGCACGAGTGCATCTTCAGCTCCGACAATTTCAGCGAAGACCTTGTCAATGACTTCACGTCCTCTGTCGCCGTAGCCGTAACCCGTACTTTCTGCAAACATACTTTCGCTTACGTGGTTATTGATAAAAGCAGAAAGCACCTTCTGCTGATTATATTCCGCAATTTCGTCGGTAGTTGTAAACTGAGGCTTTATAAGCTCAAGTGCTTTTTCCGCCGCGTCGCTTACCTTCTGATCTATCTTAAAAAAGTTTTGTTTCATCTGTTATTAAACTCCATTCGTCTTTCACTGTAAATCCTATTGATTTATAAAAATCAACTATACTGTCATTTTTGCAAAGAAGCTCCGTTCTTCTGCCCTGTGCAAGTTCATTATTTGCAAGGTAGGTTACCAATGCACCTGCGATTCCTCTGCCTCTGTATTCGGGATAGGTTGCAACCGCACCGAGTAAAGCCGCTTTATCCGTACGGAAAAGCACCATTGCACAGCCTGCCGCATTGCCGTCAACGTCAGCTAGCAAAGGCTCTGCCGTTTTGCGGTTTATACGGAAAGTTGTATCCGAAAGCCACGGGAGATAATCGCCGACGCCTGTTAAATTTGCAGCTTTGATAATATTGTAAATTTCTTTGAGTTCATAATCTTTTTTCAGGCTTACCGGGCGGTTTTCTGTTTTGTTTTCAAACCGAACAACGTATCCCCAAAGAGCTTCGTCTGCAGTAAATTCTTTTGCAACTTTACGGTTACATTGAATTGTGCTGAAGCCCACTATTTTTATAAACTGAAGAAGCTCTTCACAATCCGCATTTTCAGCCGTAACAGTCATATCTCCGTCAACTCTGCTGATTGCCGCCGTAACATCTCCGTTATCGTTTGTCTGCACCCAGAACTTAACGAAATCGTAATCTGTCGAATAGCAATTAAAATATGCTTTTATTCTTGTTCCGAAAACATCACGGTCGCAGAACGAAAGAAAAGTCTCGTTGCCTTTTTCAACGCTTTTAACCATCTGCAAATTCCTCAGCAAGCACTCTTATGAGCTTCGCACTTTCTTCTATATCTTCTTTCTTAAGCACGCAGGACGGCGAATGAAGATAACGGCACGGAAGAGAAACAGTAATCGTCCTTATTCCGCCTGCTGTTTTATGAATCACACCCGCGTTATTTCCTCCGGCAACAAGAGACTTAACCTGTGCCTTTATTCCGTGTTTTTCTGCGAGTTCAAATGCCTTATCAAAAAGCTCCTTCTGATAAATCGTACGTCTGTCCATAAAGGATACTACTCCGCCCTTGCCAAGCGAGCATACTTTTTTATTTTCAGGCACATCTGCAAGGTCTGCGGCTGTTGTTGTTTCAACAACTATCGCATAATCAGGCTGTACTTTATAAAAAGCTGTCTGTGCGATTCCGAAGCCTACTTCCTCACCTGCCGCAAAATTGAAATACATATCGTACGGAAGTTCGGATTTTATCATATCGATAAGAATTGCACAGCCTGCTCTGTCATCAAGAGCTCTGCCCTTTATAAAGCCGTCGCCGAATTCAACAAATTCGGAATTGAAGCAAACGTAATCGCCAAGTGAAACAACCTTTTCAGCTTCTTCTTTTGAGTCGGCACCGATATCAATATACATCGTCGAGGGCATATTCAGCTTTTCTGCGGCAGGCACCATATGCGTTGCTTTTACGCCAATGACACCGTTTATTTTGTTTTCGCCGACAGTTACGGGTTTGCCGAGCATAACTCTTTTATCAATGCCGCCGACGCAGTCAAAATCAAGAGTACCGTCAGAATTTATATGAGTTATCATCATTCCGACCTCGTCCATATGAGCATCGAGCATAACCTTGTTTTTCGGTGTATTCTTACCTTTTTTGAAAACTATGAGGTTACCGAGAGCATCTGTTTCAATGCTATCCGCATAAGCTGAAACTTCATTGATAATATAATCTCTTACGGCATTTTCTCTGCCTGAAACACCGTCAAGCAAGGAAAGTTTTTTAATTGTTTCAAGCATCAAGTCCACCCCTTAAAATGTATTCTGCAATAAGCCTTGCGCAGTTTTCAACATCGTTTACGCTTATAACTTCAACACCCGTGTGCATATTCCTCAAAGGAATTGAAACAAGACCTGTTTTTATACCGCCTTTTGAAAGTGCGATATGGTCTGCATTTGTACCTGTCGCATCGCTCATAAGCTCAAGCTGATACGGAATTCCTTTTTCCTTGGCTATTGCTTCAAGCTTTCTGCTCATATCATAACATAGCACAGGTGAAAAGCCTATCATCGGGCCTTTATCGAGTTTTCCGCATTTTTTTGAAGGCATATCGGGAGCATCCGCAAAGCTGACATCAACGCTTATGCACTCGTCTGCTTCAAGGAGGAAACTACCGTTGACGGCACCTGTACCGCCCGTTTCTTCCTGACCTGAGAAAAGGAGTTTTACTGTCGGGTAAATTTCAGATTCTGCAACAATTTCTGCCGCTCTGATTATCACTGCACAACCTGCTCTGTCATCAAGTGCAGCACAGGAAATTCTTTCGTTAAGAAGATCCGAAACGGGAGTTCTGACAGTAATTCTGTCACCCGGAGATATGAGTTTTTCTGCCTCTTCTTTGCTAAGTCCCGTATCAACGAGCATATCGTCAAAATCCTTTGCCTTGCCTGCATCATCCGCCGTAACGAGGTGCGGTGGTGTTGATGTAATAACGCCGTAAACAGGTTCTTTACCCCATACTGTTACATCCTGAGCCGCAAGGACACGAGCATCCATACCGCCACATTTTGCAACACGAAGGAACCCGCCCTCATCTATTGCCGTAACGATAAGTCCGATTCTGTCCATATGGGCATCAAGAAGAAAGGTTTTGCCGTTTCCTTCAAGGGTAGCAATAACGTTACCTGTTCTGTCGTTTTCAGCAGTCATTCCCGACGGGAGCCATTCTTTTATTTTATCGGATATATCCCACTCTGCACCCGGTGTACCGTTTGCCTGTGAGAGTTCGATTATCATTTTTCTGAGTTCTGACATATAACCGTTTCCTTTCAGATTACATATATGGAATATTATACAATTAAACAATAAAATGTGCAATATGTTGATTTTCTTTTTTGAATAAGTTATAATGGTTTCGTTCTAAGGAGGTATCCGTATGGATGAAAACAAATATCAGGTAATTGACCCTGACAGCGAAAAATATAAACTTACCGCAAAAGATATTCTTGACGATTCAAAAGCAAAAAAGAAGAAAAAGAGAAAAAAACGTATTCTTGTCGCCTTCATCTCGCTTTTCCTTGTTTTTGCGATTGTCTTCGGTACAGGTGCTGTTATTTTCAATAACTATCTCAACAAAATGAACTTCGGCGACGCTACAGGCGAGGTTGACCCTTCCATTGAGGCAGAAGAAACGCTTGAATTTGAAAATCAAGCCGATGCCGACGCTGATATACGTGCAAACCTTGACGATAACGTGCTTTGGTATGATGACAGAATTTATAACATTCTTCTTGTCGGTGCAGACTACGGTGACCGTAAGGACGGTAAATTTGACAACTATCTTACGCGTTCGGACTCTATGATTCTTCTTTCAATCAATACAATTGACAATGTCATCAATATGGTTTCGCTTTCCCGTGCAGCTTATGTTGCAATTCCGGGACACGGAAACAAACGACTCAATGCAGCTCATGCTTACGGCGGTGCAAGCCTTCTTGTTGAAACGATTGAAAAGAATTACAAAATCCGCATTGACAAATACGTCACGGTTAACTTTGACGGCTTCCAGAGTATTGTTGATGCTCTGAACGGCGTATCGGTCAATCTGACAGCGCAGGAAGCTTCAATCATCGTCGGCAAGGCTAAGGCAGGAACATACGAGCTTAACGGTGAAAAAGCAATGGCTTACGCAAGACTTCGTTCAATCGACTCTGACCGTAAAAGAACAGGCAGACAGAGAGCTATCCTTAACGCGATGGCTGTAAAATTAAGACAGGCTTCAGTTTCTCAGCTCTTTGACCTTCTTGACGTCTTCCTTCCGCTTGTTACAACCAATTTCACAAAGACCGAGCTTATCGGACAGATGGCAAACGTTCCGCAGTACCTGAAGATGAGCGTACACGAGGATGTTATTCCGTTTAACGCATTACCGCTTTCTTTACGCGGCGGAATGGAAGTTCTTATCCTTGACTGGGAAGAAACCCACAAACGTACGCACGATCTCCTCTACCCCGGTATTGTTCCCCAATCGGCAAAAAAATAAAAGCTTTATATGAAAAATCCGAGTTGAATGAATCAACCCGGATTTTTATTTTATTCTTCTGTTTCAGTTGTTTCTTCTGCAGGAGCATCTGTCTTGATTTCATCAACAGCTTCCATAACTTCATGGGGCACATCGTCGTTTTCAAGTGTACCCTCCATAAGCTTTCTGAACTTTTCACCGTCGATTTTTTCTTTCTTGACAAGATATTCTGCAAGACTATCAAGCTTGTCTCTGTGCTGAGTAAGAATTTCTTCCGTTCTCTTATATGCATCAGAAATAATCTTCTTGATTTCTTCATCAATTGCCATTGCAGTTGCTTCAGAATAATTCTTAGAGTGACCGTAATCTCTTCCGAGGAAAACCTGGTCGTTATGACCTGCATAGCATACGGGACCGAGGCTGTCGCTCATACCGTATTTTGTAATCATCTTCTTTGCAATTTCGGTTGCTCTTTCGATATCGTTTGAAGCACCTGTTGAAACGTCACCGCGGACAATCTGTTCAGCAACACGGCCGCCGAGAAGAGAAACAAGCTCATCGAGCATTTCGCTCTTATACTTATAGGTTTTATCCTCTGTCGGGATATAAAGCGTATAGCCGCCTGCCATACCGCGCGGAATGATTGAAACCTCGTGTACCGGATCCTGAGAGTCAAGATAATAGCTTGCAACAGCGTGACCTGCTTCGTGGAACGCTGTCATTCTCTTTTCCTTCTCACTCATCTTGTGAGATTTCTTCTCCGTACCGATAACAACCTTGCGTGTCGCTTCTTCGATTTCAGCCATTGTGATTGCCTTCTTATTTCTTCTTGCAGCAAGCAAAGCCGCTTCGTTAAGAAGGTTTTCAAGGTCTGCACCAACGAAACCTGCTGTTGAATTTGCAATAACCTTAAGATCAACATCGGGAGCAAAAGGCTTACCCTTTGCGTGTACTTTAAGAATAGCTTCTCTGCCGTTTGCATCGGGATATCCGACGGTAACCTGACGGTCAAAGCGTCCCGGACGAAGAAGTGCAGGGTCAAGGATATCCGGGCGGTTTGTTGCCGCGATTATAATAACGCCTTCATTTTTGCCGAAGCCGTCCATTTCAACAAGGAGCTGATTGAGTGTCTGCTCTCTTTCGTCGTGTCCGCCGCCCATACCTGCGCCGCGCTGACGACCGACAGCATCAATTTCGTCGATGAAGATTACTGACGGAGATTCTTTCTTTGCCTGATTGAAGAGGTCACGTACTCTTGAAGCACCGACACCGACATACATTTCAACGAAGTCTGAGCCTGAGATTGAGAAGAAAGGAACATCTGCCTCACCTGCAACAGCTCTTGCAAGAAGGGTTTTACCTGTACCCGGAGGGCCTACAAGAAGCACACCCTTTGGAATTCTTGCACCGAGAGAATTGAATTTGGCAGGGCTCTTGAGGAAATCAACCATTTCGCTGAGTTCTTCCTTTTCCTCGTCCGCACCTGCAACCTGGTCAAACGTTGTCTTATCTTTCTCGTCCTTCTGCTTTTTGGCATTAATCTTTCCGAAGTTGAGAGTTCTGTTCATATCTCCGCTTGCGGAATTCATTTTTCTCATCATAAAGAAGAAAAGAGCTACAAGCAATCCCATTGTGAGAAGTGACGGAAGAAGATTTACAAGCCATGAACCTGCCGAACCTGAAATGAACTCATATTCGATCATATCTTCTTTTGCAGCTTCTTTGTTATGCTCACGGACAATCTCGTTAACATCGTTGACAAAGATATTTACGTTAGGTACGCGGTATTCCTTTTGTACCTGATCTTCGCCGACAAGCTTGTATTTAAGAGTACCGCTGCTCAGGTTAAGCGAGAATTTATCCACCTTACCCTCGTCAAAGTACTGAATTATCTCGTAATACTCTACCTTGTCCTTGCCTGTATCCATAGTGCCGCTTGCAAGGCTGATTGCACCGAACATTATAAGAGGAATAAGAATGTACGGCAGGAAAGCAAAAATACGTTTTTTATTCGGCCTTCCGTTTTTATTGTTGTTTGGATTTTTGTTCAAATGATTCACTCCTGTCAGCAGAATCAGACTTCTGCCACATCTTCAATTAAAAGTATTTTATCTGTCTTTTCTGTGATTTTTGCTCTGTCTGCACAGCCCGACTTTTCAACCCACAGAATCCCCTCTTCATCAGCAAGTATCATAAGAGAATTTCTGTTTTCAAAATGTTTTTCGTTAAAAAGCTTTTTAAGTGTTTTTGTGCAGGAGCTTCCCGCAAGGCGTATTCTGTCCCCTGCGCGTCTGTTTCGCAGAACACATTTCCCCACGACCGCATCATAGTCTAACACGTTTTTGTGAACAAACTGTTTCGGCGGTAAATCGTTTTTATTAAAAACTGTTGCTTTTATTATCCTTTTCCCGAATGAAGCTTCCAAGGAGGAAAAATCATATTCCCACTCTTCTGCTTCCTCGGATTGCGGATTGATAACCAGAACCGAATTCCTGACACTTATAACCGTGTCACCGATAATCTGTACCGTTCCGCCTTTAAGTATGTTTTCAACCATTTTAAGGTGAACAAGCTCGGGTTTCACATCCGCTTCACGGTTGATTATTTTATAAAGCACCCTTTTGCGTACCGACGGATGCTGAGCATTGATTATATCAGCATTATAACCATTCTCCGTCTTTGCACTTTCAAATGCTTTTTCTGTCACTTCACGGAAGAAATCTTCGTCCTCGTTGGCTGATTCAATAAGCCTTGAAACTGCTTTTTCAAAAGAAGGATTGATTTTCTTAAGCTCAGGAATTACATTAAGACGGATTCTGTTGCGTGAATACACATCGTCAAAATTCGTATCGTCTGTCACGAACGGTATCGAATTAAGTCTGCAGTATTCTTCAACATCTTCGCGTGTGCAATCAATAAGCGGTCTTATTATATTACCTCTTACGGCAGGAATTGAGCAGATTCCTTTAAGCGATGCACCGCGTGTTTCGTTAAGAAGCAAAGTTTCGCATCTGTCGCTGAGAGTGTGTGCCGTTGCGATAAGGCAATCACCGAGAGATTCAAACGCTTCGTATCTTACCTGACGGCCGCATTCCTCAAGTCCGAGTCCCCTCTCCTTTGCAAGATCAGGCACATCGAAATGAAACGTATGAAGAATCACATCAAGCTTCTCACATTCAGCTTTAACGAAATTTTCGTCCCTGACTGCATCCTCGCCCCTTATGCCATGGTTGACGTGACACGCTTCAACAGCCATACCGTATTCATCTTTCAGCTCACAAAGTGCATAAAGAAGTGCCATTGAGTCGGCACCGCCTGAAAGAGCAACAACCACTCTTTTACCGTTGACGGGCATATTATAACGGGCAACGGTTTCCCTGACTTTACATATCATTTCTGAGCTTCTCCAATGACATAAAGAGAGTATAGTCTCCGTCCCAAACCATTTCAACGGTATCTGTTCTTCCGTGACGGTTCTTAGCAACAATTACCTCAACCTTATTTGCAAGATTCTGATCCTGCTCCTGATCGTCATCCTCTTTTTCGCTTGAATAATAGTCAGGTCTGTAAAGCATCATAACGATATCTGCGTCCTGCTCGATTGAACCTGATTCACGAAGGTCTGCAAGCTGCGGACGGTGCGAACCGCCTCTGCCCTCAGTGCCACGCGAAAGCTGTGCGCAGCAGATTACGGGGATTGCAAGGTCCTTTGCCATAAGCTTTAACTCTCTTGTTATTTCGCTGACTGCCTGAACACGGTTTTCCGTTCTACCTGCAGGACGGATAAGTCCTAGATAGTCGATGATTACACATTCAACACCTTTAAGACGGCGGATTCGCGCTTTCATTTCAGGCACCGTGATTGAGCTTGTATCGTCAAAATAAAGCTCGACATTACTCAGCGCATTTGTCGCCATTCCGAGCCTCTGCCAATCCTCGGCATCAAGCTCGCCCGTTCTCATTTTTGCGGAATTGACACGTGCCTCAGTTGCAAGAACACGCATTGCAAGCTGTTCCTTTGTCATTTCAAGAGAGAACATAAGCACTCTTCTTTTTCCGATTACGGAAACATTTCTTGCAAGGTTCAGAGCAAAGCTCGTTTTACCCATAGCAGGACGGGCACCGATCAGGATAAGGTCGGATTTATGAAAACCCGTGAGTACGTTGTCAAGGTCGGAATATCCCGTCGGATAACCTTTGTAAAGGTCCTTATCGGGTGAAGTGAGGTGCTGAAGCGTTGTATAAACATCGCTTATGATGATATCACCGATCTTTGACGGAGCATTTGTCTTTCTGCCCTGTCTTATGTTATATATTTTCTGCTCTGCAGATTCAAGAAGCTCGTCCGCTGTCTGCTCCTGAGAAGCAGCTGCATCGATTGTTTCCTTTGATGCATTGATAAGCGAGCGTATGTAAAACTTCTCTTTTACAATTTTGGCGTAAGATTCAACGTTTGCTGTTGAGGGTACAACCTGTGCAAGCTGGAAAAGATAATTCTTGCCCGCGGCAGTATCGTAAACCTTGTCCTTTACGAGCATATCAAGCACAATAAGAGGGTCAATTTTGCCACCCGTTGCTTCAATTGTAGCCATTGCCGTAAAGATTGCCTTGTGCTGCGGGAGGTAGAAATCGTCTGCACTAAGAAGCACCTGCACCTGCGGCATACAGGCAGGATCAACAAGCAGAGAACCAAGCACAGCCTGTTCCGCCTCAATGCTGAAAACAGAATCTGTTACGTTGTAATTATTAAGACTTTCCATAAGTCTTACCTCTCTTATTCCTCTGTTACCATTACGGTAAAGTCAGCTGTTACACCCTGATAAAGCTTAGCTGTTACTGCATAGCTTCCGAAAGCCTTGATATCGGGTGATGTGATCTTTCTTTTGTCGATATCGATTGAGTACTCTTTTTTGATGCACTCTGCGATTTCCTTTGATGTAACTGAACCGAAAAGACGGCCGCCCTGGCCTGCTTTTGCCTTGATTCTGATTGTCTTTCCTGCAATCTGAGCTGCAGCCTTTTTTGCCGCATCTGTTTCAACGGCAATCTTATGCTTCTTTGAATCTTCTCTGTTCTTAAGCTCTGTCATTGCCTGTGAGTTTGCCTCAATTGCAAGATTTCTCGGGAAGAGATAGTTTCTTGCATAACCGTCGGATGTATTAACAAGCTCACCCTTTTTACCGAGTGACTTTACATCCTGCTGTAAAATAACTTTCATTGTATATTACCTCATTTCTTACTGTTTTCTTCATTGTATCGGTCAATGCTTTCAAGAAGCTTTTCCGCCACTTTTTCAATATCTGTATCCTTAAGCTGTGCCGCAGCCATCGTCTGATGTCCGCCGCCGCCAAAGTATTCCATTATAATCTGAACATTAACGTTGCCGAGAGAGCGTGCCGAAATGCATACCATACCGTCCATTTCAAACACCACAAACGAAGCATCAACTCCGCTTATATTAAGGAGCTCATCCGCCGCCTGTGAGCTTACCATACGGATTTCCTCGGTCTTTTCGCCGTTAATAGCGATTGCACAGTTTTTATATTTCCTTGCACCGCTGATAATCTTATTCTTTGTATGGTAATTCTCGATATCGTTTGAGAAAAGCTTCTTAACCCTTACAGTTTCAGCACCCTGACCTTTAAGGTATGCCGCCGCTTCAAATGTTTTCGTTCCCGCTCTGAGAATGAAATTCTTTGTGTCAAGCATAATACCGGACATAAGTGCATCAGCCGTGAATGAACCGATCTGCGTGATTGCAGGAATATACTCTGTAAGCTCCGTAACCATTTCGCAGGCTGAAGAAGCGCTCGGATCGTGGAAGAAAATCACGGCATCCTTGATATAGTCAACTGCTTTTCTATGGTGGTCAATTACAACAACCATCTTTGCCTTTTTAAGAAGATCTTCGCTTTCGACAAACTTCGTTATGTGAGTATCGACAACAACAAGCAGATTTTTCTTACTCTGCGACATTTTCTTCTTCGCTTCATCAATTGAAATCACAAGTCCCGGTGCCGTTTCGTCCGCTTTATCAAGCAGATTCTTTGCCATGGAATTATCTCTGTTTGTCGCGATATAAGCCGGTTTATCAAAAGCCTGTGCAATTTTAGCAACACCGATTGCCGCACCGATTGCATCGAAATCAGGGAATCTGTGTCCCATTATAATAAGGTTGTCGCAACCGCGGATAAGTTCTGTCAAAGCAGCGGCAACAGTTCGTGACTTGACCTTTGTTGTGTTTTCAACGCTCTTTGAAATACCGCCGAAAAATTCATAGTCATCCTTATTTTTAACAACCGCCTGGTCGCCGCCTCTGCCGAGAGCCATATCAAGCGCAAGCTTTGCATTCTTCTCACAGTCGGGAAGAGTTGCACCCATTCCAACGCCGATAGAAAGAGTTATGCCGACAAATTTGTCGTCATAAGTATACTCTCTTACGGAATCGAGCAAATCAAAGCGGCGTTCAATCATATCATCAAGCTCTCGCTTTTCGGCAACTACGAAAAACTTTGAATCACCGAACTTGCTGATAAAGCACTTATAATCCTTGATCCACGTTTCGATAAGCTTTTCAACACCGTTTCTTATCGCCGCGCAGTCACTTTCTCTGTAATCCTGCTGAATTTCAGCCATATTGTCAATCGTCATAATAAGGATCGACGGACGGGATTTTACATACTCATCAGCTATTTTAAGATATTTTGTTACATCCACAAAATAAAGAACGATTACATCCTCGGTTCCTTTTTTTGCATTGTGGGAATAAACCTTAAAATTTTTATCATCCGTATCAATTATCACACCAGTTTCGGATGCATTGAGAATGGTATCCATTCCCATTTCGTTGAATGTTGCAGTCAGCTCGCTGTAACCCGTAGGATTGGAGCCTATAACCGTTTTTTCAAAAAGATTGTTGTACCAGATAATCTCGCCGTCATTCTTGCACACGGCAATAGGAAGCGGGAAATTATTTGAAGCTTTTCCGCCGATAAAATCGAGGTTCGATGAAATGTGGCTGAGAAGCTTCTGCTTTCTTGCATTAAAAACATCGAAGTAAGCAAAAGTAAGCGCCACAACTGCAACAAGAATTATAAGCTCAACGATTGCAAGCCACTTACTCGCCGCAAAAAACGTTATGATAACAAACAGTAATGCAAGCACTACTGCCACCGCAAACACAGGAAAATTGCGAAGCAGCGTTTTCAGCTTCATTCTTACACCTCCATAATTATCGTAAGAATCATGGGACTCCTCTTTGTCCTTTCATAAACAAAACGTGAAATCTCATCCCTTACAGCGGATTTGATTGTATTCCAGTCATGAGTATTATTCGTAAGACAGTTTTCGATTGCATAACGTGCAACCTCGCGTGCATCGTCGATAAGCTCTTCGGATTCCTTTACATATACAAATCCTCTTGTGAGGATATCGGGACCTGTTACGATGTAGCCCGAATAACTGTCGATTGATGCTGCAACAACGATAAGTCCGTCCTCGGCAAGTCTTTTTCTGTCACGAAGAACAACATCACCGACATCGCCGACACCTGAACCGTCAACAAACACCTGACCTGCGGGAATGCTTTCGCCCTTCTTTATCCAAAGCTTGTTCATTTCAACCTGAACACCATTGTCAGCGATAAAGATATTTTCAGACGGTATACCCATACTTTCAGCAAGCTGAGCGTGCTTTCTTATATGCTTCTGCTCACCGTGAACGGGTATGAAATACTTAGGCTTGATTATACCCATCATAAGCTTAAGCTCTTCCTGACAGGCGTGACCCGAAACGTGGACACCGTTTGCCTTTTCGTATATAACATCGGCACCGAGCTTGAGAAGCTCATTGATAACCTTGCCGATTGTTTTTTCGTTACCCGGAATCGGAGTTGCAGAGATGATTACGCAGTCATTCGGTCCGACAGCAACTTTTCTGTGACCTGAAAACGCCATTCTTGAAAGTGCTGACATCGGTTCGCCCTGACTGCCCGTTGTAACAAGCACCATCTGCTCTGCGGGATATTTATTGATAAGATCAAGGTTTACAAGTGTATTTTCGGGAATTTTGAGATATCCGAGCTCGCTTCCGATTGCAACAACGTTTTCAAGGCTTCTGCCTGAAAGTGCAACCTTTCTGCCCATTGCATGAGCCTGGTCAATAATCTGCTGAACACGATGAACGTTAGAAGCAAATGTTGCAATAATTATTCGCCTCTGCCCTGCTCTTTCAAAAAGAGTACGGAGCGATTCGCCAACCTTCTTTTCGCTTTCAGTATATCCCGGTCGCTCTGCATTTGTTGAATCGGAAAGCATACAGAGTACACCCTTTGCACCGATTTCAGCAAAGCGGTTAAGGTTTATCATATCACCGTCAATCGGAGTGCTGTCAATTTTGAAGTCACCCATCTGTACGATTGTACCTGCACCGCATTCAATCGCAAAAGCGAGTGAATCGGGAATTGAATGGTTGACGTGAATTGCTTCTACGCTGAAGCCACCGAGTCTGATTACATCACCCGGCTTGATGACATTAAGCTTTACGGCACCCTTGAGATGATGTTCCTCGAGCTTTGCTTCAACAAGTCCGATTGTAAGACGTGTACCGTAAACAGGGATGTTCACGGTTTTGAGCATATATGCGAGTCCGCCGATATGATCCTCGTGGCCGTGAGTAATTACGATACCCTTAATTTTCTCGATATTCTTTTCAAGATACGTGAAATCGGGAAGCACAAGGTCAACACCGAGCATATCGGGGTCAGGGAAAGCAAGACCGCAGTCAACGAGGATGATTTCGTTATCGTACTCGTAAACCGTGATGTTCTTTCCGATTTCGTTGATACCTCCAAGGAATCCTATTCTTACCGGCTTCAGATTTTCAGGTTTATTGGCACGTCTGTTGTTTTTATTAACCTGTTTCTTATCTGTTTTTGGGTTTTTACGGGAATTGGATTTTTTGAAGTTTGACTGTTTTTTCTGCTGATTCGTCTTTTCAGCCTGGTTATTCTGTTTTGTCTTGTTTTTAGAAGCTGACTTGCTGAAATATTTATTTTTCTTCAGCTGTTTTTTCTGTGTCTGCTTCTGACCTTTTTCGGTCTTTTCTTTGTTCGGCATTAAATAAATATTCTCCTGTTCATGTATTTCGCCTGTGAATTTATGTAAAGTTCAAAATTAGTCTTTTAAATGAAAATTCTGCTACTTTTCCATTTTCATTTTTATGTCATTATATAATACAATATAATACATCAAATTGTCAACCGTTGACAGATATTATTGGTACAAAAGTTTTGCAATAAACATTGTTTTTGAAATCGGTTTGTGTTAGAATTAATATATTATCGTCACCCTGAGGAGGACTGACTATGAAGCAGGTAGATATTTTCACCGACGGAGCGTGTTCGGGCAACCCCGGACCGGGCGGTTGGGGCGCAATTTTAAGATATAAGGGTACGGACAAAGAAATCAGCGGCGGTGAGGCACAAACAACAAATAACAGAATGGAGCTTACTGCCGTTATTGAAGCGTTGAAGCTTTTGAAAGAACCCTGTGAGGTTACTCTTTGGACGGATTCAAAATACGTTGCAGACGGTCTCGGAAAAGGTTGGGCGGCAGGCTGGAAAAAGAACAGTTGGAAAAAAGCAGACAAGAAGCCTGCTTTGAATCCCGATTTATGGGATGAGCTTCTCAGCCTTAACGACAAGCATACGATTACGATTCAGTGGATAAAGGGACATGCATCGCATCCCGAAAACGAAAAATGCGACAGAATGGCTGTTGCCGAATCACAGAAGTTTGTTAAATAATATCAGCAATAAGGACGGTTTTTCCGTCCTTATTTTTTTAGTAAAATTCGGGTTTGTTGAGGTCTTTGATTTTGCTCGATCTTACTCTGTGTGCGTAAGGATGGGCCTCCCGGACCATCCGCAGATTCTGCTGAGTTAACGGACGGTCGAGGATGCCCGTCCCTACGACCTCGCCTCGAGTAATGTTTGTAGGGCACGACGCTTGCGACGTGCCAATATTCAGCTGTATTTAACGGCGTGTCGACGAGCGTCACGCCCTACAAAAAGAAATCAAAACACCTCTACAAATTTATATTGTTTTTCAATAAAAAACCGTGCAAAGCAGATTTTACGTCTACAAATACGGTAACTTTATTAATTTAAATTAACAAATTGTGACTTTTGTACAAAATAAAACTAAAATATTGGTTATGTCTGCAACTTTTTTAGCTTTTTGGCACAAAAAATCTATGAATATATTTGACTTTTATAATTAGTTTTGTTACAATAAAACAGCAAATATGCTTCGTGTAAGTTTAATATGCACACTAAAGCACAAGGAGGAATTACTTTGACAGATGCAAAAACATTGGCGTACATAAATATGTATGCTATACTCGGCACACTTGAAAATCTGTGCGAGCTTGACCCCAAGGCAAGTGCTCTCCTCGCTGAACGTAAGCCTATTTCTATCGGCTTCGAGGTTAAGGACGGCCCTTCTGCTACTCTTACTTTCAAAAACGGCAAGTGCCGTATGGAGCAGGGTATCAGCGATTGCGATATCAAACTCCCCTTCTCATCATGTGAAAAGTTCAACGGCATGATCGACGGTACTGTTACACCTATCCCCTCAAAGGGATTTATTCACATCAAGTTCCTTCTGGATACTTTCACAAAGTTGACAGATATCCTCACAGCTTACCTTCGTCCGAGCGAAGAGGATCTTCAGGATGAGGAGTTCTTCAGAATCAGCACATCTCTCCTCTTCTATACAATTTCTGTTGCGATCTCACAGATCGGTAACCACGACGATATCGGTAAGTTCTCTGCTGACCACATCGTTGACGGTGACATCAAGATGTCTATCAAGGGCGGCCCGGCTTCAACTGTCCGCGCTAAGAACGGCCACCTTGTTACAATCAAGCAGGCTCCCGAAGAGCCGCGTGCAATTATGGAATTCGGCAGCATGAAGCTTGCTCACGATCTCTTTGACGGCAAAGTTAACGCTGTTGCTCAGATCGGTGAAGGCACAATTGCTATGCACGGTATGATCAATATGATCGATAACCTCAACCGTATTCTTGACAGAGTTGCACTTTATCTTGCATAAGGGAGGAAATTAACTATGGCTAACATCAAAATTAATCAGTACGACAAAAGCCGTGAGCTTTTTAACCGTGCTACCAAAGTAATCCCTTCAGGTGTTTACGGTCACCTCGGCCCTGCTGAAGGTAACTTTATTCCCGTAAGTGCATGGCCTTTCTTCTCAGAGAAGGCAAAGGGTGCATATTTCTGGGACGTTGACGGAAACAAGTTTATCGACTATATGTGTGCATATGGTCCCAACATCCTCGGTTACAATGACCCCGACGTTGATAAGGCTGCTATGGAGCAGGCTAAACTCGGTAACTGTACAACATCACCTTCTTACAAGATGGTTGAGCTTGCTGAATTGATGGTTGACACTGTTAAGACAGCTGACTGGGCATTCTTCGCAAAGAACGGTAACGATACAACACAGCTTGCTATCATGGCTGCACGTAACGCTACACACAGAAAGAAGATCATCTTCGTTAACGGCTTCTATCACGGTGTTTCTGCTGTTGTTCAGAAAATCGACTATCCGGGCGTTCTTCCCGAAGACGTTGCAAACAACCTTTATGTTGACTGGAACGACTTTGAAGCTCTTGAGAAGCTCGTTGCGGAGAATGAAGGCGAAATCGCTGCTTTCATTTCAACACCTTACCTTCACGGTAACTACTTTGACAATGTAACTCCTGCTGACGGCTACTGGCAGAAGGTTCGTAAGCTCTGTACAGAAAAGGGCATCGTTCTTATTGTGGACGACGTTCGTTGCGGCTTCCGTCTTGACCTTGCAGGTTCTGACGCATACTACGGCTTTGAAGCTGACCTTATCTGCTTCTGTAAGGCTATCGCTAACGGTTGGAACATCTCCTGCCTCTGCGGTAAGGAATTCCTCAGAGATGCTGTTTCCGGCATGTCTTACACAGGTTCTTACTGGATGAGTGCTGTTCCGTTCGCTGCAGCTATTGCAAACATCAACAAAATGAAGGCTCTTGACCTTCCGGCAGTACTTAAAGAAAAGAGCGTAAAGCTTCTTGACGGTCTTAAGGCTGCAGGTGCAAACAACGGCTTTGACCTCGTTTGCTCAGGTGAACCCGCACTCTTCTACATGCGTATAGCTAACGATAACTCAATGATGCTTCATCAGGAATGGATTGCTGAGTGTGTTAAGAGAGGTATCTTCTTCTCCAGCCATCACAACCACTTCATGAACTATGCAGTATCAGATGCCGACATCAAGCACACAATTGAAGTTGCTGACGAAGCATTCAAGGTTGTTAAGAAGGCTCATCCCGAAGCATTTTAATTAAAAACGGCTATATTGATTAAACAATCATTATATAAATAAATTTTAGGAGGAAGCACCTATGGCATTAACCAAGAAGGAATGGTTAGCTCTTGAAAAGAAAGCTCATGAGCTCCGCAGACTTTGCCTTGACACAACTTTCTGGGCAGGCAGCGGTCACATCGGCGGCGGTATGAGCGTTATGGACATGATGACCATTCTCTATCACAAGTATCTCAACATTAAGGTTGACGACCCGAACTGGGAAGACAGAGACCGTTTTATCCTTTCAAAGGGTCATTCAGGTATCGCTTATGCACCTGTTCTTGTTGATAAAGGATTCAACGATCCCGAACAGCTCAAGACTTTCAACCTTACAAACTCAAAGATGGGTATCCACCTTGACTCAAACAAGGTTATCGGTGTTGACGCTTCAACAGGTTCTCTCGGCCACGGCCTTTCAATCGCTCTCGGTACTGCTCTTGCAGCTCGTGTACTCGGCAAGGATTACAAGACATACTGTATCCTCGGTGACGGCGAATGCGACGAAGGTTCAAACTGGGAAGCAGCTATGGCTATCAACGCTTTCAAGGCTACAAACGTTATTTCATTCGTTGACCGTAACAAGTGTATGATCGACGGCCGTACAGAAGACGTTATGCCTCTTGAGCCTTTCTGTGACAAGTGGCGCGCATTCGGCTTCCACGTAATCGAAGTTGACGGTCACAACCTCAACGAGCTTTCAGAAGCTATTGATTACGCTCTCGGTGAGCCTGACGCACCTGTTATGATCGTTGCCAACACTGTTAAGGGTGAAGGTATCGACTTTATGGCTGACGATTACCATTGGCATTACGGCGCTATCGACGCTGAAAAATATGAGCTCGCTAAGAAGAGCCTTGATAACTATTATGAGAAGCGTAAAGCTCGTGCAGAAAAGGAGGGCATCTAATTATGGCAGGCGGACTTACATATACAGCTCTTGAATCCACTGAGCTTTCTACTGCTGAAATTTACGGCCAGACTCTCGTTGAGCTCGGTCGTGAGCATAAGGAAATCGTTGGTCTTACGGCTGACCTCGGCGGTTCAACAAAGATCGGCGTATTCGGCAAGGAATTCCCTGACCGTTTCTTCAACGTAGGTATTGCTGAGCAGAACATGTTCGGTATTGCTGCAGGTATGGCAAAGGCAGGTCTTGTTCCTTTCGTTTCAACATTCTCAATCTTCGCTGCTCTTCGTTCTGCTGATCAGATTCATACAGATATCTGCTATCAGAACGTAAACGCAAAGATTATTGCTACACATTCAGGTACATCTTTCGGTCAGGCAGGTTCAACTCACCACGCAATCTGCGATATGGCTGTTATCCGTTCAATGCCTAACATCACTCTCATCTGCCCCGCAGACGGTGTTGAGACAGCTGAAGCTGTTCAGGCTGCTTACGAAAACTTCGGCCCGTACTACATCCGTATCAACCGCGGTTTCGACCGTGTTCTCTACGGTAAGGATTACGGCAAGGAGTACAAATTTGAAGTAGGTAAGGCAATCGAAGTTAACCCCGGTACAGACATTACTGTTATCGCTTGCGGTTCTTGCGTATATCAGGCTTACCAGGCTGCTAAGTTCCTTGAGAACGCAGACGGACTTAAGGTTCGCGTTCTTGATATGCATACAATCAAGCCTCTCGACAAGGAAGCTGTTCTTAAGGCTATCCAGGATACACGCCGTATCATCACAGTTGAAGACCACACAATCCTCGGTGGTCTCGGCTCTGCAGTTGCAGAAGTTATGGCTGAAGCAGGTAAGGGTTGTGCATTTACACGTCTTGGTCTTAACGACCAGTTCGCTCCTATCGGCCTTCACGAAGATATCATGTCAATGCTCGGTATTGACTGTAACGGTATTATCAATGCTGTTCGTGAAGCTATGAACAAGGACTTCGAAGAAGACGACGATTGGGACGACGAAGTATAATTGAAAGGGTGGTTTACAAATGGCAAACGAAGTTTTATTGACCAATAAAATCTTCCTCAATGCTGCTTTACCTCTCCTGAAGGTTATTGCAAACGACGTTCCGAGCCTTGCTAAAAAGTTCGAGAAGGTTCATTGTATTTATCAGGTAAGTGCTCTTGACCCCTCTGCTCCCGAAGGCAAGTATGCTACTCACTTCACAGTTAACAACGGTGAGTGGAAGGTATGCGCCGACAAGGTTGCAACAAACGCTCATATTGAGCTTGAGTTTAAGAGTATGGAAACAATGAACGCATTTTTCAAGGGTAAAATCGGCCCCTCTACTCTTCCGAAGATGAAGGGTGTTGTTAAAAAGCCTTTGGAGTTTGCAGCATTTATGATGGTTCTCCTCAAAATGTCTTCACTTCTTACAATCACAGAGGCTCCCGCAGATGAGGAAACTCAGAAGCTCGCAGTTAAGTGCTTCTTCTATCTTCTTTCATCAGGTATCAGCCAGCTCAACAAGCACGGACACGAAGGTGTTCAGGATTGGGCAAAGAAGAGCCCTGACCGTGTTTATGCATGGGCAGTTGACGGTTATCCTGAAGTTTCTGCTTTCCTTCGCGTAAAGGCAGGTAAAACACGTTCAGGACGTGGCACATACAAGAGAGCTATGCCGTTCTTCACAATGAGATTTGACTCTCTTCCGAGTGCATTGGGCATTCTTCTTTCAACAGACGATATGCTTGAATCCACAAAGAGAGGTAAGCTCATCATGGACGGTGCTCCCGAATTCGGTGCACAGATCGGTGACTTTATGATGCAGGTTGGCGACTACGCTAAATAAGATTAAAATTAAACGGTATCGGAGAAATCCGGTACCGTTTTGTCTTGCTATTTCATTTATATTCATGGTATAATTTCTATATCAAATAAACGGAAGTGAAGAAATGAAGCATTACGAATCAATAATTATAGGTCATATCACACTTGACCACAATACAGACCACCTCGGCAATTCCGCTGACATTATCGGCGGTGCGGTTACGTATTCATCTGCATCTGCATACGCACTCGGTCATAAGGTTGCCGCAGTGACAAAACTAAACGAAGCCGATGTCGGCAGACTCAAGTCTCTTACTATTCCCGAGGAGGATATTTACTGTATCTACTCACCTTCTTCCTCAAACATGGATAATCAGTATTTCACACCTGATAAAGAGAGAAGAAAGTGTATGTGTACAAGTGTCGGCACACCGTTCGGCATTGAAGATATACCGAAGGATATAAGTGCTGATATCTACCACTTCGCAGGTCTTGTTTACGGTGACTTTTCAAGTGAGATGATTAAAGAAGCTTCAAAGCTCGGCAAGGTTGCCGTTGATGTGCAGGCATGTCTGCGCCACGTTAATACGGATGACCACACAATGTTTTTCGAGGACTGGGCAGACAAAAAAGAGGTGCTCCCCTACATTACATACCTCAAGACCGATGCGGCTGAGGCTGAAATTCTTACAGGACTTGAGGACAGATACGAGGCTGCTAAGCTTCTTCATTCCTGGGGTGCAAAGGAAGTTATTATCACTCACAATACTGAGGTAATCGTTTACGACGGCAAAGACTTTTATTCCGTTCCTATCAGAGCAAGAAATCTTTCGGGACGTACCGGCAGAGGCGACACAACATTTGCCGCTTATATGACAGAAAGACTTACACATTCAATCACTCATTCTTTGCTTTATGCGACAGCTACCGTTTCAATAAAAATGGAAACTCCCGGACCGTATAAGGGCACGAGAGCTGACATTGAAAATTATATTGATGAGTTTTACAGCGATATTAAATAAATGCATAAAACAAGAATCCCGATTTAAGATTCGGGATTCTTTCTTTTATATACTCAGAACAGTTATGCTTACTGCCGCAAGGACTATACCGAGAATTGTCGGGAGCTGTGGCTTTTCTTTGAAGAACACAAAGGAATAAACAGCCGCAAGAATCAGCACACCGCCGTTTTCAACGGTGAACAATACCGCTGTATTGACCATCGGAATAACGAGCACAAGGATATTGATTGCCAGCGCCGCACTTGCAAGACACAGCACTAACGGAAGAATTGCCTTTTTGTTCATTTTAAAAGCTTTTAATGTATCCTTTTTCTCTTTGAAGGCAAGCTGAATAAATGCAATGACACCCATAATGCCGTATGTAAGGATAATCATTTCGTTCTTCTGCGAAACATCGTAATCCGACTGCATCTTAAGGAATGTGCCGTACATACCGTTGCAGATAAAGAGAATAGCGCAGAAAAGGTAATATGTCCACGGAGTTTTTTTGCGTTCCTCGCCTTTTTTCGTTTTGATTTCTTTCAGATTCATAAGAACGAAAGAAACAAGCATCATAGCTATTGCCGCAAGCTGATACCAACGAAGATTATCACCAAGAAAAGCCGTTGTATAAAGCAGAGGAACGAGAATTCCGCCGAAGAGCTGCGCAACATTAAGAAAAGCATACGAGCCTTGTGCACCTGCTTTTATGAGCGATGTGTTATATCCATACAGTGCCACAGCATTCAGCACGCCGAAAAGCAAGGTCATAAGCGAAACTTCGAACTTAAAGCCGATCCACACCCAGGTAAAAAGTGCAATTGCGATACTTTCAAGAACACAGAATACGGGCGATGCATTTTCTGGTTTTCCGGGATATTTGTTTGTGTACATCGTGCAGAACAGGGTCTGAAAGCTGTAGAGAACTACGATTAATAAAATTAAAAGTGCTGAGGTCATTATTAATCTCCTTTTTAGAATTTGAAAGTCTTTTATTTTGATTTATTAAGTTTTTCTATTTGTTCATGCAGTTTATCAATCTGCTGCTGTAGATTATCCAGCTCAGATTTATGAGCACACGCAATCTCATATATCAGAAAGATTATAATACCAACTACTACTGAAATTGCTATTTCAAGCTGAATTATATCCCCGGACTCCAACAATTTCCATCCACCAAAGAAAACAGAAAGATAAATGCAAACAAATGAAACTAAAATACAAATCAATAAGTGAATAAATAGTTTTAGTTTAATTTTTTTCATTTAACATTCTCCTTTGCAGTTTTACACGAGGCGATCAATAATCTGCGAATATTGCCGCAAAGCCTTTCGGTATATTGATATGTAGCGATATCTATTCTTTTGGTCTCATACATCAACTTCAACCAGTAACTCGTTTCATTGGATTCTTACAAAGCAATTTCCAACTTTGCAACAAAATCCTTCTTACTTTGTGCATATTGAGCCTCATGGATATTCGCACCGACCGATGTACCAGCTCTCGCAAGTTGATCGGTCATATAGGAACTTTTGGGCGCAGTTACACCATCAACAAGATTAACGACCGCAACCGCAAACTCAAAAGATAAATCAAGCAATTTATTTTCAGACATAAATACCTCTTCTTTCGTCAGTATTGTATCATAATTCGTCGTGATTTTCAATGATATATCGCTGACGCGATATGATATACGGCGTTGCCGTATGATATATTTGCGTTGCAAATATGATATAATATCCGTTCCCTCATATGCCGAAGGCATATATCATCACTCGCAGAGAGATATCATATCGAAGATATATCACCCGTTCCGCATGGAACGGATATCATTGTAAAAAGCCTCTTTTGTCAAGTAGACAAAAGAGGCTTTTTATATGGTGCCGGTGACCGGGGTCGAACCGGTACGGTATCGCTACCACTGGATTTTGAGTCCAGCACGTCTGCCAATTCCATCACACCGGCACATAACGGCATTTATTATAAACCAATGTTAATTAAAAATCAAGTGTTTTTTTCATTTTTGCAAGGAGTCATATATAACTTTTGCAATTTCCGCTGCCATAGCATCCAGGTTTTCGTCAAATGCTTTATTGTCATCATCTGAGGTGATGAATCCGACCTCCAGAAGTATGGACGGCATATTCGTGTTCGCATTGACGTAATAATTATTAGCAGTTAGGTTGCGGTAGCCGTTCTTCACTCCCCTATCCGGCAGTCCCGTCAGTTCGCAGAGCTGTTTTGTAAGCTTCTCGGCAGTTGAACGCTCGTCATCCTTCTCTCTTTTTGAAATCCATGCCTCCATTCCCGTTCCCGAAGCTGAGCTGTTGCGGTGTATCGCAACAAACAGGTCGCTACGCTTTTTGTTTGCAATTCTGCATCTGTCGCGCAGAGAAACCGTTTCGTCATCCTGCCTCGTAAGAACGGTTTTGACTCCGAGTTTTTCAAGCTCGTCCCGCACCTTAAGAGTTAATGCAAGGTTATCATCCTTCTCGTATCTTTTACCGTCCGCCGACACAGCACCGACATCCTCGCCGCCGTGGCCTGCATCAAGGCAGACAATCAGTTCGTTGTCATAGTGTCTTTCGGCTGTATCTGCAAGAAGCTTGACTGCAACCAAAAAGCTGACAAAAACAAGTATGACAGAAATTATAACAGCATAATTCTGTTTTTTTATGTTAAAACTCATATTTATTTTCAAGCTTATGCCTCTTTTCAAATACCGATGTTATGATTATATCACACGTGCATTATTTTCGCAAATGATTGACTTTAAAATATATTTGGAGTAAAATACTTCCATACCATTTTGGGAGGTTTTTACTATGAACAATACAGAATTCAAGCCGTGTTTACGCGCTATGGTTGTCAGCGATATTCACATCAAGGACGAGCACAGCGTTGAACGTGAGCGTTTTGAAAAAGCTATCCGTGATGCATACAGCATTGCAAGAAGCAACCCGTATTATCAGAAGCTTGATGTTCTCGGTATGGTCGGCGACTTTGCTGACGGAGGTACTCCGACACAGTTCAAGGCTGCAAGAGATATCGTTGACGCTAACGTTGACCTTAATGAAACAAAGGTTATTGCTTCAATCGCGAGCCACGAGTTTATGCACGACGGCGTTGAGGCAGGATACAAAAATTTCCGCGAGATTTTCGGCGGTGAGCCCGATACACACGAGGTTGTAAACGGTTTCCATTTTGTTTCAATCACCCCGTCAAAGGGCTGTAACTATCACGACGACAAAAAAGAATGGATGGCACAGGAGCTCAGAAAAGCTGCCGAGGACGACAGAAAGAAGCCGATTTTTGTTTTCCAGCATCCGCACAACTCAGGTACGGTTTACGGAAGCATCCTCTGGGGCGAGGACGACCTTATTCCCGTTTATATGCACTATCCGCAGATTATTCATTTCTCAGGTCACTCACACGCACCTATCAACGACCCGCGTTCAATTCATCAGCAGCATTTCACATCTCTCGGCACAGGTACACTCAGCTACTTTGAGCTTGACGAGTTTGATAAAATCTACAGCACCATCCCTACAAACAAAGATAAGGCTGCACAGATGCTCATTGTTGAGGCTGACGAAGATAACCGTGTACGCATTTATCCTTACGACGTGCTTTCGGGTAATTTCTTCCCGTATGTATGGGAAATCGACAATCCGTCTGACCCGTCAACATTCAAATATACGGGCGAAAGATACAAGACAACTGCCGCACCGTACTTTAATGACGGCGACGTGCCGATGATTTCAGACATTACAGACACTTCTTTCAGAGTTGACTTCAAGCAGGCAAATCCTGCTGAGGGTGACAAATACGTCAACAGCTACGATATCATCGTTAAGAATGCTGAAAATGAAATCATCAGACAGTACAGTATATGGTCTGAATATTATTTTTATGATATGCCCGAAACTCTCGGTATTGATGTCAACGACCTCTCAGCTGACAGCGACTATACAGTCGAAGTAAGAGCTAACAGCTTCTGGATGACATCTTCAAAAGAAAACATTATTGCAAAGGTACATACAAAATAATCCTCGGTGGTGAGAAATTTGAATAAAATTAAGGGATTTTTAAAACGTAAGGACATTGAATTCTCTTTAAAAAGATACGGTATCGACGCTCTTAGTGCTATGGCACAGGGACTTTTCGCTTCGCTTTTGGTCGGTACTATTCTTTCTACTATCGGTCAGCAGTTTTCGATTGAACCCCTTGTTACAATCGGCGGATTTGCTTCTGCTGTTAAGGGCAGTGCAATGGCAATAGCTATCGGCTATGCTCTCAAGGCTCCTCCGTTGGTACTGTTTTCACTCGCGGCAGTCGGATATTCTGCCGATATTGAAGGTGGTGCAGGCGGTCCTCTTGCCGTACTTTTTATGGCAATTGTTGCCGCAGAGCTTGGCAAAGCCGTCAGCAAAGAAACGAAGCTCGACATCCTTGTAACGCCCATTGTTACAATCATTTCGGGTTGCGGTCTCTCAATGCTCTGTGCAAAATACATAGGTATGTTTGCAAGCTCATTCGGCAACGCAGTTATGTGGGCAACGGAGCTTCATCCCCTGCTTATGGGTATGATTGTTTCTGCCGTTATCGGAATTGCGCTGACGCTGCCGATAAGCAGTGCAGCTATCTGTGCTGCTCTCGGACTTACGGGACTTGCAGGCGGTGCTGCCGTTGCAGGCTGTTGTGCACAGATGGTCGGTTTCGCGGTTATGAGCTTCCGCGAAAACAAATGGGGCGGACTTGTTTCTCAGGGACTCGGCACAAGTATGCTGCAGATGGGTAACATCGTCAAAAATCCGCGAATCTGGATTCCTCCCACACTCGCTTCAATAATCACAGGACCGATTGCAACCTGCGTTTTCAAGCTCGAGATGAACGGCGCAGCTGTTTCATCAGGTATGGGTACCTGCGGACTCGTCGGTCAGATCGGTGTTTACACCGGTTGGGTGAACGACGTTGCATCGGGTGCAAAGGAGGCAATTACGGCATTTGATTGGATCGGACTTGTTTTGATATGCTTTGTGCTTCCGGCAGTTCTTTCGGTTGTTTTCTGTGAAATCCTTCGCAAAATCGGTTGGATTAAAGAAAATGATCTTAAATTAGGATTATAAGAAAAAGGATGACAGATTTTCGTTTCTGTCATCCTTTTTTCTATTTCAACTCACTGTCTTTTTTCCATTTGCCCGTTGCGTAATAAACAATTCCGATAAAGAAAGGTGTAAAGCCTGCAAGGGCATCACCGAGCCAGAAGCCGTAATGCTTCATATCAAGCGCAAGACCGAAGAGAACCGAAAGACCGATTCGCATTATTATTCCGTCAAGGATAGCCGTTACAAAGTTTATTCTATAATTGCCGCTGCCGTTAAGAAGCGCATTCATTATCGCTCTCATTGCACTGCCGAATAAAAGCAACACAGCTATAGGCACGAACTTTCCTGCAATCTCAAGCACTTCGTCTTCCTTTGTGAAAATGCCGAAAATCTGTGACGGAAAAAGAACTATCAGCACAGATAAAACAGATGCAACGGAAAGAGTTATAGCTGCAAGATTTTTGAGAATCCGTTTCACTCTGCCGTATTCCTTTGCGGCAAGGTTCTGTCCGACCATTGTTGAGCCGCCCGTATTCATCGCCGCCGAAACAAGGTTACTGATACTTGAAACCTTATTTGCAATTCCTGCAAAGGCAGAAACCTCTACACTGTATGAGTTTACCCACGAATTTACAAAGAGCTTTGAAATCTGAATTGATGCTGTTTTGATTGCCATAGGTGTGCCGAGCTTTACCAATGCACTCAGCATTTCCCTGTCCCATTTCAGGAAATCCCTTTTGCTTATAATCAGCTCAAACTGCTTCTTGTTTTTCAAAAGGAACACCGCGCAGGAAATAAAGCTTACAGCCTGGCTTATTATAGTTGCGAATGCTGCACCTGCTTCTTTCCAACCTAAGAAACCTACGAAAATAATATCCAGTATCAGGTTAAGCACAGCCGCAATACTTATAAAGACAAACGGATGCTTTGAGTCGCCCATTCCGCGCAATATCGCACTTACAATGTTATATCCGTATATGAACACAAGACCGAGCATACACACGGTTGAATATCCGACTGCACCGTTAAGTGCCTCTGCGGGAGTATTCATAAGCTTCAGCATTCCATCCTGAAAGACTATTCCGAGAACACTGAGAACAACTGCACAGGAAAACAAAAATCCGCACATTGTTCCGACGAAACGTCCGATTTTCTTTCTCTCACCTGCTCCGATATATCTTGCAATAAGCACTTGACCTGCATTTGAAAATCCCATCGCAATAAATGTCAGAAGATGTGTCACATCGCCGCCGACAGAAACAGCGGAAATGCCTTCTTTTCCGAGTACGTTGCCGACAACAATCATGTCCACCATATTGTAAACAACCTGCAGAAGGTTTGAGAGAAACAACGGCCATACGAAAATAAGTAACGGTTTCGTTATTCCGCCCTTTGTGAAATCTTTTATCTGAGTTTTTTGCATAAACATCTCTTCTTTCGCAGGAATTATATCACAAAATTCCAAACAATTAAAGACTAAGACCCCGAGATTTTTCTCAGGGTCTTAGAATTATTTTTCAAGATGTTCAAAAATCTTCTGCCAGACCATTTCGTCCTGAGCTGTCATTCTGTTCCAATCAAAAGAATCAACAAAATTTCTTTTTTGTTCGGGAGTTTTCAACTGCTTTTTCTTCTTATTGAGAACCGAAAGATATTCCGCAAGATACTTCACCGCATCCTCGGTATAGTTCGGATTATGGTCTTTATTCTTTTCGAGGATAAAAGTTGTGTTTTCTCTTTTTGAAAGTTCAGAAACAAGATAATCGTAATTGATTTCCTTATTCACCATTTTATCGTTATCCGAATAAATCAGCAAGGCTTTTGCGGCTGTGTTTTTCAAAGAATCGACAGCGTTACAGGAAGCATAAACCGGATTGGCTTTCTTTTCAATTTCAGATATATACTTTTTAAGAGAGCCGAAACGGGCAATCATTTTTTCAACCGAAACGAAGCCGGACAGCACTACAATATGGCTCAGGTCAGGGTGGAATGCCGATATATTAAGGGTTGAAAATCCGCCCCAGCTGTGTCCCATTACCGCAAAGGTACTGTCTTTGTATTTTTCATCTATCTTGAGAGCTTTAAGGCAACAATCAAGGTCGCTGAGTGACTGCGAAAATCCGACAGTTGACTCCCCTTCAGATTCCATACAACCCGTATGGTCATAAGCAAAAACCTTATAACCTCGACGGGCAAGCATTTCAATTTCTTTCATATAAGAAAGATGTCCGCCGCCCATTCCGTGGTCAAAAACGATAATACGGTTCTCACAAGGGTTATCGTAATAATAGAAGTTGCCCCTGAGGTCCTGACCGTTATTACCCTTGAAAGAAAACGGTTCAGCGTGTAAACCGTCGAAATCCTTTGCAGAAAAATAGTATGCAAGGCCTTCATCGTCACAGCGTTTGAAAATAAGCTCGTTATATAATTTTTTCACCGTGTTATAAAACAGCATAACATAACCTCATTTCAAAGCGTTTCCGTCGCTGAAAGCCTGTCCTACTCTTTCACCGAGTGTGATGTAAGTATGATACATCGGGTCAAAGGTTATGGGATTGAGCTTTTTGTAATCGATATTTCCTTTTTCGTCAAGTATACTTTCGTCTGCGCTGACGTTGACGATTTTACCGATAAGACAATCTGTTTCTTCATCATAGCTGATAAGCTCACATTCAACAGTCATCGGCAATTCTTCGATTATCGGTGCGTTGACAAACTCACTCTTGTATGTATGAAAACCTGCTTTTTCAAGCTTATCGGGCACTCTGTTGCCTGATTCAACACCAAGATAATCGCACTCCACAACGTGCTTTGCGTCAGCCATACTGACCGTGAAAGCTCCTGTTTTGCGGATGTTTTTAACTGTTTTATGACCTGCCGAAAGACACATCGTAATTCTGTCTGATTCAGCAATACCGCCCCACGCAGCATTCATCGCGTTAGGCACACCGTTTTCGTCATAAGCCGCAACTATAAAAACCGGCTGAGGATAGGTCATAGGCTTTGAACCGAAATTTTTTCTCATAGTTTACACTCCTTTTAAAGAAGCCTCCGCAACAAACGGAGGCCTTATATTATTTAGGGAAACAGTACAAATACGAACCCGTTTTTTACGGGTGGATTTCCGTTATCCCTTCGTTAAAATACTCGCAAATCCGCAAGGATTTGCTGTGTTTTGTGCCTTGGTATACCGAAAATCTCCCTCGTAAAAAATCTGCGACCCAAAAGGCGAAGATTTTTATTGGATTTTCGGTGGTTGAGAGTGCAGGAAGGCTGACGCCTTTCAAACTCGAAACGCCGGAAAGCCTTGAAAAGAACGGCTTTTGGGCGAGTTCGGATTTATACTGCTTCCCTAGAAAGTTTAATTGTATAAAGCCAGCTGCTGTCAACTGTATCCGGATTGATTGCAGGGAAAATAACCTCTGTCTTGCCGTTGTTGTTTACAATTGTAAGCTCTGCATCACTGCCGAGAAGGGTTGCTTTGAGGTCTGCATCGTAATCTACAAGGTCAAGCACCTGAGAGCCGAACGGGAAGCGGTTGATAATTGCATAAACATCGTCACCCTTCTTGGTATAATATACACCGTCCTGCTGAGCCTTTGAATAAAGGCGTGTGCCGTAGATTGCGTCACCGTTGACGCGAAGCCAATCACCCATCTGAAGAAGTCTTTCTTCCATAATTACGGGGATTGTACCGTCTGCCGCAGGGCCGATATTAAGAAGGAAATTACCGCCCTTTGAAACGAGATCACAGAGCATTTCAAGAAGCTCTTTTGCGCTTAGATAATCGGCAAGCTCTTCGTTACGGTTGAAGCCGAATGAACGACCGATTCCGCGGCATTCTTCGAAAGGTCTGTCGAGCTCGACGTCTTCAATTTTACGACCTGCCTCGATATAACCGTACTCGGTAGTAAAGTTACCGCCCATACGCCCTCTTGTTTCCTTGCCCCAACGGTCATTCGGAACGATGAAATCCTTTACGCTTGACTCGTTATAAAGCCACTGAAGGAATTCTGTTGAATGCCACACATCCGACGGATGCTCCCATTCACCGTCTGTGAAGAGTGTGTTAGGCTGATATTTTTCGATAAGCTCCTTGAGCATCGGGATAAGATGCTCCGTTGCATACTCTTCGGGATTTTTAAGATAGAGAGGATGGAACCACTCATAAACTGAATGGTAAACACCGAAACGCACTTCAGTATCAGCAAGAGCATCCTTGAGTTCCTGGAGGAAATCGCGGTGCGGACCAACGTCAACAGTATTCCAGTTCCATGCATAATCTGTTTTATAAAGGCAATAACCGTCGTGGTGCTTTGAAACAATATTCATATATTTCGCACCGCTTTTTTGAAAGAGGTCTGCCCATTTCTTCGCATCAAAAAGCTCAGCCTTGAAGCCGCTTACGAAATCTTCATACTTTGTTTTGTCGCCGTAAACTCTCTCGTGGAATTTGTAAGTTTCTGTTTCTTTGTCTTCAATCTGACGCATATACCATTCTGCATAGTCACCTTTTTTTGTGTATGCAGGTACTGAATATAAACCCCAATGGATGAAAATACCGAACTTGGCATCACTGAACCATTCAGGTACTTTACGGGAATTAAGCGATTCCCAATTATTTCCAAACATATTTAACACTCCGTTTCATTATATTAAAATTAAAGATTCCTTGCCATAACGACACCGCCGAGGGCAGATGCGATTTTAACAAAGCCTTTTCTTTGGTAGAAGCGTTGCGCTCCCTTGTTGTCTTTGTCCACGATGAGCATAACACCGGGAATATTCATGCTTTTAAGCTTTTCAAGCAAAGCATCCATCAGCTGTGAACCGTAGCCCTTTCCCTGATAATCGTCGAGAATATCAATATGAAGATGAGCAGGATATTTCTTTTTAAACGGAAGATATCCTAACGGAAGGAAATACGCCGTTATACTCTGTAATTTATCGATTTTCCAAAGCTCACGGACTTCGTTTTTGCGGTAGCCCCTGACATACCTTGAATAATCAGTTGCACAAAGAATATAACCGACAGCGGTTCCGTTATCGTCAAGAACAAAACAGGTTTCCTTTTCGGCTCTCGCATAATAAGTTGAGTACGTCAGCGAGATTTTTCTTCCGACTTCTTCTTTTCTCCTCGACTCCGGTCCTGCAGTCATTCTGCAGATATATTCAATGTCTTTTAAATCCTTGCTTTCTGCAGGTCTTATATAAGGCATAGTTTCACTCCTATTCAACTCCGCGGTAAAGCAGACCTCTTGTAAAGTCACCCTTCGCTTTACCTGAACGTATATATGAGGATATAACTTCCGCGCAGGTTTCTTTGCTTTCTTTTGTAAAATAAAGAAGCATAAAGTCCATATTACGGATTTCCGTCAATCTGTCTGCCATATAAACGGGAACGGAATTGAGGATATCATTCACTCCCATACGGCATTCAATCGGGAATTCAATTCCTCTGCGGTCAACAAGCTTTCCGTTCTTTTTGCAATCAGAACAGCTTTTTCCGTTCTTCTGGGGGCAGTTTCTTGTAAGCATAAGAGGAAATCTGCCGTAAGCGAAGATACCTCTTGAAACCTCACCGCCGATTGACTGAGCCTGCGACATTGTAAGCTCTGCGGAAAGAAGAATTTTGTTGACACCCATATCCTCAAGCACCTTGAGAGAACGTGAATTGAAGACATTGGAGCCGAAGAAAGCATTTGCTTTAAGTCCTGCTTTCTGGATAAGTGCAATACCGTCAAGTGTTCCTGACCAGGCTTCGGTTATACCGTATTCCTTCGCTTCATTTAGCTGACGGAGGATTTTTTCGTATGAGCCGAAGATTCCGCGCGGTACTTCAACGCTGACACGGACAGACTTTTTAACTTTCTTTTCCTCGCCAAGCGGTACAATAACCTGCTCGATGTAGTCCCAGTTTTCAGGGATTGTTTCAACATCCGCGAAACGGCAGATAAGTCGCTTCTTGCCACCCTGATGAGGTTTTATCGAAACGAATTCATTTTTAAAGTTTTTAACTGTTGAAGCTTCTGAACTTTCAAGCTTTTCGATAGCTTCACGTCTTAATTTATTGATTTCGGAAACAGGGATGAAAACGCCCTCATCAAGCTCGACATCAATTTCACCTGCGAAGAATCTTGTACCGCCGCATTTTTCAAGCTGTGTCCGTACAGATTCTTCGGTAGTTGCTTTGTTGAGTGCAGGCTGAGGCTGAGTTTCACTTTCAACAAACACATTCTTTCCGTCTGCCTGAGCCGCAAGTGAAATCGGCTCGCCGAGAATACCCGTAAATGCGAAGTCGATTTTAGTATCTGCAACCTCTTTTTCATAAAGCTTTTCAAGCTTTTTAAGTACCGTTGCAGCAGCAGTTACATCGTCCTTCTGCCTTGTACCGAACATACTGATACCAAGATTATTTTTATAATATCCGTCAGTAAACCCAGAACGAGAGAAAACACTTCTGAGGTCGCTTTTGAGTTCATTGTCTACGATTCCGTCAACGCTGTTTCTGCAGGCTTTAACTGCAGCGGCAACATATTCGGGACGCTTCATTCTGCCTTCTATTTTGAACGAGCATACACCCATTTCAGCCATTTCGCGGATGTAATCAACAAGAGAAAGATCCTTGAGGCTGAGGTCGTGTCCCGTTCCATAGGGTGCACCGAAAGGTAAACGACAAGGCTGAGCGCAGGCTCCCCTGTTTCCGCTTCTTGAGCCGAGTACGGCTGAAAAATAGCACTGACCGGAAACGCACATACAAAGTGCACCGTGAACAAAACACTCAAGCTCAACCGGAGAATTTTCGCAAAGGTTGCGGATTTCTTCCATTGAGAGTTCACGGGGAAGAACGGCACGGGTAAAGCCGAGCTTTTTTAGTTTTTTAAGTCCTGCAGGAGTCTGAACTGTCATCTGTGTTGATGCGTGCATCGGCATATCCGGCGCACATCTGCGGATAATATCTGCAAGACCCAGATCCTGAACGATGATTGCGTCAACTCCTGCCTCACAAGCAAGACGGACGGCATCCTGAGCATCATCGAGCTCGCCGTCCGAAATAAGCGTGTTTAATGTAAGATGAACCTTAACACCGTGCTTGTGACAGTAATCAACAGCATTTTTAAGCCCGCTGAAATCAAAATTGTCAGCATTGCGACGCGCGTTAAAATCCTTTGTTCCGAGGTAAACGGCATCCGCACCGCTTCTGACTGCAGCGATAACAGACTCCATTGAGCCTGCAGGTGCAAGAATTTCAATATTCATTATAATTTATCCTTTTCTTCAAGGCTTCTTCTTATACTGCGAAGATCCCTTGTCATTCTTTCTGCTTCTCTGCGGGCCATTTCAGCTTCTGTCTTTGCCCTTGCCGCATCTTCCATATAAACCTGAATCTGTGCCTTGAGATAATCAGCATTTCTTTCAGCCTGATGATATCTGTCCGCAAATTCAAGCGCACAAAGCACAGATGCCTGCACCTGAGAAAGACGAGGATGGTGCTGAAGCAAATCAGTAATAATTTCATCAACCTCTTCACCGAGATTTCTTATTTCGCTGATATCACCGTCAGTTGTAAGATGATAGTCAAGGCCGCCGATAGTAAGCCTCACCTTATTTTTTTCCATAATAATCCCTCCGCAGTATAATACGCAAAAGTCCGCCAATAATTAAATTGTATAACCTTGCTTCAAGCGATGTTTAGATTATTATACTATAAAAATATGCTTGAGAAAAGTGTTTTCGTGTAATTTTTTGCATTTTTCGGCATATTAATTTTTCTTTACAGTTGTTAATATCGGTTATTTTGTGCAAATATGATAAATAAATTTGTTAATTAACCTTATTGCATTATCTTTTTCGTCAAAAAGCACAAATATAGAACTGAATTTTCTTATAATAATTTGCATTTTAATATTGTATTTTTATACATTTAGGTATAAAATTAATACAAGATGCACCATTTGTTTGGCGCCCGATATCCCAAGGAGGTATATTATGAACTATAAAATGACCAAAAAGGATGCAAAAGAGCAGATTTATAACAAGCTCACTCACTTTTTCGGCGTAACACCCGAGGAAGCTACTTACGAGCACTATTATAAAGCAATCGCTCTTATCCTTCGTGATATGATGATGCAGGGCAGAAAGGAATTTCACAACGAATCAAAAACAGCTGATTCAAAGAAGGTTTACTACCTTTGTATGGAATTTCTTATGGGACGCTCTCTTAAGAATAATCTTTACAATCTCAACCTTACAAAGACAATGGAATCTGCGCTCAAGGATTTCGGCATAAAGCTTGAAAAGCTCTACGACTGCGAGCCCGATGCAGGTCTCGGCAACGGCGGTCTCGGCAGACTTGCTGCCTGCTACCTTGACGGTCTTGCAACTCAGGGTTATTTTGCAAAGGGTTACACAATCCTTTACGAATACGGCATCTTCAAGCAGAAGCTCGTTGACGGTTGGCAGACTGAAATGCCGGACTTCTGGCTTCCCGGCGGTGACGTATGGCTTGTACCGCGTGATGAGGAGGCTGTTGACATCAAGTTTGAAGGTTGGATTGACGAAATATGGGATCACAGCTACCACCACGTTGAGCAGCGCGATTGCAAAATAGTCAAGGCTATCCCCCACGATATGTACGTTGCTGGTAAGGACGGCAGAGGTATCAGCGTGCTTCGTCTCTGGTCTGCAAAGGCACCCGGACTTGATATGGATATGTTCAATCAGGGCGACTATATGCGTGCTATGGAGCAGAACGCTATGGCGGAGGTTATCAGCAAGGTGCTCTACCCTGCTGACAATCACCCTGAGGGAAAGAGCCTTCGTTTAAGACAGCAGTATTTCCTTGTTTCATCTTCAATTCAGGATATCATCAATAACCATCTTCGTATTTACGGCAGAATTGACAACCTTGCAGAAAAGGTTGCAATTCACATCAACGACACTCATCCGACACTCGCTATTCCTGAGCTTATGCGTATTCTTCTTGACGAATGCGGTTACGGCTGGGACGATGCATGGAAGATTGTTACCGATACTATCGCATACACTAACCACACTGTTATGGCTGAAGCTCTTGAATGCTGGCCCGAAGATCTTTTCAAGCGTCTTCTTCCCCGTATTTACAGCATCACAAAAGAAATTGACAACCGTTTCCGCAGCTTTGTATGGGCATCAACAGGCGATGCAGACAAGGTTGAAAGAATGGCTATCGTTTCCAACGGTGTTATCCGTATGGCTAATATGTCCGTTGCAGGTTCACACAGCGTAAACGGTGTTTCTGCCCTTCACTCTGAGATTCTTAAGGAAAGTGTCTTCAGAGATTTCCACAGCGTTACACCCGACAAATTCAAGAACGTTACAAACGGTATTGCTCACAGACGTTGGCTCTGCCAGTCCAACCCCGAGCTTACAAAGCTTCTTACAGACCTTATCGGTGACGGCTTCATTTACGACGGTGCTGAGCTTGAAAAGTTCAGAGCTTTTGCAGATGACAAGGAAGTGCTTAAAAAGCTTGAGGAAATCAAATTCCGCAACAAGCAGAAGATTGCAAAGATTGTTAAGGAAAAGAACGGAATCGACCTTGACCCCAATTCAATTTTTGACGTGCAGGTTAAGAGACTTCACGAGTACAAGCGTCAGCATCTTAATGCTTTCCATATCCTTTCAAAGTACCTTGCAATCAAAGAAAACCCCGACGGAGATTTCACTCCACACACATATATCTTTGCGGCAAAGGCAGCTCCCGGTTACTTTATGGCGAAAAAAATCATCAGCTTCATCTGCGCTCTCGGCGACCTTATCAACAACGATCCCGACGTAAGAGACAGACTTAAGGTTGTTTACCTTGAGGACTACAACGTATCAATGGCCGAAGCACTTATGCCTGCTGCAGATATCAGTGAACAGATTTCACTTTCAGGTACTGAGGCAAGCGGTACCGGCAACATGAAGCTTATGATTAACGGCGCGGTTACCCTCGGCACAATGGATGGTGCCAACGTTGAAATTCACGAGGCTGTCGGCGAGGATAACATCATCATCTTCGGCATGAGCACTCCTGAAGTAAACGACCTTAAGAGAATCGGCTACAACCCGATGAACTATTATCAGAACAATGCAGAGCTGAGAAAGGTTATTGACTTTATCAACAAAGGTATCGGCGGAAAGACCTTCCCTGAAATCGGAAGCACAATCATCCACCACGACCCGTATATGGTGCTTGCTGACTTTGCGGATTATAAGGAAGCCCAATCTAAGGCTGAAGCACTCTTCAATGACAGAGATGCATGGAACAGAATGTCACTTATGAATATCGCAGGTGCAGGCAGATTCGCTTGTGACAGAGCAATCAACGAATATGCACGCGACATCTGGCACACAGCTCCGCTTAACCCGATTAAGAAGAAGAAATAAGATAAAGAAACCGTCCTCCACACGGAGGGCGGTTTTTCGCGGTTAGGGTGACGATAATGTTATTAATATCAGTGATTCGGAATAAATATCCTGACAAATTCGGGTTTATCGGGATGTTTGAAAGTCGGTAGTAACCCCAAGCCCTCCTTGTGTAAAGGAGGGTGGCACGGCGTAGCCGTGACGGGAGGATTGTTGATAATTCAAGGGTTTTTGACAATCCCTCAGTCGCTACGCGA
>JAZSQQ010000009.1:0-2506 GCA_045538055.1 Acutalibacteraceae bacterium
GTGGTTTGAGGTAAAAAGAATATCCGAAGCTTTTTTCTAAAGATAACGCTTTTATGCGCTTTCCTTAAAATGCTTCGGATAAGTATTTTGTTCGGATAAAGCACGGTTGTTATCTATGGGAACATCGCCGTCTTCAAGGAATGTATACAGATATTTCTTTTCATTGAGTGTATATCTGACTGCATCAACAAGCTTGTTCTTACCACTGACCTGCAATGCTTCTGCCCACGCAAAGAAAGCATCCAGTAAAGGCTTAATCTTTACAAGACGCTGCTCATATCTTTCCTCAGCAGTAAGTTCTATCAGCAGTTTTTCTTCATGGTATATCCTGTTGCAGAAATCCACACCTTTGGCTGCTGCTGACGTTTCATATGCTGATTTTTCCTTTGGCAGTGCGTTTACCCAGTATCTTCTGACATGGGTGAGGCAACCGCATCTCCTTGCATTTTGAAGTGCGTTGTATGCTGCATAACCGTCGCACACAAGGAAACCATCAAATTCTCCAAGGAATCTGACAGCGTTTTCGCTTTTCCTTGTAGGATGATAATCAAAAATGATATTACTGCGGTCATTGATCTTTCCGTTGCAGTATACCCACATTCTTGAATCGGTTGTTGCCTTTCTGCCTTCTTCGTGCAGTACCTGAAATACTGTTTCATCAACGTGAATGATCTTTTCTGATAACAGCTTTTCTTTCATATTCTGCACTATGGGAGCACACCATTTCTCAGCTGCATAGCATACCCAGTTCGACATAGTTGCATTCAGTAATGGTATTCCCTTTGATTTGAAGTCCTTCTCCTGCCTATGTAGAGGCACAGCTTTACAAAACTTCTCATAAACAATATGTGCAAGGAGTTTAGGAGAACAATAACTTCCCGGTATCATATGTTCAGGATGTTCCGCACGTCTGATATTGCATGGTTCAGTACTCACTTCGGGAGTTGTACCGCACTTGATACACTTATATACCTTTACTATGTGACGGCGAATATGAAACTTAGCGGGAGTATATATCAGTTCATCATATTTATCTTCGCCAATCTCTGTCATATCAGAGCCGCATTTATCACATTTAGGATTGTCTTCCTTATGTAATACCTCTTCAACAGGTAATTCACTCATCCAGTCATCGTGAGTACGCTTTTTCTTGCGCTTATGCTCAGGGACTGTAACAGTCTCTATAGGCACAGAAACAGCCTGTTCTTCTTTTGGAAACATAGAAAGCTGTGTACCTTCATAGGTATCAAAGACAACAGAGGTTTGTTCGGTCTTTCTTCCGAATACTTGTTTCTTCAGCCATTCAAACTGTTCCTGCACAAGGGCAAGCTGTTCTTTTAATATTGCATTTTCATTTTGAAGTGCAGCATGATCTGCAACTAATTTTTGAATATCACGCTCTGACATACTGCACACCAACCTTTGTTGTTTTATGATACTATTATTATACCATAAAATCACCGAAAAAGCAAGTAAAATAGCCAATTTTCAACAATATATCACACTTGGTTTTCCGTCTTTTATTGCTTTGGGTTGTTCTATTTTTAAGCCTTCCAGAAGCCAGCGTGTCTGTTGTGGTGTAAGCAGTAATGCTTCTGTTTCATTACGCGGCCATTGGAATCTTCCGTTATCAAGGCGTTTATACAAAAGCAGAAATCCGTCACCTTCCCAGAGAAGTCCTTTAATGCGGTCACATCGTCTGCCACAGAACAAGAACAATGCCTTGCTATACGGATCAAGCTGTAACTGTGCTTTTACTATCATTGCAAGTCCGTCTATTGATCGTCTCAGGTCTGTATATCCGGTAACCATGTATACCTGCACTCCGTTTGTCAGTTCTTTCAGCATAATTCATGTACTAATGCAAGCAAAGTATCTGCTGAGATATCTGCCGGAAGTGATATTTGCAAGCCGTTTTTCTCGATATGAATATCTGATGTCGATCTTGGAACAACTACTGGCACTATTGCCGGTTTTGATTCCAAACACTGCTCCCGAACTTTACGAAGGTGATAGTAATATGTCTTAAGATTTATTCCATTTGCTGCACAAAATGCTGTTACGGTCATTCCGCTTTCCTGCTGTGCTTTTATCTGCTCCATCCATTCCTGTAGCTTTAAATCTCGCTTGACAGTTGTAATAGCTGTCGTTTTTTTCATTTCCGTATTCCTCCTGCGTCTAATTTAGTCCAGTTTACTCCATAGACTATTTTAGTCACTCTAATTTTGTCTATGGACTTCCTTAGACTTTATTATACATCAGATTTCTTTTTTGAGGAATACGTTCTTTATTTGACGGTTACTAACCAAACAAGAACTTGAAGAAGCAGATGAGCTTTATCACTGCAATCAGATTGAAATACAGGAACTTAAAGACTATATTGCTCTGTTGCAGTCACTACTTGAAAAGAATGGAATAGAGTATCCCGATCTCTGAACTGTATAATTGAAAACCAAAAGGCTGTTTCCGAGACGATAAAGCTTTACTTCACTCGTTTCGGAAACAG
>JAZSQQ010000087.1:0-52503 GCA_045538055.1 Acutalibacteraceae bacterium
AACAGCTCGCTAAATTTGGGTTTGTCGATATCTTTATTTTCCACCTCATCCACCGCAAGCGGTCCCCCTTCCCCTCAAGGGGAAGGCTGAGAAACTGCGCAAGTACAAGGCTTCCCCTTGAGGGGAAGCTGTCACGAAGTGACTGATGAGGTGTAGGTTGCAACACAAACGTATATTCAAAACACCTCGACAAACCCGAATTTAACGAGATTTTTCCGGATTTATAGCCATATAAATGTTTAAGGAGCTGTTTTTTACAGCTCCTTAAAATAAACTTTACTTATGCATCATCTTCTACGTAACTCGGGTCAGTTACTACGAGGAATGCATCGTCACCTTTGCCGATCTGCTTGTAAATTCTGTCTGCCTTAGGTACTGTCATCGGGAAACCTTCACCGTGGCTCATATACAGGAGAATCTGAAGCTCGTGAAGAGTCGGGAAGAAAAGGAAGATCAACGGCTTACCCGGAACTGAGTTCCATACTCCGAAAGCGAAGTAAGCACAGTTGAGAATGTGTGACCACGTTCCGCCATTGATAATCTTGTTGCTTACAATCTCAAGGTCTGCCTGAGTAAGATCCTTGCTGAGGTAAGTGTACTCATATGCGTTAATATTGCGGTAACGCCATGCTTCAACGTTATAGTAAAGACCAACACCGTCAGCAAGTGATGTACCGAATGTACCGCAGGAAACACCTTCGCCCTTGGGCAATGTGTAAGCTCCGACTGTAAGGCTGTGGTTTGTGAGGTTTTCGATATAGATCCATGTGTGACCTGAAAGGCTTCTGTAGCGTTCGTTATGGCCGACATACATACGTGCAACGATAACATCAGCTTCGTCTGTTGAATCATCTGCAGCTGTTACTGACATTGCAAAAACGCCGAAAAGAACAGCAACCACAAGCAACATTGATGTAATTTTTTTAAAGATTTTCAAGTGTATCCCTTCTTTTAAATTATTGTGTAGTGAGTATATCATAATATGCGGATAGTGTCAATATCGCAAAACAGGAAAACTCCGCAGAAAGAGATTCTGCGGAGCCGCTAATCAAATTATTTAGGTCTTGCCTGTGAGTAAGTTTTTCCTTTTTGTAAGTTATATCCTCTTGCTTCCATAAGCTCGGACACGGTTACGAATTTATAACCCTTTGCAATAAGATCCGGAATAAGTTTTTCAACCGTTTCTGCCGTTGCGGGATAAAGATCATGCATAAGGATAATTGCACCGTCAAAAACAGTATTCATTATCGCGTCGTAATTTTTCTTCGCGTCTCTGTTTTTCCAGTCCTTTGAATCAACTGACCACATAATCAACGGATACTTAATGTTTTTCTTGACCGTGTCGTTATATCCGCCCTCGGGAGGACGCATAAGCTTTACAGGAACACCCGTAACCGCAGAAATTGCATCGGCAGATTTTTTCATTTCTTCTTGCATCTGAGCAACTGTAAGCTTGGTCAGATTTTTATGTGACCATGTGTGTGAGCCAATCTCACAACCCATATTATGTGCTCTTTTCAGAACACTTTTACAGCTACCTACCCTGTTTCCTACAACAAAAAAAGTAGCTTTCGCGCCATGCTTCTCAAGGGTGTTGAGAATTCTTGCAGTAACGGCAGAATGCGGACCGTCATCAAACGTCAGGGCAATAAGCTTCTGTCCGTTGGAGGTATCGGGACCTCTTGTCGGCGTTTCAGTTTTAGTTGCCTGAGTTTTTGGCTCGGTTGTCGTTTCCGTCGTAGTCGTTGTTGTAGTAGTTGTTGTCGTAGTTGTAGTTGTAGTCGTCGTTGTTTCAGTCGTTGATTCTGTTGTTGTCTGAGACGTTGAAGACGTTGTATCATCCTTTTCGGTCACAGTATCAACCGGTTTGGTTTGCCCGCATCCCGAAAGCATCAGAAAACATATGCAAAGCACTATACTTAACGCTCTTTTTGAAAGCAGTTGATTCATTTATATCATCTCCAACAGCAATTATATAACTAAATGTAACAATAATCAACACTAAAACTCAATATTTTGCACAAAAAACACCTGTTCTTACACTGTTAATATCTCACAAAATATAAGTTTTAAAATAATAAGAAAAATTTTCAAAAAAAGTATTGACAATTCAAAAATCATCGTATATAATAAGCAAGTCGCTTGACGAGAGTGGCGGCGAGATTATGGCGGCATAGCTCAGTTGGCTAGAGTACTCGGTTCATACCCGATTGGTCGTAGGTTCGAATCCCCGTGCCGCTACCATTTTTACGGCCCGGTGGTCAAGAGGTTAAGACACCGCCCTTTCACGGCGGTAACACGAGTTCGATTCTCGTCCGGGTCACCAAGCCGAGCAAAAGCTCGGCTTTATATTTTGCGGATGTAGCTCATCTGGTAGAGCGCCACCTTGCCAAGGTGGAGGTAGCGAGTTCGAGCCTCGTCATCCGCTCCAACAAAAAAGCATGACTTGTTTGCGGACAAGTCAGGCTTTTTTGAATGATGTTTGCCTTCGGCAAATGGTGTCATTTCACTAATGATGCGCTGACGCTAATGATGTAGGCTTCACCTAATGTTTATAGCAAACATCGCATCGTTGCGACCATCAGAAGCAACATCATTATGCGAAGCATAACATCATATCGCCAGTAGCAATGCATCATTGAAATATGCATCGTCTTATGATATAATCGGTCAAAAGGAGGCGATTTTATGAAAGAAAATAAACTTGCAGAACTTTCCTTGGAATTTTCTGTGGATATCATAAACCTTGTAAAAAATTTAAAATCTAACCATGAAACCATCATTTCTAATCAGATTGGCAGAAGCGGTACAAGTATTGGTGCCAACATCCACGAAGCACAATATGCACAAGGCAAGAAAGATTTTATTTCCAAACTTGAAATTGCCTTGAAGGAAGCAAGCGAAACAGGTTACTGGCTCGAATTGCTACACAAAACCAATTACATAGATGAACAATTATATAAATCACTTTCAACTAAATGTACTTCGTTGCGTGTTATGCTGATCGCTTCCTGCAGAACAGCAAAGGAGAACTCAAAATGAAATATATAAAACTTTTATTTTCACTTGTGTTACTTTGCACATTGTTGGCATCCTGCAGTTTACGAAGTAATACACAAATAGAATATTTTGGATTTAATATATCAGATTACACTCTTATTGAGGAACATGATACTCGCGGCAGTTTTAATGGTGATGGTTCGTATTATTTAATTTTGGATTGTTCTGAAAAAACGAGCATGGCACAGGATATTACAAGTAATTGGAAACCGTTGCCTCTCACTGAGAATTTACAACTCGTAATGTATGGTGGAAAAAATGACGGTATAGATTACGGATATAATTTTGCAGAGGAAGCACATTGGCCTGCGATCAATAATGGTGTTTATAAATTTGTCGACCGACACCCCGAAGCAAAAGATAATACAGATGACACAGACTTACTTGACCGACACTCTTTCAATTTCTCGATTGCAGTGTATGATTTAGATACTGACATCTTGTACTTTTTTAAAGTAGATACTTAACCTCGTCCCTGTTCTGTTTAGGTATTCTTGAGAAAAACATCATTTGTCACTGACAGATGATGTTCTTTTTTATTTATCATAATGTCGAAAAAGCGTTTGCTTTTTTGTGCAACTTTTTTGCAGCAAATCTTTACAAAACGTTGAAAACGACTGATACAATATGTTAAAATATGAATTACATTATGAACATAGCTCAAGGAGTGTGTAAAATGAAAAAAACTCTCAAAAAAGTAATTGCACTTTGCCTTTGCCTCGCAATGATTGCATCTGTTACCGTTTTCAGTGCTTCGGCAACGAAGAAGTATACAGACTGTAACGGCGAGTGCGAACACTATCCGGCAATCATCGTTCCCGGTCTCGGTCAGTCAAACACATGGGTAGTTGACGATAACGGTGACTACATTCTTGATGACGAAGGAAACAAGATTTCCAGCTTCCCTGCTTACATTCAGCTTGACAAGCTTATCGGCAGAATTCTTGTTCCTGCTTTGCTTTCTCTCGTAACACAGAAAGACATCGGTCTTTCCGAAGCTGCTGCAGATGCAATCAGAATCTGCTTCGGCATCAACACCTGCGACGAAAACGCAAAAACCAGTCCTAATGTTGTTACAGAAAGATACCCCTACCCTGCTTCCGAGTATCAGGATTTTGAAGCTGAAGAGGTTTTCGGACACGTTCCTTTCAATCTTTACGAAACAAAACAGCCGTTTGATCATATGTATTACTTTGCATACAACTCATTCGGCAACCACATCGACATTGTAAACGAGCTTTACGATTATATCCAGATGGTCAAGGAGCAGACCGGCCACGACAAGGTCACACTTATTCCTCTCAGCCAGGGTGCTTCAGTAACAAGTGCACTGCTTGACTACAAACCTGAGGTTTATGATGACATCCATAAGGTTATCTTTGTTGTTCCTGCTATTGACGGTTCAACAATCATCGGTGATGTTTTCAACGGCAGAGTTTCTTTCCTTAACAAAGAATACCTCTATAACGGTTTTCTCGGTGAGCTCGGTCTACTTGATAAGGGCACTGCGGCACTTATTGAAATGCTTCTTCGTATTCTTCCCGATGAGATTATTACATCAGTCCTTGATGCGGCAGTAACAACGCTGGTTGAAGAAGTTATGACTACAAGTACAGGTATGTGGGCTCTCTGTCCGTCAGGCGATTATCCCACAGCTGCAGAAAAACATCTTTCATCACCTGAAAAAGCAAGCATCAAAGCTCAGACAGATAAATACTATCAGGCTCAGCTTCATGCACACGATAACATTCAGAAGCTCGTTGATAACGGCGTTCAGGTTTTCTGCTTTGTTGAATACAACATCCCGATGATCAACGTAGGTGAAACATGGAATTCACAGAACGCTGACTTCATCATTCAGACAGATTCAACATCAATGGGTGCTCATTTTGCAAACGTGGGCGAAACTCTTCCCGAGGATTATGTTCAGCAGAACACACACTGTTCTGACCCGACACACAACCATATTTCTCCCGACAGAGTAGTTGATGCTTCAGCAGGTCTTCTTCCCGACACAACCTTCTACTTTGAAGGTCAGCGACACGACCTTACAGCAAGAAACGACGTTATCCTTAAGCTTGCACTTAACCTTATTGAGTGTGACGATACAAAGAACGTTTACTCTGACCCGAGATTCCCGCAGTTCAATACGGCAAGAAGCTCTGAAAAGCTTGTACTTCTTGTTAAAGAAGCAAAAACGATTGACCCCTCTACCCTTTCGGCTGAAGATGCGGCAGAGCTTGCAGCAGCTATCGCTGAGGCGGAAAAGGTTATTGACAACACTATCGGCATTGAGGGCGAAGTTGAAGCTTCGGAAGCAAGAGTTACGGCTTGTCTTGTAAAAGCAGGCGTTATGGAAGCTCCCGAAGAAGGCGGAGTTTCATTTGACATCTTCACCAAGATCAGCCCGTGGTTCTACGAAAAATTCGGCACAGACGGTTATTCCGAGCTCGCTGTAATTTACTCGATGAAGGCACTTCAGGTTGTACTTGACCTCGTTCTCACAATCGTATAACAAAAATATCGAAAGGCAGACGCTGAGTCTGCCTTTTCCTTTTGTTGTATAATTTGACAAAAAGGTGCTTTTGTTTTAAAATTAACTAAATAAGCTTTGAGAGGAGAACACTATGAAAAAAGTAACAAAGATTATTTCTCTTGTCCTTGCAATAACCATGTGCGTTTGTGCGTGTATCATTCCTGTTTCTGCAGAAAGCACCAACGAGCGCGTTATTGACAAAAGCAAATTTGAAACCGACTATCCCTACATTTTCGTTCACGGTATGGGCGGTTGGTCCCCGTCAAATGAATTTTATGAAATGTCACCTTATTGGGGTGGCGGACTCTGGATTTCGGACACAGACCTTATTAAAATGCTCAACGAACAGGGCGTCGAGGCTTACGCTCCTGCAGTAGGTCCTCTCAGCAGTGCGTGGGACAGAGCATGTGAGCTTTACGCACAGCTTACCGGTACAACAGTTGACTACGGTGAAGCACATTCAAAGGCACACGGACATGACAGATTCGGTTTTACATACGAGCCCATTATGGGAGAGGCATGGAACCTTGAAGATAAGATAAACCTCGTCGGCCATTCCTTCGGCGGTGCAACGGTACGACTTTTCACTTCACTTCTTGCATTCGGTTGCGAAGAAGAAATTGCCGCAACGGGTGAAGAAACAAGCGAACTTTTCAAGGGCGGTCACGAAAGCATTCATTCGTGTATAACTCTTTCAGCTCCGCACAACGGCACTCAGGTTTCCAATATGCTCTACGACCTCACGGGACCGTACTACGTCATTGTTATGCTTTATAACCTCATCGGTGCTACTCTGGGTAACGATTTCCTTGTTTTCTCTTTGCAGATGGGTCACTTCGGACTTACACCGAAACAGGATGAAAAGAGAGCAAAATTCAGCTTTGATAACATCCGGAATTACTATCAGTCAGGTGACAACTGCTACTACGACATGACTTTACGAGGTGCGGCTGAGCTTAACGAAACAATAAAGCTCTGTGACAGCACATACTATTATTCGTACACCACCGCCGCAACAAGAACCGACTGCTTCGGCAAACAGCTGATTTATCCCAGTGTTACTCCCATCTTCTACATATCATCAGCTATGCTCAGAATGTCTGAGGGCAAGACCTACGACGGTGTTACAATCGAGGGTGATTGGGCAGTAAACGACGGTATTGTTCCTCTTATTTCTGCAAGGTATCCGCTTTGCGATGATGCAACGGCACTCAGCTACGAAAGAAGCATTGCCGAGGGTAAAGAAATTAAAAGCGGAAGATGGTACTATATGGATACTCTCGTCGGCACGGATCACTTTGATTTCTGTGGCACAAAAGACTACCCGACATCGTTTGAAGATTTCTACTACACAATGATTGAAACAGCAAATGCAAGATAAGTTAAAGACCTCCGTTCTTCGGAGGTCATTTTTCATTTATACTGACAAAAAGAAATATTGATTTATTGTTTCGGGAGTTTCCTTCATTCCGTTATTTACCCACCAACAGACAGTTTCAACAAAAACTGCCGAGATGTGATTTACCCTGAAGCCTTCGGGCAGGCTCTTGCTTTTCTGAGAATCGAACAGATGCAACTGACTCGCCACAAGCTTCTGCAGATTAGCTTTGAAATAGCGCAGAAACAGCTCGTTGTTCTGTCCCGACAGAAGAGCTAAAATGTTGTTGTCATTTTTCTTAAGGTGTTGGAAAAGGTGAAGAAATACCGAAGCGGGTGCTTCGCACTCGAAAATATGTCTGTGATCGTTGTGACTGTCACCGACAGAGTCAAAAACATGGCAGAAAAGTTCCTCACAAAGCTCCTTGAGAAGAAAATCCTTTGTTTCGAAATGAGCATAGAAAGTCGCTCTGCCGATATCTGCTTTTTCGATTATTTCCCCTACTGTTATGCTGTTGAAATCCTTTTTTGATAAAATTTCAATAAACGCTCTGAAAATAGCCTCGCGTGTTTTTCTTTGACGTCTGTCCATAAAATCCTCCGTACAAATTTTCAAAAATGTTCATTATTGAACAGTAAAAAGAATCTGAATATCGATTTTTAAAAGTCTGTTTCGTATAATATTAACAGAACGAGTTGTTCGATATTGAATATAATATATAATAAAACAACTTTTGTCAACGGAGGATGATTATGAAAACAGAGAAAAACATACTTCTTGCTTTTCTTTTAAACCTTGCATTTTCTGTTTTTGAATTTACAGGAGGACTTTTCACGGGCAGTATTGCTATTATCTCGGACTCTGTTCACGATATGGGTGATGCGGCAAGCATCGGAATTTCATATTTTTTGGAAAAGAAAAGTAAAAAAGGACCTGATGAAAAATACACTTACGGCTATACTCGTTTTTCGGTAATCGGCAGCCTTGTCACTACCCTTATTCTTATTTTCAGCTCGTGTGCGGTTATATACAATGCCATTCACCGAATATTGAATCCTGTTGAAATAAACTATAACGGAATGATTGTTTTTGCTATCTTCGGAATTGCGGTTAATTCCCTTGCGGCTTTTTTCACACACGAAGGAAATTCGCTTAACCAGAAAGCTGTAAACCTGCATATGCTTGAAGACGTGCTCGGATGGGTTGTTGTTTTTATCGGTTCGGTTATAATGCGATTTACAGACCTTTCGTTCATTGACCCGATTATGTCCGTCGGAGTTGCCGTTTTCATCCTGATAAGTGCGGCAAAAAACATCAAAACAATCCTTGACCTCTTTCTTGAAAAAACTCCCTGCGGAATAGATATCGATGAAATCAAAGAGCACATTCTGAGTATTGACGGCATTTCGGACGTTCATCACATACACATACGAAGCCTCGACGGTTACAACAACGCTGCAACAATGCACATTGTAACAAGTGCAGACACAATCACAATTAAAAAGCTTGTGCGCGAGGAGCTTCACGAGCACGGAATATGCCACGCAACACTTGAAATCGAAAGTGAAGATGAAGAATGTTACGATAAACATTGCCATACTGAATTTAAAGCAAGCCACTGCTGTCACGAACATCACCATTAAATATTAAATGCCACAGAAATCAATCTGTGGCATTTAATTTATTCAGTTACTCCGTAGAATTCAAGAAGTGCGGGATTGATTATTGTATCTGTATATTCAAAACACGAACCGTGACCGCCGTCCACAATCATAAGCTCCTGTGCGTTCGGTATGTTTCTTGTGATGCGTTTTGAATGGATTCGCTTTATCATATCGTGTTCGCCGTAAATGTTAAGTACGGGCACCTGAATTGACTGAAGGTCTTTGAATGTAAGATTCGGCTGATAAACCATCATTCCCTGAATATCTCTGCGTCGGATATCCTCTGCATCGCCCGTAAATGCTGCTTTGATTGCAAGACCGAGATACTTCCAGATTATACCGATCTGGTCAAAAACTTTCGTGCCGAGAGGATTGATATTGGAGCCCATAACAACAAGAGATTCTACTCTTTCAGGATGTGCAACCGTGAAAACCATTCCGAGGTTACCGCCGTCGCTGAAGCCGAATATTTTTGTTTTTTCAACCTTGAGATAATCAAGAAGAACAACAAGGTCATCGCTGAGGATTTCAAATGTAAGACCGTCATCACCCATATCCGAATTACCGGTATAACGCGGTGAAACAGCTATTACCATAAAGTGCTTTGACATCTCGGGAAGAATACTGTCGTCAAAGCAGTGCATATCGCCGCCGTTCGGAGGCAGGAGAAGAAGCGGTTCTGCGTTGAGATTACCGTAAATACCGTATTCGATTTTCACTCCGTCATTTTCAACGAAGCCGTACTGTGTAAGCTCAGGCCTTTCCGCAGCGTAGGATACAGGCATGCACGGCAGAATAAAAACTATCACAAGCAATACCGATAGAATTACTTTAAACATATTCTTTTTCATAAATTACCCTCCAAAACAGATTGTATTTTTTTATATTTCTTTGTAAAGTACAAGCTCAGACGAAAGCGATGAAGGAATGTAAATCTTAATGCCCTCATATTTCAGCTCTCTGCCCGAAACGACAAATTTCTCTCTGCCGTTATCGAGTGTCACCTCGTATGTTTTCGAAGCGTCTGCGCCCTTCAGACGGATTTTTTGCACCGTTTCATTTTTTCCGCAAAGATTGAATGCAGCAAGTGCGCCCCTATCACCGTCGGGCGAAGCGATTTCGAGTACAGAAAAACCTTCATTGAAAGTTTTTGCGACATCGGGAGTGTGATGATAAGTCTTTGCTGATGGTAAAAACGGCCTTATGAAATCCTTGTAAAGAGCCACGCTGTGCTTCACAAATTCAAGCTGAATCTCGTTCATCGGTGCCGTTACGGGTGAGATTACATTCAGCGACATATGAGTAAGCATCGTGTTTCTCATATGCAGGTCTATCGAGCCGAAATTATGACAATTCATTCCTGCAAAAAGTCTGTCGACTCTTTCGGGCGGAAGTGCAACGGTCATTCCGTTTGTTATCATCACAGAAAGCGGTGCGCACTGATTATCCGATACCCAGGTGTGATTAAATGCTTTCATCATTTCAAGGTCGGTACGGCCGCCGCCACCAGCACAGTTTTCGAATATTACGTTCGGGAAACGTTTCTTCAGGCTTGAATATATGCGGTAGACTTCCTTGAAATGGCGGATGTTAAGACATTCTTTTCTGCCGGTTCCCGTGTCACGAAGATTGAAATATTCCTTATAATCGGTGTTGAAGTCAATTCTGAGAAGATCTATTTTATACTCTTCAATAAATCTTGCAAGCTCGTCCTCTACCCTCTTTGCGGCTTCGCGAACTGTCAGATCAGTAAACCTCGGTGATTTTTCACCGTAGATATTATCAGCTCTCCATTCGGGGTGCTTAATGTATGCGTCACAAAGTCTGCCGAGGCTTTCTATGTCTGACCACAAGCCGAATTTCATACCTTTTTTGTGGCAGTAATCAACAAGTTCTTTTATACCGTTCGGGTATCTTTCGGGATCCGGGATATTTGTGCCCGTGAAGTCTCCCCACTCGGTCTGTCTGCCAGGAGGACATTCCCAACCTGCATCGACGATAAACACCTCACCGCCCATTTCAGACATACGGTCAATATAGACCTTGCTTGTTTCAACACTCATATCATGTTCCGCACCCATTCCTGCACCGACAAGCAACGCTGACGGGTCAGCCTCGGAACGGTTGAGCACTGACTTTCTTATATGAGAATGCATTTCATAAACAGCTTCGTCAAAGTCACCGCAAACCATACCGATATGCACCTCGGGTGTTACAAAATTTTCACCCGGTGCGATTATGTACATCGGATTATGAGAAAGAATTTCTGCTTTGAATGAAAGGTATGTGTCTGTTATTTCAGGCTTTGCGTTATAATCAAGAGTGAAACGGCAACCGCCACTCCACGCTGTCTGCGCATACCAGATTCTGCCCATAAGATTATTTCGAATCATAACCAAAGGATGACGGAATCTGTCGCGGTTGAAACGGGTGTCGATTGAAGTAACCTCAGTTTTAAGATCTTTCCAAGTAAACTTACCCTCATTCGCCCAACGGTCATCTGCAAAATAACCGACAGAATAAAACTTCTCCACCTCGCGCGAAAGAGTGAATTTTTCCGTTTCCATTTCCTCAACTCCACCGCTGATGAGGCTAAGACGGCTGAGATTCATATGGAATTCGGATCTGTTTTCAATTTCGCAGTATCTCGTGAACATCTGTGTACCGTCAAGAACGGTTATAACTCTGATGACAACAGGCTTTATTTCGCTTTCAAGAGTAAGGATTGACTTAATTGAATTTTCGTCTTTCTCCGTAGTAAAATCCACAAAACGAAGGTCAAAATCGACACTCTGACCGTCAAGCTCAATATTGAACGCTGAAGGCTCTGTATATCGCTTATGGTCAAGCCTTGTCGGCATACAGGCAAGAAGGTCAAGAGGATAACCTGCGCCGTTCCAACCGTTTGAAACGAGTACACCGTTAAGGAGCATTTCTTCATAAACCATATTTCCGCTACGGTAGCAGAAGGTCGGATTTTTGCCTTCCCTATAATAAACATCGAAGTAATTATGAGTGTTATTCATACTGTCATTCCTTTGTACTTTAGGGTGGCGGTACTAATCCGAACCGTGTTTTTTATCGGATGATTTCCGCCATTTCTTTGTTAAAATACTCGCCAATTCGCAAGGATTGGCTGTGTTTTGCCTTGAACTGCCAAAAATCCTCTCGATAAAAAATCTTCGACCCGAAAGCTGATTCTTGGATATTGAGGATGCCGACAGGCTGACACCTTTCAAATTCGAAACGCCGAAAAGCGCTGAAAAGACTTGCTTCGGGCAGGTTCGGATTAGTACCGTCACCCTACTGATTAAAGTATTGCACAAAGGTAAAATTTTGTCAACACAAAATAGCAGGCACAACTTCTCCTTTTGTTGAAACGTCCCTTTCTCCTGCAGAGCTGCTAAAATCCATGCTATAATAAAAAAATTCACCTCAAAAGCTTAAACACTTTGAGGTGAACATTAATATTTAGAAGTTTTTTAACTCAGAATCTGCCGCCTGTTCCGCCATGGCTTCTGCCCGATGAGCTTCTGTGAGTTGAGCTTCGCGAACCGCCGTTATTGTTTGAAGTTGCTTTCGGAATTCTCTGAATATTTGTGTTAACCAACCTGTCACGGTGATTAATAAGTTCGAGACTGCCCGAACGCTCATAACGTGATGCATCGCGTTGATAAACAGTATAATTCTTTGAACTCATATGAGCCGTAACGATCAAACCGCCCGCTACACCGAAAAGAACACAAACAAAGAACACCGTCGGACTTACATACGGTTTCATCGCTTCTTCCGCTTTCTGAACAAAAGCATTGAATGCACCGTTATAATCCTCCGCGATAATAAGATCCTTCATTATGACGTACATTTCTTCTCTGACCGTGTCATAGAACTCCGAAGTACCGTTTCCGTGAGTTGTGATGTGAAGCTCACGGTTACCTGATGTACCGTCAACATAAAGCACAAGGATTCCGTCATCGTTTTCGCCGTAACCGTAACCGTTATAGTCGTAAAAATCGTCAGCATATGCTTCAGCTGTCATTCCCTGAAGATCAGTAATCGTAACAACCGCAATTTCCATTTCATACTCTGTCGTAAACGCTTCACATTTTGCGATAAGTGCTGTTTCCTCCTCTTCTGAAAGAAGTTGAGCTTCATCAACAACCAACGGAAGTGTTCTTTCCACACGCGTGAATGCCGATGCAGAAACAAACATTGAAAGACAAATCAAAACCACAGTTAAACCGGTAATCATCTTTTTAGTCATTTTCCGCACCTCCTTACAGCAACTCGATAAGCCAGGCAACACCGTATGCAAGAAGACCTGCCGCAAGGCCGATAAGGCCGCCCGTAAGTCTTGCTTTCTTCTTGTCCGTAGGAATGTTGCCCACAAACTTGCCTGTCTGTCCGTTCATCGCGTATGTGTAAGACTTGCCGTTCCATGTTGCGTTGACAAGCCATACGGGGAAAAGTGCATATTTATAAGACCCGTCAGTAACATTCATATTAATCGAACCTTCAACAACGTCGATATAGTCTTGGACCGTATTTCTCTTGAAAGATTCGAACGCTGTCTGACGCATTCTCTCGTTTATTCTGGCTGAGCTTTCATCTACACTCACATCAAACTTATCTGCAACATAACCTGCAAGATATGCCGTATTGAAATCGACCGCCTGTGTAAGGTCGAACGGCTCGATTGATTCCATAAGTGTATCGTCGATTTTCTGCGATGCATCAACGGGAATATTATCAAACGAAATTTTGCCCTCACGGTAAATATCGTAAATATCTGTTTTTGTGTAAATATAGTTACTGTCTGCCCAGGTTGAGGTTTTCTTTCCCTGGAAGACCATCTGAGAATAAGCATCACAGGTAAAAACCCAATGCGGCACATAAACGCCCTTAAGCTCTTCAAGCTTATTGTCATCAAGGAATCCTTTCGGAAGGAACTTTTTCCCTGAAAGATGTTTTTTGAAAGCTTCCTTGGCAGCTTTTTTATCAAGTTTGAAAGGAATTATCATATCCGGACGGTATGCACCCGTGAACTGTCCCTGCATAACAACCTGATTGCCGCAGTAAGGACAGCTTGTTGCTCCGGTTGCCGCATCGGCAACAATTTCACCACCGCAGGATTTACAGGAATAAACCTTCATACCGTCTGTTTCACCGTCAGCCCACTGTACTGACTGCGAGCTCCAATTGACAGGCTCGGCGGAGTTATCTTCAACCTGAGGAATATCGTTGATTTCGAACTCAGTGTCACAGTAAGGACACTTAAGTTTCTGCGTACCCACATCAAACTCTACAGCACCACCGCAGCAAGGGCATTTTTGTTCAAGTACTGTTGACAAGATTAATCAACTCCTTGTTTTTATTTAAAAACTTAAATCAAGTCTGAAAACATTACTGCTTATCTGCATCATTGAACGGGTCACCGCATTCGGGACAGAACTTCGGAGGATTATGCGGATCTTCGGGCTTCCAGCCGCACTTGTCGCACTGATAAAGAGGTGCACCCTCAGGTTTCTTCTGTCCGCAGTTCGGGCAGAATTTGCCTTTGTTCACTGCACCGCAGGAACACGTCCAGCCTTCCGCTTCTACAGGCTTCGGTGAGCCGCATTCGGGGCAGAACTTACCGTTTGCAGTTGCTCCGCAGGCACATTTCCAGCCGTTTGAAGGAGCTGTAGGTGCATTTGTCTGAGCCTGCTGTGCCGTCTGCTGAACACCTGTCTGATACATCTGCTGTGCGTTAAAGCCTCCGTTTGCACCCATTGCCATATTAAAGCCCATAAAACCGTTCATTGCCCCGCCTTCATTTGCGGCTGCAGCCTCCATAGCATTTGCCTGTGCATCTGTCATTCTGCCCGCCATCATAAACGGATTCGAGCCCATTGTTGCGGCATCTTCCATCTGATTGATTTTCTTCATATCCTCTTCTGTGAGGGTAATGGGATTGAGTGCGATTGACTCAACAGAAATACCTCTGCGCTGTGTCCACTCAATGGCCAGTGCCTTATTAAGAGCCTCCTTGAGCTCTGTTGTGCGCGCAGGGATCTGTGCAGGTCTGAGCTCGAGTGCAGAGAGCATTGCAAATGCAGGCTGAAGAGCTGAAATAAACTCTGTCTTGAGCTGCATATCGATTTCTTCTCTTGTGTACTCATCCGTTACGTTACCTGCAATCCGTGTATAGAAAAGAAGCGGATCTGTAATTCTGTATGAATATACACCGTTACATCTTACCTGAACAGAACGTGCCATACCGATTCGGTTGTTCACAACCTCAAACATAAACGGATTCGGTGTACCGAACTTGTTGTCCATTATTTCCTTTGTGTTGAAATAATAAACTCTCTGATCCTTACCTGTATCTCCGCCATAGGTAAATCTTTTACCTACTGTTTTGAATGTTTCCTTGATTGTATCGCCGAGCTTACCCGTAAAAATTGAAGGCTCTGTTGATGTGTCATAAGTAAACTCACCAGGCTCAGCACAGAATTCAACGACCTTGCCCTGCTCGACGATAATCATACACTGACCGTCGGCAACAGCGATACCTGAACCGTTTGAAATTACATTATCGTTGCCCTTTGTGTTTGATGAACGTCCGCCGACTCTCTTCTGTCCCTTTACCATCAACACATCGTTTTCAAGTGAATCGCAGTAGAAAAATTCCTTCCACTGGTCAGCTAAAGTACCGCCCAAGGCTCCGATTCCTGCTTTAATAAGTCCCATATATAAACTCTCCTTTCAGAATCTTTTATTCAATGTAATCATATCATAAATATATTAATTTTTCAACAACACTATATTATCGATATAATAAAAATCCGAGATTCACTACAATACAAAACCTCGGATTTTTACATTATATATCAATACTTTTTTGAAAGCATTTTTTCAGCCTCGTTTTTTGTGATTTTTCCGACGTTGTAATCTGCCATAACCTGAACATCCTTATCATTGAGCTTATAAAACGCCCAGATAACCAAGGCGATAACAAGACCTATAATGGGAACGATGTTGTATGTGAACCAGAGACCGTCGAGAGCTTCGCTTGTCTGCTGAGAGATTGCATTGATTGCGTCAAGGTCTTCAAAATTACCGACTTCCTTCAACACACCGTTTATCTCAAACTTTGTCTTGAAGCCGAACCAACCGAGGAGTGCAAGACCCATTGAGCCTGAAATAGCGGCTGCAAGCTTAACTGCAAAGGTCTGGATTGCAAACGTGATACCCTTTGCCTCCGTGCCCGTAGTGTACTGACCGTATTCCGCACAGTCGGGTGTGAACGTGAACGAAAGCACGCCGATTATACCGAGAGGAATTGAGCGAAGCATGTATGTGATAATAAACAAAATGAAGCTGTTTCTTGTCGGGAGAATAAGGAAAGACAGAAGAATTGTTACAATCGCACTGATTTTAAAGAGCGTTGCCTTATCCATTTTTCTGATAATTTTCGGTACAAGAAGAGCCATAAAGAGCTGTGGCAATGCCGCAACGGTACCCGTAATAAGGGAAGCAAGAGAATTGTTATAGATATAGTAAGCCATAATCATATGCAGAGAGTTATATGTCTGTGCACCTGAATAGAAGATATAGCCAAGATAATATACAAGAAGATATTTATTGCTGATAACATATTTAAGCATTCTTCTGACTGTAAACTGTTCTTCGTCAACAGTCTTGTTTCTTTCCTGACAGTATTTACACACAGGGAACATTGTTGCCATAGCCACAATCGCAACGATAATTGCAACAGGACCGTAATCAAGACCGACAAACTCACTGATAAGAACGGACACAAGAACAGTTGTAAGAGCCGAGCCTACTCCGCCCGTGATACCTTTAAGGGAAAGAATAGTGTTTCTTTCTTCAATATTGCTTGTCATTGCGGTAATAATACCGAAGGCAGGCACATCGCAGATTGTGTATGCGGTATCCCAGATAATATACGCAAGTGCGAACCAGATAAGCTTGACCGTTTCGCTTGCCGCATTCGGGATAATGAAAATTGCGACCGTTGCCAACGGAGTTGTTGCACAGGCAATTTTAAGCCACGGGATATATTTTTTATCGCCCTTGAATTTGAACTTATCAAAAATAACACCGAACACCGCATCGTTGACAGCATCCCATACCTTTACGGCAAGCATAACCGCCGCAGATTTTACGGGGTCGATGCCGATAAGAAGAAGGAAGGTTGTAAGATATCCGGCTATCATATTGTAAATCATATTCTGACCGAAGAAATACGTATAATAGCTTTTTCTTTCGGGCTTTGTTGTCTGCCACAGAGGATTCTGGGGTTTGGATTGTTTTTTGCTCATAAGCTTCTCTCCTTTACATTTTACTGAAGTAGTATAACATAAATGATAAAATATATCAATAAATTCATAATCATATCCGTTTCATTAAAATCACTTGCATTTATATTGATAAAATGGTAAATTAAAGTATAGCATTTTATGAGGTGAGATAATGAAAAATTTGCTCAGTACGCCTACAGATATTTACGGCAGGAACATTCACAACAGGATACTTTTTCAGCCTATGGAGGGCTGTGACGGAACAACCGACGGTGCCGTCGATGAACTGACATTCCGCAGATATATGCGCTTCGCTGAAGGCGCACCCGGAACTATCTGGTTCGAGGCAACTGCTGTTTGTAACGAAGGCAGAGCGAATCCTCGTCAGCTTTACATAAACGAAAACACGGTTAACAGCTTCAAGGAGCTTGTAAGTGCCGTCAAAGCAAAGTCCAAGGAGCTTCACGGTTTTGAGCCTGTTATAATTGTTCAGCTCACTCACAGCGGACGTTACAGCAAGCCGAACGGCTCTCCAGAGCCGATTGTCGCCTACAGAAATTCCCTTTGGGAAAAAGGCAGAGAAAGCCAGCCGTTTACAGTGGCAACGGACAAGTATCTTTCGACAATCCCAAAAATGTACGAAAAGGCGGCAGAATTAGCCATTGAAGCAGGCTTCGACGGAATGGACGTCAAGTGCTGTCACGGTTATCTTTTTAACGAGTTGCTCAGTGCATATGACCGTCCCGGCAGTTATGGCGGCAGTCTTGAAAACCGCACAAGGCTTTATTTTGACTGTATTGATGCAGTCAAAAAGGTTGTTGGTGACAAAGCTTTTGTTACAACAAGGCTTAATGCCTGCGACTGTTTCCCCTACGGCTACGGCTTCGGTGTAAATGAAAACGAAGAAATCGACCTCACAGAAACAAAAGAAATTATAAAAAAGCTTAACGAAAAAGGTATCGGTTTTATCAACCTCACTATAGGCAATCCCTATCTGATACCTCATATCAACAGACCGTATTCCGTTAAATCCCCCGAGGACGGAAGAATCGGAATGAAGCGTGTATATGCTGTCACCAAAGAAATTACAGAATCATTCCCCGATATAAAATTTGCCGTTTCCGCACTCTCTTATGAGGGTGAAAACGCTGTTAAGTATGCTGAAGAGTTGCTTTCAGCGGGCATAGGCGATTTTGCAGGCTTCGGCAGAATGACATTCGCCTACCCCACATTCTACAAAGATTATCTTGAATCGGGAACTCTTGACAGAAACAAAGTCTGCATCAAGTGCAGTAAATGCTCAGAGCTTATGCGTGCAGGCACCGTTTCGGGATGTGTTATCAGGGACAGCGAATTATATATGCCCTATTACAACAAGTTTGTTCTGAAGAAATAAGGAGAAGTGGCTATGGTTGCAATTGTAACGGGAGGCAGCAGAGGTATCGGCAAGGCTATCGCTGAAGGACTGCTGAAAACAGATTACAGCGTTATCGTTACGGCAAGAAACGAAAACGACGACATCAGAAAACTGAAAGAAAATTTTGCAGGAAAGGTGTTTTTTGTCCCCTGTGACATTTCAGCTGAAGAGGACAGAAAAAGACTTTTCAGCTTTGCAGAAACCACTTTCGGAAAAATCGACCTGCTTGTTAACAATGCAGGCGTTGCACCGCGTGAAAGAAAAGATATTCTTGATATCACTCCCGAAGATTTCGATTTTCTTACCGACATAAACCTTAAGGGCACATTCTTTGTTACGCAGGAGTTGGCTCCCCTTCTTATCAGAAGTGAAAAATCAAGAATTATCAATATTTCTTCCATGTCCGCTTACACAGCCTCTGTAAACAGGGGTGAATACTGCATTTCAAAAGCAGGAATATCTATGATAACAAAGCTCTTTGCGGCAAGACTTGCGGAATACGGTGTAAGCGTTATCGAAATACGACCCGGAATAATCGAAACAGATATGACCGCAAAGGTTAAGGAAAAATACGACAAGCTTATCGCAGAGGGAATTACTCCGATAAACAGAATGGGTCAGCCCGAGGATATTGCAAAATGTGTTGTTTCAATCGCTCAGGGTAATTTTGATTTCTGCACGGGCACTGTCATCGACTGTGACGGCGGATTTAACGTGAGGCGCTTATGAGTAAAATATATAAATGTCTTATAATAGGCAGCGGTGCCGCGGCTTACAGTGCAGCTGACTGGCTTTACCGTGAGGGCATAACCGATATTGCCGTAGTTACGGAAAACCGTCTTTCGGGAACATCGAGGAACACGGGCAGCGACAAGCAGACCTATTACAAGCTTTCAATGGATGGAATTACTCCCGACAGTCCGTATAAAATGGCTTCGGATATGTTTTCAGGCGGTTCATGCGACGGAGAAAAAATGTATCTTGAGGCTGTCAACAGCAGTAAATGCTTCCTGCGTCTTTGTGATTACAACGTAGGTTTTCCCACCGACAGCTACGGCTGTTACCCCGGTTACAAAACAGACCACGACAATACGCTTCGTGCAACTTCTGTCGGCCCGTTGACATCGAAGGTTATGACCGAGAAGCTTGAAAAGGTTGTGCTTAAAAAGAACAGGACTCCCCTGCTCGACAATCTGCTTGTGACAGAAATACTGACAGATAACGGTACGGCTTACGGTGTGAGTGTTCTCGATCTCAGCAATAACAAAGAAGAAAATATTTATGCCGAAAACATAATCTGTGCCACGGGTGCGCCTGCCTGTATTTATGAAGACAGTGTTTATCCCGAATCCCAGCACGGTATGACAGGTGTGCTTATCGATGCAGGTGTCAGGATGTGCAACTTCACACAATGGCAGTACGGTATGGCTTCCGTGGATTTCCGTTGGAATGTTTCGGGAAGCTTTATGCAGGTTGTGCCGAGATTTGTAAGCGTTGACACTGACGGGAACGAGCACGAATTCCTCGGTGATTATTTTGACGATATTCATAAAGCATATAGCTACGTTTTCCTTAAAGGCTATCAGTGGCCGTTTTCTTCGGAAAGAGCCGAAGAAAGCTCAAAAATTGACCTTGCAGTACACAACGAGATGTTGAAGGGAAGACAAGTTTTTCTTGACTACACCTGCAATCCGCGTGATTTTTCTTTTGAAAAACTCTGCGAGGAAGCAAAGGATTACATTATAAACACAGAATGCTTTGCCGACACACCGATAGAAAGGCTTGAGAAGCTTAACAGCAAGGCAATTGACGTTTACCTCAGGCAAGGTATAGATATTCATAAAACCAAGCTTCGCATTGCCGTTTGTGCTCAGCACAATAACGGCGGAGTTTACACCGACAACAACTTTGAAACGGACATCAAAGGGCTTTACGTTATCGGTGAAGCTGCAGGCACATTCGGTCTTTCACGTCCGGGCGGTTCTGCACTCAACGACACTCAGGTGGGCGGTCTTATTGCGGCAAGGCATATAAAAAGCAAACCGTCATTTAAAAACAATTTTCCGGACTTTGAAGCGGAAGAAATGTGCTTTGAAAAAAGGTCTGATATCGACTATTCACATTTCAAATCAAAAATGAGTCAGGTCGCATCATTCAAAAGAGATTATGAGGGTTGTATTTCACTTCTCGGTGAAATCAGATTCATACTTGATTCTTACCCGATGAAGCACAGAAGCCTCCCCGAATATTACCGCGACAGGGATATGCTCGTTAGCATGAAAGCTCTGCTTGAGGCGATAATTTCTGAGTGTCCCGAAACAGGCAGCCGCGGAGGAGCAATCTTTATAAAAAACGGTGAAGCATTAAAAGAAAACACGTATTACAGGGATTATCTTACTGTTACAAAAGACGGTGAGGTTGAATTCATTAAGGTTTCACCTGTTCCCTGCGAGCAAAAAAGCTTTGAATACTATCTTAAGTTGGCGACAGTCTAACCCTGCACGGTTTTGGAAGACAATTTTTCGCCCTGACTGCGAAAAATCCTTTTGCAATACGGCAGTATTACTGCAAGTCTTTTTCTTGTCAGAACAAAAATTTTTATCTTACAAAACTGCTTCGCACCTAAAATTCTAAAGATTTTGGTGTAGCAAGGTGTTTTGAGTCGCTGACATACTCGCGTATTTCAAGACGATTAAACGGCTTGATACGCCAAAAGATTTAAATTTTAGGCGTACAGTGTTCGACTGTCGCCAACTTAGTAAAACAAATGAAGGATAAGAATTATGAACAGTTTTAAACTTGGGCTTTGCAGTGTCACTTTCAGAAAAAAGAGTGCCGCGCAAGTGATTCTGATAGCAAAAAAAGCAGGTATCGACTACATCGAATGGGGCGGAGATATTCACGTAACAACGGTTGAGGATGCACGTCTGGTTAAGTCCGTCTGTGATAATGAAGGTATAAAAATCAGCTCCTACGGTAGCTATTTCAACAGTATTGAATACGATGAAGAGAAATGGGTACTGGTCTGCGAGATTGCAAAGAAAATGGGCGCTACTTCTGTAAGAATCTGGCTCGGCAAAAAGAACAGCGAGGAAATGAGCGACAAGGAATACCGCACATTGCTAGAAAACACAAAGAAAATGTGTGATATTGCCTCGGATTACGGACTTGACGTCTGCCCCGAATGTCACGATAACACCTTCAACAATAACACCGATGCATTCTTACGCCTTAAAAAAGATTTGCAGAAGGATAATTTCAAAACCTACTTTCAGTCAAGATATTTCCGTATGGAATATGACCTTGACCGAATTGACAGAACCTTTGAATTTATTCGTGACGTACACGTATCATACCGAGATTTGAAGAAAGAGCAAAGACACAGAAAAAAGGACAAGAATTACCTTGATACCCTTCTAAAAAATCTGAAAGAAAAGAAATTTGACGGTATTGTTATGGTTGAATTTGTTGACTTTAACAGTGAAACTGCGTTTTACAGAGACGTAAGGAAACTCAAAAGCTATTAATATTACCGCAACAAGAAATCCGAGGCTTCTGACCTCGGATTTTTAACGCTCTATAAGTTGATTTTTTCGCCTTACAGTTTAGTTTGTCTAAACAGATAAGTTATTGTTTTTTTACATTTTCAGGGTTATTATTTTGTTGTAAACAGTGCTGTTAACTAAAACGGAGGTAACTCATATGATCCTAATCGGAGAAAACATCAAAAAATTACGTAAAGAAAAGAATATCACTCAGGAAGAGCTTGCAAATTTTATAGGTGTATCCTATCAGAGTGTAAGCAAATGGGAACGGGGCGAAAGCTATCCAGATATAACGCTTGTTCCCTCAATTGCATCCTTTTTCAACATCACAACTGATTTTCTTTTGGGTATGAATACAGTTGACAGAGAAAACCGAATCAAAGACTTTGAAGAAAGATACCGTTCACTTACAGCAAAGGAGGATTACAGGCAGGCAAGCGAGCTTATGAAAGAATCCTTCGCCGAAATTCCCGATCACTACCCGTTTTTGGTAAACTATATGGATGCTCTTCGTTTGATTTATCCTTACAAGGACAAACGTGCTTTAAATGTTAAATCAGAAGTTGAAAGGGCTTTCGGTATCGTTCAGAATTACTGCACAAATGACCGTATAAGAACCTGGGCAAAAGTTGTTATGTGCAATTATATCGAAGGACTGAGCAAAACAGAAAACAGCGGTGTTGATATTTCGGAAATCGACCCGATTCTTGAAGAAATGCCCGTTATGAGAAACACAAGAGATTTCAGAGCAACGATGCTTTATCCCATGGGCAGCAAAAAAAGAAATATGGCGTGTGCAAAGGGTCTTTCCGAAATGATTCAGCTGATAGGTGAAATCATTAACAGGAAAGCAAGCTGTATTCTTGAACGTGACCCCGCTATCATCGAAGCATATCTAAATTTTGTTAACACCGCTATGCCTGACGGTGATTACGGTCAGAGTAGTTATCTTGTCATATTCAATTACGGTTATCTCGGAGTTATCAAGCACCTTAACGGCGACGATAAGGGTGCTCTTGAATGCTTCAGAAAAGAAGCTGAGCTTGCAGTCAGATATGAAGCAATGCCTGATATCACAACCCACACCTCATATCTCGTTGAAGGACTTGAGTTTAACAAAACAACAGCGTTCAAAGGAGGATATGATAATATTGCTTATGCTATCAAAGAAGCTTTGGAGGACGGATACCCTCTTTCGGATGAATTCAGAGCAACAGAAGAGTTCAGAAAAATTATTGAATATATCAAATAGAATCACAGGGTGTCCCGTAAATACGGGACACCCTGTGATTTATGATGCAATTTCAACCTTGAATATCGCCTTATTTTTTGAAACCTTAAGATTTCCGAAAACCAAGCAATCGAAATTTTTAACGGTTATTTCCTGCGGAGGAACAATGGGATATTCGGCATTGTATGAATCCTTTTTATGTTCCGGATTAACCTTCGGGAAAAGGTAATTTATACCTCCCCTGTGGACATAGAAGCCGTCAATCACTATTTTCTGCGGCATATAGCAGGTATAGCCGAAATTATGATCCTCGGAATTTTCCGCATTGATGATGTGGCTTGAAACACCTGTAGGATAGAACTTGCAGTTGCGGATAATCATATCACCGTTCCAGGTTGAACCGTAGTCCGCACGCAGGTCAACAAAGCTGTCGGACAGAACGGTTGTATTCTCAATAAGTGCTGTTCCGCTTCCTATAAGCTTTATTCCGTGGTGGCCGAGAACGGAGTTTATAACCGTTGCATTAAGCACACCCTGATGGGCATCAAAACGTGAAAGTGCACAACCGTCATAAACAAGGTTTTTGCAGTAGTTCGTGCCTGCAATTCCCCAGTAATCGTTATCGGTTATATCGTTTGTCTGATTGCAGTTAACAAAGCTTGCGTTAACTACCGTAGCAGCTCCGATATCGTAAGTACCCATTGTTACGGACGTGCCTGCAGAGCCTATTGTCGAATACTTTTTATGCCCTGTAAACGTGCTGTTTTTAACAGTTACATCTGCACAGCACGAAAGGCTTACAAATGCAGAATACGGTGCACCCGTTTTGCCCTCGTTCTTGATATCGTGATAAATACCGTCAATAACGGTGTTTGAACGTCTTACCACAATACCTCTTGAATAATAGTTGTACTCGGAAGAGGCATTGTTAGCGATTGTTGTGAATTTACCGCCTTTGATTGTCAGCGTTTCGGCATCAACAGGATAAACCGTTGCACCGGTAATTGCATCAAAATCCCAGATAAGCGGAGTTTCGGGTGCAATATTTCCGTTTTCATCGACGAGTATAACGTCCGTCTGATTGCTTCCCGAGTTCTGATTTGCACCCTTTCGGATGTAGCGTTTAACATTCGAATCAGCAAGCACGACAAGGCTCTTTTCCTCAAGCGTTGTTCCGATATTCTCGGCATCGATTTTAAGCGGTGAAACCTTATCTGTTATGCTGTATGCACCCTTTGACGGAGCAATATTGAATACCCATGCACTTCTGTTTTCAACATTTGTGTCGTCAATTATAAAGCGTGCGGTTGACCAGCTTGTGTCGGTCATAATGTAGGCAGTTCTGTTTTCACCGCCGATATAATATGTTGCGGTTTCATCTGCCAAAACACTCAATCCGTTTGCATTTGCGTATTCGTGGGTTTTAACAATCGCTTCAAAATCATCGGTTTTACCGTCACCGACAGCACCGAAAGCTTCATATGTTACATAATCAGAAAATGTTTTTGTGTATTCATAACCGTCTTTGAAATCGTATGCACCCTGTGCATTGAGCAGAACTTCGTCAGCAAAAGCGGCTATACCTCTTGAGATACCTGCGCCTTTACTTCCCTTGATATAAACATCGCCGTTTTCAACCTTAAGACTGAAGCTGTCTGTATCATTCAGCTTTTCTTCAATCACAAAGGCTTTTTTATCGGCTTTTTTGTCTGTGTCAATCTCTTTGCCGCAAGTCTTATAAAGCTCGTTACAAAGCGTTTCAGCGGCATTTGAATACAGCTCGCCGTCAGGGCCAACAACCGAGTATTCATCAACCGACACACCGTTAACGGTTATATCATCAAGAGGTCTTACAATGTACGGGCTTTCATAACTACCCTTTTTAAGCTCGCTTTTCAGCTCCCACTTTGAAAATGTCTGTGAAAACGGAGCTGTAAAAAAGGAAACAACACACATCAACATTGCAATTATTCGTGAGAACATTTTTATCACCCTTTAAATATTACTCTTTTATTGCTGTCAGAATTTCGCCTGCGTCCTGCAATACGAGGTGCGGTTTGTCAACACTTTCGTTTAATATTTCAACAGTGGTTTCACCGCTGAGAACAAGAATTGACGTAACACCTGCATTTAGGCCTGATTTTACATCCGTGTAAATGCGGTCGCCCACCACGCAGGTTTCGTCCGCTGTAACACCGAGCGCATCCATTGCAAGCTGAGGCATCAACGGAGAGGGCTTTCCGATTACCACGGGTCGCTTTTTCGTGGCATTATAAATCATATCACAAACGCTTCCGCAGTCAGGCACGGAACCGAACTCCGTCGGGCAGACATAATCGGGATTTGTTGCGATATACGGCAAATCGGGACGCGTCAGGAGCATATAGCTTACATCGTGAAGCTTTTGGAAAGTCAGCTCCGTATCAAAGCCCATAACAATACATTCCGTTTCATTTACGTCCGTTGTTACAGTAAAGCCTTCACGGCTGAGCTCGTCCTTCAATGACTGAGTTCCGCAGACATAGAGCTTCTGTCCCTCATAGTTCTTGTGGAGATAATAGGCTGTCGCCTGAGATGATGTCATAAAATCTTCTCTGCAGGCTTCGATTCCCAGCGAACCGAGCTTTTTGACGTAATCATCCACGCTCTTGGAGGAATTATTGGTCATAAAGAGGTATCTGCGTCCTGTGTTTTTCAAAGTATCGAGCAGTTCCAAAGTAAAATCATAAAGCTGACTGCCCAGATACAAAGTGCCGTCCATATCGAACAAATAAAGCTTTTTGCTACGAAGCAATTCATTTTTTTGCATCAGTAAATCTCCTTTTCGAGCTGTATATTGTGATTATAACACACAGCCACAACAAAAACAATAAAAGAAAGCTAACCCGAAAGTTTCGCTATGATATTGGCTTCAGCTTATTTTTTCACAATCTCAACATCACCGATTCCGCTGCTTATATACTCGCCGTTTTGGTAATATGTCTTTGAGTTGATATTCACAACAGCATTGTCCGGAACATACAAAACGGCCTCCATTCCTTGTGGCAAGGTAAGGTTGATAACACAATTATCCTCAGCCTTTTCATAGTTCAGGGTTATTAATCCTTTTACACTCGGAACAGTACAGGTCATATTCTCGGACAAGGCATACTGCGGATCAATTTTAACCTTTTCATAGCCGGCTTCAAGCGGTGTGATTCCTGCGAAATGCTTGCTCATTATAACAAGAGGACCACCACTCCACGCGTGATTCTTTGTTCCTCGCCAAGCATCCCAGAATTCCCAGAGAGTGGAATAATCCGCACTCACCATACCCTCATATCTGTCCTTGATTCTGTTCTTTGCCGCCCCATATTCTCCCATTTTACAAAGTGCTTCAAGGACGTAGTATTCCATGTACGGACTTGAATTTTTAGTGGTTACAAGAACTTTTGTAACAGTATCATACTGTTCTTTTTCTGCAAGTCCTGACAGTACCGCAAGAGCATTTGCTCTGTCGTCAGGTTCTTTGACATCCTTACTTCTGAATCCGTTTTCTGTCCAAAGAGCTTTGTAGCCTTTTGATATAACAGCTTTTCTTTCGGTAATAAACGCGATATCCTCATTTTCGCCTAAAACCTCTGCCATTTTCTCTGTGGCAGAAAGAGCATAGTACACCCAGGCATTTTCTATTGCTGTCATATCTGCCTTCTGACCCCAATCACCCCAATCCCACGAGCCTTCGCGATGAACGACAAGGTTATTCTCACCGATTTCCCAAAGCTTAAGATAATCAATTGAAGCACCATAAACCTTTTCGACAAAAGCCCTGTCGCCCGTATACTCGTAGTAAGTGAGGAATCCGACGATTCCCGCAAGCTGCTGAACGGGAAGCTCAAAATAGTCACCGCTTATCGGCACAACAGTCTGAAGTACCTTTGAATCGTCAACGTGCGCAAGCATAGCCTCCACACCCTTCTGATACAGCAGATATGAATTACTGTCCATGGAGTACATTGTCATAATCATTTCACTTGTGACATCGCCCCACCATTGAGCCCTTTCTCTGTCGGGACAGTCCATAAAATTATCACGCATTGTAACGTAAAGAGTGCGCAGAGATTTCTGCCACAGGGAATTCAGGAAATCATCATCGCATTTAAAGTCTCCGCAGAATGAACTGTCATATCCTGTTTCACGGTATTTCAGAGAAACAACCGTAACGTCTTTGGGGATTCTGTAAGTAATATGTTCTCCGTTGAACCATCCCAAAGCTTCAAACTCCTGCTCACCCTCTTTGGTTATATAAGTAGCTGAAACTGCACCTATCGGGGTATTTTCGGTCGTTATACGTATCTTTTTCCCTGCAGGAGCTACGATTTTAAGATAAGGAGTAAGCTGTGCGTTATACGGAATATCCACAGTGATTTTTTCACCGAAAAGCTTGCTTACCGTATAGTTTTCATATTCCTTTGAATTCTCGTAATCTTTAAGACCGTAATCCTTAATAAAAGGTATTCCTCTCGGATAAAGTCTGCCGTAAGCACCCTCGCCTCCGACTGCATATTCGGTCGCATTTTCCCAATGTGAGGCATCGTAGGCTTCATTTATCCAATCGTCGATATCTTCCCTTGCGTCAAAACAGATGCTGTGTTCAGGAAGTCTGTAATTAGGTTGATTGAAAGCACTGTCTGCATAAGCGTTGTTTCTTTTTACTTTCCAGCTTTCATCGGAAATTATGGTAATATTCTCATTTATAGCTTCAAAAAGAAAACCGCCCTGACCGCTGCTGCTATAGGAGTAATTCTTTCCATCGCCCCAGAACCACACCAGAGCACAAATTAAGTTTTCGCCCGCTTTTAGATACGGTGAAATATCTATACTGTCATAATATCCGCCGGTTGCGTCGGGACTCCGTTTCACGCTTCCCTCAAAAACAACAGTTTCTCCGTTTATGTAAAGCCAATATTTCGAGTCAGCCGAAATATGAGCTGTAAGTTCGTTGGGAGTCTTATCAAGGGTAACTTTTTTATTAAAGCTCATCCACACGTTTTCTTCCGTCAGACTTTCCTTGTCCCAAATCCATTTGGCCTTCCAGTCGTTTTTCTCTTCGGCAGAAAGTGAAGTGTATTCGGGAACATTGTCGGGAATCTCATAGATATTTGTATAGTAAGTTTCCCCTGAATCATCCAATATAAAAAGCGAAGAAAAATGTGAAAAAACAAGAACAACCACTATCAAAAGGCAGGAAATAATTATCTGTACTTTTTTCATTTGAACCTCCCGAATGTTATCTGTGTATTTTATTAATTTTATCACACTCTTCTGAAAAATTCAAATCAATGGCTCATATACCAACCGTTTGAATTCTTTGTGCAAACGATGAAAGCCGAATCTATAACCGCTGAAGGGGCTGCAAAAAAGCAGCTCCTTCTTTTTTATGACTTCGATTTACTATAAAGCAATTTTTCTGAATCGTCTACCTGTGACGATGAAACTTGTGTTGTTTCGAATATCTATTGACATACAATCATACTGACAAATTTGGGTTTGTAGAGTAGAATATTCAATCCGCATCGTAGGGGCGACCATCGGTCGTCCGCGGAAATTCTGCTTGATTTAACGGACGCGCAATGCGCGCCCCTACGAACCTTGTTCCGGTCAACTGCGTAGGGACGGGCGTCCTCGACCGTCCGTTAACACAGCAGAATCTACGGACAGTCCGGGAGGCCTGTCCCTACGCACACAGAGATAGATTGTGCGAAATCAAAGACCCCGACAAACCCGAATTTGTCGTGATGTTTCTTTTATTGTGTAATATTAAAGGAGCTGTTTTTTACAGCTCCTTCTTTTTAGATAAAATATTATTTTCAATGAACCATTCTGTTATTTATACAGCTACACCTTTACCTGTTTCCGGGTCAATTGTCATTGAACCGCCTGCAACCGCACGGATTACCGAAGCATCCTTTGCGTTGATTGTTGCTCTTGTGCCCTCAACATTAGCTGCAAGCTTTGCTGCACCTGTAAGCGATTCCGCAACACCTGTTACTGAGTTTGAAACCGCTACTGCGTCTCTGCCGTTGATTGTTGCTGAGCCGTCTACGTCACCGTAAATTACTACTACGTACTCCGCGATTACTTCGCCTGTCAGCTCAGACTTAACCGTTACTGTTGAGCCTGTGCCGAGGTAACGCGCTGTTGTCATATTGATTTCAACTGTTGCGTTTTCGGAAACAATGTATGTTGACAGGAACTTTGCCTTTGTGAGGCTCGACTGAAGACCTACGATGTAGTTTACACCGCCCTGAGTGACAACTGATGCACCGTCGATAAATTCAAATCGCTCTTCGATTTCAATTAAGGTGGGGTCAAACGGCTCATAGTCTGCAAGAATGAGTTCTTCATAGCTTCCAAACGTATCAAAGCCTGCATAGCTGCTTGAAACATAATATCTCAAATCGTGGGATTTGCCCTCATTACTTGTTACAACCCAGTCAGCAACGAAAGAGTTAACAAGGTCAATCGGTCTGCCTTCTTCGTCAAGGAAGTTTTCCTGAAGAACTCTGAACTTCAGGCTGAAAAGACAACCGTCAGTAAAATCCAGAGCATCGAAATCTATCTGAACAACAGCATATTTCACATTAGCCTTGTCGGGGTCATCGGGATAAAGATCGCCTGTTTCGATAATCGTTACAGTTCCGCCGAGGTCATAAAGCTCCTTTGACGGAAGCGCATCGATAAGCTCCAATGTTGAAGAATCGTAGTTAACCTTAATCTGAATCTTGGTTGTGCTGTCCTTGAAGCCTGTTGCAGAACGAACCCAATCCTCGTAATCAACATTAGCGTCGTACATACACGGATAGTAAGCAAGGTCATCCTTTCGTGCGTGTTCGGGTGTGAATGTAACGGTCGGCATAGCTATATCTGTATCGATGAGGTCATACTCAAGCAACAGATTATCGTATGTATAACCGTCTGATTCATAATCGGATGATTTGAATTTAATCGAATCGCTGAAGTCGAAGGAATTGCCTTTCGCATCCCAGGCATTCCATACGCAAAGCTGATCTTCGCTGTAAGGAACGTTGTCTATAACTTTTCTTATGGTTCCGTCGCTGTTTATGAAATTATCTTCAACGACAGCGAATTTGAGACAATAAGGTGCTGTATCGTTTGCATAGCCGACAGCGGAGAACTTTGCCTTAATAATAATATAATTATATTCCTGACCTTCGTCACCTGTCATTCCCGTTGAGCCGTGTTCAAGAACTTCAACACTGCCTTCCCAGAAATCTTCGTATACGGAAATGAAATCGAGTGTTGTTGCGTCGTAGATATATTTCATAACAACTTCGGTATCGCAACCGAAAGCAAGGTCTGCCACGTTGGCACAGATGTCTGAATAGCGGATATTTGCATCGTCATACATCGAGAAGCCGAAGCTTGCGGGATAGTAAACCATGTCAAACTGATTTCTGATGTGCTGTGCCGTTACGCCGAACTCGAAGAGGGGTTGTTCTTCTTTTACATCAGTAAAGTTACAACCTTCAAAAAGACATTCTGCAACCAGATTTCCGTCCGAATCCTTTACATATTCTCCCCAGGTGTGAGTATGTGGTTTGCTGTCCATTTCAGTACAGTTTGTGCTGTTACACTTTGCAACCTCTGCTGTACCGTCTTCATTTACTGTATAATCTGAGAAAGTATGTTCCTTATGGAAATACTTCATCATGGGATAGCCTTCGTTTTCATTCGCAGCGTCTAAAACAAACTCCGAACTGATATATTTGTTATTTTTAAGATTCGCTTCTGTTGTCGGATAAACATGAAGATAGAGTTCTACAGCAGGATATAAAGTTCCCGGGGGATATATAACGCTATGATCTTTCTGGTACATCTCCCATATTACAGATACCATTTCACTACTGTCAAATTCTTCTACTGAATCACCAATAAAATAACAGTCTTCCATATCAAATATGCTATATAAGCTTCCTGCAAAGACACCACAGAATTTTCCGACACATCTTCCGCTCACTTCACCAACTGTATAAAGTTTTGAAAGAGAGTAGTCTCTTACTGTTTTCGGTATGAGATAACCAACAAAACCGCCTGCATAGCCTGAAGTTGTGCTCACTTCAACTTTACCGGTATTATAAGAATCTCCAACATAGTCACAGTCTGTAATTTCGCCTGCAAAACCGCCGACATAGCTTTCGCCATAAATATTTCCTGCATTATAGCAAGCTGAAACCTTACATGCTGTTTCTAAAGAGCCTGCCAAGCCTCCGACATTCGTTCCGCCGAAAACGGTTCCGAGATTGCGGCAATATTTCACCGTGCTTCCCGTTACCTTGCCGAGAACACCACCGACATTCGTACCCTTGCCGATAACAATAGCATCAACAGAACAACCTGTCAGGGTTGAATTTGCAAAAACGGAGCTTATTGTGCCAAGACCTTTTAGGCTCTCGTCTTCATTTGCAACAAGAGAATTTTCAATATAGATATTTTTAATATCTGCACCGTCGCAGTTTTCAAAAATACCTGCGTTAAGATACAGTCCGCTTATCGTATAGTTCTGACCGTCGAAAGTTCCGCTGAAGTTTTCGAGCGAGGTGAAAGCCTCAGGCAAAGCAGAACTGCCGTTATACAACGGGGCATTGTTTTCATCGAGGCTGAAAGTGCCTTTGTTGGCAACAATATCGTCTGTCTGCACAAATGTTACACCCTGAGGATCTTCGCCCTTTTCATTAACGAGATAAGAAAGTGTTTTTAAATCTTCATAATCGTTGATGTAATAAGTTTCTCCGCTTTCAAGCGTTGTGTTAGTTGTCAGCTTACCTTCTTCAACAGGAGGAATGAAGGGTTCGTAGTTTTTGATTAAAAGCTGATTGTAATCAGGCTCCAAAAATTCATCCATTACAATATAGCTGGTATATATATTATCACTCAGGTCGTGTACTTCGCCGTTGCTGTCAGTAACGTTCCAAATGCAATTTTTAAAGTCAAGGTTATCATAATCTGCATAAGCCGGATATTGGCTGACTAATGTTCTCGCAATAGCTACGCCTGAATAGAAGAACTTTTCCTGCAAAACCTCAAACTGAAGGTTGAAGAAATATTCTTCTGCCATAGCTTCCGTTCCTAAAAAGTCTATTTCAACAATAAAATAATTATCTCCGTATTGATCCGTTCCGTGTTCTCTAACTTTTACCGTACCGCCGGCATTGTATAAAGATTCTGACGGCAACACATCAATGAATTTCAAGGTATCTGCTTTATATGTATAGCCCAATTCTATATGTGTACTTATCGCCTCAATTCCTTCTGATGTGCAAAGTTTAGCATAGGCATCAGGGTATTTATACAAATCGTATTGAACAGGATAATACGCCATATTATCCTTGCGGACATGGTCTAATGTCGGAGCAAGAGTAATGCTGTAGTTTGCCGCCGACACACCAACCGTACAGATTGAAAGTATCATAACAACAGCTAAAAATACTGATAATACTTTTTTCATAACAAATTCTCCTTTACAATTTTTTGTTTGTTTCAGGATGACTAAAGCATGGTTGACCACCTCATTATTTTGTGTCTTCATTTAGTAGTCAGCCAAAACGCGATTTGTGACATAAATTTTTTAAAAAATTTTTATTTTTTTGATTGTTCAGTAAATTCGGGTTTGTCGGGGTGATTTTAAATAACGGTTGCGTTGCAACCTACACCTCATCAGTCACTTCGTGACAGCTTCCCCTCAAGGGGAAGCCTTGATATTACATAGCTTATTAGCCTTCCCCTTGAGGGGAAGGTGCCGAGGAACGAGGCGGATGAGGTGGAAAAGAAGAACTCTATAAACCCGAAATTGCCACTCGGATTATTTAAACAACCCGATAAACCAATTCCATGCCATTCGGAAGAAATCGGCGATGGCATTGAAGAAGCGTCTGATTGCGCTGTCTTCCTCATCAACAATTTCAAAATTCACCGTTGCCGTGCCTTTATAATTGCCGATACCCTTTATCTTCACCGTTGCGGTGCCGACGGAGTGGTTATCTTCATATGAAAGCGTGTAATCCGTCCCCTTTTTAAGCTTTACTCCGTTATACTTGATTGTAACGTCGGGTTTTATTGCGGCGGCATTGTCATAGCTCTGCGAGGGAATATGCGAAATCTGCAGATTAGATATGCTCTTGGCAACAATTGCAAAATCTGCCTTTGAAACGAGCATATCAAGGTCGCCCTTACCCGATACGATAACATTTGCCGTTCCGACATTAATGTTGTTATAATACTCTGCCGAGTACTCGTTTTTGCCGAGAGTCTGAGAAGACATTGAAATTGTCAGCTCAGGCTCAATTTTCTTTGTTGTATAAGTCTGATTCGGGATAGGTGAAATCACAAGAGTTGTGACCTTAATTTTATTTTCTACAGCAAAAGTTTCCGCATAAGAATTTGCAAAGCAATAGATTGTAACATTCTCTGAGCCTTCGAATGCATCTTCGGCAATTCTTTCAACTGAATCTGAGATAACGACCGTTTCAAGGTTTTCACACTCGGCAAAAGCTCTTGAGCTGATTTCACTGACGTTACCGCCGAGGGCTACCGTCTGCAATTCGCTGCAAGACATAAAGCTCTGCGCACCGATGCTGATTTTAAGACCTTCATCATATTCAGGCTGACCTATTTTTGCTTTTTCGATGCCCGTTTCGCTGAAAGCTCCATAGTCGATACCCTGAGTTTTTGAAAAATCAAAGCTCACCAACGGACAGCCCTTGAAAGCACTGTCTTCTACCGTTTGTTTTTCTGCGTTCCATTCAAATTCCGTGAGCGATGTACAGTTCATAAACGCACGGAACGGAATGTGCGTCACATTAACGGACATATATACCTTCGTTAAGTTGGCACAGTTCTGGAATGCGCTGTTGCCGAGAATTGCTATGCTGTCAGGAACAGAAATTTCCGTAAGACTGTTACAAGCCTGAAAAGTTTTTTCGCCGATTTCCTGCAGATATTCATTAAAAACAATCTGCTTTAAACCGGACATTTTATAAAATGTTCCGCGTAATGTTTTAAGACTTTTCGGAAGAGTAACGGTTTCTTCTGTGCAACTCGTGAAAAGCTCTTTACCGAGGTATTCAACGCTGTCGTGAAGTGAATCCGCAGAAGTGATGATGATTGCGTTGTCACAGATTATTTTTATACTGTCGGGTAAACCGAGATTTTTAAGCTTTGTGCATCCGCTGAAAAGGAAATCCGGAAGACACTCCACACCGTCGGGAATGTTGACCGATTCAAGGTTTTTGCAGTTCATAAATGCGCAGTAATTGAAGTCGGTCAACGAATCCGGAAGAACGACTTCCTGCAGGTTTTTATTCTCCGCAAAAGCATATCTGCCGATTGTTTTTATGCCCTCGGGAAGTGTGATTTTCGTGTAATTGTATGTATATGTAATTGTTGTATTGCCCCAGCTTGTGCCGACATCCGAAGCGGCAGAAAAGGCAAAATCGCCGATTGCCGTAACAGGATATCCGTCAAGAGTATCGGGTACAACAATTTCTTCCGCCGTGAAATTATTGCAACGGACAATCGTTGCATTTCCTGAATCGATAGTATATGTATAATCACCGCTGATGTATATTTCGGGTGTTTCGCCCGAATAATCCGGGCTATAGCAGTATTTTCCGTCCTTACGGTATGAATCAAAGCCCTTGTTGCGAAGGCTTAAATCAGTACTTGCTTTAGGGATGCCTTCGAAAACAATTTCAGTTCCTTCGGGAATCGGATTGTCTGCTGTGTGCCACATACTCAGAACACTTGCGTGCTCCGCTTCAACTATTATTTCTTTGACAGCACCGTCTGCAAAAGCATCTTCCGAAAGATATTTGACGGTCGAGGGAATCAAAACGTTTTCAATCGCTGTGCCGATAAAAGCCGTGTGGATTTCCGTCAGACCTTCGGAAAGGTTAACTTTTCGGAGTGAAGTACAATAACTGAAGGCATCGTTACGGATTGATCTGACACTTGACGGGATTGAAACTTCAGTTATTGTTCCGTTATTTTTAAATGCATCAGAGCCGATTTCGGTTACGGCTTTGCCGTTGATATCCGACGGAATTTCAATAACCGATTCCGTGCCTGTGTAGCCTTCGATAATTATAAGACCGTTGAGTTCGCTGATGCTGTATATCCAATCGCCGTTGGTAAATTTCTCGGCATCGGCAACGATTGTATTAACGCTCACAATTCCGACAGTAAGAATCACTGTTAGAATGAGAGAAAATGTTTTTGAAAGAGTTTTATTCATTTGCCTCACCTTGCACCCTTTCTCTTATGCCGAACTGAGCATAAACCGACTTGTGTTTTACAGTAATCATTGCCGTTTTGCCGTCGGGAAGAATTTCTTTTTCTACGGTGTATTCTCCTGCCGAAAGCTTTTCTTCCGACTTGTCGCTGTAAACAGCATAGACTTCCATATCGCTGATGTCGATGTTGTTGATATCATCTGTTATGAAATCGAAGTCGTCAGGGAAAGCGGCATAAATCGAGTTAAGAACCTTTGTATCTTCATCGCGGAGAACTCTTACCTTGAATGTTTCCGTGAGGTTTTTATGCTTTACCGTAACGGTTTCGTATTTTTCAGCTTTGCCGAAGTTTTTATCGGTTATGATTTCGTATTCATCCGCAGAAAGAGTTTTAACATTGCCGTCAGACATTTCAACTTTCAAAACAATTCCGTTCGCATTGAACTTTTCGCCGACGGTATATTCATCCTTGAAAGCGGAATTAAAAGAAATAATCAGCTTTGTTGGTAAAACAGCCGTGGTGGTCTGCGTTGTTGTGGTTGTTGTCGTAGTAGTTGCAGTCGTGGTTGTGGTCGTTGAAGTTTTTTCTGCTTCTCTTTCTTCGCGGATTCTTTCCACCGTGTAACCGACAGCAACCGTACCGATTGATGCCGCAAGAATAATTGCACAAGCAACAAGAATGCTCCACACCTTCTTGCTGAATCTACCCTTGTAATTCTTCTTTATAAACGGAATAACCTTTGAATAATCGTCATTGACAAGGTTATCAAGAATGTCGATACACTCGTCAATTAAGTCGCAGTCTGGCTCTTCCTTAACAAGCTCCTCATCAATAACGTTGTTTATAAGTTCTGCGATTTCGTTTTTCAATGTGTTTTCATCTAAAATCTCATTCAGAATTCTTTTATCTATTTTAATCTCGCTCACGGTATCACCTCATTCGAAAAAATTCTGTTCGTAAATCAAGTCTTTTATACTTTGCCGCAGCCTTGAAACCCGTTTGGCAACGGCGGTTGGCTGAATTTCAAGCATTTCCGCAATTTCTTTCAGCGGTTTTCGTTGGACATATTTTAGTATGTACAGCTCCTGCTCCTGCCCGGTCAACGTCGCTACAAGAATCCGTGCGAATTCGTCATAGTCGAAGTCATCGGATATTATCGGCGGTGCAGGTGTGTTTTCTGCTGTATCAAGGTCGACCGTCCGAGTACGCTCCTTAATGTATTGCTCCGTCGTCCGTTTTACGAAGTTGTCTGCCGTCCTGTAAAGAAACGCCCTCGGTTGTTCTATCTTTTCGCCTTCAGTAAGTTTTCGTTGAAGTATGACAAACGCATCCTGAACACAGTCTTCCGCGTGTTCGCTGAATTCACCGAGACGCACACGGCAGTATTTAAATATGCTTTGATAATACTTTTCGTAGCAGTCGTTTATAAACTGTTCAACGGATAATTTTTCGTCCACCGTATGCACCTCCTTTTTGTGTTTCCATATAGTAGTCAGCCAAAACGCGATTTGTGACATAAAAATTTTCAAAAATATTATAAAACTTTTTACAGACTTATTATATTGACATAATAACCAATAAACCCGACATCAAATTTACTTCGATGTCAGGGTGAGATTAAATACTTTTGAATGTAACAAGCATCCTCCCGTGGTGTGTCCACGGGAGGTTTAAGTTTAGCTGAATATTGAAGTGAAGAAGGAGACGATTCTCAACCAGAGGGAGGTAAAGAAATCAATTATTGTATTTCCTATTGACTGGCTTGTTGACATCTCACGGATTTCGAAGTTTGTGCTTGCCGTTCCGTGGTAGTTGCCGATGCCCTGAATCGTAACGGTTGCTGTTCCTTCGTTGACATTGTTTTTATATGTCACCGTATAGTCAACGCCTTCCTTTAGGACTCTGTTGCCGTCTGTTACGGTGATGGTTGGGATTACAGCTTCGCCTGTATAATCCTGCTCGGAAATCGCGGCGAATGTAACGGGAGCGATACTCTTTGTTATAATCGTGAAGTTGGCAACACTTGAAAGCACCTTGTAAACACCCTTACCGCTGACGGTAACCTTAGCCGTGCCGACATTTATGTTATTGGAATACTTAACAGTAAAGTCTGTGTTTTCCATAACCTTTTCACCTGAAACGGAAACATCGATTTCGGGTTCGATTGCCGAGCCTGTGTAGGTCTGATTCGGAATGGGAGCTACAACAAACGTGCTGACGGGGATATTATTTTTGACTGCATACTTATGAGCGTAGGAATCCTCTTCACAGTAGATTGTAAGCGAGTTGCAATCATCGAAAGCATCGGGAGCGATATTGATAACCGAATCCGAAATAACCGCAGTTTCAAGGCTTGAGCAGGAAGCAAATGCCTCGGACTTGATTGTTGTGACATTACCGCCTATTGAAACCGTTTCAAGACTTTCACAATCCATAAAGCTCTGTGTTTCAATTGCGATAAGGTTTGTCGCTTCTTCTTTTTGGTTTTCACCGAGAGTAACGAGTGTCACGCCCGTGTATGTAAAGCTGTTGGGATAAAGAAGCTCAACACCTGTAAAATCAAAGTTTGTCAATGCCCTGCAGTTGAAGAACGCACGGTCAGCGATAAGCTTGATATCTGAATCCCATTCAAAATCAGAAAGAACATTACATCCGTAAAAAGCTCTCTCTGCAATCAGACGGACATTTGAGGACATTTTAACTTTTGAAAGCTTCTTAGAACCCTCAAATGCGCATTCGGCCACATCAACAACTGAGTCAGGTAAACAGATTTCTTCAATTTCGTGGCAATAAGCAAACGCTTCTTTTCCAATCATTCGCATACCTTCAGGGAAAGTATTGCCTTTGATTTTAACATTTGTTCCGTAGAAAGCACGGTCTTCGATGATAATGAGATTTGCTGACAACGTGATGTTTTTGATAGAACTGTAACAGAACGCTTCAGTTCCGATTTCTGTTACAGAATCAGGAAGAACAATATCTTCAATATAACTTACATGGCAGAAGAAATACTCCGGAATTCGTTTAACAGTGTCGCCTATGATAACATTTCTGACCATTGTTCCGTAAAAAGGTGAATAGTAGGTATTGCCTGAATTGGCACGGACAAGGCCTTCAAAAGTGCAGTTTTCCGCGTTGTAGTAAACGGTTGTGAGGTGTTGCGGAAAGGCATTGACATAAAACGTTGTTACATTTTTAGGGATTGTGAGTTCAGTGAGTTTATCACAGTCAATAAAGGCTTTTTCACCGATTTCGGTGACACTGTCCGGTAAAGTTATGGTTGTCAGTTTTTCACAGTTCTTAAATGCTTCAGCTTCAATCACGGAAAGGTTGGCTGAAATCGTTATACTTTCAAGGTTTATACAGTCTTCAAAAGCACCACCGCCGATTTTTGTTACAGTGTCAGGAATTGTTATGTGCCTGATTTGAGTACAACTGAAGAACATCCCATTGGGTATTTCTGTAATACAGCTGCCGATATTGACTGTTGTAAGCTTTGACATGCCGAAAATGTTGTTATTATATGGTGAAGGAGAGTTGTAGTTAAGTGTAGTGTATCCTGTACTAAAAAAAGCGCTGTTGCCGATTGATGTTATTGTTTCAGGGATTGTAAGAGTGCCGTTTAGTGCAGAGCAATACCGGAAAGCACCTATACCGATTGTTGTTACAGTCAGAGGTAGTTCAATTTGTTCTAATTCATTGCAGGATTCAAATGCACAATCTCCGATTATCTCAAGATTTGACGGGAAAACAACTGATACCAACTCGTCAGCTTCTCCAAAAGCATATAAAGGTATCTCGGTTATTTCATCATTAAATTCAAAGCTCTCAACACGAGACCCAAAAAATGCAAATTCTCCGAGATAGGTGACGTTTTTATCATACTTAAAATCCCTGAGCCTATGACATTCGTTGAATGCAAAACTCTCAATGTAATCAAAGTTTTCAGAAAATTCAATTTCTGAAACGCCACTGTCATCAAATGACGAGGTCATTACCGAAGTAACGCCGGGGGCCTGAATGCTTGTTAACTTATTGCAATCATAAAAAGTATATCCGGCAATTGCAGTAACCGCTTTAGGTAGAACGATCTCCTGCAATTTGATGCACCCGTAAAAAGCTCCGAAACCGATGTTTTTAATGCCTGAACCTACATTTATGGTTGTCATATTTTCACATTTTCTAAAAGCATTACTCTGTATGTACTTAACTGTGTCGGGAAGTGTAACAGAACTTATGCCACCTCTTTTTCTGAATGAATCATAACCGATAGTTGTAACAGTCACACCACCTAATTTTTCCGGAACAACAATATCGGATTCGGCTCCAACATATTTACTGATAACAGCTTCCCCACTCTTGTTGATATAGTACTGATAATCACTGTCGGTTAGGATTTCGCGTGTGATGTTTGATTTTGTAAAGGTTACCCAGTTTTCATCTTCTTCCGAAACTTCACCGAAATAACCGTATTTTGTTTCAAGAACGGAGTATATAGTTGTATTGAAGCTGTTGTAAAAATTGATAGTTTTAGGTAAATTAGCCACTTTAGCATCGCCGAAAACGTCTGACTCGAATTGCTCAACAGTTCCTCTTATTGTAACGGTTTTAAGTGAGTCGCTGAAAAGTGAATTATCATAAAACCAGATATATTCCGAAGAGACTGTAAGCTCTTCTATGTTACTTCCTCTGAGGAAATAATCGTGAATATTCAGGTAAGGTGTCTTGTTTTTTGAACCGATATCAAGCTTTTTGATAGCTGTACCGAAGAACACATCTTCGCCACAATCTACTATACCGTCAGATAAATCTAATTTCTCAAGCGAGTAACAGTACATAAACGCTTTCTCACCGATAACCTCGAGTTCTGTGGGCATATTGATGCTGTAAAGATATCTGCAGTCGTAAAATGCGTTGTCACGAATTGTTGTTATGGAATCCGGAAGAGCGACGGTTTCTATATAGAGGCAGTCCGGGTTTTTGTAGTTGTTGTAAGTGTATGTACTGAAGGAGTATGAATCCAGCTGTGTTACAGGCAGACCTTCAATAAAAGAAGGAACAGTTACATCCCTTTCGCCACCCATATACTTTACGATTTTTATTTCGGTTTGTGTGGAATCGGCATAGGTGTAAACAAAATCGTTGCAATTTTTGTCCCCTTCTTTCAGCGCAGCAGCCGATGCTGTTGCCGCAAACAGGCTGTCAAGTCCTACTTCCGCCATTGGTATACCGCTGAACAACAGAACGATTGTGAGTATTATTGCAGATAATTTTTTCAAAAGTTTCATATGTAAATCCTCCCTTTGTTCGGATTGTGTGTTGGAATGTGCCTTCCGGGCCATCCGTGGATGTCTATGTATATCGGACGGTCGAGGACGCCCGTCCCTACTTACATTAATTGAATTGGTGGTGTTGTTTTAACACCTCATCCACCGCAAGCGGTCCCCCTTCCCCTCGAGGGGAAGGCTATAAAGATCCTGCTTATTATGGCTTCCCCTTGAGGTATTCCCCTGTTAGGGGAAATGTCGCGGTAGCGACAAAGGGGTGCCCGTTTTCGGAGAAAAAAGCTGTCACAAAGTGACTGATGAGGTGTTATAAAAATCTAACGATTTCTACTCTTTAAACACCGTGAACGAGCAGGAAACGGTTTTATATGTAACGGTGACAATGACCTTTTTTTCAAACAACGTTGAAATGTCGGTAATATCAACCGTGTAATCATCCGCGGTAAGTTCTTTTTCGCTTTCGTCGCTGTAGACTGCATAGACCTTCATCATACTCAGGTCGATGTTGTTGAGGTCTTTCGCCTTAAATTCATAATCTGACGGAAATGTTGCATAGACGGATGTAAGAAGCGATGTTTCCTTCGTGTTGAGGATTCTTACTTTAAAGCTGTAATCAAAATCTTTATAGCTTGCGGTTACGGTTTCATAGCCTGCCTTTTTTCCGAAATCAGGCGGAACCTTTAACGTATAATCTTTTCGGTCAAGCTCTGCTCGGCTTCCGTCATCATAAACAAGGAAAAACTTTATTCCGTCAGGACTGAAGCTTTCGCCGACGTTGTATTCTTTTCTGAAGTCTGAGCTGAATTCGGCGGATATTGCTTCAGCCGTTCTGACAACCGTTGTTGATTCTTCCGTCGGGTGTTCCTGCGTAACGGGAGGTGCGGTTGTCGTTGTCACAGGCTGTGTCGGCGGTTCGGTAGGTTCATCATCCTGAGTGAAGATTTCAACTATTTTTTTGGAAACCTCTTCAAGAATATTGTAATCTGTTGCACCTGCGATAATGCCGTTTGCTGCAACGAGCATAATCGCCGCGGCAATAACTGCCGCAAATGCTTTTGAAAAGCGTACCGTTCTGATGCCGAGCTTTGACATAAACTCTTTGCGTGAAATCACGGGGATAACAGCATCAATAAAACCGTCACGGATTGCGTTGATTGCGGATGCACATTCGTCAATAAAATCAAAGTCCGCATCTTCTTTTTCAAGTTCTTCATCAATCAGAGCGTTAAGATAGTTACAAAGAATTTCGGTTAAATCTCCGTTGAAATCGGGGTGTAGAAATGTATCTTTATTAACGGTTACGGTCATAACTGTCAGCCTCCTTTCTCAAAATCTAATCGGGTGACCATATCGGTTATTTTTGTTTTCAGCCTGACGAGCCTCATTGAGACTGCAGGCCGTGAAATGTTAAGAATGGTTGCGATTTCATCAACACGCGTGTTTTGTATGTATCGCAGGTTGTAGAGCAATTTTTCATCTTCATCGAGCGTTGCAATCAGCTTTTCGGCAAGTGCATCGAAGTCGATGCTGTCGAGAGTTTCGGTATAAATTTCATCGTTTGCCGCCGCTTCGGTTGCAGTTTCAAGCGGAACGAGGTGTTTTGTGTCTTTCGTCATCTGTTCCTGCCTGCGCCTGACGAAGTTTTCAGCCGTACGGTAGAGGAATGCACGCGGATTTTCGATTTCTTCGCCGTCCTTCAGCTTGGAGCTGAGTACGAGAAATGCCTCCTGCACGCAGTCATCAGCCGATTCACGTTCACCCGAAAGACGGGCAAGGCAGAAATTAAACAGCTTCAGCCGATAGTCATCATATAGTTGCTGCAGCAAAGCAGTCGTCTGTTTTCTTGCTGACAAATGCACCGCCTCCTTTCGGGATTTTTGAGTGAATAATTTTTGCTCTCATTATGTAGTCAGTCAAAACGCAAAATGTAACGCAAAAACTTTAAAAATATTATAAAACTTTTTTAAAATTTATTATATTGGCATATTAAACAATAAACCCGACATCATTTTTACTGTGATGTCGGGTTGTTTTTTTGCATCAGACAGAAAAAACTCATCTCTGTTTTTACAGATTGACCTCTTATTAATAATTTGATATTATTAATGAAAGAATACAGTTCAGTCTGACAATACGGTGGTGAAATCCGATGTCTGAAAACAAAATAAAGTATCTTCTCGGGATTGACGGCGGAGGAACAAAGACAGAATTCCTTCTGACCGATATGAATAAAAAGGAAATAAAAAGAACCGTTCTCGGCACGTCAAATCCGGTCAATATCGGAATTGAAGCAACAAAATCCGTTTTGAAACAAGGTCTCTCGGAAATCTGCAATAGTTTAGACCTTGCTGAGGTTTCCGTATTTGCAGGACTTGCCGGCAGCAGTGCTGAGGAAATAAACACTGAAATCAGAAATTTTCTTGGTGAGTTTGGTTTCGGTGCATATTCAAACGGTACGGATGCTGACAGTGCTGTTGCAATTGCTCTTAAGGGAGAAAACGGTACTGCTGTAATTATGGGAACAGGTATCATCGCATTCGGTTGTTCGCACGGAAAAATCCACCGTATCGGCGGACGAGGATATATGATTGACAAAGGCGGAAGCGGTTTCTGTTTCGGTTCGGATGCTCTCAATTCAGCATTTGAATTCATCGACGGCAGGGGCGGAAGCGAGCCGATACTGAAGCTCGTCGAAGAAAAGCTCGGCAAAAAGCTTGAAGAATCTGTTGCTGAAATTTATTCAGGCGGTGCGACGTTCGTAGCATCCTTTGCACCTGCAGTTTTCGAAGCATACAAGCAAGGAGATTCAAATGCGGAAAAAATTTTAGAACGTAACGCTTATGAAGTTGCAAAGCTGATAACAGCATCACGGCGTTTTCTTAAAAAGAATGATAAAACCGTTATCTGTGGCGGATTATGCAGGCAAAAGGATGTTTTAAAGCCGTTTTTACTTAAACATCTCGGAGAGGGTTTTCCCCTCACCTTCTCGGAAGAGCCGATGATTAACGGAGCGATACTTCTCGCAAAAAGAAACATTCAAGGCGGTGAAACAGATGCTTAATACCGAAACAAGAAACAAGAATACATACGATATCGACAAAATTTCGACGTATGAAATGCTGAAGATAATCAACGACGAAAATGCGGTCGTAACCAAAGCTGTTGACGAAGCATTACCGCAGATTGCGATTGTTTGTGACTTTGTTACCGATGCTGTAAAATCGGGAGGCAGAGTTTTCTATATCGGAAGCGGAACCTCGGGAAGGCTCGGTGTATGCGATGCCGCGGAATGTCCTCCGACCTTCGGTGTTCCGTACGACCTTTTCAACGGAATTATCGCAGGCGGTGAGAAATGTATGTTCAAGGCCGCAGAAAATGCTGAGGACAACCCCGAGGCAGGTATTGAAGACCTGAAAAGCCGGGATTTCAGCAACAAAGATGTTCTGATTGGGATTTCCGCTTCAGGCTCTGCGGATTATGTTATTTCCGCTGTAAACTATGCAAAAAGCATCGGTGCAAAAACAGCTTCGATTACAAACAATCCCGATACCGAACTCGGAAAATCTGCAGATATTGACATTTGTGCGGATACAGGTCCCGAGGTTATCACGGGTTCAACACGAATGAAAGCAGGCACTGCACAAAAAATTATCCTTAATATGATTTCAACTGCATCTATGGTCAAGTGCGGTTGCGTTTATGAAAATATGATGATAAATCTCCGACCGACGAACAAGAAGCTTCGCAGACGGATGATAGGTATTGTGACCGAAATTCTCGGTTGTCCGGCTGAAAAAGCTAAAACACTTCTTGAAGAAAACGAGTGGAGCATCCGAAAAGCAGTTGAAAAATGATTTAGGGGCTGTAAAAAAACAGCTCCTTTAATATTACATAATAAAGGAAATATCCCGACAAATTCGGGTTTGTAGATATCTTTATTTTCCACCTCATCCACCGCAAGCGGTCCCCCTTCCCCTCAAGGGGAAGCTGTCACGAAGTGACTGATGAGGTGTAGGTTGCAAGCAACCGTTATAAAAAAACATCCCGACAAACCCGAATTTGCCGGTATGATTGGATGTCAATAAATATTCGCAACAACATAAGTTTCTTCGTCAGAGGGAGACGACTCAGAAAAATTGCTTTATAGTAAATCGAAATCATAAAAAAGAAGGAGCTGTTTTTATAGCCCCTTCTTTTATATCAATATAAATACCATTTCTTTGAAAATTCCTGCCACTCGGCAACTTTCTTTTTTTCTCTTTCAATAAATGCTTCAGGTTCAAAATCATCTTTCAGAATATCGTCCGTACCGAGGAGATTTACTATCGACGACTCGATTTTAAACTCGGGATGAATTTTTCTGATTGCATCAAGCAGTCTTATTCCCACAGAAAACGGCAAAAATGTATCTCTGTCGGTAACGTGAAGCTGAATACCGTGGCAGAAGGTGTTTTCATAATCTGAAAAAGTCGGAGTGAACGAGCATTCGCGTAAGATTACTCCGTCCTGATGCCCCATTTTTTCAATAACCGCTTCGCTGTCAAGCCACGGTGCACCTATCATTTCAAAAGGCTTGGTCGTGCCTCTGCCCTCGGAAAGATTTGTGTCCTCAAAAATGCAGGTGCCGATATAAACAAAAGCAGTATCAACCTTTGGAATATTGGGTGAAGGCTGAATGAAAACAAGGTCAGTGTCATCGTAATACATATCCCGTTTCCAGCCTTCCAACGGAACAACGGTCAGGTCGCAACTGATATTTTCGGTTTTGTTCATCATAAGTGCAAATTCACCAATAGTGAGCGCACAGCGCGTCGGAACAGGAAACCTGCCGACGAATGAAGAAAATCTTCTGTCAAGTACAGTTCCTTCAGCCTTAATTCCGCCTAAAGGATTCGGACGGTCAAGCACCACAAACCTCACCCCGTGTTCGGCACAAAGCTTCATCGCATCCGTCATCGTGTAAAGATAGGTATAAAATCTTGCACCGACATCCTGGATGTCAAAAATCACAGTATCCAGAGATGTGAGCATTTTTTCGCTTTGTTCAGTATTATCACCGAACAAACTATAAACGGGAAGATTCGTTTTTGTGTCAACGTAGGATGATATGCTTTCGTTTGCCTGTACCTCTCCCCTGATACCGTGTTCGGGTGCAAAAAGTGCTGTCAGGTTACATTTTTCTTTCAGCATATCTACTGTCGAAGAAAGATCACGCAGAACGCCTGTATGGTTAGTGATAAGTCCGCATTCGCCCTGAAATGGGAATCCGTCACGTGCGACAATGTCCGCACCACACAGGACTTTTGACTTTGCACTTGTCATAATTACCTTCCTCCTGTAGTTTTATCAGTTGAGTTTCAGTCCGTAAACAAGCGTTGTTTCCTTTGTTTCGATAAGCTCAAATCCGTATTTTTCATAAAACTTTATCGCATTGTAATTTTTGTGCCAGACAGTGAACATAACACCTTTGACGTTTTTCTTGCGTAAATTGTCGCAAAGAGTATCCATCAGCTTTCGTCCCAATCCCATATGCTGATATTCGGGAAGAATATCGATATGAAGATGTGCGGGATAGTCCTCTTTGTATTTTTCCTGCGAAGCGATTGCCCTGAGCGCAGATTTTCTGCGACGGTATTCCCATTTTGCAATACGCGGAAAATAATCGCTTATATATTTTTCTTTGAACTTATCAAAGTTTTCTGTTGATATAACGTAGCCGATTGCCTTGTCATTTTCATCGGTCGCAACAAAGCAGTTTCCAGGATCGTTTTCAATATAATAATCACAATAAACTGCAAGAGCAAAGTTAATTCCCCTTTTCGTGCTTTTACAAGGTCCTTCAGCATTGAGACACACGAAACGTACGTTTTCTTTGTCCTTTTCGTTATACGGTCTTATTGTCATTTTTATCACTTCCGATACGAGTTTATCATTAAAACGCACAAAAATCAAGGCGTAATATCTACGGTTTAATAATTGTAAAAATGAAAAAAATATTGTATCATTTAATCATAAAAACACAAGGGAGATGTTACAATGGCAGTAGTTATCAGATGGATTTCAGCAATTATGGCGGTTCTTTTAGGTCTGCCGACACTTATCGGTGCTGTTTTTCAGAGCCTTACAAAATTAGGCTATGACGAGCGTCCCGTTGCGGCGATTGAGGAAAATTTCCTTGAGGGTAACGCAACATTTATCGACGAAGCAACGGCTTCATATTGGTCTGCAGGCTTTGCACGCAGAGTTCTTACTCCGGATGATATAGACGAAACACGTTATTTCCTTGGCGGATTCCTCAAATTCCCTGCTCAGGAGGCAACGGGTATTGTTGACGATTTGTGCGTAAGAGCAGTCGTTCTTGATGACAATTCAGGCAGAGGTGCTGCGGCATTTGCATGGATTGACGCTGTCGGCTTTATGAATGCTGACATCAAGGAAATCCGTGAAAAGCTCAGCGACATCACAGGCGACGGCAAGCTCATAAGCATCGACGTCGGCTCAACCCACAACCACAGTGCAGTTGACACCCAGGGTCTTTGGGGTAACATTCCCAAAACAGGCAGAAATCAGAAATACATTGATTCAGTTATTCAGAAAACAGCCGATGCGATAAGAGATGCTTACACCAACCGCAGTGAAGGTAACCTCTATTATTCTTCAAAGGCTTGTCCCGAACTGTTCCACGATGGCAGAGACCCGTATTCAATTGACGAAAAGATTCACCTTTTCCGTTTCGTGCCGAACGACAACAGCAAAAAGGAAATTTACATAACCAATTTCGGCGGTCATCCCATAAATCTTGCCTGGGAAAACTCCGAACTTTCTGGCGATTTTCCGTATTATATCGAACAGGCAGTAACATCAGAAAAGAATGTTGATTTCATCTTCATTCAGGGTGCAATCGGCGGTGCTATTCACTGCAATATGGGTACCCATAACGGCATTCCTGAAGAACTCACCTCTTTTGAAAAAATGAAGGAATACAGCCTTATTGTTGCAGACACTCTTTATGAGCTTGCAGAAAATGCTGAAGCTGTTGAGCCGATTCTTAACGTAAGACATGCCCAGATTGATTTTGAAGTTAATAATTTTGTCTTCCTTCTTGCTGCAAGTGCTGACCTTTGCAACGTAAAAGCATTCAAAGAAGACGGTAAGATATATCTTTCAAGCGAAATCGGCTATGTTGAAATCGGCAAGAACATAAAGATTATCGAAGCTCCCGGTGAAGCTTTGCCTGAGCTTATTTACGGTGGATTCTATTCCGCAGAAGAAGCCTTCAACGGTACGGAATATCCGTACGAGGGCATTGCAACCTGCTTTGATGAGGATGACGAAGTGCTTGTTTTCGGTCTTTGTAACGACGCAGTCGGCTACATCGTACCTGACAACGACTACAGCTCATCAGGCAAAGAGGGCCATTATGAAGAAACCGTTTCAACAGGTTCAAAAAGCGGAACTGCATTTTCAAAGGCATTCTTTGAACTTCTTGATGTCTGGGGGTAATTCAGAATGAAAATACTGCGTTTTTTACGCATTCCTAATCTGGTCAGGGGTGTAATATCGGGCTTACTGTCACTGATACTTTTCTTTGTTCCAAATTCAACGTATACGACTGTTGAAGAAACTTCGGAATTTATGCTCACGGGTGACAAAACCTTCTCTTACAACGGAGAAAAATGGACTGTAGGCTTTGCAAAAGAAGTGCTTACTCCCGATGACATCACGGAAGAAAAATACTATATCGCAGGCTATAACACAAATAATCCTGCAAAATCCGTGCTTGACGATATGCACGCGAAAGCTGTTTATCTTGACGATAACAGCGGCAGAGGCGGTGTTGTCGTTTGTGCGATTGATTGCGTAGGAATCAGCCGCAAAGACATAAACGATATCAGAAGACTCGTTATCGAAAGCGGTAAAATTCCGAACATTAAATCAATCAATATCTGCGCAACGCACAGCCATTCCGCCATTGACACACAAGGTCTCTGGGGCAAAAACTTCCTCTCCGACGGCAAAAATGAAGAATTTATGAACCGTCTCAAAGAGTTGACCGCCAAAGCAATCATTGGTGCCTACAGTGCAAGAAAAGACGGTAATCTCTACTTCGGCACAGCTGAAGCTGAAGAGCTTCTGATTGATACAAGAAACCCCGATGACTTCGACTCAACATTAACAAGAATCCGTTTCGAACCTGCAGACGGCAGTGACGATACATATATAGTCAATCTTGCTTGCCACGCCGAATGCCTCGGTGCAAGAACAACCGTCGTCAGTGCAGATTTTCCTGCATATATGGAAAAAGAAATTGTTGAACAGACGGGTGGTGCAAACGTCGTTTTCATAAACGGAGCAATCGGCGGACTTATCACCTGCGAAAAGCTTGACGAGGTTCTTCGCAACTTCGAGCTCGGTCTTGAATATGTTAAGGAATTCGGCAAAGACGTCGGCGAAGTTGTTATGAGCGTAAACAACGAAATTGCTCTTAAGCCTGCAATCAACGTTAAATCAGAAGCAATTGAAATCAAGTGTGATAATACCGCGCTTCTGCTTGTTCGCATCCTCGGCGTGCTCAATAACGACATTACTAAGGACGAGGATAAGAACATTTCAATCATATCCGAAGTTTCATATATGGAGCTTGGTAACAAGCAGATTGGTGTTTATATGATTCCGGGCGAGCTTTCTCCTGAGCTTGGAAGCGGAAACTTCCTTTCAGCAGATAAGGCAGCAAACGGCACAGAGGCTGATTACAAATCACTTTCGGGAATGGCACGTTGTGAGCATAATTTTGTTCTCGGTCTTTGTAACGACGAATTGGGTTATATCATTCCTGAAAATGATTTCTTCCTTCACGAGTGGTTGCCGTATTTCAATCAAACCAATGATGATACAGGCAGGAAGCACTATGAGGAAACAAACTCACTCGGTCCAAAGGCAGCAGGCACAATCCTTGAAGCAATGGACAAATTGATTGCTTCGGTTGGCTGAAATCGATATTAATATCGCTCTGCTAAGACGACAGGATTCACTTGCCGGTAAAAAGCTTAATATTGATGTCAGAATACTGAATTCAAAGAAAAATAAACAGCAATAAAATACCGTAATAGTATTTTGGGTACAATAAGTAAAAAGACCGTTTAAGTCTACAGACTAAACGGTCTTTTTTGGTGGATACTCTGGGATCGAACCCGTGACATCTTGAATACCATTCAAGCGCTCTCCCAATACACCTAAAAACGCACCCACATATAATTGTTGATTAAAAGTGTTGAGTTCTGCAAAGCATACAGGTTGAAAATTCAACTAAACTCTGACTTTTTGCAATTCATTATAGAACTCAATATTGTGGCACGTAAGGAAAAACGGATAGAATTTTATTATTTATTCTGGTTGTTTCTGTTGTTCTGGTTGTTCTGGTTGTTTCTGTTATTCTGGTTATTCTGGTTGTTCTGATTATTTCTGTTGTTGTTCTGGTTGTTGCTGTTATTATTATTGTTATTATTGTTGTTATTCATATTCTCACCTCCTAAACCGTTACAAGGATAGTTTCTCTCGTTTGCGGCAAACTATACACGAAAGAAGAAAGGGCAAAAGGAGAAAAATATGCTTTTAATTAAAAACGGTCTTTTACACACAATGGAAAATGATACACCGTTACATGCTGATATTCTGACAGACAAAGGAAAAATTATCAAAATAAAAAATCGGATTATTCCTACAGCGGAAACAGAAATTTTCAATGCTGAAAAGCTGAATGTTTACCCCGGATTTATCGATGCACACAGTCACATAGGCATTGCAGAAGATAAAATCTCATCACAAAATGACACAAGCAACGAAAATTCAAACCCCGTAACACCCGCGATAAGAGGAATTGACAGTATAAATCCTATGGACAGTGCTTTTCATAATGCTATTGCCTCAGGCATTACCGGAGTTATGGTCGGACCCGGAAGTTCCAATGCTGTCGGCGGACAATTTGCATTTATAAAAACCTACGGCAGATGTGTTGACGATATGGTTGTTCTTGCCCCTGCTGCGATTAAAATTGCTTTCGGTGAAAATCCGATGAACTGCTACGGTCTTAACGGTAATATGCCGTCAAGCCGAATGGGAATTGCTTCGCTGATAAGAGCGGAGTTTTTCCGTGCACAACAATATTTTTCACAAAATCAATCCGGAAACAAGGATTTTATATTGGAATGTTACAGAAAACTGTTCGAAAAAAAAATCCCTCTTAAGGCGCATGCTCACCGCACTGATGATATTTTCACCGCAATAAGAATAGCTAAAGAATTTGACCTTGACCTGACAATTGACCACTGCACCGAGGGACACCTGATTGCCGGGGAAATCGCAGAAAGCGGGTATCCTGCCATAGTCGGACCGTCTCTCGCCTCCCGAAGCAAAGATGAAGTCAGTCAGTCGGATTTTAAAACCGCAGGTGTCCTTCACGATGCAGGAGTTACAGTTGCAATAACCACCGACCATCCCGTTTCCCGAATACAGTATTTACCTTTATGTGCAGGTATTGCGGCAAAGGAAGGTCTGGGCGAAACAGCTGCCCTGCGTGCAATTACCATTGATGCGGCACGTATATGCAGGGTTGATGACAGATTGGGCAGCCTTAAAGAAGGCAAGGATGCAGACATTGTTATTTTTGAAGGTAATCCCTTGGAAATAAACTCTCACGTTAAAGCCACTATTATAAACGGTGAGATCGTGTGGCAAAATCAAAATTTTTTTCAGAGGAAACAAGCTGAAAATTGATTTTAATTTAAAGCAGTTTAGGGTGGCGCAAAAAAGACCGATCAGAGTTTTTTCTCTGCTCGGTCTTATGTTGTCAGACAAATTGGATTTTGCCGGTTTTCGTTATATCGGTTGTTCTATTTGTTAACACAGCGAAGAACCGCATTACCGTCACGACAAAATTCAACAACGGAAATTGAAATATTATCAAGAGAAAATCTGAAAACATGCGGTTTAACCCCTAAAGCTGTGGGAATAAGATACTCAAGAAATCCATGGTGGCTGAAAACCGCAACACGTTCACCGAAAGAAAATCTGTTTTTGATGTAAGAAATCACTTTTTCGGCACGGACAATATTATCCTCAAAAGCCTCACAGCCAAATTCATAATTCTCGGTGCCGTAGAGCTTTTCGCACATTTTTGTATTTTTGTAATATTGTCGCAGATATTCTTCGCAGCAACCGTAATAACCGGGTGTGCAACCGCATTCCACAAGCTCGGGACAGATTTCAAGCAAAGGCTTGTCAGGCTTTGCTTTACAAACGCCGACAGCCGTTTTAAAGCTGCGTAGCAACGAGCTCGTAATATATGCATCTATCGGCAAAGCTTTAAACTTTTCGCCTAACTCAATACACTGCTGTTCACCTTTTGCGGTAAGCTCGCCATCGCTCGGGTCGCGGTCTGAGATATCGCCATAATCTGTTTCGGCATGTCTGATAAAAATTATTTGCAATGAGTCGTGTTTCTCCATATTTTCACCTTTTGATTTCTGTGATATTTGATATAAAACTTTTGGTTGTTGCTTTGCTAAAAGATAAACTGAATTCAACAAAATCTTATGTATTGACACGATTATATCATAAGTGTGAAATCATTTCAAGAAAACCGAAAACAACAAATCATAACCACTAGTAAACTAGTGGTTTGCACAGCCCCTATAAGGGGCACCTACAGGCAAAGCCCCTGAAAGGGGCATAGAAGTTTGACAACGCATTACTATTTCAAGCAGCCGCTCACGTGCGGCTGTTTATTTTTGC
>JAZSQQ010000047.1:0-38480 GCA_045538055.1 Acutalibacteraceae bacterium
GCTTGAGTTCAACCTCAAGCTTTTTGCCGTCAAGCGAAGGCACGGAATTGTTATGGGGCTTTACTTTTATGTTGTCAAAGGTGTTTTCGTCTTTTCTGTGATAACCGTCCATTGAAATAAATTCGCAGGGCTTATAGCCGTCGAAATCCATAAGATTAATGTCAAGAACAACGCTTTCGTCCTGACTCTTGTTGACGCAGAAAATTGCCATTTCGTCGTTTTCTTCGTCGTAAGTTGCAATTGTTTCAAGATACGGCACGTCAGTAAAGTTCTTGCTGTCGTACTTCGGGGAATCAACAAGCGGAAGAAGTGCCGCACCTCTGCCGAAATTCGAAAGATGCATAAACGGGAAATACGTCGGCTGTTCAAATACTCCGCCACCCGTTTGTGTAAAGATAGGAGCAATTACATTGACCAACTGTGCAAGGCAGGCAATCTTAACTCTGTCACAGTGACGAAGAAGAGTTATAAGCATTGAGCCTACAAGAAGAGCATCCTCAAAATTATAGATATCCTCAAGGAGCTTCGGTGCGACACTCCACTTATCAAATTTCGCATTGTTTGAATGATACCATACATTCCATTCGTCGAAGGAAAGATTTATTGTTTTCTTTGAACGCTTTCTTGCCTTTATATAGTCGCAGGTGCAGATAATTGAATAAATAAAGTCTTCAAGCTCCATTGTAAGTGCAAGAAAATCCATCGCATCATCATTGTGGTTACCGTAATACTGATGAAGTGAAACATAATCAATGCTGTCGTATGCGATTTCAAGGGACTCAGCTTCCCATTTTCCGAAAGTGGACATATTTCTGCTTGAAGAACCACAGAGAACTGTTTCAATACCGGGTGAAGTCCACTTCATAAGCTTTGAAGCCTCAAGTGCTGTTCTGCCGTATTCAACTGCAGTTTTTGCACCCATCTGCCAAGGGCCGTCCATTTCATTTCCGAGACACCAGAGCTTGATGTTGTGCGGATTTTCAATACCGTGCGAACGTCTTAAATCTGACCAGTATGTACCTGACGGATGGTTGCAGTATTCGACAAGGTTACGAGCTTCATCGGGACCTCTTGTGCCGAGGTTAACCGCCATCATACACTCGGTATCTGCTTTTTTACACCAATCGAGGAATTCATTTGTTCCGAATTTATTCGGCTCGGTCGTGCCCCACGCAAGGTCAAGTCTTGTCGGTCTTTTTTCAACAGGGCCAACCCCATCTTCCCAATTGTAACCTGAAACAAAGTTTCCGCCCGGGTAACGAACAACGGGTACGTTGAGCTTTTTAACAAGGTCGATTACGTCCTTTCGCAAGCCGTTTTCATCCGCAGTCGGATGACCCGGTTCGTATATACCGCCGTAAACAGCTCTTCCGAGATGTTCGATGAATGAGCCGTAAATACGTTTATCAATGTCGCCGATTCTGAATTCTTTTGCAAGTGTTATTTTTGCTTTCATACTGCCACCTACCGTTGCTTTTTTATTCATATTAACATATTTCAGCTTTAAATCAATAGTTTATCCGTCTTTTATCAAAAAAAGAGACAGGTTTTGTGATACCTATCTCTTTAAAAATCTCATCTTTTAATTCTGCCGAACATTCTGACAGTCGTAAGAAGCATTTTGTAGCTGTGACGTGAAAACAACTCATAAACGAACTGCCATTTCTTTTCAAGTTCAGATTTGACCAAATTCGGCTCGATAAAATTCTTGTAAAATTCGTGCTCACGGATTTTACGGAAAATCTCGATCTTTTCTTCGTCCGAAAGATTATCCTGCTGAGCTATGAGCTTAACAATATTAAGAGCAGAACGGGCAGAGCGCATCGCAAAAGCTCTTTCTGTATCTTTACCAAGGATGTTTGTACCGTTAAGGTAATTATCCCGGATAACTGACCATACCGCAAAGATACTATTATAAATATTCGGGTCAATTTTATGAGTAAGGCTCTCAGAATGCGCTCTGTAGTTATAATAACACTCAGGCACAAAAACTATCTTTTCTGCATTAAAAATCGGATAAAGTGATTGTAATAAATCATCGGCATTTTTAACAAAAGAATACTTTTGAGCATCAAGTGTATCATTCTGCAAAAGTTCAGTTTTGATAACCTTAATATTGAGCGTATTGAACGCGGTACCTGTCATCATCGCGCTATAAAAGTCTTTCTTTTCTTCGCCTTCAAAAATTTTCTTTTCTTTCCAATAAGGTGTTGAAGGTTTTCGTATCCCGTCTACGAGCGTGTCCTGATAGAAAAGCAGTACATCACAGTTTTCTTCCTCCAACAGTGCGTTTACCCTTTCCAGATAGTTACTGTCGTAGAAATCGTCTGAATCACAGAAAGTGCAAAACTCTCCGTTTGCATTATTTACAGAAAAAACTCTCGTTGCAAATGAGCCTTTGTTTTCATTGTGAAACACACGGATACGACTGTCTTTTGACGCATATTCATCACAGATAGCTCCTGAAGAATCCGTTGAGCCGTCATTAACAAGATTAACTTCAAAACCGGGAAAAGTCTGGTTTAATATTGAATCAATACATTCGCGAAGATATCTCTCTGCATTGTAAACAGGTACGTTAACTGTAAATCGAACTCTACTCATATCTACCTCCTATAAAAAGCTAAGCAGCTTTAACCAGCCGGCTGAGTTATTTGTTTTGTGTTTAAATACTATAGAATATGCCCGAAAGTGTCAGTCAACTGTACGCTGCTTATCCGGCAAAGTAATCCAATCACCGATTTTTCTCTCCCATTCCGGCGGAAAAAAAGGAGCAATTCCGGCACCGGGACAAAAAGTCATTTCTGAAAAATAAATCTTATCATTGACGTAATATAAATCTACTCTTGCAAAAGGGAAACCCGCCGCCAATTTTCTGCTTATATCAATCATTGTATCAAAATCTGCCGGCTTTTTAATTTCATCATTAATCGGAGCGTGATCTGTTCTGTAAAAAGGAGTTTTTTCCCAATTCAAATCAAGTATGTTAAGCTTTGTGCCGTTCTTTTTCCCATTTTCGGTATTATCAATAGCCACATATAAGAACTTGGGCTCTCCGTCGAAGCAATAAAATTTGTAGTTTACAATCGTGTTAAGTAACTCATCAATTTGTTCACACTCAAGCATTTCTTCACAAATAATCCTGGGAACGATATTTTTGTAAGCCCACTCTCTGCCTGCCGGATAATAATTCTTTTTAAGTGCAATATTGAGCCGTCTGACGACGTTATCTCTGTCTAACTTACTTTTATCCCGACACAAGCACATACCCTCACCCGAGTTGTGGGTGCATTTCAACGCAAATTTTTGGGGTAACAAATCAAAATTGATTTCATCGGCACTATCAAAAACTCCGAGTAGCGGAACCAGATACTCTTCACCGATTGTTTCAGCAACCCATTTTCTGACCTGATACTTATCTGCCAACATTGTGTATCTGGGATTATGGTCATATATTTTCAGCCAGTTCAATTTTTCCGTAAAAGTCTGTGGGTTGTCAAGATTTAGTTCCTTACCAACTTTTGCCTTATAGAGTAACTTCAGATATTCCTCATCAGGCATATTATTATAAAAACCCTTTCCTGAAAGAATTGAAAAACGATAGTTTGAATCGGTAAATAGCTTTATTCCCGCTTTTAAAATATGTTTTATATCCATAACAGATCATTCGTCCTCTTTTTCTTCTTAGTAGGTAAGAAATTCTTTTATTATATAAATAGGTCTGTTTTTTCCCTGCATATATGCTCGTGCAAGATATTCACCGATAATGCCGAGGAATACCAGCTGTACACCGCCAACAAGCAAAAGCAAAGTTATTACTGCTATATTCTCTGAAAAATCAGCATTAACAGCACCGATAATCAGAGCTATCACGAGGTAAAGAAACGCCGCAGCAATCATTCCGAAACCAGCAAAAGTCGACAGTTTAAGCGGTGCGGTTGTATATCCGACAATTCCCTCAATGGCATAAATAAAGAGTTTTGCAATTGACCACTTTGATTTGCCCGCGGCTCTTTGCTGAACCTCGTACGGAATAAACTTTGTATTAAAGCCGACGAAAGAAAACAATCCTTTTGAAAAGCGGTGGTATTCCGTAAGCTTTACAACTTCATCAACCATCTTGCGGCGCATAAGTCTGAAGTCACTTGCTCCGGGATAGAATTCAACTTCACTGATAACATTCATCAATTTATAAAAACCTTTTTTCAGGAAAGAAATTCCTTTGCCTTCTTTTCTTTCAGCCTGATATGCCGCAACACAATCCACCGAAGAATCACCGTCAAGAATATTCATCATCTCAAGCACAACCTCGGGGCGTTGCTGAAGGTCCGCATCAATAACGCAGGTGTAGTCACCTGTCGCTTTACAAAGTCCTGCATACATTGCGGCTTCTTTTCCGAAGTTTCTTGAAAAGCTTATTACCTTTACATTGTCAGAAACCTTATGAATAGCCTTTAGAATTTCTAATGTCTTATCTTTACTTCCGTCGTTAACGAAAACAAATTCATAGCTTTCTACTTTATCTTCAAAAACTCTTTTGGTTTCCTTGTAAAAATCATAAATCACATCTTCTTCATTATAACAAGGAACAACGAGTGACAATTTCATATTATTCTTCACTCCTTAATTCTTTAAAATATCTCTCAAGAGCATCCTGCCAGGTTGGCAAACGCTTCATACCTGCCCGGTCAAGACATACTTTTGAAAGTCTTGAATTCAAAGGCCTTTCTGCCTTTGCAGGGTACTCACTCGACGGTACCGGCTTTATCTCACACTTTCTTTCGCCGAGCCTCATAATTTCCGCGGCAAACTCAGCCCAGGAACAATAGTTTTCGTTTGTTCCGTGATATATACCGTACTTATTTGTAACGATAAGATCGCAGATAAGACGTGCAAGATCAGGAGTATACGTCGGAGATCCGATCTGGTCATCAACAACTGTCAGCACATCACGCTCCGCACCGAGGCGAAGCATTGTTTTGACAAAATTGTTTCCGTTGATGCCGAAGACCCACGAAGTTCGCACTATGAAATACTTGTCCAGATGTTTTCTGACAGCATTTTCGCCCTCAAGCTTTGTTCTGCCGTACACACTCTTCGGGTCGGTTTCATCTGTTGTTTCAAACGGAGCATCGCCTTTTCCGCCGTAAACATAATCCGTGCTTACATAAAGCATCTTCGCGCCAATCTCTTTGCATGCTATTGCGAGATTTTCACTTCCGATTACATTTACCTTATAACAGGTTTCTTCGTCGTCCTCCGCCCTGTCCACAGCGGTGTATGCGGCACAGTGAACAACTGTATCCGGATTATAATTCTTTATATATTCCATTGTCCGGGCATTGTCGGTAATGTCAAAGTCCTGCAAATCAACGCCTTTACACTCAACGTTTCGGGATATCAGCTCTTTAACAACATCATAACCCAACTGACCGTTATAGCCTGTTACAAGTACTTTCATAAAATGCTCCTGAATCAATATTTAAACTCAACATCGCTGTCTTTAAGAAGCGGTGCATTCATATCCTTCTGCGAAAGAATCGGATTTTCAATTCCCCATTCAACTCCGAGTGCAGGGTCATCAAACCTTACACTTCGGTCATCTGCAGGTGAATAGAAATCATCGACCTTGTACATTACTTCAACATCATCCGTTAAAGTAACAAAACCGTGAAGACAGCCCTTCGGAATAAGAAAAGACTTCTTATTTTCGCCCGAAAGCTCAACCGAAACCCACTGCATATATGTAGGTGAGCCTTTTCTTATGTCAACTGCAACATCGAGAATTTTTCCTCTGATACAGGTAATCAATTTGGTCTGTGCAGTAGGATTAAGCTGACAGTGAAGGCCTCTTAACGTACCCTTTTCAGCCGAAAAAGAACGATTATCCTGCACAAAATCAATATCAATGCCAACATCAGCAAGCTTTTTCTTTGAGTAAGACTCCATAAACCAGCCTCTGTTGTCACCGAAAACATCGGGCTCGATAATTATCGCACCGTCAACCTTTGTCTTTATCGCATCCATTGTTTAATCCTTATCCGTTGTTCGGATTTTCCTTTCCCCATCTCGGACGTTCGCCCGATTCCGAATACATAATCTTACCCTCAGCTACCTTGAGAAGATGCTGACCGTAAGCTGATTTGCCGTACTTCTTTGCTGACTCAAGAAGAGCTTTCTTTGAAATCCAGCGCATATTATATGCAATTTCTTCGGGTGCTGAAATTTTGATGCCCTGAAGCTTTTCAACAGTTTTAATAAAGTTACAGGCATCAGTAAGTGCATCAACAGTACCTGTATCAAGCCAGGCAAAGCCACGTCCCATAAGCTTGATATCAAGCGCACCGTTATCGAGATAAATCTGATTTATATCGGTAATTTCAAGTTCACCTCTTGCTGAAGGTTTGAGGCTCTTTGCATATTCAACAACCTTATTATCATAGAAATAAAGTCCCGTTACGGCATAGTTTGATTTCGGCTCTGCCGGTTTTTCAACAATTGAAACAGGTTTTCCTTCCTTGTCAAACTCAACAACACCGAACTGTTCGGGATTGTCAACGTAGTATCCGAAAATTGTCGCTCTGTTCTTATTTTTTGCAGCCTGTCTGAGCATATGGCCAAGACCGCTGCCGTAGAATATGTTGTCGCCGAGAACCATAGCAACACTGTCTTTGCCGATGAACTCTTCGCCAATGATGAAAGCCTGAGCAAGACCGTCAGGGCTTTCCTGCACAGCATAGGAAAGCTTGAGTCCGAACTGTGCTCCGTCACCGAGAAGCGTTTTGAACTTCGGTGTATCATCGGGAGTTGATATAATAAGAATCTCCCTGATTCCTGCAAGCATAAGCGTTGCCAGAGGATAATAAATCATCGGTTTATCATAAACCGGAAGAAGCTGTTTACTGGTTACCATTGTTAACGGATAAAGTCTTGTGCCGGAACCTCCGGCAAGAATAATACCTTTCATTAGCTTTTACCTCCATTGTTTTTACACTTTGAATATTGTACCGCCGTGGCAGTCGATTCCGACTATCAGCGGGAAGTTTTTTATTTCAATACGTTTTACTGACTCACACCCGAGGTCAAAAAACGCAATTTCTTCACATTTTTCAACGCATTTGGCGGCAAGTGCACCTGCACCGCCGATTGCACAAAGATAAACTGCACCGTTACGGCAGATAGCTTCGCAGACAGCCTTATCACGTTCACCCTTACCTATCATCGCTGACAGTCCCTTGTCGAGCAAAGTCGGAGCATACGGATCCATTCTTCCCGATGTTGTCGGGCCGCAAGAACCTATAGCCATACCATCGGGCGCAGGGGTCGGACCTGCATAATAAATGCATCCTCCGTCAAGCTCAAACGGGAGCTCTTCGCCAGATTCAATAAAACTCATAAGCCTTTTGTGGGCAGCATCTCGTGATGTATAAACTGTACCCGAAAGAAGGACTCTGTCACCCGCGTGAAGAGTTGCTGCCTTTTCTTTAAGTTCAGCTGTATCAAGAAAAATTTCTGCCATTATTTTAACTCCTTAAGAAGCTTTTTGAGCAGTTTCTTTGCATCTTCAGGCTTCGTTTTATCGTTGTTTTCAAGTTTTTCGATTACTTTATTGATTCGTTTCTGTGCATCAATGAGTTTATCCTCTGCAGCTCCGACCAACTTCTTTGCCGTTTCGGATGCTGTTTCCACGAGTTCGTCACACATTTTTACGGTTTCGGGAACAAATTCCGAACCGTCATGTGTTTGTGCAGGCATATTTTTAAGCTGTTCGTTTTCGTCACGGAGCTTAGCAAGCTCTATCTGCAACTCAGAAACAGTTTTTTCATTTTCTTTTATATCCTTACGCAACTGCTCAACCTGGATTTCCCTGTACTCAAGATCGCGGGCAAGTTTTGCATTTGATTTTTCTTTCTCATCAAGAAGAACCTTATATTTCTGCTGAGTACTTTTAAGCTGATGAATATAGCTGATTACTTCAACACGGTCAAAGCCTCCGAAGGGGGTCTTTTTAAACAAAACATCTTCCTTCAAAGCAAAACCTCCTTTATGATTTGTTAACGTAATAAATCGCAGTAACATCGCTTTGTGTCTGCTGAACACCGTTTTCAGGTGAATAAGTGTACATATCGCCTGAGCTGTAAGTGTCATAAGCACCTACATTCTTGATATAAGCAATGTTCTTGCCGTTATATACGAAATTATTTAAGCTGACATCTTTATCAATTTCAGTGTATTTACCCTTTTCAAAAACAGCAACGCTCATAAGTTCTGTACCGTCCTGCTGACCTGACAGAATAAGCACATAATCATCTTCTATAACAAAATAGTCGTAAAGATTATCTGCAAGGTGTTCTATTCCGCCACTTACCGAATATCTGTAAAGCGAAGTGTTTCCTGCTTCATCTTCCTTCGTATAATAAACATATCCGTTTTTATACTCGAATGCAGAAACCCCGCTGTCCACAAGTTCGGCATTGAGGACTTCTTTTTGCGTAATTTCGTTATAATAAAGCTTTCCGCCTGACACGGCAAAAACATAATCCTTTGATCCGAACACAAACTTTGCCCTGCTGAGATTGTATTTTTCAAATTCAAGCTCTGTAACCTTTGAAGAATCGTACCATGCATAGATTGATTCATCCGAAAGTTCATCTGTACCGCCTACAACTTCAACAACATAATCAGCCGCTGCAGTTGCGTTTTCTTCCTTGGCAATACTAACAAGCTCATCCATTTCAATCTGTTCTTCAACCTCAAGCACTGACTTTGCATAAAGAATCCTCGGCATACCCTCTGTTGAATAGCAGAGAATGCTGTCAAGCAGAATTCCCGAAGCAAGTTCTTTTGACTTGCCGTTATACACAAAGCACGAATAAGTCTTATCAACCGCAAGCCCGAGATCAATGCTGTCAAGTTCCTCTCTTATGCTGTCTCTGAGGAGCTTTGCATCATAAATCTTTTTAGCAGCATTGTAAGCGTTATAATCAACAACATAGCGGTCAAAAATGAAACCTACGTTTTTCATATAGTCGCCTTCCGACGGACGCTCAAGAGTCGCATCCTTCTCGTAATAAGGATCGTTTATGAAATCTCTCCAATCGATTGAAGATGTGTTCTTTTTGAAGTAATAGAGGTTACCGTTGACCAAATAGTCGTTGATATAAACCTCGCTGACATCCTCACAGACAGTTGTCGGCACTTCAAAATTCTTAACGCTGAAAATATCAACTTCCGTTCCGTTTCCTGTTTCAGCAGTATAAAGAACCTCAAAGCCGTCCTCTGAATCGTAGAACGAAACGTGGCTGATTTTACTTGCTACGTTCTGTGAATCTTCACCGATTCGTTTTCTGTGAAGCGAATAAACAGAGCTGATACGTCGTGTGAAATAAACAACATCACCTTTCTGAGGAAGAAAAACCTCCTCAACATTAGTTGAAACAAGCTCAGTTGTTCCTTTATCAGCATCGTAAATATAATAGTTTTTTAAGCCCTCTTCGGTCTTGCTGTAACAAAGAAAGCTTCCGTCCGAATTCATTTTCCAATCCTCATCAACACCGCGGTCGACATAAGATCCTTCTTTGCTAAGGGAATCTTTTTTGCTTATATTTACAACCTTTATATCAAACTTTCCTGTTTTTGATGCAGTGTTTGTGCTGTAATAAAGCATCATTCCGTCTTTTGAAAGCTTTATTTCTTCAGCCTCGGGCAAAGAATAAGCCTTTGAGTTCTCAAGCACCAGCTCATTTTTGCCGTCCGCCGTGTAAACAGACTGTACGGGTGAACTGTTCGTTCCGCTTCTTATCGCAATTGCGACGGCACCGGCAATAATTGACACAACTAACACAACACACAGCACAGCCATAATAATCTTCTTTATTTTCTTGTTTAATTTTATTTTTTTATTTAAAACCGGTAAAAACGGTATTATTTTCTTTTTTGAATCAGTTTTCTGACCTTCGGTTCTTTCGTCAGAATATTCTGAAATATCATAATCAGGGACTGAAACGTCCTCGACGGGCTGTATATCGCCCGAAAAATTCATTGTGTCATAAATTGGCAAAAGCTCAGACTCATCCACAGCCCGAGCATCATCGTTATATTCGTTATTGTAAATATTGAGTTCTTCTTTATTTTTCATTTTATCTCCACCTCAGGTTGAATAAAACGAACGGATATTTTTCAACCTGACTGCTCCGCACAAAGCGGAACAGTCAGATAGTAAATGCTTATTTCATTGAAATTGCTTTCTTTGCCTTCTCGACAATGTTTGAAGCGCAAAGACCGTAAATCTTAAGCATCTCAACTGCAGGACCTGATGCACCAAACTTATCCTCTACACCAACCTTTACAACAGGTACGGGATATTCTTCACATACAACTTCTGCAACAGCTGAACCGAGACCGCCGATTACGTTATGCTCTTCAGCGGTAACAAGTGCGCCTGTTTCCTTTGCTGCCTTGAGGATGATATCCTTGTCGATAGGCTTGATTGTGTGAATATTGATAACTCTTGCAGAGATTCCCTCTTCCTTGAGCATATCCTTTGCAATCATAGCTTCGTTTACCATAAGACCTGTTGCGATGATTGTTACATCGTTGCCGTCAGCCATTTCGATACCCTTGCCGATTTCAAAGTTATAATCGTCGGGATCGTTGAATCTCGGCACTGCAAGTCTGCCAAATCGAAGGTAAACGGGACCTTCGTACTCTGCTGCAGCAAGAACAGCTGCACGAGCTTCAACATCATCTGCAGGGTTGATGATAACCATACCCGGAATTGTTCTCATAAGAGCGATGTCTTCACAGCACTGATGGCTTGCACCGTCTTCACCAACGGAAATACCTGCGTGTGTTGCGCCGAGTTTCACGTTAAGGTGAGGATAGCCGATTGTATTACGTACCTGCTCAAAAGCACGTCCTGCAAGGAACATTGCAAATGAGCTTGCAAATACTGTATGACCTGTTGTTGCAAGACCTGCTGCTACACCGACAAGGTTTGCTTCAGCGATACCTGCATCGTAGAATCTTTCAGGGAAAGCTTTTTTGAAAGCACCTGTCTTTGTTGCTGCTGCGAGGTCGGCGTCCATAACGATAAGACTTTTATCTTTTTCGCCCAATTCAACCAAAGCCTGGCCGTAAGCATCTCTGGTTGCGGTTTTAATTACATCTGCCATAATTAAGCCTCCAATTCTGCAAGTTTTGCCTGAAGTTCAGCCATTGCCTGCTCGTACTGTTCAGCGTTGGGAGCTGTACCGTGCCATGAGCACTGATCTTCCATAAATGAAACTCCGCAGCCCTTTACTGTCTTTACGATAATAGCTGTCGGCTTGCCCTTTGTTTCTGCTGCAGCTCTGAATGCTGCATCAATTTCGTCAAATGAGTGACCGTAAATTTCGATTACATTCCAGCCGAACGCACGGAATTTTTCAGGAATAGGATACGGTGAGTTAACCTCAGCAACTGAACCGTCAATCTGAAGATTGTTGTTGTCGATTACGGCGCAGAGATTGTCCAGACCCTTTGCAGAAGCAAACATTGCAGCTTCCCATACCTGACCTTCCTGAATTTCGCCGTCGCCGAGAACTGTATAAACTCTGTAATCCTTGCCGTCGATTTTTCCGCCGAGAGCCATACCGACCGCAGTTGAAATACCCTGACCGAGTGAGCCTGTGCTCATATCAACACCCGGTGTGAGCTTCATACTCGGATGACCCTGAAGCATTGAGCCCGGCTTACGGAGATTCTTGAGCTCTGAAACAGGGAAGAAGCCCTTGTGAGCAAGAACTGCGTAAAGTGCGGGAGCTGTGTGTCCCTTTGAAAGAACAAAACGGTCTCTGTTCTCGTCTTTCGGATTTTTCGGGTCAACGTTGATGTGTTCAAAATAGAGATAGGTAAGAACATCTGCTATTGATAATGAGCCACCCGGATGACCTGATTTTGCATTAAAAACGCTTTCAATTACACCCATGCGAACGTTGCATGCTTTAATCTGTAACTGTTTTTTTGTTGTTGCGTCCAAAATAACACCTCCAATTAAAATAAACAGGTTGACTATTCGTCACCCAATGATTGACTTTTTAAAAAGCCTTTGAAATATTCGGGCAATTCTGCCTCGAGCTCAATGTATCTGCCGTCGCGAGGATGATTGAAACCAATCAGACCCGCATGAAGGCACTGACCATTAAGCGAAACAACTCCGTTCTTCGGGCCGTAGACCATGTCCCCTGCAACCGGGTGACCGATGTGCGACATATGGACTCTTATCTGGTGAGTACGTCCCGTTTCAAGAGTTACTTTTAAAAAGGAAAATTTGTCACCCTGCGAAATCACTTCATAATGAGTGACGGCTGAACGTGAATTCTTTTGTGTCACGCACATTTTTTTGCGGTCCTTAGGACTTCTTCCTATAGGTGCATCAACAGTTCCGTTCAATTCTCTGAACTTACCGTGAACAACCGTACGGTACTGTCTTTTAAAGGAATGCTCCTTAATCTGTGCGGCAAGCTTTTCGTGTGCAAAATCGTTCTTTGCAACTATCAGAAGACCGCTTGTATCTTTATCAATTCTATGGACGATTCCCGGTCGGATAACTCCGTTAATTCCCGAAAGACTGTCTCCGCAATGGTAAAGAAGCGCATTGACAAGAGTTCCGTTGTAATTCCCTGCGGCAGGGTGAACAACCATACCTCTCGGCTTGTTTACAACAAGAAGGTCATCATCCTCATACACAACATCAAGCGGAATATTTTCGGGCTTCGCTTCAATTTCAACAGGTTTGGGAGGCACAAAAGATATCTCATCCCCTGCCGAAAGCTTATAACCCTTTGAAACAACCTTTGAATTAACGGTAACCTCATCGTCATCAAGAATTTTTTGGATATGTGAACGTGAATATTCCGTGAGTGAGGATAAAGCCTTGTCTATTCTCTGTCCCGAAAACGCTTCAGGTACAACAATTACGATTTCATCCATTACCCTCACCTGCTTTTTTGTCCTTCTGTTCTTTTATGATGTCATAAACCGTATAGCCGATTATCATAAAAGCTCCGCAGGTTACAAGAATATCGGCAAAATTGAACACTGCAAAATCCATAAACTGAACTTCAATGTAATCAATCACGAAACCTCGGAAAATTCGGTCAATAAGATTTCCCAATCCGCCTGCAATCACCATTACGGTACAGCCCTTATAGAACTTATTTTTGATTTTTCCTGCAACCAGTGCAATTATTCCCGCAAGGAGAAAAACAGCCGTGAAGATTGTCAGAAGCAAGGTATTATCGCTGAATGAACCGAATGCCGCACCCGTATTTCTTACATACTGCCAACCGATAAAGCCCTCAATAAAAGCCTTTTCGCCGACGGGCTGTAAATCACGTTCAACAAAAATTTTTATTATCTGGTCAGCAGCCGTAAGAACCGCTATAAAAATCAGGTTTAATATGCTTCCCATTATTTCTTGAAGAAGCTCTTGAATTTCGAAGCAAGGTCGTCGCCGCCGTTGTTATCGTCGTCAAACTCTTCGTCGAATTCATCTGATTCAAACTCTACATCAGCTGTTGTATCGTAAGATGCAATCTTATCAACATTAAGGCTGAAACCGCCTGCTTTTTCATTATTTTCGGGCTTTGTGAACATTACGTCGCCCTGGTTGTTATCCGAGAAATAACCGACGATTTCATCAAGGTCTGCGCTTGCGCCGTCATCAACCTCAGGGATAACCAATTCTTCGTCAGATACTTCATCAAAAACCTCAGCCTCTTCTTCATAAGCGAAACGCTCGTCGTCAAGGTCTGTGTCTTCAGTTTCTGTAATCATCTGCTGTAATGTGTCAACATCAACACCTGCATCTTCGTCTTCTGCGGGAATCTCGTCAACCAAAACCTCTTCTTCATACTGTTCAAAAGCAGCTGTTACAACAACTTCTTCAACAGAAACAGTTTCTTCAGCCGCAGGCTCTTCAACAGGAGCTTCGATTGCTTCTTCGAGAGCTTCAACTGCAGGCTCTTCCTCAACAACTGCAACCTCTTCTTCAGCTTCCTTCTCGGCATCAATCTGTGCATAGACGATTTCGGGAAGAGTTTCGATGAGCTCAAGCTGCTGAGTATATGAATCAAGAATCTGCTTCTTGAACTTTGTAACTTCAATCTTCATCATCTCGAGAGCTGCTTCTTCCTTGATCATCCAGTCTCTTGCAGAAATTGCAGCTTCCTTTGAATCGCGTGTTGCATCGTCGATAATCTTTGCAGCCTGCTTGTTAGCTTCTGCAACGATTGACTGTGCCTGATATGTTGCGGCTGTAAGCATTTCAGTTGTCTGTGCATCAACTCTTGCGTTTTCAGCAACAGCTCTTGCCTGAGCTTCTGAAATCAATGCATCTGACTTTTCTCTTGCCTCGCGCTGAATCTGTTCAGCCATACGCTGTGCGGTAAGAAGAGCGTTACGGATGTTATCTTCATCGTTTCTGTACTCTTCAAGTCTTTCAGCAAGAAGGCTTATTTTCTTATACATTTCTCCGTTCTCTCGGAACATCTGCTCGTATGAAGCAGCAACTTCTTCAAAAAAGCGATCTACTCCGTCCGCTTTGTAAGCGTTACGTCCTGATGCTTCAAAATGATGGTTCTTGATTTTAGCCGGTGTTAACATAAGCTTAACCTCCTGTATTTTAAACTGATCATGTTATTATTAATAATTTGAATAATCAAAGCCGTCAAGAAGCTCGCCCGTAAGCGGAACATTGTACGGTGTGATGATATATGCTCTGCCTGCAACTCTCTTGATTTCGCCGCCGTTTGCATAAGCAACACCGCTGAGGAAATCGATAACTCTTACAGACACATCGTTCGGGCAGGTTTCAAGGTTGAGAATTACAATTCTCTTTTCATTAAGAACGTCTGCAACCGAGCCTACATCCTCGTATCTGTCAAGCTTTTTGAAAACTACGTGAGCCTTTGCAGCAGGTGCCGCAGGAGCTGTTGAACGCATTTCAACCACCTTTGATTCACCTGACTCATTACGTGAACGGTTGAAGCCGAAACTGTTGCTTCTTACGTCCTTTGAGTAGTCGTCATCTCTGCGGTCTCTTTCGTCAATGTCCATATCGTCAAAGTATTCCTCTTCGGAAACGTTGAAAATATTCTTGAATTTATCGCTGAATCCCATATAATAATCCTCCGTTTATTTTTTAATATACTCTTCTGCCGAAAAGCGATGAGCCGACTCTGACCATTGTTGAGCCTTCAATAATCGCACTCACATAGTCGTCGGACATTCCCATAGACAGAATATTCATATTAACATTATCTAATTTTTTCGCCTTTATGTCAAGGAACATTGTATACATATTTGAAAAAAATTTGCGATTTTCTTCTTCATCTGTACAAATCGGCGGAATTGCCATCAATCCGTTTATTTTTATTCCCTCAATTTCTGACATTTCACAGATTGTTTCATCAAGCTTCACGGGGTCAAGACCGAATTTACTTTCTTCCCCTCCGATATTAACTTCTACAAGCACATCGGTTATTATTCCCTTTTTCTGCGAAACCTTACCGATTTCTTTTGCTACTTTCACGCTGTCAACGCCGTCAATCATTTCGACTTCGCCTACAATCTGGCGGACTTTGTTAGTCTGAAGATGACCGATAAGATGCTTTTCAACACCGTCAAGGTTCAGTTCATCGCGTTTGCCGAGGAATTCCTGAACTCTGTTTTCACCGATGAGATCAACCCCCAACGAAAGCGCATGATTTATATAAAGACTGTCAACAGTTTTTGTTACCGCCATAAACCTTACGTCTTCAGGTTTTCTTCCGCTTTTCAGAGCCGCTTCAGCGATGTTTTGAGTAATTATTTTATAATTCTCTTCGATGTCGTGAAAACGCTGTTTAACCAATGCTTCGTCCATTTCTGAGGTCCCTGCCTTTCACAATTACTTCGTCATATCGGCGAATAGGCTTTATTCCCTGGGAAGATTCCGAATTATTCTTCACAATTGAATAATCGCCGTCCGTGTATATTACCTCAACTCTTCGTGCGTTCATCACGTTTGCTCTGAGGATGTAAACCACCGTTATTTTTCCGGATTTAGCTGTGGTACCGGTTGTTCCTGTTGTTTCTTCTGACTTGTCAGCTGTCGTTGTTTCCTCTGACGGGTCATAGGTGTGAATTGCACTTGTTTTCACCCTGTATCCCGTATATTCATTTACAACAAGCTCTACATTTTCGATTCGCATATTAGCGTATGTTTCGTTCATCGCATTACACGAAAGTGCGACTGCAATCTTCCCGTCCTTAACGTCAGAAATATGTTCAACAACTACCGTTACATTTTCGTATCCGTATTCAGGAAGATTTACCTTGAGAAAATCGCCTTCTTCAAGAAGCCTTGAATACTTGCTTTCAATGTTCGAAACGATATACCATTTGTAGCTTGCTACGATTTTTCCCATCATTCCTTTAACATCTTTAGGGGTTTTCTTCAAAGCACACTCAACATCTTCAACTGTAAGCTTTGAAAGCTCGCTGTAGTTCAGGGTATCTTCATATCCGTCAATATTGCTGATAAAGTATCCCGAACGAGGTGCAGGAACATTCTCTGTCGAAATATTCTTCGCCTCAAGCTCTGCGATACGTTTATCGAGAGCTTCGATTTTTGAACTGATGTCGATTGTTCCGTCCTTCAGCACCTGCTTGCTTGCAAGCGAATCTTCAAGGTCATTGATGCTGTCATTAAGAACATTATAATTCCTTGAGCTGATAACTTTCAGAAACTCAGTATACGCACTGTCGATATCCTTATTCAGCTTCTGCATATCAAGAGCATCGAGCTCCGTCTGTTCGTTAAGTCTTACATAACGGTCACGGATTTTTTTTGATTCCTCAAGCTCTGCATAATCTGCAGCATCCTGTTCCTGTTTGCAGATTCTTGCAACAGCATCGCCGCTTGCAACTCTGTCACCGTCAGAAACAAGAGGAACGATAGTTTTGTCTGTTGTTCCGCTGATGTACTGTTCATCACGTACGATAAACGCATCAAGATTTACGGTATCCTGAACTGTTACCTCTTCCGCAATCTCGGTTTCATACTTGTTCATATTAGTTTTAAAAACATCCTGGAAAAGGTAAACCATAACAGCCACAATGATAACCATGCAAATCATATTCATCCATTTTCTGTCTTTTATCACGGTATTACTCCCCTTTCCACTTCTTTATTATTTCAAATGCAGCGTTGTTCATTTCAGTTTTTGAATCAAATTTATCTATCATAATCCAATTGATTTCTTTGTTTCTTCTGAACCAGGTCAGCTGTCTTTTTGCATACCTTCTTGTTGCCTGACGAAGATTGTCTGCGGCTTCTGCAAGCGTTATTTCACCGTCGAAATACGGTTTGAGCTCTTTACAGCCTATAGCCTGAGAAGAGGTTGCTGTATTTTTCTGTAAAAGATAATCCTTCGCCTCGGCTTCAAGTCCGTTCTGAAGCATTATTCCTACACGGTGGTTTATCCTGTCATAAAGAAAATCTCTGTCTTCGGAATCAAGCCCAATAAAACAGACATCATACGGACTTTCTGCATGGGATTCCTCAATCTGTCGGGTCATTGTAACTCCCGATGAATACCACACTTCAAGCGCACGGACAATTCTTTTAACATTGTTCGGATGCATTTTTTCTGCATACTCAGGATCAATTCCGCGAAGCTCGTCAAGAAGGCTTTCGATACCTTCTTTTTCAACTCTTTCAAGGAGCTTTTCACGAAGGGCTTCGTCAAAAGAATCTTCCTTGAGCTGAATATTGTTAAGCAGAGTGTCGATATAAAGCCCCGTACCACCTACGATTACCGGAAGCTTACCGCGAGAATGAATATCACGGATATATTCGCCTGCCATTTTCTGATATTCGGCAACGCTGAAAGATTCAGTATTATCAAGGAAATCCATCATATGATGAGGGACACCTTTTTTCTCTTCCTCGGTCGGCTTTGCTGTTGAAATGTCAAGACCCTTATAAATCTGCATCGAGTCTGCAGATACGGCTTCACCGTTAAATCTGAGGCAGATTTCAACAGCGAGATCGGATTTTCCTGAAGCAGTCGGGCCGACAACGGCTACAACGGGTATTCTGTTCAATCCGATCATCTCCTTTTGATTATATTCTTCCGAAATTCTTTTCGATATCGCGTTTTGTAAGCTCAATGAGTACAGGTCTGCCGTGAGGACAATAACGGATATCGGGAGTATTAAGAAGCTTTTCAACGAATGAGTTGAGTTCAAACGCTGAAGTTTTATCCCCTGCTTTTATTGCTGCTCTGCAAGCTGTTGAGTGATAAATCCAATCAAGCTTTTCGGGAATTATTTCTTTTCTGTTATCTGCGAGGTAACCTGCAAGCTCCATAACAACACCTGCAAGGTCAGCATCAGCAACAGCAGTCGGGCACTCGTTAAGTATAACCATCCCGTTGCCGAAATCTTCGATTCCGTAGCCTGCTTGCGACAGCACCTCAAGATTATCAAGCACGGCTGAATACTCTTCCTTGCTGAGCGTAACCGTCACGGGCACAAGAAGCATCTGCGTTTCGATTGAATTCTGCGAAGCTCTGTATTTTTCAAAAAGCATTCTTTCATGCGCCGCATGCTTATCGATAAGAAGAAGCTTTTCGCCCTGCTCAACAAGGATATAAGTTTTGAAGGCTTCACCAATCACTCTGTACGGTTCAGTTTCGGGGATTTCCTTTTCCTCAACAACTTCAAATTTTACAACTTCCGTTTCTTCGACTACATTCGGTTCGGGAAGCTGAATTTCAACTTTGGATTCTTCAAAAACTGAAGGGGTTTCAACCGTTTCCTCTGTGACTTCAAACCTAACCGTTTCTTTTTCGGGAATAAGGTTAATTTCTTCTTTATCAACCCTGAACACAGACTCGTCACGAAGAACGAGTTTTGAAGGAACTTTCAGCGGCTCCGGCTTTTTTTCAGGTGTAGCTCGGAATTCATCCGCAGTTGTTTTCTGCCAGAAATCTTCCTTTGAAACCTTTTCAAGCTGTTGCTCGTAAATTTTAATCTGCTGTCCGCTGACGGGCTGAGGCATATATTGCTTCTGCACAAACTGCTTTTGCTTCTGCTGTATATTCGCCTGTACTCTGCTGTCACATTCAGTAAGAGCAGACTTTGCACAATAATAAACAGCGTTGAAAATCAGCTTTTCGTTAGCGAAACGTACTTCTGTTTTAGCTGGATGAACGTTAACGTCAACACTCTGCGCATTTGCCTGAATATTCAGGACACAAGCAGGGAATTTTCCTGCCATAATCTGATTTTTATAAGCTTCCTCAAGAGCGACAAGACCTGTACGGGTTTTGATAAATCTGCTGTTGAGGAAGAAAAACTGCATTGTTCTGTTCGGTCTTGCGTTGAACGGTTTTGAAATAAAACCGCTGACCTTTATACCCTCAAGCTCATACTCCGCAGGGATCAGAGTTGAAGCAAACTCCTTGCCGAGCACATTATAAATCGCGCTTTCGAGCTTGCCGTCACCTGTTGTGAAAAGTGCATCCTTACCGTCACGGATGAAACGGATGCTCACCTCGGGATGAGAGAGTGCAATTCTGTCCACAACACCTGCAACGGCATTGGCTTCCGTTACGTCTTTTTTAAGGAATTTCATTCTTGCAGGGGTGTTATAGAAAATATCCCTCACGATAAGGGTTGTTCCTTCGGGACATCCCGCATCATCAATGAGTGTTTCTTCACCGCCTTCGATACAATAACGGGTACCTATCATTTCACCCTTAGCTCTTGTCATCATCTCGACTCTTGAAACAGCCGCAATTGACGCGAGAGCTTCACCGCGGAAGCCGAGAGTCAGGATTGAGTTAAGGTCGTTTTCGTTTGCAATTTTACTTGTTGCGTGGCTTATGAAAGCTTTTCTTACTTCCGAACGCTCAATTCCGCAACCGTTATCTGTTATACGGATATATGTCACACCGCCGCGCTGAATTTCAAGAGTGATTTTATCAGCGCCTGCGTCAATGGCGTTTTCCATTATTTCTTTTACAATTGAAGCCGGTCTTTCGACAACCTCACCTGCCGCGATAAGCTCGGCAAGATGCTTCGGTAATACATTAATCTGAGGCACTGAATCACCACCTTTTTATACTTGTTCAGCTTCCTTTTTGAGCTCATACAGCATCTGCAAGGCTTCAATCGGAGTTAAAGTGTTGACATCGACAGTCTTTAACTTTTCAACAATTTCATTGCCTGCATTTGAGCTGAATGAAATCTGGAATTCATCCTCCTTGGGTGCTTCAACAGTTTTTACAACCGTTACAACACCTTTTTCCTCAAGCTCTTTGAGGATTGATTTTGCTCTGTTTACAACGGCATTGGGTACGCCTGCAAGCTTTGCAACCTCGATACCGTAGCTTCCGTCCGCACCGCCTCTTACAATACGGCGGAGGAATGTTATATCATCACCGCGTTTTTTAACGGCGATATTATAATTCTTTGCACCGTCAATTTCACTTTCAAGCTCTGTAAGCTCGTGATAATGGGTTGCAAAGAGAGTTTTTGCGCCGAGTTTCTTTGCATCTGCCGCATATTCAAGCACCGCACGCGCGATACTCATTCCGTCAAAGGTGGATGTACCTCTGCCGATTTCGTCGAAGATAAGAAGGCTGTTCTGTGTTGCATTCGAGAGAATATTGGCAACCTCACTCATTTCTACCATAAACGTTGACTGTCCCGATGCAAGGTCATCCGAGGCACCGACACGGGTGAAGATGCTGTCCACAATGCCTATCTGCGCACTTGATGCAGGCACAAAGCTTCCGCACTGTGCCATAAGCACGATAAGGGCAACCTGACGCATATAGGTCGATTTACCTGCCATATTTGGACCCGTTATGATTGCACATCTGTTATCACGGCAATCAAGGATTGTGTCGTTCGGGACAAACGGAGTATCCTTGACCATTTTTTCAACAACAGGATGTCTGCCGTCTTTGATGATTATTTCGTGTCCGTCAGTCATCTGCGGACAAGTATAATTATTCTTAAGCGCAACATTTGCAAAAGAGCAAAGTGCGTCAATTGTTGCAACCGCGTGAGCTGTTTTCTGGATTCTGTAAAGCTCCTGAGCCACACGGTTTCTTACCTGAACGAAGATTTCATATTCAAGCTTGACGATTCTTTCCTGAGCGCCGAGCACCTTTGACTCAAGCTCCTTAAGCTCGCTTGTTATGTATCTTTCGCAGTTTGCAAGAGTCTGTTTTCTGATATATTCTTCAGGTACAAGCTCCTTGAATGAATTCGGGATTTCAATATAGTAACCGAACACACGGTTATAGCCGATTTTGAGCTTTTTGATGCCTGTTTTTTCCTGTTCCGTCTGCTGAACGGCTGCGATATAGCCTTTGCCGTTCTTAACAATATCACGAAGAGAATCAAGCTCTTCGTTGAAGCCGTCCCTGATCATTCCGCCTTCTCTTACGGTAAAGGGCGGTTCTTCGTCAATAGCACCGTCAATAAGAGCTTCAATATCCTGAAGCAGGTCGATACTTCCGCACATTTCCTCAAGCAAAGCTGATTTACAGCCCGAGATGCAGGATTTGATATCCGGCAGAAGTCTTATTGTTGCAAGAAGCGCACGGAGTTCCTTTGCATTGGCAGTTTCGTAAACGATTCTTGCCATAAGTCTTTCCATATCGCTGACGTTTGCTATATTTTCAATTTCGTTGTTCAAGAGAAGTGAGTCTGCACAAAGCTCTGCAACGGCATTGTGCCTTTTGCTTATCTTTGCAATGTTCATAAGAGGCTGTTCAAGCCAGCTTCTTATAAGGCGTTTACCCATTGCTGTTTTTGTTTTGTCAAGAACCCACAGAAGTGTACCGCGCTTTTCACGGTTGCGCATTGTTTCCGTAAGTTCAAGGTTTCTTCTTGACGAGAAGTCAAGCTTCATAAACTGATTGTCTGAATAAAATTCAATTTCTTTGATGTTATCAAGCCCTGATTTCTGAACCTCTGTGAGGTAGTCAATCGTTGCACCGAGGGCACAGACAGCCTCGTCGCTGCCTTCAAGTCCCAATTCGGTAAGGCTTTTTCCGAAATGATTGATTATAACCTGACGGCTGTAATCAACCGTAATCTTTGATGAATCGATTTCATCCGCCGTGCATTCGACACGGTTTCTTACGAAATCACGGATTTTATCGCTTTTTGTTACTTCCGTATTGTAACGGATTTCCGTCGGCATATATCTGCCGATTTCGTTCACGATTTTGTTAGCGGGATTTTTCTCGTTAATCTGGGTAAGATTCAGTTCGCCCGTCGACACATCGGCAAAGCACACGCCTGCCGATGTACCGTTAAGCCAGATTGAGCAAAGGAAATTGTTTTTTGACTCGTCAAGCATACTGCTTTCAATAACGGTACCCGGAGTAAGAATACGGACAACGTCACGCTTGACAATTCCCTTCGCAGTTGCGGGATCTTCGGTCTGTTCACAGATGGCAACCTTGTAGCCTCTTGAAACAAGACGGGCAATATATGAATCAACACTGTGGAAAGGCACACCGCACATCGGTGCACGCTCCTCCTGACCGCAGTCCCTGCCTGTTAAAACAAGCTCAAGCTCACGGGATGCAGTCTTCGCGTCTTCAAAAAACATCTCATAAAAATCGCCCAGTCTGAACATGAGAATTGTATCCTGATAATTCTTTTTAATTTCAAGATACTGCCTCATCATCGGCGTCATTTCAGCCATCTGTTTTCACCTCAGTAAATTTTGTCTTCCTTTATTTTTAAAATTAGTGGCAACCGCCGCATGAGCTGCATTCGCCTGAGCAGTTATGCTCGTGAGCAGCAGGGTCACATGTTGCAGGATCTTCACCCTGAACGCACATTGCAAGAATCTGTGTGAGATAGTTCATCATATCGTCAACAGCCTTTCTTGCTGCCTCATACTTCTGCATGTTTTCGTTTGCCATTACTGCTGCGTAAACTTCCGAGAATTCCTTGTCATAAGCCTGAAGCTTCTCTTCGTTTGCGTCGTCCTTTGCAGCCTCGTGCTGGTATGACATGTGGATGAGCTGAATTTTGTTGATGAGGTCATTGAGGTCTGTGTCAGCCTCGTTTACTCTTCTTGCCTCGTGGAAAGCAAGATAACGCTCGTCCTTCTGAATTGCAGCACCAAGCTGTCTTGTGAGTTCAATTACGTCCATTTTAAAATCTCCTTAAAAAATTTTTATATAATATTAAAATTATAACCTTTATTCTGCAAGCTCGCCTCGTACTATCCATGTCAGAGGCTCTGTGACCTTAACCTCACAGAACTTGCCGATAATCTCTTTCCCCTCAACCTCAGGGAATTCAATCATAACATTTCCCTGCGTTCTGCCGTTGAGAACACCCTCTTTGGCGTAGCCTTCGCAAAGGACTTTGAAAGTTTCACCTTTCATTTTCGCCGTTCTTTCACCTGCGATTTTTTCCTGCAAATCGGTCAGCTCCCTGAACCATACACCTTTCTCTTCGCGGGAAACGGGGTCAGGCATTGACGCCGCCTTCGTGCCCGGTCTTGAAGAAAAAATGAAAGTATAAAGCGAAGTGAATTTAACTTCATCAATGAGTGTCAGAGTATCTTTAAACTCTTCGTATGTTTCGCCCGGGAATCCGACAATAACATCGCTTGTCATTGAAAGGTCCGGCATAACCTGACGCGCATAGCGTGCAAGCTCAAGATACTGCTCTCTCGTATAGCCTCTGTTCATTTCCTTAAGCACACGGTTGTTACCGCTCTGGAAAGGGAGATGAAGATGCTTTGCAACCTTTTCACAACTTGCCATCGTATCAAGTAATTCCTTAGTACAATCCTTCGGATGTGAAGTCATAAAGCGGATTATAAAATCGCCGTCAATATCGTTTATCTCGCGAAGAAGCTTTGAAAAATTGATATCGCAATCAAGGTTTTTACCGTAGGAATTTACGTTCTGTCCAAGAAGAGTTATATCCTTACAACCCATAGCGATAAGCTCTTTCGCTTCCCTGATAACATCCTCAGGTCTGCGGCTTCTTTCACGTCCTCTTACGTAGGGCACGATACAATAGCTGCAGAAATTGTTGCATCCGTACATTATCGGAAGCCAGCCTTTGATATTGCCGTCACGTCTTACGGGAAGATTTTCGGCGATTACACCGTCGCTGTCTGCACATTCAAAAACCCTCTTACCCGTGCAAAGCACCCTGTAAAGAAGCTCTGGGATTTTATGAATAACGTGAGTGCCGAAAACAAGATTTACGAACGGATAACTCTTTTTAATTCTCTCTGCAACTCTCTGTTGCTGCATCATACAGCCGCAAAGAGCTATTATAAGATTCGGATTCGTCTTTTTAAGCTTTTTGATTGCGCCTACATTGCCGTAGATTCTGTCCTCAGCGTGTTCACGGATAGCACAGGTGTTGTAAAGAATAAGGTCTGCTTCTTCGACGTTTTCAGTAAATCCGTAACCGACCGATTCGAGAATACCCTTGATTCGCTCACCGTCAGAAACGTTACCCTGACAGCCGTAAGTATGCACAAAAGCGAGAGGCTTATCCGTAAAGCGTGAGGATAAAACCGAGCCGACTAAGGACGCATATTCACTTTGCTTTGCAAGCTCTTCGTCCGGAACAAAGCAGCTTTTCGTATGCTTCTCTACGCTCAAAAACAAACACCTCTCTTTATAATTATATAATCGATTTATTATACCTCATTTCGTTTTATAATGCAATAAAAAAAGATACAAATTCACACTTTGGTAAAAAATAATTCTCCGACCGACAATTTGTCAATCGGAGATTAATCCTATTCAATTGATTTAAGAGTTTCTGCCATTTTTACCTTGTTTATTTTAAAGAGAATCGGCAGCGCAGCAAGCAACGCAACCACAATTACAATTCCTGTTGCGGCAAAGAAGCTCCACCACGAAATGCTGCTTCCGTACATTACATTTTCAACAGAAATAAGAGTAACAAGAGCATTGTGCAGGAAGATACCCGACACAAGACCGATTATGATTCCTATTGCCGTAGAAATAATATTTTCTCGGATAACATAAATGAGTACTTCTCCGTCACTGAAACCGATTACCTTGATATTGGCAATTTCGTGCGTTCTTTCACTTATGTTTACATTGGATGTCGTATACATAACAATCATCGCAAGAAGACATGCCGAAAGTATAAAAATTACAACAAGTAGCATAACCTGATTGATTGCAGTATCCGCCATTCGTGACATCATCTGTGCCGTAGATGCGGCTGCAACATCTTCTGTTTTAAGGAATTCTGTTGTAAATGCAGAAATTTCGTCGGCTGTAAGATAATCCTTTACCGTGCAGATAAGGTACTTGTACTGCGGAGCTTCGAAGAACGTTTCTTCGAAAGTTGAATCTGACATATAAGCATAATGCTCAATGTAATTCTTAACAATTCCGCTGACTTTTACCGGGTGTACCATTTCATTTGAGTCGGTAAAGTAAACCGTATCTCCCGTACAGATATCCATATTCTGCGCAAGCTTCTCAGAAAGCACGACACCGCCCTTTGAAACATCGGCAGAGCCTTCGATAATCTCCAGATTGATATAACTTGTAAGATTATCCGTTTCGCTCGGTACGATTACGTGAACACTTTCCGATACAGTCTTCTTTTCATCCTTTGAGGCTGTCATTGAAACGTTTGAAATAAGCATAGCAGCAGTAACATATTCGTTACTCTTCACGTTTTCAAGAGCAGCACTTTCCTCAGGATTCTGCTGAGCATTAAGGACAAACTGGACGTCATAGTTGAAAATACCGTCTTTGCCGTACTGTGAAGACGAAACATCGGTAACTGAATTGAGAAGACCCAACGAAGAAAGGATAAGTGCGGTACAACAGGCAATCGCGATTGAGCCGACAGCAACCCTTTTTCTGCTTCTGATAACAGTACGGATCAGTATAACAATACCGTAAGGTAATCTGCCCCAAAAATCAGGCAATCTTTCAAGAACCGAACGGCGGTTATAGCCGATCATCCTCGGTCGCATAAGTGCCGCAGGATACATTTTCAATTCACGTACGACTGCCAGGAATGTTGCAACCATCGTAGTTGCAAACGAAACGCCGAGGCCGATAAGAATATACTTAAGGTCAAAACGTGCACCGACATTAGGCACTGTGTAAACAATGTCAAAAATCGAATAAACAAGCGACGGGACAACGCAGGTACCGAGTACACCACCTACAAATGCACCACCGAACCACGCAAGTAGAGAGTAAAGCGTGTACTTGCCCGTTATTGTGAAATTCGAATATCCGAAAGCTTTCAGAAGACCAATTGCCCCCCTGCCCTCTTCAACATTTTTCATCATAATCACAAAGCAGGCAATCATTGCTGTTACAAAGAAGATTATCGGAAAAATATTCGACATCGAAAGAATATTATCCATACTCTTTTCGAAGGCGGAGTGACCGACAAGCTGAGGCTGTGTTGTTGTCTGCCACGTAATGCTGTCGATATTATTCAGGGTATTCTGCAGCTTTTTAAGGTCTGTTTCAAGAGAAGCTTTCTTCTTTCCAATCGATGTTTTGAGCTCTGTGAGTTCATTATCAATTGTGTAATAACGGCTTTTTGCAATATCAAGGTCATACTGTGCCTTCTGGATTTCACGGCTACCGCTTCTTACCTTGAGAGAATAGCGTATCTGTGCCTGTGTTACACTGACTTTAAGCGATTCAACTTCTTTTTCCTGCTCTTCAATTGTCTTAGCAAGCTCAAGAAGCTTCGTCTGTCCCGATGTCAGCTTATCCATTGACGCCTTGTACTTGTTGAGCGTTACCGCATCTGCATCGTAGGCACTTTTTGCATCATCATAAGTTTTCTTTGCGCTGTTATACAATGTCTGCGCCGCACCCAATTCTGCTTCTGCCGTAATAAGTGCCGATTCATCTGCTTTCAATTCCGACTTCAATATGTTTACTGATTCGGTTTTATTTGCAATACTGCTGTTGTTTGAAGTAATTTTGTTTTTGTTTTCCGAAATCTTGTTTTTGGCAGTTTTTAATTCGTTTTCTTTTTCATTAAGGTCGTTTTTCTTGTTTCTGAGTTCCAGAGACTCTGCAAAAGAAAGTTCACCTTTGTTTTCAAGTTCTGCAATCTGAGATTTTAGAGTTTCTATCTGATTTTCAAGACTCGGTATAGTTTCACTCTCATACCTGCTGATATCATTTTCCAGCTGAGTATTGTTTTTTTTCAGATTAGAAATATCAGTGTTAAGCCCGTTCATCTCGCTGATATGTGACAATTTTCTGTTTGAGATTTCTTCACGTGTGGATTTTTTTGCATCAAGATCAGCTTTCGCAGACTGCATTGAGCCTTCGTGTCCGTCAAGCTTCAGCTTATCTGCTGAGTGCTTCAAATTAAGCTCATCGTAAAGGTTTTTCAGATCGCTGTAACCTTTGATTTCAGAACTCTGACTTTCAAATGCCTTCACATTTCCGTCATAGGTTGACTGAATTGTATTAAGTTGCTTTGTCTTTGTATCAAGGTCAGCTTTCAACCTATTTTTCTCAGCTTCGTTCTGTTCCTTTTTATTGGCAAGTATCTCGTCTTCGCTGTCTACATATTTTTTGAAATCAGCGATTTCCTTCTGTTTTTTATCAATTTCTGCTGTGCTTGATTTTTCATAATCGGAGATTTCAAGCTGTTTGTTGAAAATTTTTGTATTGTAATCAACCTTGATTTCAGCAAGATTAGAGTTTATTGATTCCGAAGAAATAAGCTTAATTTCTTCTGCTATTGTGTCTACGATACCCTCATATTCAGAACCGAATTTATCATAGATATCGTCATAGGTTATCTTGATAAAAAGTTCATTTATTTCGCTTGTTTTAAAATCGTTTTCATTGACATAAACAAAGCAACCGAGTGCACCCGAGCCAACATCAGTCGTTCCTCTTTCCGTTGAAATATACATTGGCGAATCAACTGTTCCGACCACTGTAAGTTCCTGCACCTTAAGAGAATCTCTGACAGCAGAATCCTCAGCAGAAATTCTGATAACTGAACCTATTCCGAGGCTTTCGTAAGCGTTGACCGCAGTTGCATCAACAAGGCATTCTCCCGCTTTTTCAGGGTAACGTCCGTCTTTAAGAACAAGTCTGTTCACGTACGAATCTTCTGCCTCACCTGTCTGCGTAAATTTCTTAGCTTCAGGTACGTTGAGGGAAGATATACGGCAGCTGAGTTCCATTCCGTTAATGTCAACAAGAGTTGAATCGCCGACACTGACCACGGCATCAACGAACTTCGACCTGACAACGTAATCCACTTTTTTTATCTTTTCAATTTTTACAACATCTTCATCCGAAAAAGGTATTTTTGATGTTACCCTGATATCAAGAAGATTGTTGATTCTGAAATACTCGTTAGCAGAATATCCCATCGCCGGCGAGGAAGATTTTATTCCGATAAAAAAGCTTATTCCGAGCGCGACGATTATTATTATCGACAGGAATCTCAACCTGTTTGCGGATATACTGCGAAGAGTTTCCTTTAAAAGGGTCTTCTTCATTTTACCATTCAATCCTTTCAACAGGCATCGGTGTGTCGTTGATTTCAATTTTACTTATTTTACCGTTTTTCATTGTAACCACACGGTTTGCAATCGGTGAAATTGCGTTATTGTGAGTAATGAGAAGTACTGTCATATTCATAACTTCACTTGCTGTTTTGATGAGCTTGAGAATCTGGATACCTGTTTCATAGTCAAGGGCACCCGTCGGCTCGTCACACAAAAGAACCTTCGGTTTTTTTACAAGTGCGCGTGCAATCGCCACACGCTGCTGTTCGCCACCCGAAAGCTGCGACGGAAAAAGATTTGCACGTCTTTCAAGTCCTACAAGGCGCATAAGCTCCATGCAGTCAACAGACTTGTTGCTGAGATTTGCAACAAGTTCAAGGTTTTCAAGTGCGGTAAGATTCGGAACAAGATTGTACGACTGAAAAATAAATCCGACATCGTCACGTCTGTAATTCATAAGCATACGTTTTCTGAAATCTGTAATAACTCTGTTGTCTACTGCAATATGGCCCGAAGTGCAAGAATCCATTCCGCCGAGAACGTTCAGGAGAGTTGTTTTGCCTGCACCGCTCGGACCGACAACAACACAGATTTCGCCCTGTTCAATATCAAAACTGACATTTGAAAGAGCGTGAATTTCCGTGTCCCCTACCTTATAGATTTTTGAAACGTTCGCAAATTGAATGTACGACATAAACGCACCGCTTCCTTGATTAAATTCATATATATCCATTGAGCATTATACAACAAAACCATTTCTTTTGCAATATGTGACAGAGATTGTTTTTATTTGGAAAGAAAAGAGTTTTAAACGATTGGTAAAACCGTTCGGAAAATTCGGGTTTGTCGATATCTTTATTTTCCACCTCATCCACCGCAAGCGGTCCCCCTTCCCCTCGAGGGGAAGGCTAAGAAACCGCGCAAGTCCAAGGCTTCCCCTTGAGGGGAGGCTGTCACGAAGTGACTGATGAGGTGTAAGTTTCAAGCAACCGCTATAATAAAACATCCCGACAAACCCGAATTTACATAAAAATAAACGGTGATTACTCACCGCTTCAAAATATCGGAATATGAAAAGTTTTAAAACATATTATAAAAAAGAAAAACCACACAGACCGTACGCCCATAGGTCTGTGTGGGGGCGTTATAAGTTTGGTATCATAAGGGTCTTATCCGGAATAATAACCCTTGTGAACAAAAATTAGTCTTCCTTCTTACGAAGTGCAACGATTGCTGCACCGCTTACTGCGAGAAGTGAGAAGATAGCTGCTGTAGCTGTTACGCTATCACCTGTATCGGGGTTAACAACTTCGCCATCAACAGGCTTCTCTGTGGGAGCTTCTGTCGGAGCATCTGTGGGCTCTTCTGAAGGCTCTGTGGGCTCCTCTGAAGGAGCTGAGGGTTCTTCTGAAGGCTCAGACGGCTCTTCTGAAGGCTCTGTGGGCTCTTCTGAAGGCTCTGTCGGCTCTTCTGAAGGATCAGACGGCTCTTCTGAAGGCTCTGAAGGTTCTTCTGAAGGCTCAGTGGGCTCTTCTGAAGGCTCTGTCGGCTCTTCTGAAGGCTCTGTCGGCTCTACGTATACAGGAATGTTGTTAACAACTTCAAACTCTGCTGAGCAGTTTGTAACGTTCATTGCAAAGTCATCCTTTGAAATGTTAGCACCTGCTACCTTTTCAAATGTGTAAGTTGCAACAACTCCACCAACCTTGTCATAACCTGCATCAATAGCACAACCGAAAAGACCTGTATCAGGATTGTTTGCCTGAACACCACCATTAATAACGATGTCAAGATCAAAGTCAATCTTTGTGCACTTCTTGATCTTTGCAGAGTTAGCTGTAATACCGAAATCAAGAGCCTCGAAAGAACCGCTCTCAAGCTTTACTTCGATAACAACCTGAGTGTCTGTTTCACTTGCAAGGTTGATTGAGAACTTAGCGCCAACTGCAGCAAGAGCTGATGTGAGCATAACGATTGCAATGCTGAGTGCCAATGTTACTGAAATAACAGTTGACAATATTTTAGCAAATCTGTTCATATATAATCACCATTTTCTCCTTTATAGATTTGTGCTACGCACATATATTTAGACATCTTGCGATTTAGGCGAAATCGCCGATGAACTAAAACTTAATTAATAAATGAAATTTGAGTAACTGTTCACACTTCTTGTTGTTGTGTCTGTACCCATTGAGAAGAATGCAACATAAGTCATCATATTTGTACGCATATCACACTCTGTATTCACTGAAACGAGGTTTCCTGTCCTTACATCAATCACGCATGAAATACGGCAATTTGTATATTCAAGGTTTTTGAGTTCCGCTGAAGCACTGATATCTTCACCGCCGGTTGCTGAACCAAGTTCACCATTCATCTGTTTGATGAACGTATCCTTATCAGGAACGTTAAGCATTGTAACAATCGGGCTTCCCGCCTTCGGATTCTTGTCATCTTTGAAGACAATGTCAATCTGATAGTTGCCGTCAGCAAGTTCAGTAAGCTTCACTTCTTTGAGCAAAGAGGGATCTGTAATTTTGCATTCGCCGGGAAGGTTATTCAATGCAGTTTTTGAACCTGCTCTGAAAATATTCTGGAAAGAACTTTCCTTAAGCATATCCTTCTTCATTGCTTCGAGCTCGTCTTTAGGAACAAAAGCAATAGCTGTACCCGAGAACTCCGCTTTCAAGCCCTTTGTTGAAGCATTAAGCTTATATGCAGGAATTGTTTCTCTTACTTCTCCGATCATCTTTGCATAAAGAGCAAGAATTTCAGCCTCTGTTCCGGGTTTTTCAACCTTAGCTTCTACCGGGAAAATTTTGAGGCTTCCGACCGAATACTGAAGAACATTCAATGCGTCGGATGAGTTGATGCTTAAGTCACCGTTAACATCAGCAGCAGTAAATGCTTCACCTTCAAGTAAAGCGATACCGACTGAGTGTTTAAGTGCTGCGAGCGCATCTGAAGAATTGATATTTCCGTCTGCAGTAACATCGCCGTATCTGAACTCTGCAACTTCGTCTTCTGCGGAAGCAAAAACTGCACAACCGAGCACCGTAAACACAGCGAGAATCAATGACAGAAATCTTTTAAATGATTTGTTCATTTTCTTCATTCCTTAATTCAGTAATGTAGGAATATGTACCAAAAAGGTATGCTACACCATATGTAGCGCATCATATTCGGATAAATTATATACTAACAGTGGCTGTTTGTCAATAGTCAATATCTGTCTGTTTGCTGCAGATTTTAAATTTTATTTTTGATTGACACCTGCTCCTTTTTAATGTATAATAAATGGGAATGTAAATACTTTTAAGTCAGGAGGAAATTAAATTGAATAGCAAAAAGTTCAAAACAGTCCTTTGTATTGTGCTTTCACTTGTAATGCTTCTTCCGTGTTTTGGCATCTCATCTTTCGCGGCAGGCGTCACAATCGTCAAAGCCCCGGCAAAAACGACATTTTATCAGGGAATTGACTGGGCCTACAATAAATCCGGTGTCATTTCCGTAATCGGCGGCAGTTTTGATCTCTCGGGAACGGTTCTCTCTTACAACTCTGAGGAAATTTCTTATACTGTCGGCAAGTGGCCGAATATGTACTCAAAGAGTGACAGCGGCAGCTGGGTTGCGGGAAAGAATACTATGCGCATTTACTGCGACGATTTCCCGTCAAGCGTTTATGCTACAGTTCCGGTTAATCTTATTGAAGTAGAGAGCATTTCTGTTGTTACTCCACCGAAAAAAACTAACCTTATACAGGACACTGATTGGAAGCTCAGCGGTCTTGGGGATGTTGAGTTTACAACGCTTGATCTTACGGGACTTAAGCTCAACGTGAAATACACAGACGGAAAGTCGAAGGTTGTTTCCTATCCCGATAATCAGCTTATCGGTTGGGCAGTTCCGCAGGGTGTTGATTCCATTGAACCCGGGAAAGCAACTCTTTACGCTACATTCTGCGGTAAGCGTGCTCCCTTTGAAGTGAACTTCATCCTTAAGGATGCAAAGCTCCCGGGCGACGTCAGCGGAGATTTCAAAATCAATTCTCAGGATGCACTTATGATTCTTCAGCATGCCGTCGAAGTTATCACCTTTGATGCTGCTACAAAAGTTCTGGCAGATGTTTCAAAGGACGGCAAAATTAATTCTTCGGATGCATTGATGGTTCTTCAGTACTCAGTCGGTTTAATTCCGTCTTTATAATTCAGAAGGAGGAAATACAAAAATGAAATTCACAAAATCAATAATTTCAATTATTCTCACACTTTCAATCGTTGCAAGCATGGCTGCCTTCCTTACAGTCGGCTCAAGTGCTGCAGACAACTCACTCGGCGACGCTAACAGTGACGCCGCAATCAACTCATTCGACGCTCTTATGATCGTAAGACACTGCACAGGTGTTGTAACTCTTACCTCTGCTGAACTTAAGGCTGCTGACGTTAACGGCGACAAACAGGTTAACTCAACAGATGCACTTTACATCCTTCATTTCTCAGTCGGTAAAATTTCAAGCTTCCCTGCAGGTACACCCGTTGATTCAGGCCGTGTCGAAATCATCGGCGGTTTCTGGTACGACCCTGCTACAGGTAAAGTAACAAACCCTGACGGTTCAGGCTTGCTCGGTTTCTCATTTGATGCAAAAGAAGGCGTTTTCTATGCTTCAAGTAACGCATGGCAGAGAACATTCGGCTATACATACATCTACGACCTTGCAGCTCCCGTAATCATCTGTTGGTTCAACACAACACGAATCTTCTTTGAATATGACGACAAAGAGTGGATGGTTCAGCTTTGGAAAGGTCAGTACGGTTGGGTTCTTATCGGTGCTGAGATCGGTCTTTACTACCGTGACTTCGGCGATAACTCACTTATCGATGAAAACGGTGTAAACTACTTCAAGTGTGCAGACGATGATCTTCTTATCAAGATGAGTATGACACTTTACAGAAATAACAAGACTCTCTTCTCTCGTGGACTTCAGTATTCATGGTGGCTCACAGGCTTCGTCCCCGGTGCACTTGATAACTTCGGTGCAACTCCTGAGGCTGTTCAGCAGGTTAGGCTTGATGCGAAGCTCGTCTTCACAGACGCTGATATGATGCAGGCTTTCATCAAGGGTCTTGAAGAAGTTGATAAGGTTGAGCACAACGCAACATATTCCGCAAGAAACTTTGAATTCAAGAAGGGTGTTAACTACAGCGTCAACCTCAAGGACAATTCAGTTTCATTCTCATGGCAGTAATCTGAAGCTGTTCAGCAAAACTTATAACAAATTACCGGCTCTCATTCGGGAGCCGGTTTTATCTTTAATATAAACACAACGCAGATGCTTTAAAACATCTGCGTTAGTTTCATTATATTCAGTTTTTTCTTACCAAACCTGATTTCACGGGCTTTGTTATGTAAATATTCTTTACTAAGGATTTAAGGGCAGAAGCTGCAGACTGCGCCTTTGATTCGTCATCAAAGATTCCGTACACTGTCGGTCCGCTTCCGCTCATACAAGCTGCGAGTGCACCGTGACGGTTAAGGGTTGATTTGATAGGCACTCTTTCCGGAACTTCGATAAGCTGTTCAAATACATTCTTTGTTCTCTTACAGATTTCCCTGAGGTCACCCTGTGAAGCGGCATAAAGCATCGCACAGGTATCGAGATGTCGGATATTCGTTGCAGTATCAAACGCCGCAAACGCTTCTTTTGTTGACACTCCCCTTTCAGGCTTCGCCAGAACGATATAACACTCGTCGAGCGGTGGCAAACGAGAAAGAATTTCGCCGACATTCTGCGCAAGGCAGGTGCCGCCCGTCAGGCAGAATGGCACATCCGCACCGACCTTGAGACCGATTGCGCAAAGCTCCTGTTGTGAGAGATTCGTTTTGTGTATATCATTGAGAGCCGCTATAACTGCCGCACCGTCAGCACTTCCGCCTGCCATTCCTGCTTCAAACGGAATTCTTTTTTCAATGTGGATTTTTATTCCCTTGTTTTTTATACCTGTGTAATTAAAGAAAGCTTCCGCCGCCTTGTAAGCGATGTTTCTTTTGTCGCACGGTATACCCTCTTCGTCAGAGGTGATATTGATCGCACCCGAAGAATCTGTTTCTACCGTTACGGTATCATACAGGTCAACAGACTGCATAAGCATAAAAAGGCTGTGGTAACCGTTATCAAGACGTGCAAGAATATCAAGCATAAGGTTGATTTTTGCCGCCGCATCGTAAATCACTTTCATTTGCATACCTCATATCAACATAATTCACTTTATAAGTATATCATCTTTATTGCGATTTGAAAAGTAAAAGAGGATATTTTTTTAACTTGAAAATATAAAAAATACGTGTATAATATATATGTATACTTTTTTCGGAGGTAATTAATATGACAGAAGTAACAAAAGATATGATTATCGGCGATGTTCTTGACGCTGACGTAGGTACTGCAAAGTTTTTCCTTGAAATGGGTATGCACTGCCTCGGTTGCCCCTCTGCAAGAGGTGAAAGTATTGAAATGGCTTGTCAGGTACACGGCGTAGACGTTGAAGAGCTTATTGCTGATATCAACGCTTATCTTGCAAGCAAATAATGCTCAAGCTCAAATCAAGACTGAATATGGCGGCGCAGATGGTAAGAAAGGGTTCCAGGCTTGCCGATATCGGCACTGACCACGCTTACCTTCCTGCCGCGCTCATACTTGATGGCACAGTCCCCTGCGCCATCGCCGCAGACTTGAGAAAAGGTCCATTGGAAAACGCTGAAGCTACCGTAAAAAATTACGGTATTGCCGAAAAGGTACAGTTGCGTCTTTCCGATGGACTTAAATGCGTTGACCCTTCTGAGGTTGACGACATTGTCATCGCAGGTATGGGCGGTATACTTATCTCTGAAATTCTTGAAGCTGCCCCTTGGGTAAAGAATGAAAATATACACTTGATTCTTCAGCCTCAGTCCCACGACGAGATACTTCGTAAATGGCTCTGGGATAACGGATTCGAAATCACTAAAGAGGATTCCTGCTTTGAGGACAGCAAGACTTATATATGTATGGCAGCAGTTTATAAGGGCAGAAAAGCCGAACACAGTGAAGCTGAAATTCTTCTTGGCGGATTTATAAAAAGAGACGACGAAGCATCCTTTTCTTTCTGTGAAAAGAAGCTTCACCGCATAGAAGTCAGACTTGAAGCGTTAAAGAAATCCGACCCTGAAAATGAAGAAATTAAAACATTAGAAAAAATACTCAACGAGGTGAAATAATGGCAACCGTAAGAGATTTTTTTGAATACATAAACACCTTCGCACCCATCGAAACTCAGGAAGACTGGGACAACAGCGGTATGCTTGTCGGCGATATGAACGCTGAGGTAAAAAAGGCTGTTGTAGTCCTTGACATTGACGAACAGTCTGTGGAAAAAGCAAAGGCACTTGGAGCAAATCTTATCATCAGCCACCATCCCGTTATTTTCAGCGCGATGAAAAAATTTACAAAAGGCTGTGTGTCTTTTGAGCTTGCGGCAAACTCAATCAATGCAATCTGTTGCCACACTCCCCTTGACATCGCTGACGGCGGCACTAACGATACTCTTGCTGAACTCCTCGGTTTTAATGCATACAAAGGTGAAAACCCGATTCTTCGTTACGCAGATATTGATGAAACAAACGCAGAAGCTCTTGCAGGCTTGCTCGCTGAAACACTCGACACCAAGGTACGTTTTGCCGATGCAGGCAAGAAAATCAGTAAAGTTGCAATCTGCACGGGTGGCGGTGCTTCGCTTATGTTTGAAGCAGGAAAGATTGATGCTTTCATTACAGGCGATGCCAAGCACAACGATTTTCTTGATGCTCTCAGTGCAGGGATATCGCTTTTTGCCGCAGGACATTATGAAACTGAATTTCCTGTTGTACCCGTTTTAAAAGAGAAACTTCAGGCAAAATTTGAAGAAATTGAAATTGTAGATATCAAGCAGGAAAACCCTGTTAAATTCAGATAAGGAACTACACTATGGCACTTGACGGTATACTTCTCAATCTCGCAAAAAAAGAAATACTCGACGGCGCACAGTTCGGCAGAGTTGAAAAAATACACCAGCCTTCACGCGAAGAGCTGGTTATTCACCTGCGCACAAAAAGCGGAGCAAAGAAGCTTCTTCTCAGCGTGCGTGCAAACAGTCCGCGAATTCATTTCACTCAACATGCACCCGAAAATCCCGCAACACCGCCGATGTTTTGTATGCTGATGAGAAAAAGGCTCGTCAATGCATCTCTTGTTGATATCAGGCAATCCGAGCTTGACCGAGTGCTTTATATTGACTTTGACGCAACAAATGAAATCGGCGACAGAGTGAAACTTACTTTGTCCATTGAAATTATGGCAAAGCACAGCAACATCATTCTTTTCGACGAGGAAGGAAAAATCATTGATGCCCTTAAAAGAGTTGACCTCAGTCAATCGACGGTGAGGCAGATTCTTCCGGGATTCAGATACACTTCTCCCCCGCCGCAGAACAAGCTCAATATACTTGAGCACTCAACAGATAACATCATTTCGCAAATTAAAACATTTGAAACGAAAACTCTTTCTTCTGCAATTCTTTCGTCACTTCAGGGCGTATCACCGCTTACGAGCCGCGAGCTTGCAGGCGAGTTTTCCGAGTATTTCGTTGACGAAGTAAGTGACGCAGGATTTGAAGCTCTCAAGGATAAAATCGATAACCTCAGACAGATTGTTGAAACAGGCAATGCTGTTGCTTTTATGCTCAAGGACGAAACAGGAAAACCCGTTGACTTTTCGTTTATGCCGATAAATCAATATGGAGCAAAATACACCTCAGAAGAAAAGCCAAGCTTTTCCGAGCTTCTTGATGAGTTTTATTTTGAATGCGACAGACTTGACAGAACAAGGCAGAAGGCACAGGATCTTGTTAAATTCCTCGGTTCTGCAATTGCGCGAATTTCGAAGAAAATCAATCTTCAGCAGGTTGAACTTAAACAGTGCGCAGACAGAGAGCAGCTTCGCATAAGTGCAGAGCTTATCAACGCCAACCTCTACAGACTTGAAAAAGGTGCGGCTTTTTATGACCTTGAAAATTATTACGACGAAAACAAGCCGATAAGAATCAAAGCTGACCCGTCCAAAACACCTGCCGCAAATGCGCAGAAATATTTCAAGGACTACCGCAAAGCTAAAACGGCCGAAGCGATGCTGACGGAGCTTATTGAGCAAGGACAGACTGACCTCCAATACCTTGAAACAGTCGCGGATTCCCTTGACAGAGCTTCAACTCAGGCTGAAATTGAAGAAATCCGTAACGAACTTGTTGTCAGCGGATTTATGAAATTCAAAAAGAAAAACAATCAGAAACAGCCGAAGCTTCTTCCGCCTATGAAATATATGACGTCAGACGGGTTCAGAGTTCTCGTCGGCAGAAATAATATGCAGAACGATAAGCTTTCGTTAAAAACTGCTTCAAAAGCGGATATGTGGCTTCATACGCAGAAAATTCCGGGCTCGCATGTTATAATCGTCAGCGACAATAAAGAAATCAGCGACGATGCGATTGTTGAAGCGGCAGAGATTGCGGCATATCACAGCAAGGCAAGAGATGCCAAGCTTGTGCCCGTTGATTACACTTACGTAAAGCATCTCAAAAAACCTCAGGGGGCTCCTCCGGGCAAGGTTATTTATCACATTTATTATTCGGTAAACGTTACACCAAACAAAGAAAAAATCGACAAAATGGAAGTTAAATCATAACCACTAGTAAACTAGTGGTTTGCACAGCCCCTATAAGGGGCACCTACAGGCAAAGCCCCTGAAAGGGGCATAGAAGTTTGACAACGCATTACTATTTCAAGCAGCCGCTCACGTGCGGCTGTTTATTTTTGC
>JAZSQQ010000089.1:0-63436 GCA_045538055.1 Acutalibacteraceae bacterium
TTTCCCTCGGTGTTATCGGTGAATACATTGGTAAAATTTATCTCGAAACCAAGGCAAGACCCAAATTTATTATAAAAGAAATTTTAGATGACCAAGATTTATAAAAAGGAGAAAACATTATGGAAATACAACTCGGGGAGCTTATAAACCAGATTAAAAAAGACGGTGTAGAGGTTGCTGAAAATCAGGCTGAAGCAATCCTTTTGTCTGCAAAGGCTGAGGCGGAAAAAATCATCGCTGACGCTCAGGCTCAGGCTGATAAGCTCATAGCTGATGCAAAGGCTGAAAACGAAAAAACCGTAAAATCAGGCGAAGATGCAATCCGTCAGGCAGGACGTAATCTTCTTATTTCATTCAGAGAAAGCGTTACAAGAGAGCTCGGAGCGATTGTTGGTGAAAACGTAAATGCTGTTTATTCGTCAGATGCTTTTGCAAAGCTTATCATCAATGCAGTCGAATGCTGGACAGGCAAACCCGAGGCAGAGGATATCGCAGTTATTCTTAACAGTGCTGACCTTGAAAAGCTCGAAGGTGCACTTCTTGCGGAGCTTAAGGCAAAGATGCTCGGCGGTGTTACACTTAAGGCTAACGATAGCTTTGACGGCGGATTCCGTATTGCCGTAAATAACGGTGCAGTTTACTATGATTATTCTGCAGAGGCTGTTACGGATATGCTTTCAAATTACCTCAGTCCCAAGGTTACTGCACTTCTGAAAGAGGCTGAATAATTATGGCTGAATATTATCTGATATCTCAATTGCCGTCACTTGACGGGATTTCCGAAAGTGCTCCGTTGCCCATAACGCAGGAGAGATTTACGGAACTTTGTCAGCGCTTTCTCGGTAAAAAAGCACAGCTCGAATTTGAAAAGCTGACGCTTGCCCCGTCGAGGAATCCTGAAAAATCATCATCCGTATTGGTTGAACAATGGAACGAAGGCGAGCGCAATCTTCGTCTTGCACTTGCAAAGCTTCGTGCGGATAAAATGAACAAGCAATTTGATGCGGGGAATCAGTCTTTCTCACCAACACTTTTGCAGGCGGCTCGTACTGCTATTGAAAGCGAAAGTCCGATGCAAGCGGAAAAGCTCCTTAACCGTTACCGCCTTGATTTCCTTGAAACGCTCAGACCAATGGATTCTTTCTCGGAAGAATATGTGTTCTATTACGGGCTGAAGCTGAAGCTCGTTGAGCGTATAAGAAAATTTGACACAGAAAGCGGAGAATCCGCATACAGAAATATCTACAGCTCCATTTTGAACGGAGAAAGATCGGAGGTTATACAATGACCGAAAACAAAGGTAAGGTAGTAAGCATTAACGGCAACCTTGTTTCCGTAAGGTTTGAGGGCAATGTTTCGATGAACGAAATCTGCTTCGTTAATGTTGACAATACAAAGCTCAAAAGCGAGGTTATCCGTATCCGCGGTGACATCGCACAGATTCAGGTTTACGAAATGACCGGCGGCATAAAGTGCGGTGACGACGTTGATTTTACGGGCGAAATGCTCTCTGCACAGCTCGGACCCGGACTTCTCGGACAGATTTATGACGGACTTCAGAATCCGTTGCCAGTATTGGCTGAAAAGGCAGGCTGGTTCCTTGAAAGAGGTAACTACGCTGACGGGCTTGATGCCGAAAAGAAATGGGAATTTACTCCCACGGCAAAGGTTGGCGACAATCTTCGTGCAGGCGAATATCTCGGTACAGTTCCCGAAGGACCGTTCACTCATAAGATTTTTGTTCCGTTCTATCTTCTCGGAAATTACACTCTTAAGTCAATCGCAGACAAGGGTGAATACACCGTAAACGAAACAGTCGCTGTTCTTGCAGACGAAAGAGGCAGAGAAATTCCTGTTTCAATGTCTTTCAGATGGCCTGTTAAGAGAGCTGTTAAATGCTACAGCGAAAGACTTGCACCGACAGAAACAATGGAAACAAAGGTACGTCTTATCGACTCCTTCTTCCCCGTTGCAAAGGGCGGTACTTACTGTATTCCCGGACCGTTCGGAGCAGGTAAAACTGTTCTTCAGCACACAACTTCAAAGTATGCAGATGTTGATATCGTTATCATCGCAGCTTGCGGTGAGCGTGCAGGTGAGGTTGTTGAAACAATCACGGAGTTCCCCGAGCTTGTTGATCCGAGAACAGGCCGTTCACTTATGGAACGTACAATTATTATATGTAATACTTCTTCAATGCCCGTTGCATCACGAGAAGCTTCTGTTTATACTTCAGTAACACTTGCTGAATATTACCGCCAGATGGGACTCAACGTTCTTCTTCTTGCGGACTCAACATCACGTTGGGCACAGGCACTCCGTGAAATGTCAGGACGACTTGAAGAAATCCCGGGTGAGGAAGCTTTCCCGGCATATCTTGAATCATATATCGCGGCATTCTACGAAAGAGCAGGTTGTGTACGTCTTCCCGACGGAAGCAAGGGTTCCGTTACAATCGGCGGTACGGTTTCTCCCGCAGGCGGTAACTTTGAAGAGCCTGTAACCCAGGCAACGCTCAAGGTTGTCGGCGCGTTCCACGGTCTTTCACGTGAACGCTCGGATGCAAGAAAATATCCTGCAATCGACCCGCTTATTTCATGGTCAAAATATAAGACAGTTACAGATTCTGCAAAGTCAGCTTTCTGCAAAAATATTCTTCTTCACGGTGATGAAATCGGCTCAATGATGAAGGTTGTCGGCGAAGAGGGCACAAGCCTTGCAGACTATATTGTTTACCTTAAGGCTGAAATGCTTGACGCGGTTTATCTTCAGCAGAACTCATTCGATGCTGTTGAATCAAACTGTACAACAGCACGTCAGCGTTATGTTACGGATAAGCTTATAAACATTCTCGGCAGTGATTTTGCCCTTGACAATAAAGATGATGCACGAGTTTTCTTCAACCGTATGCGTCAGAAGTTCATCGACTGGAACTATACTGAGTTCCTGAGCGATGCATTCAAAAAAGCAGAGGCTGAAATCGATGCAATGTATGCTGACGGTCAGGGCTCAATAACACGTGCGGCAGAGCTTTTGTTAAAGGATGGTGAGTGATAATGAATAAAGTTTTTAACAGAATTGAATCCATTACAGGTAACGTTATCACCGTCCGTGCAGAAGGCGTAAAATATAACGAGCTTGCACAGATCAATACACGCTTCGGCAAATCACTTGCTCAGGTAAATAAGATTGACGGCAACATTGTTTCGCTTCAGGTTTTTGCAGGCGGTCAGGGCGTTTCAACAGGTGACGAGGTTCGCTTCCTTGGCAATGAAATGCGAGTTTCATTCAGCGAAGACCTCCTCGGCAGAATTTTCAATGGTTCAGGTGAACCGAGAGATAAAGGCCCTGCACTTACAGAAAATATGACTCCGATCGGTGGTCCGTCGGTTAACCCGACAAAGCGTATTCTTGCAAACAGAATGATGAGAACAAACATCCCGATGATTGATATGTTCAACACTCTTGTTGTTTCGCAGAAGCTTCCGATTTTCTCGATTTCAGGTGAACCGTACAACCAGCTTCTTGCACGAATTGCCCTTCAGGCTGAAGCGGATGTTATCGTGCTTGGCGGTATGGGTCTTAAATATGACGACTTCCTTTACTTTAAAGAGGAACTTTCAAACGGCGGTGCTCTCAGCAAAACCGTAATGTTCATCCACACAGCATCTGACCCGACGGTTGAATGTATGATGATTCCCGATATGACACTTGCTGTTGCTGAGCAGTTTGCTTTGCAGGATAAGGACGTGCTTGTGCTCCTTACCGATATGACAAACTTTGCCGATGCGATGAAAGAAATCGCTATCACTCAGGAACAGGTTCCTTCTAACCGTGGTTATCCCGGTGACCTTTATTCACAGCTTGCATCACGTTATGAAAAGGCTGTTGACTTTGCAAATTCAGGTTCGGTTACGGTTCTTGCCGTTACAACAATGCCCGGTGATGACGTAACACATCCTGTTCCCGATAATACAGGCTACATCACAGAGGGTCAGTATTATCTCAAGGGCGGCAGAATTGAGCCGTTCGGTTCTCTTTCACGACTCAAGCAGAACGTAAACAGCAAAACCCGTAAGGACCACCGTGCACTTATGGACGCAATGATCCGCTTGTATTCTTCATACAAAGAAACAATTGAGAAGAAAAACATGGGCTTTGCAATGACACGTTGGGACGAAAAGCTCCTTAAATACGGCGAACTTTTCGAAGAAAGACTTATGGATTTGTCCGTAAACCTTACTTTGGAAGCATCCCTTGATATGGGATGGAAAATCCTTTCAGAATGCTTTGAAAAGGATGAAACAGGCATCAAATCCGACCTTACAGACGAGTTCTGGCCCGTCAGATAAAGGAGGATTAAAGTGGCAAAAATCAAACTGACTAAAAACGAGTTAAAGATACAGAAGGATGCCCTCAAAATGTATCGGAGATATTTGCCTACTCTGACACTCAAAAAACAGCAGCTTCAGGCTGAAATCCGAACAATTGAAGCAAAAGCGGAAGCGGTCAGGAAAGAAAGAGAAGACCTTGAAAAAGGCTTCAGCTCCTGGATTGCCGTTTTCAGTGAAACGGATGCCTTCCCTGACGGAATAATCACAGTAAGCAATATCCGAAAAGGCTCGGGAAATATTGCAGGTGTTGAAATTCCCGTTTATGAAGGTGCGGACTTTGCCCGAGGCGACTATGATTTATATGAAACTCCACTCTGGGTGGACATCGCCGCAAATCATATGGAAAAGGCTATGTCGCTTGACATTGAGGCGGAAGTGTTGGACGAGCAGGTACGGCTTCTTGAAGATGAGCTTCGCGCAACATCGCAGAGAGTTAATCTGTTTGAAAAGGTCAAAATCCCCGAAACAGAGGATAACATCAAAAAAATATCAATTTATATGGCGGACCAGCAGGTTAGTGCCGTTGTCCGTTCAAAGATTTCAAAACGCAAAATTGCGGCACGCAACGAAGTGTCTTCGGGAACGGAGGTGTACTCGTCATGATTGTGCCTATGAAAAAAGTTTCTCTCATAATTATGGGAGATAAAAAATCCGATACGCTCAAAAAACTACGCAAGCTAGGAATTCTTCACATTGAAGCTGTTGAAGGTTCAGGCAAAAAGCTCGAAGAGCTCAAGGAAAGAGTTTCAATTCTTGAAAGTGCGTTTTTCAGCGTAACGGAAAAGAAAAACAAAAAGATAAAGCAGGAAAATATTGACACTGACAAGGCGATTTCCGTATCAAAGGAAATCCTTGCACTTGAGGATGAGAAAAAGCAGTGTTCCGCGGAGTTGATTACTCTCAGTGCAGAGCTTGACCGACTTTCAGGTTGGGGTGAGCTTGACCCCGGAAAGCTCAATGAGCTTGCAGGAAAAGGTGTTGACATCACGCTTTATGAAATGCCGAAAGCAGAGTACGCCGCCCTTGGCGAAAGCGTTAAAACTCTCAGTTTTCAGCAAACAAAGAATTCGGTTAAGTTCCTGTTGATTAAATCGGGTCTTGAAGGCGAGGACGAGATTGTTGATTCATTGAAGTCGTTCCGGTTTGAGTTGCCTGAAAAATCAACGGCTGAAATCAGACAGAAGATTGAAGCCCTGAACAACCGAATAAAAGAACTTGACGAAAAGATTTCTTCCTTTGCAGGTTACGCTGACGCTATCAAAAAGGCAGTCAAAGCCTGTGAAAAAGAGATTGAATTTGAAGTTTATGCAACAGGAATGGCGAACGAAAGCCTTTCTGCTGACGGAAAAGCTGATGTTTCTGTTTCGTACTTCACGGGTTATGTTGAGGAAGAAAACCTCGACAGCCTAAAAAAGACCGCAAAGGACAACTCATGGGGACTTCTTGTTGAAGACCCGACAGAAGAGGACAATGTTCCGACAAAGCTTAAAAACAATAAGTTTGTAAGCCTTATTTATCCGCTGACCGATTTCCTCGGCACTGTACCCGGATATTTCGAATACGATATTTCGGGTTGGTTCCTCGGATTTATACTCATATTCTTCGGAATAATTTTCGGTGACGGCGGTTACGGACTTTTCATCTGTGCGGTAACGGGTGGATTGATTGCAAAAACAGTCGCATCAAAGAAAAAAGTTCCTCCTGCATTTCTGTTGATCGGACTTTTCGGTCTGTCAACAATCCTCTGGGGAACGCTTACCTGCACATGGTTCGGTCTTTCGGCTGACCGGCTTCCCGTGTGGCTTCAGAAGCTTTCAATACCGTTCATTTCAAATGTCTACACCGACAGAATCTGGTATCCCTTCTGGACAAACGGTGAATACGGGCTTACAACGGCACAGAATCTGCAGATTTTCTGCTTCTCGCTGGCTCTTGTTCAGCTTACCGTGGCACACCTTAAGGTTGCCGCACGCAACAGAAAATCAATCAAGGCTCTCGGCGATATCGGCGCAATACTTCAACTTTTCGGTATCTTTTATGTGGTGCTGAGCTTCGTTGTAAATGCGCAGGTTTTCCCGTTCGGGCTTGTAATCGGCGGTATTCCCGTCGGCACGGTTGCCCTTGTTCTTGTAATCGCAGGCTTCGTTATGAGCTTTGTATTCTCGAACTATGAGGGAAGCATTATAAAGTCAATCCTTGCAAGCCTTACGAATATCGTTTCCGTATTGCTCGGCGTTGTAAATGTTTTCTCGGATATCGTTTCGTATATCCGTCTTTGGGCGGTCGGACTTGCAGGTGCGGCAATTTCCGCAACAGTCAATGAGCTCGCAGGACCGTTGCTCGGCAACTTCCTGTTTATGATTCTCGCAATCGTGCTTCTTGTGTTCGGTCACGGACTTAATATGATACTCAATGTGCTGTCCGTTATCGTTCACGGAATCAGACTTAACACTCTGGAGTTTTCATCGCATCTTGATATGTCCTGGAGTGGTCATAAATTCAAACCCTTTGAAGAAGAAATTAACAGTTAAGGAGAGTTATTATGAATTTTGGTTTATTAGCAACAGCTATGGCAATGGGTATTGCCGCAGTAGGTTCTGCAATCGGTATCGGTATTGCAGGTCAGGCATCAATCGGCGCTTGGAAAAAGTGCTACATGAACAATAAAGCAGCACCGTTCATTCTTACAGTTTTCGCAGGTGCTCCGCTTACACAGACAATCTACGGCTTCCTTCTTATGCAGCAGATGAGTTCATCAACAGCAGACCCTGCATTCCTTCTCGGTCTCGGTATTGCATCAGGTCTTGCAATGGCTGTTTCAGCTGTTGTTCAGGGTAAGGCAGGTGCCGCAGGTGCAGACGCTCTTGCTGAAACAGGCAAAGGTTTCTCACAGTACATCACGGTTGTCGGTCTTTGCGAAACAGTTGCTCTTTTCGCACTTGTTTTCAGCATGGTTGCACTCGGCTAAAATTAAATTCCGAAAGATTAAATCTCCGTACAGGCTCTCTGTGCGGAGATTTTTATTATGGAAAAATAAATATACCTGTGTTATAATCGGATTGTAGTACAGATTGAAAGAGGGATATCTGCATGAACAGCACCGAAAGGGTACGAAATACTATTCTCGGCAAAGAAACTGACCGACAGCCGATTTACGGTTGGATAAAAGAAAATCTGAACGATGAAATTTCAGAAAAGTTCGGAAGCGTTGAAGCTTTTGAAGACCGATTCGAATTCGATGCGGCCCATATATTCGGCGGCCCGTGGTCGTTTGATGGTGAATCCTTCGATATTATACGAAGCCGTCACGACGAGCTGAGTCCCGATGTGCTTCTTGACTATAATCTTTTCACATCGCCTGATAACGATGCGGAATTTGAACAGATGAAAAGGGATATTGAGCATCATAAAAAGAGAAACCGATTCTGCTATGTGCAGACACCGGGTTTGTTTGAGCATTTCAATACGGTTTTTGGTATCGAAGACCATCTTATGTATACCGCACTCTATCCCGAGGAGCTTTGTGAGCTTTACAGAAGGCAGGCAGAATGGACAATCCGCTTTGCAGATAAATGCATTTCACTCGGTGCGGATATGATACATCTTTCAGACGACTGGGGTTCACAGAAGGATATGCTTTTCAGCCCCGATACGTGGCAGGAAATTATATATCCTAATATGAAGATGATTGTTGACCACATTCACACAAAAGGTGTATTCGCAAGCCTTCATTCCGACGGATGTATAAAAAAGGTGCTTGACGGTGTGCGTGACATCGGGTTTGATGTTGTTCATCCGTGGCAGGAAAATGCGGGTATGCCGCTTGAAATGTATCTTGAAAATTATTCCGAAGGTTTTGCAATTATGGGCGGAATCTGTGTTCAGTCTGCCATAGGAATAATGAACAGGGACGAACTTGAAAAGGAAATCAGGCGGGTGTTCTCGCTTCTTAAAGGCAAACGGTGGATATGCTGCACATCACATTTTGTTCAGAAGCACTGTTCTGTTGATGACCTCGAATTTGCATATGAACTTATATATAAGCTCTCGAGAGAGTAGAAAGAAACCGCTTCGAAGCTGTGTTCGAGGCGGTTTTAATCATTTATAAAGTTCGTTTATTTTTTCGAAATATGCATCGATATTTTCCCACTTTGCCGCGGACGGAACATCGCAACCTGTTGAAATCATAAAATTATCGAACAATGAACATTCGTCAAAAATTTTCTGAACAGTGGTCCGTATTTCTTCGGGAGAACCCGTGCTGAATAAAACGGGGTCAACATTGCCCATAACAATTTTATCGTTCGGAAGGTTTTCAAGAGCTTTTTTTATATTAATTGCGTTGCCAAGGTGAATGATATCTGCGGAGAGCTCTGATATCATATCAAACATATTTTCAGCAGTATCACCGCAGTTGTGATAGCAAAGTATAAAATCGTCGCTGTTAACCTCTTCAAAAATCTGCTGAACAAACGGCATTGAAAATTCTTCTGCAAGGGTAGGGGAAAGAAGACCTGCTGCAGGCTCGGCGAGGATAACTCCGTCTGCACCTGCCTCTTTGAATGCCTTGATGTATTTTATGATAAATTTAGTCGCTTTTGAAAGAAGAATTCTGACCTCGTCGGGGCTGTCGAAGCATTCCATCATAAGCTCCGTCATATCAAAAAGTCTGCCTGCGAGCGAATACGGACCGATTACACCGCAGAAAACAGGAATATCGGTTATCAGCTTTTTTACCTTTTTTATTCCGTCAATGCATATACTTGTTCTTCCCGAACCGATTTCAGGAACGGATATCTTTTCTGCATTGCAAACGTTATCGATAATTCCTCTTTCAACGGTCGGAACATCGTTGTCATAAAATCGGATTTCAGCACCGAAGGCTTCAGCCTCAACGGATAAATCCATCATATTAAGAGAAACACCAACAGGGCATTTTTCTGCAATTGTTCTCATCCCTTTTGCCTGCATATCTGCGGAGGCGATAAGCTCGCGCACCGATATGCCCAGAAGTGAAGCAGAGGGGAAAGAGAGAATCGGAACGGTTTTGTTCTTGTTTTTTAATATTTTTTTAGCTTTTTCTTTCATAAAATCACCGAAGAATTATCTTTTGCAAAGTTCAACCGCACAATCGGCGGCTCTTGCGGCATCGGGAGCGTAACAGTCTGCACCGATACGGTGGCGGAAATCTTCTGTTATCGGTGCTCCGCCAATCATAATTTTAACCTTGCTCCTGATTCCTGCATTCTCCGCGGTGTTTATAATATCAGCCATAACATCCATTGTTGTTGTCAGCAAGGCTGAACAGCAGATAACCTGACAGTTCTGCTCAATAGCCGTGTCAACAAAGGTTTCGGGTGCAACGTCTGTACCGAGGTCGATAACCTCAAGTCCCTTGCCTTCCATCATCATTTTTACAAGGTTCTTTCCGATGTCGTGCTTGTCACCCTTAACGGTTCCGATGCAAACCTTACCTGTTGCCTGAACACCGTCCGAAACGAGAAGCGGTTTAAGAATTTCTGCTCCCATATTCATCGCTCTTGCGGCAACGAGGACATCGGGGATATATATTTCGTTGTTTTTGAATTTCTCACCGATAACCGCCATACCTGCAAGAAGTCCGTCGTTGAGAATCTGTGAAGCGGAAAAGCCGTCGTCAACAGCTTTCTGTACAAGCTCTTTGACGATTTTTGCTTTACCCTTCTGCAAATTTTCAGATATTTCAAAACAAATACTCATACACATTCTCCTCTTGTTACCATGAAGGTATTATATCATATATATTTCGTAAAAGGAATGTTTTAAAACAAAAAACAGCACGGATTACCGTGCTGTTTAAAACTGTATTAAACTTCTATGCTCCAGATATAATCCGTTCTTACAATCTGTGCGGCAAGCATTTTTCTGCAGCCTGATTCGTAAAGAACGAGGAGTTTGCCGTCGTACATATCGACACCTTCGGAACGCGGAAGTGCTTTCAATGAATCAACTCTTGCTGTTGAATCAAGGAAATAAAGGTCAACTTCTTTTCCTGAAACCTCAACCTTGTCGTCCGCTTTACCGTCAAGAACATTTTCGTAGAAATTAAGCTCTGATTTTGTAATCTGACCTGAAATGCTTGTAACAAATCTGCCGTCGGGAAGCTGTGTAAAGCCCTGACACATTGATTCGGTTTCAAGAATAAAATCGGGAGCAACAATCGCTTTTGTATTTCCCTTGTATGTGAAACCCTGCGGATTTCCGCTTTCAAGAACATAACCGCAAGTCCACGCAAACATTTCATCGCCGTCAGGTGAAGTAAGATGATGGCTGTCTTCCGTTACGTAATCGTCACCGTCCTTATGGTATTCACCAATCCAGAGAATACCGTTTGAACAGTTAGCGTACGATGCTCTTGTACCCGTGTTGAATTCATCAGCGAACTGAACAGAAGCTTCATTTTCGGCATTCTTAAGAATATCAAGGGAAAGTCTGCGTGCATATTTGCCCGAAACGACCCAGGCATTGCCTTCAAAGGTTGCGATTCCGCCGCAATGACCTGTGTAATCATCGCCGTCAACTTCTATAAGCGAAACATACTTTTCAGTTTCTCCGCTGGCGGGGTCAACAACGTAAATTCTTGAATTGCCCTCAGTATTCATATAGCCGCAGATGAGAACTTTGTCAAGGTAATCACTGTAGGCGAGTCCCTGCGGAACAAAGTCTGTGTCCGTATCGGGGTTTTCAAAAAACTTTTCAGCGCTGCTGTTATAAGCAGAAAAACCGATTTTTGCAATAAGACCGTCATCACGGGTAACTGTCTTAACAAGGTTTACGGGCAAAAGCGAAATTGCGGTGACAATCGACATAAAGAATGCCGTGATTTTGCTGAAAATTACAGACATATGAAACATCTCCTTTTAGCCGAGAATCTCTTTGATTTTGTCAGCTGCATCGTAGAGTTCAGAAATTTCTGCAAGCTCAACAGCACCCTTGTCAACAAGGCTTGCGATTTCGCTTCTGATCGGAAGCTTTGCGAGAACGGGAATGTTCATTTCTGCCGCAACCTCGTCAATCTTGCTTTCACCGAAAACAGAAATCTTCTTTCCGCAATCGGGACATTCAAGGTAGCTCATATTTTCAACGATACCGAGAATCGGCACGTTCATCATATTTGCCATATTGACAGCCTTTTTAACAATCATTGTAACAAGATCCTGCGGAGTTGTTACGATAACGATGCCGTCAACGGGAAGTGACTGGAAAACAGTCAGCGCAACGTCGCCTGTTCCCGGAGGCATATCAACGAACATGTAGTCAACATCGCCCCAGAAAACTTCCTGCCAGAACTGCTGAATAACGCCTGAAATAACCGGACCTCTCCAGATAACGGGCTGATCCTCTTTTTCAAGAAGAAGGTTTATTGACATAAGCTTGATGCCTGTTTTTGTCTGTGCGGGAAGAAGACCCATCTCGTTCTGCATTGCAGGTCCCTTGGCACCGAAAGCCTTGGGAATTGACGGACCTGTGATATCAGCATCAAGGATACCGCAAGCGTTTCCCTTAACCTGCATTGCAGTTGTAAGCATTGATGTAACGAGTGACTTGCCGACACCGCCCTTACCGCTGACAACACCGATAACCTTTTTTACTTTACTGTATTCATTACACGGTACGTGTAAATCCTTCTTTTCGCTGCAACTTGATGAGCAGCTTGAACAATCTCCTGTACAACCCATGGTTCAAATCTCCTTAGAATAATATTTTTTCAACGGCTCGTGCGACATCTTCAACAATCTGCACGCAAGGTCTTTTTTTGTAATAATTCTGTGTCCTTGCTTCGGGTGTTGGGTTTGTGTTTTCGCCCTCGCCCAACGCAAGAAGCTCACGGCATACGATTGACGGATTGGTTTGTTTAAACTCGGCAATGATTTCCTGAACAACTGCATAGCATTTTGCTTTTGCTTCCGCATCATCACCGGTTGTTGCACCGTATTTAAATCCGACGAGCATCGCTGCACCGCTTACGGCACCGCACACCTCGCGGCTTCTGCCGACACCGCCACCAAGACCGGCCGAAACCTTAAGTGCTGTTTCTTCGTCCATTCCGAATTCGCCTGCAAAGGCGGCAAAAACAGCCTGCGAGCAATTAAAACCGCTTTTGAAAAGCTCAACAGCCTTATCTGTTCTTTGTGACATAGTTTCGCCTCCTTCTGCCAAATCTATTATAGTATTCTATCACACTGATGAAAAAATGCAAGAGGGTATTTGCTTGACTTTAGCGCAGTGGGGTATTATAATTTAAAAGTTGAGTTGATTTTTTAGGAGTTTTTATGGATAAGATTTTTACTAAATTTCATGAAATTTGCGGAAAGTTTATAAAAAACGAGAAAATAATGGATCTCATTCGCAAAGTTGTTTCAAAAGAGGTTATTTCCTATCTGTTTTTCGGCGTAATGACAACAGTTGTCAATCTGATTGTTTTCGCCCTTTGTAAAGACAGGATGAACATACTTGTGGCAAACGCGATTGCGTGGGTTGCGGCGGTTGTTTTTGCTTTTGCAACAAACAAGCTTTTTGTTTTTGAAAGCAGGAGTTGGAGGCCCACGGTTCTTTTAAAAGAGATGCTGTCTTTTACAGGGGCGAGGTTGCTGACTCTCGGAATTGAAGAGCTTGGTCTTTTCGCAATGATAGATTGGTTGCATCTTGAAAAAGTTCTAAAATTGCCTTTTGTAAGCGGTGAAATGGTTATTAAGCTCATTATTGCCGTGATTGTAGTTATTCTTAATTATGTTTTCAGTAAGCTTATAATTTTCAAGAAAAAATAATTTTCAAAGGACGTTGCTTATGAAGTTGGTCAGCGTTATTATTCCTGTTTACAATGTTGAAAAGTATCTGCCGAAATGCCTCGACAGCGTTATCGGACAGACTTATAAAAATCTTGAAATAATTTGTGTCAACGACGGCACGCCCGACAATTCTTCTGCGATTCTTGAAAGTTATGCTGAAAAGGACAGCAGAATCAGAATCATAAACCAGGAAAATAAAGGTCTTTCGGGTGCGAGAAACACAGGGATTGCGTTCGCAACGGGAGATTATATCGTATTTCTCGATTCAGACGATTGGATGGATGTTGAAACTATTGAAACGGCAATAAAATATTCCGAAAATACCGATACGGTTATGTGGGGTTATATACGCGAGTTTCCGAATAAGTCAATAGAGAAAAAAATCTTTGACGGTAGCAGAAGCTTTGATGAAAATGCAACGCGGAATCTTCACCGCCGTCTTGCAGGGCTTACGGGCGAAGAATTAAGAAACCCTGAGAATACGGATGCGCTCGTAACTGCGTGGGGCAAGCTTTATACGGCAAGCATAATCAAAGAAAACAATCTTCAGTTTGTGGATACAAAAATCATCGGCACGGAAGATTTACTTTTTAATATGTATTATTTCTGCTTTGCCAAAAGAAGCTTTTTTATCGATAAGTCGTTCAATCACTACCGCAAGGATAATGAAACCTCGCTGACAAGAAGCTACAAATCAAAGCTCTTTTCTCAGTGGTCGGAGCTTTATTCAAGAATAAGAAAGTGCATTGACGAAAATAACCTCGGTGAGGATTTTCACAAAGCACTTGATAACCGCATCTGCCTTAGTATGATTGGTCTGGGTTTAAACGAGCTTTGCAACAAAGCGTCACATTCGCGAAGAATAAAAAATTTAAAAACAATTCTTTCTTCGGACCAATATACAAAAGCGTACAAAAATCTTGATTTTTCATATTTCCCGATTCATTGGAAATTGTTTTTCATGTTCTGTAAAAAGAGAAATGCATTTTTTGTGTACATACTGCTTAATGCAATGCAGATGCTGATAGGCAAATAATTTCAAAAGGGGAGCGTCAAGCTTCCCTTTGGTCATTTTAAACAAAAAATTAATCCATTGTTTTATATTGTAAAAACGCAAAAATATGGTATAATTAATTTACTATGGGTATGTGTATTCATACCCGATTGAAAGGAGATATATTATGAAAAAGTTACTTCTTTCTGTTATCTCAGTCATTCTTTGCTTCAGCCTTATGGTTCCCGCAGCTGTAACGGCTTTTGCAGAAGCTTCCGAAGCATCGGTGACTGACACAACAGTTGAACAGCCCGAAATTCCCGTTGATATCGACATCGATACAGCTCTTGATTTCGTTAAGGACACAGCTGAAAAGCTTGGTGACGATTTCGAAGCTCTTTCATCAACGAGCCTCAAAGTAGTGTTTATGCACAGTCTTGCAAAGATTGTAAACACTCTTTCAAACATCCTTATCACGGTTCTCGGTAAGGCAATCAACCTCTTCATCCCGAAAACGCCTGCGTTGAATTCTTATCAGGATTTCAACCTTGACGATTATGAAAACTTCTTCCCCGGTATGGACGAGTTCCTTGACGAGCCTGCACAGGGTGCAAGATGGAGCCTCGGTTACGCTCAGGAATCAATCCTTCCTGACGACTTTGGCGTAGTTCCTTATACAATGGGCGGCTACGGTCTTATGGCAGAAACAACAGAAACATTCGACGGTCTCTGGGTTCGTACAATCATCCTTGATGACGGTTCAGGCAGAGGCAAGGTTGCTTTCTGTGTTCTTGATGCAATCGGTATTGCAAACGCAGACGTAAGACTTATCCGTGCTGCTGTCAAAGATTTTGCTGAGGCTAACGACATCGTAAGCATCAACGTTTCCGTTACGCACACTCACTCAGGTATCGACCTTCAGGGTGTATGGGATGATACTGTAACTAACGTTCTAAACAATATCACACTCGGCGCACTCGGCATTGCTGACCTCAAGAGTGGTGTTGACCGCAAGTTCCTTCAGACAATCATTGACCAGACAGCTAAGTCAATCAAGGCTGCTCATGCAGATATGAAGACAGGCGAGCTCACACTTTCAAAGATGGATATCGGTTCAGAATATCTCCGTGACAGAACAGCTCCCTACAACTACGACGGCAATATGTACCGCCTTAAGTTTATGCCGGATAATAAGAGCGCAACTCCGACAATTATCACAACATTCGGTGTTCATCCTGAAAACTCAGGCTTCGGACACACAGTAATTTCTGCAGACTTCATTCCTTACACAGAAGAAGTTCTTAACGCAGCAGGCTACAACTTCATCTTTATTCAGGGTGCAGTTGGTACAATTACATATGACCGCCACTACTCAAACGACGGTCTTGACCTCAGCAGATATGAAGAAGCTGTTCGTTACGGTTGGGAAATCGGCTATATGCTTCTCGGCATGGACCTGACAGAAGCAGAGTGTAAGGCTCTCAACTTCGAGCTTGGTGATTTCCTCAGTGTTGCAGAATACGAGGGTCAGGAAAACTACACTGTATGGTACGAAGGCTGGACTCCCGTTGAAGAGACACCTGTCAAGCCGTTGCTCAACATCAAGAATATGCAGTACGTTATCGAAGTTTCAAACGTACTTCTTGACATCATCGGTAAGTCAGGTATCACAGATTACTTCTTCCTTTACGACAACACAACAGGAAAGTACTACGAAGTAACAGAATGCGGCTATATGGAACTTGGCGATTCTCTTCAGGTTCTCATCAGCCCGGGTGAACACTACGGTGAAATCCTTAACGGCGGCGACGGCCTTGAAGACTTCCAGTACGATTGCTACCGCGATATGTTCGGCGAGAACACAATCATCTTCGACCTTGCAAATGACGCTATCGGTTATATCGAGCCCGATCCCGAGTTCGTAATGGCAGGTATGAAGTACAGCGAAAAGAACGATGAGTTTGACACAGACACATGGTGCCTTATCTCATTCGGTGAGCATACAGCATCAACTGTTGCAGGGAAGTTCGTAGAGCTTTACGAAAGCGTTCAGTAAAAATTCAAAGGAGCTGTAAAAATTCGTTTTTTACAGCTCCTTTTTTGTAAGAATCCGATACATTTCAATATCTTTGTTATAAAAAACAATGTCTGAAAGTAAGAATTCTGAAGCTTTCCGACAAACCCGAATTTGTTAAATCGGTTTTAATCAGCAAAAAAACACTTGCAAGGGTTACATAACCTTTGCAAGTGTTTTGCTATGTTTTGTTTTAATTTAACTTCGCAAACAATCAACCGAAAATTGTTTTGATGAGCCATCTTACAGGAGTGAGGATTCTGTCAACAAGGCTTCCGCCACCGAGGAGGAAGAGTGAACCCTTACTCATTGCATATGTAATGCTCTGCCATACGGAATCAAGCGGAGATTCTTTTTCAGGTTCAATGTTATCATAGCCTTCAGCACCGATCTTGTGAAGAATTGCCTTAAGTCTTGCTTCAGCTGCGTCGACTGTTGCCTGATCAGAAACAGTTATTGCAAGTGCTGATTCTGATTCTGCAATTGCTGCATTGAGCTCTGCCTTATCTTCTGCGCTGAGTGCTGACTGATCAACCTTCATTGCATCGGGAAGTGTCCAGCGACGAAGAGAATATGTGTAGCAACGAGTGTTGAACTGCGGATAGTTTTCAGGGTCCGAATGAACGTCTGTTACTTCACCGAGGATGATTGCCTTTGCAAGGTTGAGCACAACGTCGTTACGGCCGACTTCGTGATACTGGTCAAGGAAAATCCATGTGTTTTCGGGAAGAACAGCTGTTGATGTATCAACCATATTGTCGGGTGAAACGTGGTTGTGGGTCGGATCTTTACAATATGTGTTCTTTTCATAATCAACGTCAGCAAGTGTCTGGTCGTGAGCCGCACCTGTTGCACCGAGTGTTGTTGAGTTAAGATTTACGATACCGTCTGAGTTAACCTTTTCTGCAGAAGCAACGATGTTAAAGTATGTATACATCTCTTCACCGAGGTCAAGGTTTGCACCTGCGATTGAGTTAACACGAACACCGTCAGCGACAGCATCAAGGATGTTCTGCTTAAGGTTGAGTCTTGCCTGCTGGAATGCATCTGTTCTTGCCTTGAGAGCAGGTTTGTCTGAAAGATATCTTTCAGCAAGTGCGTCGTATCTGTAAGACGGAAGCATAGCCCAGAACTGAGGACAGTTGAGGATAAGAGTATCAAGGATTGCACTCATTGCACCTGAAAGAAGTGCATCAACGCCCGAACGCGGAACGATGTGAAGAACTGTGTTGATAAGGTAGCCGAGTGTCGGAACACCTTCTGATTCAACAAAGATGTTTGAAATAAACTGATGATAGAGGTATTCGTCATCAAGACGCCATTCTCTTGCCATAAAGTCTGCAAGAATATCTGTACCGTCAAGACAGGCAACAGCATTAACAATCTGGTCAAGGTCTTCGTGGCCATACTTTTCAAGGTAAGCTGTAAGAATTGTACCACCAAGGCTGACAGGAAGGAATGTAACCTTGTCGTGGCCTGTCTGCTCTTTGACCATTTCAACGTAATCCTTAAGCTCGTCTGCAGACTTCATCGGATCACCGACGAGGTTGAATGTAAAGAAATAAGCGTGGTCTTCACCGATTACGTCAACAAGTGACTTCATCGGCACCATTCTGTATGTCCAGTCAAGGTCATCCTGAGTCATATGTTCAAAAGAATGGTTCCATCTCTGAGTTTTGAGGTTTTCAATATGGTCACCGTTTTCGTCACATTTCTGGAATTTGAAGATTTCAGAAACAAGGTTGTATGCAATCTTGTCAAGGCCGAGATTTGTCTGAAGTGCAAGTGTGCCGAGTACAGCTGCTACAGCTTTTATGATTGCTCCTGCTGAAAGAGCTGCCTCATTGAGGATAATGAGTGTACCGCCGACGTGACTGTCGTTGTACATATACGGTTCGTCGTTTTCGTCATAAAGATATGTGGGTGAATGATTGATGCCGGGAAGAACGATTACGGGTGAATGTTTACATTTACCGCCGCAATCAGTTTCGGTTTCTTTAGCGGTTGCCGCAGTTGCACCGAGTGCACCCATAGGCACGAGCATAGCACAGCAAAGTGCCATTGCAAGAATCTTTTTGAAAATCTTTTTCATATTCAATGCTCTCCTTAATTGTTTTATATTAATCAGAACAAAGCGGTTCTGACTGAATACCGTAGCAGTTTTCTGCAATAATCTCAAGCTTATAGTCGCCATCGGGCAGATTCTCAAGATTGATTCTTACCGTGTCGGGAACGTTTGCACGGAAATATTTCGGCACGGTTTTTCCAACGGGAACCCTGTTCCCGTCACCGTCAACAGCAAACGCTCTGTAAAGGAAAATCGGCATACCGTCCATTGATTCAGCTGCGTCAAAAGTAACGCTTTTGCCGATTACCTTCATTTTTGCTTTCTTGTCAAAAGCAGGTGCCTTGGACCGAGACAGCTGTTGCTCAGGTGTGTATTGTCTTGCAAGAGGTCCTTCCAGGATGTATTCGCAAAGGTACTCCTGCGCAACAAGGTCAACGGCTCGGAGCCGTATACGATTTTCTGCATCGATTTCAACAATCCAGAATGTTGAAGCCATTCTGTAGCCGGACGGATGAACCGTCTTTGTGTCGTCAACGGTAACCTCGGCATAGTAAAGACCGCCTGTACCGATTGCTGTATATTCACCCTGCCAGATTGAACGGGGGTCGTTGATCGGATAATGTGAGTGTCCCGAAAAATCGATAACTTGAGGATATTTTTTCAGAATTTCTGCAAAGTCGGGCATTCCCCAACCTTCATAATCCGAGCTGCCGTAAACCGTATTTGAAATATGCTCGTGCTGAAGAACGAATATCGGCTTGCTCGGGTCATCCGCAACAGCTTTGTCAAGCTCTTTAACAAGCCACTCTTTCTGATATTCGCTGTAATGTTCACCTTCAATTTTGGAAGCAGAAATTCCGATAAAGTGGAATCCGTTTATAACACGATGAAAGTCTGTTTCCTGACCCATAATCTTTTCATAAAGAGCAAGCGATTCTTTGCCGAGATTGCGGTCATCGTGCGAGGTTGAAACAGTCGCAAGGAACTGAGTGTCGCCCCTGAGCACGGGTACTGTTGCAGCCTTGATGCTTCCGAATGCAATTTTTGTACCCATATCGGTAACATCGCCTGCAATAAGAACTGCATCAAGATTTTTATAATTCGGGTCTTTTTTTGCTTCTCTGTAGCCGAACTTGATCATCTTTTCAAGTCGGCTTGTCTGCACATCTCCGATTGTTGTTATGTGCGAGTCACTTGTGATGATAAAGCGCATAACGGGAGTAAAATCACTTGTATCTGCAGGCGGAAAAGGTTGCATAAAAATTGAAACAATTGAGCCGTACAGCACAAGAACAGAAAGGAAGAATGAATTCATAAAATCCCCCTTTAATGTCTATTTAAATAATTATACCATTGTTACATATATAAATCAATCGGCTAATTGTGTTGAATGTTTAAGCATGTTATGGTATAATTTTCACAAGATATTGCAAAATTTGACTCAAACAGGTGATTTTATGTTTGCTAAAATTTACGATACTGAAATTAAAATTGACCATAACCACGTTGAGGTTTTCAACCGTTATGCTTCGGATATTATGGCTGAATACAATCAGTCAATTGAAGAAGGTCTTGATATTGAAAAGCATAAGGCTTTGTTTGAATCCGCTGCGGCAATGCGAAGCGGAGAAATGAAGACAAAGCTGAGTGAGCTCATTTTTGAAACAGTTATTAATTCAAAAATCCGTTCAGGATATAAATACAACGAGCCTAATGACCTTGATAAAATCAAAGCACTCAGGGAGGCTTATGATTTCAAGGTAACAGCTCCCGATTCTGAAACTCTCCGAAAAAAGCTTCTCGGTGCATGGACAGGCAGAGCCTGCGGATGTTTGCTCGGAAAGCCTGTTGAAGGAATCAGGAGCGAAGAGCTTATTCCGCTTCTTAAAGAAACAGGTAATTATCCGATGCATCGCTATATTCTGAGCACAGACATAACAGACGAGGTCTGCTCTCATTACAAATTCTTTTTAAGAAACAAGTCTTACGGTGACAACACTGACGGAATGCCCATTGATGATGACACAAATTATACAGTTCTTGCACAGCGTATTGTTGATGAATCAGGCAGGTGGTTTGAGGCTGAGGACGTTGGTGCAGCGTGGCTTAAGTATCTTTCAATCCTTTCCTGCTTCACAGCGGAACGAATTGCTTATGTAAACGTTATCAATTGTATCGAACCGCCTGCAACAGCGATGTATAAAAATGTCTGCCGTGAATGGATCGGTGCACAGATAAGAGGCGACTATTTCGGATACATCAATCCGGGTAACCCTGAGGCGGCAGCAGAAATGGCATATAACGATGCTACTCTTTCCCACGTTAAAAACGGAGTTTACGGAGAAATGTTTGTTGCAGCTATGATTTCCTGTGCCGCTGTAACAGACAATATTGACGATATTATCCTAGGTGGTCTTGCACAGATTCCAGCTTCATCCAGACTTCACGAAGCTGTTATGAAGATTTATAACGGTTACAAAAACGGTGTTACTCTTGACGAATGCTTCAGGATTATTCATTCGGATTACGACGAGCACACCGACCACGGCTGGTGTCACACAATTTCCAATGCGATGATTGTTGTTGCAGGCTTGCTTTACGGTGAGGGAGATTTCGGAAAGTCAATCTGCACGGCCGTCGGAATGGCTTTTGACACGGACTGTAACGGTGCGACCGTCGGCTCGATTATGGGTATGCGCGGCGGAATTGACTGCATCGGTAAAGAATGGATAAAACCGATTAACGGCAAGATTCATACTTCGATTTTCGGTGTAGGTACAGTTGAAATTGAAAAGCTTGTTGAGAAAACGCTTGAACATATGTGATAAAAAAGACCGGGATTCCAACGAATCCCGGTTATTCTTTTATATTAATATTCAGGTGCTTTTTTCGGCTTTGCAAAGGTCGGCTTTTTCTCGCCTGCGTTCACCATTTCTTTTGAAAGAAGCTCACGCATTTCTTCAAGGATGACGGAATATTTCTCGTCGTCAACAAGATTCACTTTTTCACAGGGGTCGTTGACAAGGTCGTAAAGGAAATCGTCGTAGTATTTTAAACCACTGTGCTTTATCCAACCTGAACCCTTTGCCTTTGCAGAATATTTCCATTCCTTTGTGCGTACGGCTCTTCCGATGTGAGACTCGCTTATCTGCACAAAAACACAATCCCTCACGGGTGCGTCAGCATCATTCACAGGCAGGATGTTTCCTGAATAGCTTTCGGGGATTTTGATTCCTGCAAGGTGAAGAAGAGTCGGCGGAAGGTCGATAAGGCTGACAAGGTTTTCGATATTTTCAGTTTTCTTGACTGCACCGCCGCCGAAAATCAGCGGAGTATGGATGCAGGATTCGTGACAGCTTCGCTTATACTCTTCGTTTCGTGTCTGAAAATGGCAGCCGTGGTCACTCGTATAAACAATCACGGTGTTTTCATAAATTCCTTTTTCTTTGAGCGTTGCAACAAGTCTGCCGACATTGTCGTCAAGCGAATTTATTGACGCAAGGTAATCGGGATATTCTTCTTCGTAATTTCCTTTCAGGAATGTCAGGTCATCGGGCAGAGGATAGTTCCTGAATTTTTCAATTTTTTCTGTCGGACCTTCAAAATGTTTATGGTCATTCTGGTGATGAGGCTCAAGCTGAGAAATGAACATAAAAAACGGCTTTTCGCCCGAGTGATTATTTATGTATTCAATTGCAAAGTCGTTGATGCAATCGGCTCTGTAGCCATTGAAAACGAGCTTCTTTCCGTCTTCGTCAAAAACGAAACCGTCGTAGCCGTGCGATGTGAATTCGAGCACGTCCGCGGCTCTCCAGTATTTGTATCCGCCCTGTCTTTCTTTGGGGACGGCAGTTTTTTCGCAATGAACTCCGATTCCCGGGTAACGGTCGGACGCAAGATGCCATTTGCCGATGTAGGCTGTATCGTAGCCGTTTTCGTTGAAATGGTCGGCAAGAGTTTTTGTGTCCTCGGGAAGCGCTATCCCGTTCCAATAGCATTTATTCTGCGTCGCGTACTGTCCCGTCTGCAGGCAGGCTCTTGCAGGGCCGCATACAGGCTGACAGGTGAACGAGTTTTCAAAAAGAACACCTTCCTCTGAAAGTTCTGTCACATTCGGCATAAGCGTTTCGTTGACGGTGTCCCATCTTTGTTGGTCAGAAAAATAGAATATAATATTAGGTTTCATAACGCACCTCGGTAATATTATTGTTCCGATTATAGCATAAAAGAGTTGAACGGACAACCGCAAATACTCTTGAAAATAGTTTTTTGCAGTGATATAATCTAGTCAGACTTATAAGAGGTGATAAAATGGCAAACGGAAGAAGAAATACAAAAAATTCGCAGGCAGTGAAAAATCTTGCAATCGGAGGAATCCTGACAGCGTTGGTTGTTGTGTTGCAAATGCTTGGTCAGTTCATAAAGCTCGGCCCGTTCGCAATTTCGCTCGTACTTATTCCGATTGTTCTCGGTGCGGCTTTATGTGACTATAAAATCAGCACGTGGCTCGGATTTATCTTCGGTGTTGTTGTTCTTTTTACGGATGCGGCGGCATTCCTTGCGGTCAGCGTACCGGGCACAATAATAACCGTTCTTGTCAAAGGCACTCTCTGCGGACTTGTTGCAGGACTTGTTTATAAATTGTTTGAAAAGAAAAACAGATACCTTGCGGTCACTCTCGCGGCTATAGCCTGTCCGATTGTGAACACGGGAATTTTCCTTCTCGGCTGTGTTGTTTTCTTCCTTGACACAATCAAGGAATGGGGCGCAGCAGGCGGATTCACAAACGTTGCACAGTTCCTTATCGTCGGTATGGTCGGGCTTAACTTCCTTGTTGAGCTTTCGGTAAACATCGTTCTTTCTCCCGTTGTTGTCAGACTTCTTGATTTCAGTAAGAAGATCAATAAATAAAATCAAAGAAAAGGGGTAAAAAAATGAAAAAAGTTTTGGCGATATTTTTGTGCGTTGTAATGACGGTCAGCTTTTTCGGATGCGGAAAGGAAAAAGAATATTCTGACATCACTTTTGAGGTTCTTAATGCCACAAAGGGCGCAGGCTCGGGAGAAGAAGCAGAAAATCTTTTTGACGGTAATTCAGATACAAAATGGTGCGTTGTAAATTTTGACGGTGCAGAGGTTGTTTTTGAAGCAAGTGAAGAGGTTAAAATTAACGGATACAGCTTTGTGACCGGTAATGACTGCGCAACCTTTAAAGGAAGAAATCCGCGTGCATGGGTTATTTCAGGTTCCGATAATAACGAAGACTGGGATGTTATTACCACAGAAGTGAAAAATTTTGATCTGCCGGATGAAAACGGTGTTCAGCGTGACTTTGAGTTGGCTGATGTTGAAAATGAGTACAAATATTTCAAACTTGAAATTGTTGATGTTCAGTCAGGTAACTGTATGCAGATAAGCGAGTTTACGCTTCATTATAACGGCGATGACTTTGATTATAAAAATTTGTCTGATGACGATACAAAACAATCTACCGACAGTAAAAATAACCCCACTGATTCCGTAAAATTAGCCGGTCCGACGATTCCTGACCCCGATGCATATTTCAACAACAGCCTTGCACGCAACGAGGATAAGTTTTTGGAGAAAGAAGGCTTTCATTGTTTGAGCTATGCGACTGACTATGACGGCCAGCAAGCTTTCAGGGACTATGTCGCACTGTTGTCAGACCCTAAATACCAGCTCAAGCTTACCTCAGAAAAAGATGAGACTGTCCACACTGTTAACACGGTTACATATGGTTTTACTTATACCGGCAAAGAAGATGTACCCGACATATATTATGAGTATTTCGATGTAAAAGGCGATCTCTTAGTCTTTATTCAAAAAAACGGTATGAGTGGTGTAGTAGGTTTGTCAATATATTACAAACCTGATGCTTTCGAATTCAAAGACTTTGGCGACCGCACAACACTCACGTTGAACGATCTTTCGGGTAACAGTAATTCCGGCTCAGACATAGGTTCAGATTCAGGGAACAATTCCCAATCTTATCTTGACTGTATAACTTGCAAAGGCTCCGGCAAATGCCAAACTTGTGGCGGAGACGGATACCTGTGGAGCTCTGCTGCTGATAAAGAAAATCGCATTTGTTACAGTTGCCATACCAACAGAGGCAAATGTTCAATCTGCAGGGGTTCAGGCAAACGTTAAAGAGCAGAATAATTGCATATAAGTGGAAGAGCTGTAAAAAACAATTTGTCTTTTACAGCTCTTATTTTTATTTTTTCTTCAGTGTTTTCAGCGTAACCTCGTTCGCAATATAAACCCCGACGCAGAGGGCAAGAAGCACGAACGGAGTGATTTTAAAGCTGATAAGCGTTGCAGCATAGCCGAAAATAAGCTGAATTGCAAAGCCTGTGCCGTAAGCACCACCCATATGGTACCCCGTAAGGTCGGCAGAATATGTTGTGCCGAATCGCTCGGGAACACCGTGCAGTATGCTCGGGAAAATCGGGCCGAATCCCGTTCCGATAAGGAGAAATCCTACAAGCGAGATTTTGCCAAGAGGCAGAGCGAAAACGACAATGCCGAGAAGTGCGGTAACAATACCTGCCCGTATGAGTGTTTTGTCGCTGAACTTCATTGAAGCGAAGCCTGCGATGATTCTGCCGAGCATAATTCCGCCGAAGTAAAGCGAAACCCATTTTGCCGCCTCGTCGGGAGCAATCAGAAATGTGTTAACCGCATAGCTTGCGCCCCAGGTGCCGAGCGAAAATTCCATACCGCAGTAAAGTCCCATTGAAAGAATGCTTGTTATAACACCTTTGATTTTAAGAAGGTCAAGAAGCTTTCCGCTGCCTGCTTCTGCATTGTCTTCTTTTGAAACCATGCTTTTTTCAACCTTCTCCCATTTTTTCAGAGAAAAGAAAATTATGAAAGTTATTGAGAACTGAAGCAAAGCAACAACGCGGTAACCCATTCGCCAGCTGCTCAGCTCTTCGGACAGAAAAGCGGACATTATAAGCGGACTGATTGTAACGCCGAGACCCCAGCAACAGTGAAGCCAGTTCATATGACGGGCTTCATAGTGAAGCGAGATAAAGTTGTTAAGACCCGTATCAATTGCGCCTGCACCGTAACCGAGAATGACGGTAAAAATCATAAAAACGATGATGTTCGGCGAAAAGCTCATTCCCACAAGTGCGGCGGCGGTCAGAAATGTTGAAACAAGAGTAACCTTTGCCGTGCCGAATTTGCGGAGCATTTTTCCTGCGATAAAGCCGACACCACCCGTGCAGACACCTGTAATAATGCCGTAATATGAGGCGAAGTTTTCGGCAATTCCGAAATCCTTATGTGTGACGGGCCATGCCGCACCGAAAAGCGAATCAGGCAAGCCGAGAGAAACAAAAACAATATAGATAACAATAAGCAATGCTGTCATTTGAAAAAATCCTTATTTGTGTTTATAAACTCTTACGTAATCGACGATGAACTCTGCGGTTTCGTCTGTGTCCATACTCATCTTGCCGACACCGTGACGGTCAGCCCATGCAACACCGTTTTCGCCTGCAACCTCGCAGGAAAGAATAAGATATTCGGGATTCTGTGAAACACCGCCCTTTGAAAGTCGTCCTGTTTCAACACCGTTGATGTAGAAAATATATTCTTCGGGTGTCCATTCAAGGCCGTAGGTGTTGTACTGCTCGTACGGGTTATCAACCCACCACTTGCCGATGCTTGCACTCTGCTGTCCTTCACCGTATCCGTCATAATGAATACCGCTGATAACGGCTCCGCCTGCACCCCACCAATTGTCCTTGTAGTACATTGATTCAAAGACATCAACTTCTGTACCGTCCTGACCGCTTCCGTCAACATCTTCAACGTGGGTGTTCATCATCCAGAATGCAGACCACATTCCGCTTGAAGCGGGAAGAATTGCACGGCACTCAAAGTAACCGTAGCACTGTTCAAATTTACCTTTTGTTGTGATGCAGGCTGTGTACCAGCCTTCTTTGTATTCGTGTGAACCGGGATGTGTTGCAAAATAATCTTCGTAATAATTTTCAGGAGGGTCGGTAAAATATGCCGTAGTGATTACAAGGTTGCCGTTGCGCACGTCAACCATATCCTCGTGCCAGTAACCTCCCTTACGTTCAACCTCCCACCAGTTGTGGTTCCATTTTGTCATATCAAGGCTGTCGCCCTCAAACTCTTCCTCCCAGACAAGCTCAAATCTTTCGTCAAGATTAACCTCCTGTCCGCTCGGTATTGCAGGCAGTTCGAAAAACTGCGGAGCAGTCTGCGAAAAAAGCATAAGGAAAGAAACAAGAACTCTTAAAATTTTTGATAAAAGCAATGCCATAAAAACACTCCTTTGAAACCATAATGTTTATTCAAGTTGGCGACAGTCGAACACTGTACGCCTAAAATTTAAATTTTTCGGCGTATCAAGCCGTTTTATCGTCTTGAAATACGCGCTGTATGTCGGCGACTCAAAACACCTTGCTACACCAAAATCTTTAGAATTTTAGGTGCGAAGCAGTTTTGTAAGATAAAAATTTTTGTTCTGACAAGAAAAAGACTTGCAGTAATACTGTCGTATTGCAAAAGGATTTTCCGCAGTCAGGGCGAAAATTTGTCTTCCAAAACCGTGCAGGGTTCGACTGTTGCCAACTTAAGCATATCAAATTTTTAATTCTTTTGCAACAAAAAAGCAAATTATTGACAGCAAAAAATAAATTTGATAGTATTAAAACAGAAGTTACATAAGAGGTGAGCTTATGATTTCGCAGGTTAAAAGTATTGACGGTCAGCCGACGCTGTTTGTTAACGGAAAAGCTGTGTCTGAGATGGCTTACATAACCTACAAGACGACAAACAACCGTTATGCAGATTTTGCGAAGGCAGGAGTTAAACTCTATTCGGTAAATCTCAACTTTTCCGAAGCACCGATTGGCGAAATTGCACCTGTGCTTGTTTTCCAGAAAGGTATTTTTGAAAAAGATGAGCCTGATTTTTCAATTGTTGATAAGAACTTCGACGAGATTTTATCCGTCTGTCCCGATGCGATGATTTTTCCGCGAGTTAATGTTAACCTTTCGATTGAATGGGAAAGGGCACATCCCGATGAGCTTTGTGAATACGGATGCAACGGACGGACGAGAGTTTCTTTTGCGTCGGATTTATGGGCAGAAGAGGTTAAGGGAAAGCTTGCTCAACTTATTGATTATATCGAAAACAGCCGTTACAAAGAAAACGTTATCGGTTATCAGATTGCGGGCGGAAATACGGAAGAGTGGCTGCCTTTTGAGGATTACGGATTTTACGGCAAGCGAGCAAAAGAAAAGTTCCTTAGCCTGTGTGAAGAGAAAAAGCTTGAGAAAAACGAGGAAAATTATTTCCGATTCGCTTCCGAAATGACAGCGCAAAGAATTATTGAGTTTGCCTCAGTTGCAAAAGAAGCGGTTGATGATAAAAAAATAATCGGAGCGTTTTACGGCTATACAATCGGCTGTCCGCACCGCGCGCAGTGTCACCTTGCTCTGGGTAAGCTTCTTGAAAGTGACAGAATTGATTTTTTGTGCTCACCGCTCAACTATGTTTACGGAAGACAGCCCGGGCTTGACCCGTATCCAATGGTGCCGATTGATTCGCTTAGGCTTCACGGTAAGCTTTATTTTTCTGAAAACGATATCCGTACTCATCTTTCCCGTCCGCCTAGTCCGCATCCGCGCTATTCGATGAAAATATGGTTCGGACCGGACAGAGAAACGAGCCTTGAGCAGATAAAGCTTAATTTCTGCCGAGCCTTTACCCACGGCCACGGAATGTGGTGGTTTGATATGTGGGGCGGCTGGTATGACGACAGCGAATTTATGCAGACTTTTTCGAAAATGCAAAAGCTGTGCGAAAAAGGAATGGATAAAAAATGTTCCGAAGTTGCTGTTTTTACGGACGAAAATTGTTATTTTCCGTTAAAAGGACATAAAAACAGAATATGGGACGTATGCAATGAAATCGGTCTTTCAGGTGTTATGTACGATATTTTTCTTGCTTCTGATTTTGAAAAGGTTTATGATGATTATAAGGTCTTTGTTTTCGTTGAGCCGAATAAAACCCGGCTTCTGAGTGATTGCATAAAAACAGCAAAGGAAAACGGTAAAGCGGTTATGGTCATCACGGACGATGACGAAGTGAAATCCGAAAAATTCAAAGAGCTCTTTGAAAGCAACGGAATAACCGTTCCGACGAAGCAGAAGGCGGTTGTTTACACGGCAGAAAATCACACCGTTTTCTATGCTCACGAAAAAGGTCGATATGATTTCAGCATTGACGGCAGAAAAACTTTCACGGATTTTTTCACGGGAGAAAGAATCGTTTTCCCGAGAGAAATAAACAAAACAACCTGTTGGTTGTTTGAAAAGGAGTAATACTATGATAATTCACAGAATCTTATCAATCCTCACATTACCGTTGTTGTTAATCACACTGATAACAACGCCGATTGCCAAGGACACGGACACGGCTGACCTTGTTTCAAGCGACACCTTTGTTTTCGACAAGGCGCTTCTTATGGGACAGGGTATCACGACGGACGGTGAATACTATTACACAAGCGGTTCCATTACGGCACTTAATCTTACGGCACTTGCAAAGTTTACTTTTGACGGTATGAAAATAGTGGACAGCCATGTCAATCCTCTTCCCGAAAGCTGTGAAGAAAGAGGCAACAACCACATCGGAGGAATCAGTTATTATAACGGAAAGCTTTATACTTCCGTTGAAGGCGGCGATGAAGTTTACGCATGTATAGTTGTTTTCGACTGCGAAACACTTGAACCGACAGGCGAAATTTATGATCTGCCGAACGAGCTCTACGGCGACGGTGTGCCGTGGTGCGCGGTTGATACCGAAACGGGATATCTTTATGCTTCAAAGTGGACGGATATAGAAACAATACGTGTTTATGATATCAACAACGAAATGAAGCACGTGCGCGACATCGATCTTAACGGTATGGAAAAAATCCACCGCATTCAGGGCGGCGAATTCTATAATGGCACGCTCTACCTTTCCGAAGATATTGAAGATAACGGAAAGCTGAAAAATATACTTTCAGTTGATGTTGCAACAGGCGAGGTCAAGCTTGCCGCAGAGCGTAACGTCGGCGGTAAAAACATTGAAGCTGAAGGCCTTACTTTCTGGGAAGACGAGGACGGTGCGGTAATGCACGTGCTTGATTACAACAAGGTTATCGGAATAACCGTAAGACATTACAAGGTTGATTTCTGAAAACAAACAAAAAATTGTTTACATAAAAAATTTTTTGATGTATAATCTTTCTGTTAAAAAGGAGGCAGAAACGATGAAGATTTTTGCAAAAAGATTAATTTCAGTTTTAATGGTGGTAGTTATTATGGCAGGTATTTCAGTCAGTGCTTTTGCGGCAGATTACAGCACAACGGCAAAGGCTTTCTCTTTCAACAAGGACGGTAAATTCAATATTATGCACGTTACGGACACACATCTTGATGACGATAACGTTGACGCTTCAACTTGGCTTATCGCTCAGGCTTGTGACCGTGAAAATCCCGACCTTGTTGTTGTAACAGGCGATAACGTTGACAACGACGATGACGCTGCAAACACAAAAAGATGGATAGACGCTCTTATGTCTGTTTTTCAGGAAAGAGACATTCCCGTTGCGGTAACCTTCGGCAATCACGATTCCGAGCGCGGCGCAATGTCACGTGAAGAGCTCATGGCTTATTACAATTCATATTCATGCTCAATCTCACTTGATGACGGTCCGTCACTTTCAGGCTGCGGTACATATAACATTCCCGTTATGTCTTCCGACGGCTCAAAGGTTAAGTTCAATGTATGGGTATTTGACTCAAACGACTATGACGGCAACGGTAACTACGGCAACGTAAAGGCTGACCAGGTTGAATGGTACAAGCAGAAATCAGACGAGCTCAAGGCGGCAAACGGCGGCGAGGTTGTTTATTCCGTAGCTTTCCAGCATATCATTGTGCCGGAGGTTTACGACGTACTCAAAAAGGTTGACAGCAAAAAGCTTTATTCCTATGAACACATTATCAACAAGGGCGAATATTATATGTTTGACCCGAACAGCGTGAACTTCGGAACACTTACGGAAACTCCGTGCTCAGGCGGTGAAAACGACGGTCAGTTTGATGCAATGGTTGAAAAGGGCGACGTGCTCGCAATGTATTCGGGTCACGACCATACAAACGCTTTCGGTGTAAGAAATCAGGGTATCGACATCAGTAATTCTCTCAGCACACGTTATAACAAGGATGCGTTCTCTTCACAGTACGGTTACAGAATGATTGTAATTGACGAGAAGGATACTTCAAAATACACAACACGCGTTGTTCATTGGTACGATATGTTCACTGTTGAGGATATCGACAATCTCCGCAAGTCAGGCGACGATTACGGTTGGAAGCTTGCACTCGACGTTGATTTCAAGGGATTTTTCCAGAAGAGTTTTGATATCGTTGCAAGAGCAATCGTTTCATTTTTCTCAGGCAGACAGATTTCTTATCCCGATTAATAAAACTCAGGCGGTCAATGTTTTGCATTGACTGCCTGTTTCTTTTTTAGTATAATGCAGTAAAGGAGGTTTTCCTATGATGACAAAGTTTATCAGTATACTTGTATCGTTTTTAATGTTTATTTCTCCCGAATTGCCTGCTTTACTTGACCTGCCGTATATTCCGTCGGGTCAGGAGCTGAACCTTGAGGAACGCTTTGAGCTTGTATGGGAAGATAATTTTAACGGTGACAGCCTTGATACAACAAAGTGGAACGATAATCAATCGGTTGACACTCTTCATTGGGGTCCTATACGCAAGGGCGGTTACTGGCACAAGGATATGATTTCTGTCAGGGACGGAAATCTTGTAATTTCCACACGTTATATAGAAAACGGACTTGAGGGCGACACCTTCGGCTCACCTGACAGCTACGGCCCGGGTTACTACACGGGTGCAATTGCAACTCAGGGCAAGTACGATTTCCTTTACGGGTATTTTGAATGCCGTGCAATTCTTCCTCCTGCAAGAGGAATGTGGGCTGCATTCTGGATGATGAACGGTCAGGTTTACGATGTCAACGATTCGGGTGAGGACGGCACCGAGGTTGATATCTTCGAGTCAATGTATTACAAAGACCATTGGTGGGGTGCGGGCGATGCGGTTATCGGCGGTATCCACTACGATGGCTATGGTCCCGACAGTAAGGGCGACAGCGTCGGCAAACATCTCGTTGCAAACAATCCGTACAAGGAGTTCAATACATACGGTCTTGAGTGGAACGAAAACGAATATATTTTTTACATCAACGGAGTTGAAACAGGTCGTCTTTCAACAGGCGGTGTGAGCAAAAATCCCGAATATCTTATTCTTTCGTGCGAGGTTGCAGGCGAAAACGGTGTTGCCTGGGCTGACCGTCACGGCACGGGAAAGATTGATATCAAAGAAGGCGAGTCGGCAGACTTCATCGTCGACTATGTAAAAGTTTATCAGTATAAATAAGGTGATTTTATGAAAAAGATTTTATCTGTTTTTCTTTCAATAATCTGTCTTTTTTCCTGCCTTTGTATCGGCGCAACGGCTGAAAGCAACAAAGGATATATAATTGTAACGGACACAATCCCTGCAAGTAGCGGTGTTGACGTTGCCGACGAAATCCAGTCGCTTATTGATGCGAACCCGAACAGAACAATTTTCTTCCCTGACGGTGAATATCTTCTTTCAAAACCGATTTACACTCCCGCAGAGCCGACGAAAAGTGTTTCTCTCGAACTTTCCGATTTTGCGGTTATCAAAGCAATCGGTGACTGGACTTACGGTGAAGCAGTTATTCAGCTCGGCGGAAAATTCCCTGCAAATGATACCCATACTCCCGGAAGTAACTATTCTCTTGAGGGCGGTGTGATTGACGGAAGCGGTATCGCAAACGGAATTTCAATCAACAGCGGCCGCGAAACAGCTGTGCGTGACACTTCAATCAAAAACACGGTTGTCGGATTGCATATCAAATACGGTGCAAACAGCGGTTCGTCCGATGCGGACATCACGGGAATCAACATTATCGGTACAGGCAAAACAGATTCCGTCGGAATCTTCCTTGAAGGATTTGACAATACAATTACAAACGTGAGAATCGGAAATGTTTTCATCGGTGTTCACGTGAAGTCTGCAGGTAACGTGCTTCGTAATATCCATCCGCTTTATTATTCGGATTATACGGATTTTCAGAACAGCTGCGGTTTCCTTCTTGAAGCAGGCAACAATTGGCTTGACTACTGTTACAGCGACCAGTTTGCAGTCGGATTCAGAATGGCGAACAACGACAGAAACACACTTCACGATTGCTTCTGCTACTGGTACTCGGCAGGTGACGGAAAACAGACAGCTATTAAAGCGGACGGAGAATTTAATTCAATTGTGACGAATTTCAATGCAGGCTTCCACCCGGATGCGGAAGAATGTTATCTTCTTGCATTTAAAAATATTGGTGACGGTTCGCTTGAAAACATCACGGCGAATGAAAGCCACCTTGCAAGCAAAGCGTATAAAATGTATTCAAAAGACGCAAATATTTTTGAAAAAGTTTTTGCTTTCTTTAATTGGGTTCTCGACCTGATGCGTGCACCGTTGGCATAAGAAGCTTTTCGGTATAAAATCAGATCAAAAGTTTATCAGCACATTAAAACACGGGTATCTGCAAATTACAATGAGATACCCGTGTTTTTATCTTTATTAATCTTTATCTGAAACTTTAATTATGTACTCTCTGAAGAACACAACTGCTTCTGCAAGGGATGCAATCGGGATTCGCTCGTTTGTTGCGTGAGTTGTGAAGAAGAGAGAAAGAGGAACATTGAACGGTGCGAAGCGAAGGATATTATCGCAGATTTCGCCGTAACGGTAAGCATCTGTTCCGCCCATTACAAGGTACGGTGCAACCGCTACACCTTCAGGATGAATACTGTTTTCAACGCTCTCAATCGCCTTGAACGCTCTTGAATCCGTTGGCGAGAACGGAGTTGCTTCTTTACCGTTGAAATATTCAATATCGATATCCTTATAACGGATTTTCTTTCTTACGTGAGCTTCAACATCCGCAAGGCTGTCGCCGGGAAGCGGACGGAAGTTTACCGTAATGCTCGGTCTTTGCGGAAGCACATTTGCCGCAGGACTTCCCTCACACATGGAAACGCTCGTAATCGTTCTTGCAAGGCTTGCGCCCTGGGGAATAGATACAAGTATCGCTTTAAGCAAGGGCTTGAAAAAATTATAATTACAGATTATAAGCTTTCCGAGGAAGGTTGCTCTTCCGCCGACAGCCTTCACAAGCTCGTCAAGGAACGGAAGCCAATGTGACTTGAACTGATTTTTTTCAAGGTCGCGAACAGCGTTTGCAAGCTTCCACATACCGCTGTGCTTCGGTGCCGCAGATGTGTGACCGCCCTTGTCGTGAAGGGTAATCTTCATATCAACATAGCCTTTTTCTGCCGTACCGACAGCCGCAAGGTGTGTGTCAATAATTCCGGGAACTTTAAGGTTGATAAGTGCACTGCCTTCGTCAAGCACGCTGTCAAGATGTACGCCTCTCTCCTTGAGCGTTTTGACGATTGTACCTGCACCCGAATAAACAGTTGAAACGGTTTCCTCGTTATGACCGAAGCAAAGGTAAACGTCACGGTCAGGCTGAAAGCCCTCAGCCATAAGAGTTTCGACCGCTTCCATAACGCAGATAAGATGGTTTTTCATATCAAGTGCTCCTCTGCCCCATACGTACTCACCGTCGATGTGACCGCTGAAAGCCTCGTATTTCCAATCTTTTTCAGTACCCTCGGAAACGGGAACAACGTCCTGATGGGCAAGCATAGCCATAGGTTCAAGGTCAGGATTTTTACCCTTCCAGAGGTAAAGCAAGCTTGCCTTGTCGATTATCTCTTTTGTTGTATTCTTGGCAATGAGAGGATAGGTTTCGTCAAGGTATGCCTGAAATTTTTCAAATTCTTCCCAATCAACGCCTTCGTCCCTGACTTTTGAAATTGTTTTGAACTGAATTGCTTTTGAAAGGTGCTGTGCAACCTCGTTCTCATCGATATTGACATCTCTGATTTTTACTTTTTCAATCTTTTTAGGTTTTAAAAATATTGCTTTAATGAGTGTGACAAGAACAATTACAGCGACAACCGCTAAAAGAATTTTCCACCACATAATATCATTCCTTCGTTTTTATTCTTCGTATTCGTAATCGTCTTCGTAGTCTTCCTTTGAATAATCAAAGTTTTCGTCCACTTCGACCTTGCCGAATTTTCTGTGCTTTGAAACACCTCTGCGTGTTCTTGAATAAATTTCGTGAATGTAGCAGGTCTTGTAGCCCTTTTCTTTCCTTAAAACAAAGCCAATCTGCTCAACATAAATCAGAAGTGATTCATAGTTGTTATCCGCTTTGATAGAAACAAGCTTCTGCACCTCGCCCGTTTCTTCACCGAATTTCTCAACTTCCTTTGTTTCAAGGTTGTAGTACCACATACGGTGGCTTTTAAGCGTATAAGCAAAAGCCTCTTTATTCATATAGCCGTGCTTGATAACCTTACCTGTAAGGCTGTCAACAACGATAACAGGAAGAATATCTCTCATCTTCCAGAGTTTAGTTAAGTCTACCATTTTCATTTTCTCCTTTAAAAATTGAAAAAGCTTATCTGTGTGCTTTCGGGCAAGCCTTCAAGTGCACCGCAAGCCTCAAGAGTTTCCATAACGGATTTACTGATTCCTGCTCTTTGCTGAAGGTCTTCGCGGGACATATACTCGCCCTGACCGTCATCACGTGCTTTCATCAACGACACCGCAGCAGCTTCGCCCGTACCTGCCATCGCAGAGAACGGAAGTCTTATTTTACCGTCTTCGATAAGGTAGGTGCTTGCGTGCGATTTGTAAATATCAACGGGAAGGAATTCAACTCCGCGTGCCATCATTTCGTTAACAACCTGCATTGAAGTGTAAATGCCTTCTTCCTTTGCCGTTGCTTCGTGTCCCTTTGCCTTGATTTCCTTCATACACGCCTTTACGGCATCTCTGCCTTTCATTATAGCAACCGTGTCAAGGTCTTCACCGCGCACGGACATATACGTTGCATAATACTCAATCGGATGATAAATCTTATACCACGCAAGTCGCATTGCGGCAATAACATAAGCCGCGGCGTGAGCCTTCGGGAACATATACTCAATCTTCATACAAGAGTCGATGTACCATTGCGGAACGTTGTGTTCCCTCATCGCGTTCATATGGTCTTCCGTAAGAAGCTTTGTCGCATTACCCTTACGGACGATTTCCATAATTTTAAATGCCATGTCAGGTTCAAGCCCTTTATGCATAAGGAAAACCATAATATTATCTCGCGTTCCGATAACGTTTGAAATTGTACAGATTCCTTTTTCGATAAGGTCCTGCGCGTTGCCGAGCCAAACGCCCGTTCCGTGTGAAAGACCTGAAATCTGAAGCATATCGGAAAAGTTTTTCGGCTTCGCATCCATAAGCATCTGACGAACGAACGGAGTACCGAGCTCGGGCAACGAGAGTGTACCCGTTTCGCATTCGATATCCTCTGCCGTCACGCCCAAAGGCTCAGGTGAGGTGAGGAGCTGATAAAGCTTCGGGTCGCAGACATCAGCTTCAAAAACCTTGATGCCTGTTGAATCCTCAAGATGCTTGTAAAGTGTCGGCACATCGTGGCCGAGGTTATCGAGCTTGAGAATAGTATCGTGAAGCGAACGGAAATCGAAGTGAGTTGTACGAAGTCCGCCTGCAACGTCATCCGCAGGGTGCTGAATCGGGGTGAAATCCTCCGCATCGTTACTTGCAGGGATAACAACCATGCCGCCCGGGTGCTGTCCCGTTGTTCGCTTAACGCCGACACAGCCCTGAGTCAGTCTGTCCTCTTCCGCACGGCTGAGGAAAACGCCCTTTGCCTCTTCCCATTTTTTAACGAAGCCGTATGCAGTTTTATCGGCAACCGTACCGATTGTACCTGCTTTGAAAGTGTGGTCAAGTCCGAAAAGCTCTTCCGTATAGCGGTGAGCATAGAACTGATATTCACCGCTGAAGTTAAGGTCGATATCGGGCTGTTTGTCGCCCTTGAAGCCGAGGAACGTTTCGAACGGAATATCGTGACCGTCGCGGTGCATCGGAATATTACAGTGCGGACAATCCTTCGGCGGAAGGTCAAATCCCGAGCCGACAGAACCGTCTTCGAAAAATTCGCTGTGCTTACACTGTCTGCAGACATAGTGCGGAGGAAGCGGATTAACTTCCGATATACCTGCCGCGTGAGCAACGAACGATGAACCAACGGAACCTCGTGAACCGACGTAATATCCGTGCTCTTCGGAGTTATAAACAAGCTTCTGCGCGATCATATAAAGAACACCGAAACCGTTTGAAATAATTGATTTGAGTTCCTTGTCAAGACGTTTCGCAACGTTTTCGGGAACAGGATCGCCGTAGTCACGTTTTGTTCTTTCCCAGCAGATTCGTGTAAGATCCTCGTCTGCACCCTCAAGGCTCGGCGGGAATGTACCTCTCGGGAAAGGCGTGATATCCTTTTCACACATATCGGCGATTTTATTTGTGTTTGTAATAACAATTTCCTTAGCTGTTTCTTCGCCAAGGTAGCTGAACTCGTCAAGCATTTCCTGAGTTGTTCTCATATAAAGCGGAGCCTGCTCAGACGCATCCTTGAATCCCATTGAAGTCATAAGAATTTCGCGGTAAACCGCATCCTTTTCCTCCATAAAATGAACGTCACCCGTTGCAACAACAAGCTTATTAAGCCTGTCTGCGATAGAGATAAGACGTCTGTTGTGATTCTGAAGATCGATATCGCTTTTTACGTCGTAAAACTTTTCGTCAGTCGAGCGAACCATAAATCGGTTGTTTCCGATCGGCTGGACTTCAACATAATCGTAGAAGGAAGCAACTTTCACAAGATCTTCGTCGCTCTTGCCGTCCATCATTACCTGATAAAGCTCACCTGCTTCGCAAGCACTACCGATGATAAGTCCTTCACGAAGCTGCATCAATCTGTGACGCGGAATACGCGGACGTTTTTTGAAGAACTTAAGGTTTGATTCCGTAATTAATTTGTAGAGGTTTTTAAGTCCCTGAGTGTTTTTGACAAGAATGATGATGTGATAAGTCTTTTGACTTCTGACTTCCTCGATGTATTCCGCAGGGATTTCGTCGCCGTCATTGAAACCGTATTTCGGGTAAAATTCATCATCATCAACAAGGTAACCTTCCATGCCGTAGATTACCTTGATTCCTGCCTTTGCCGCCGTGTTACAAGCTTCGGGGAAGCCCTGCACACAGCCGTGGTCAGTTATCGCAATTGCCTTCTGTCCCCACTCTGCGGCACGGCTGACAAGAGCCTTGGCACTTGTCATACCGTCCATTGTGGACATATTTGTATGAAGATGAAGCTCAACTCTCTTTTCGGGAGCTTCGTCTTTTTTCTTTATTTTATCAATGAGCATAATCGCTCTTGCCGTGATTATATAACTCTTCTGGTACGTATCCATACTGATAGGACCGCGCACCATAACAGTGATACCTTTTTTAATTGTATCAACAATTTCCGTGCACTTTTTCTTTTCGCCAAAAACCTTTACGATGTAAGATGATGTGTAGTCCGTAAGGCTGAAGTTAATAATGCTGTACTTTCCGTCGCGCGATTCCTTGACGTCAACGGCAAAAATATCGCCCCAGATAACAACCTCACCGTCCTCGGGCAGACACTCTGCAATCGGCTTCGGTTTCACCTTTATAACGGGACCGTAAATCGGCTTTGCATTTGAAAGCGAAATCGGCAAATCCTCATAAGTCTGCTCAACGGGATTTCTGGGCGCAGGCTCACCGCCCGAAGGCTTAACGGCAACGGGTTGCTTTTTCGGCTGAGCCTCGATGAGCTTCTGATTTTCTTTTTTCTGATATTCCATAAGCTTTTCAATGTCGTCGTCGGACGAAGAATTGCTTATGAACTCAACCTTTACAAGACGTTCAAATCGGCTGTCAAGAGTGTCACGGATGAATTTATCACAGCCGAGATTGATAAGTGTATCCTTGCCGTTTGAAGCAAGATTAATTGTAAGCTTGTCAACGCTGAAATTGTACTCTGCACCGTCAAGAATTGACTTTGATGCAGGGAAGTTTTCGTAAATTTCCTTAACGAAGCCCGAAATATAATTAAGGTCAAGGCTCTCTGACGGGAAGCGGAAATCCATTCTGATTTCACGAAGATTCATCACTCTTTTAAGCTCATCCTGCGCTTTTTTGATAACGTATGTATCAACGGGCGCGGAAAAGCTGACAACCATACTGACAGCTCTGTCAGCGAGTGTTGCCTCGATGCTTTCGACGGTTGCTCCGCCGAAGTAAGCAAGTATACTGTTGTCAAGATAATTGCCGAAGAGGCTTAAAAAGCTGACTGCCTTCATTTTGCACTTCCTTATGTAAATCCCTCCACAGCTACGCGGTCCCCCTCCCTTTAGGCAAGGGAGGCTGAAAAGGTTTTATAGTTTATCAATTTCTGCCAATAATTCTTTGACGATGTCTTTTTCGTCAATTTTTCTTAAGATTACGCCCTTTTTGAAGAGCATTGCACAACCGTCACCGCCTGCGATACCGATGTCTGCCTCACGTGCTTCGCCCGGTCCGTTTACAACGCAACCCATAACCGCAACCTTGATTTTTTTCGTGCAGTCGCGAAGAGCATTCTCAACCTCATTTGCAACTGAGATAAGGTCAATCTTTGTTCTTCCGCAGGTCGGGCAGGAAACAATCTGCACGCTGTCGGATTTAAGTCCGAGAGCCTTAAGTATATCGTGGCCTGCATAAACCTCGTTGACGGGATCATCCGTAAGCGAAACGCGGATTGTGTCGCCTATGCCGTGCATAAGAAGGCTTCCGATACCTGCGCTGGATTTAATAAGTCCCATACGAGCCGTGCCTGCTTCCGTTACACCGAGGTGCAAGGGATACTCGCATCTTTCCGCAACGGTTTCGTATGCCTTTATCATATTTTCAACGTTTGACGATTTGATTGAAATTATAATATCGTCAAAATCAAACTTTTCAAGTAAAGATGCGTGATACATTGCGCTTTCTGCCATAGCTTCGGGAGTCGGCGCGCCGTACTTTGCAAGGATTTCTTTTTCAACCGAACCCGAATTTACACCGATTCGGATCGGTATATTTCTTGATTTACAAGCATCAACAACAGCCTTAACTCTGTCGTCCGAGCCGATGTTTCCGGGGTTGATACGCACCTTGTCAACACCTGCCGCAACAGCTTCAATCGCAAGGCGGTAATCAAAATGAATATCCGCAACGATCGGAGCCTTGACAGCTTTCTTCAAAGCAGGAATAAGACCGACGGCATCCATATCGGGAATTGCACCGCGGATAACCTGACAGCCTGCTTTTTCAAGCTCGACAGCCTGAGCGACGCTTGCCTCAAAATCGTGAGCAGGTTTATTGAGCATTGACTGCACACTGACGGGCGCATCGCCACCGATGCAAATATTGCCGACTTTAACTTTTTTAGTCTTTCTGCGTTCCATAAACCTACCTCCGAAAAAATTATTTGATAAACAACGTATAAATATCCTTAAACGTAATTGCAACCATAAACAGAAGAAGTATAGCCATTCCGATTCCGTGAACGAGAGATTCGTACTTCTGGTTAATCGGTTTGCGTCTGATAAGTTCAATAAAGAGGAAAAGAAGTCTTCCGCCGTCAAGTGCGGGAATCGGCAAAAGGTTGAAAAGACCGATATTGATTGTGATGAGTGCCATCATTGTAAGAAGTCCCGTATAGTTAGTCGTCTTGACGGATTCTGCTGCCGCATCGGACACAAAATCGATTACACCGACGGGGCCTGAAACATCCTTGATTGAATACTTACCCGTAACCATATCAAAAAGGCTGAGCCATACCATACGGCAGATACTTGCCGACTGTTTGAAAGTATCCGTAAAAATATTGCCGAATGACTTATCCACGCCGAGAATTGTAATCTGATACGGTGATATCTTAACGTCTGTGAGCTCGATTTTCTCGCCGTCACGTTCAACAACGAAATCGGTTGTACCGTCCGTTCTGCTGAGCAGATAACCGATATCCGTATAGTACAGAACTCGTCTTCCGTCGATTTTAATTATTTCGTCTTTTGATTTAAGTCCGTTATATTCGGCAACTTGCTTTGAATCCACTGTAAAGCTGTGAATGTTATTCGTACCTGCAAGTCCGTCGTTGATGCTGAGCGTTACAGCAACAATTATCAGACCAAGGAAGATATTGACAAGTGCACCTGCAACAACAATAACAATTCTCTGCCAACAAGGCTTGTTATTAAATGCGCGTTCATCGTCGCTGTCCTCGTCCTCGCCTTCCATGCTGACAAAGCCGCCAATCGGAAAAAGACGCACCGAGTACTGAGTGTCGCCCTTCTTCTTGCCGAAAAGCTTCGGGCCCATACCCAACGAAAATTCATTTACTTTTACTCTAAAAAGCTTTGCAAACGTAAAATGTCCGAGTTCGTGCACCATTACGATTACACCGAAAAAAAGAATCGCAATAAGCACCGTCCATTTGCTTGCTAAAAAGGAAAGAAATTCTATCTTAAACACCTCCGCAGTGTTTTGAAATCTCAGTTAATTTTATTTTTTACATAATCTCTTGCCCAATTGTACATTGAAAGAACATCGTCAAGGGTGTATGTATCGTAGTGCTGTGAAGCTTCAACGGCTGAGCGCACAAGCTCTTCTATCTGAAGGAATTTAATCTTATCCTGACGGAAAGCAAGGTTTGCTTCCTCATTTGCAGCATTAGCGCAAGCAGGATAAAGTCCGCCGTCGTTGATTGCCTTTCTGCAGACATTTATAAGACCGAATGTATCGTAATCCGGCTCAAAGAAAGTGAGCGTTCCGTATTCCGTCAAAGAAAGACGCCTTACCGGTGACGGAATTCTGTTCGGGTATGTAAGAGCATACTGAATCGGAATTCGCATATCGGGCACACCGAGCTGTGCAATAACCGAGTTGTCGCAATATTCAACAAGAGAATGAATAACACTCTCGCGATGCACAACGATGTCAATATCGTCGGGCTTCATATCAAAAAGCCATACAGCTTCAATAAGCTCAAGACCCTTATTCATCATTGAAGCAGAGTCGATGGTTATTTTTGCGCCCATACTCCAATTCGGGTGATTGAGAGCTTCCTTAACCGTTACGGCCTCAAGCTCGGCACGTTTCTTTCCGAAAAACGGACCGCCCGATGCCGTGAGGATAAGCTTTTTGATTTCTTTTTTATCTGCACATCCTTGAAGGGACTGAAAAATTGCTGAATGTTCGCTGTCAACGGGGAGGATGCTGACACCTTTTTCTTTTGCAAGGTTCATTACGAGCTGACCGCCTGCAACAAGAGTTTCCTTGTTTGCAAGGGCAATTTCACTGCCTTTGTTGATTGCAGCTACCGTCGGCTCAAGTCCTGCCATTCCGACGATGCTGTTAAGAACATAGTCAGCACCGAGTGCCGCACATTCGCAAACACCGTCCATTCCCGAAAGCACCTTTGTATCGGTGTCTGCAACACGGATTTTCAGGTCGGCGGCAGCTTTTTCGTCAACCATAGCCGCATACTTCGGCTTGAATTTACGAATCTGCTCTTCAATAACGTCGGTGTTTGTACTTGCGGTAAGCGCAACGACCTCATATCCCTGCATTTCGATTACTTCAAGAGCCTGAGTGCCGATTGAACCTGTTGAACCAAGTATTGTTACAGTTTTACTCATAAAATCACCATGTTATCCTGAAAGTATATCACTAAAGTGCGTTTATTATGCTGAGAATAACATACATTGACGGCACAACAAAAATCGCACTGTCAATTCTGTCCATTATTCCGCCGTGACCGGGGATGAGATTTCCGTAGTCCTTGACACCGTAGTTACGCTTGATAACCGAGGCGCAAAGGTCACCGAAAATACTGATGACACAAAGAGCGATTGAAATCGGAATCACTCCGTACCATTCCCAACCGGTGAAAGGAGCACTGAAAAATCTTTTCGCAACAAAGTATACTCCGACATTCATTAATGTTGCCAAGAACACGCCACCGATTGCACCTTCCCATGTTTTTTTCGGGCTGATGACGGGAGCCATCTTATGCTTGCCGAAAAATACTCCTGAGAAGTAAGAGTATGTGTCCGTGCCCCAAGCGCAGACAGCGCAGGTAAAGATAATATAAATTACGTGTGACTCAACGTGACGTGCATCGGTCAAAAACTGCCAATTGTACAGCTTTATAAGACAAGCGATTGCATTCGGCACGGCAAGCGACGACATAAGACACATTGAAACCTGGTCAAACTTTACTTCCTTGTTCCATTTTACCATCATAATAAGCAAGGTGATAAAATAAACAGAAATTGCCGCAACCGGTGTTATGCCGATTTTGTCAAGCAGATTATAAGAAACATTAAACGGGATAAATGCGCCGACAGCCATTGAAAGAAGTGTCATCGGCATTTTCACTTTTGCTACTCTGCTGAGCTCGTAAACCGAGATACCGCTGGCAATAGCACACAGAAGCGGCAAAAGAATTGTATCCATATTAAACAGCAGAAATATAAACAATGCCGCACAGGCAAGACCTGCAATAATTCGAGTTTTCATCAGACACCTCCGAAACGTCTGTTACGGTTGTTGAAATCATCAATAGCTTTGTCGAGGTCAGCTTCTGTGAAATCAGGCCAGAGAATATCTGAAAACCAGAATTCCGAATAAGCCGACTGCCAGATAAGAAAATTAGAAAGTCTGTACTCACCGCTGGGACGGATAATAAGGTCCGGGTCAGCCTGACCTGCAGTGTAAATATTATCGGAAATATCCTGCTCGGTTATATCCTCAGGATTAATTTCACCGTCTTTTACCTTCTGTGCAATTTTCTTAACTGCATCAACAATTTCAAGTCTGCCGCCGTAGTTGATTGCGATGTTCACGTCAATCTTATCGGCATCCTTTGAATCACGCTCGGTTGTTTCAAACCTTTCGATGATATCCTGAGGCACACCCTCACGGTGACCGATAAAATGAATCCTCATACCCTTCTGTACGTTTTCTGCCTGACGCTCTTCTGCCTCGTCAAGGTAATCGCGGAAAAGGTTCATGAGTGCTGAAACCTCTGCGGGAGGTCTGCGCCAGTTTTCGGTTGAGAAAGCATAGAATGTGATATATTTTACGCCGATTTCGCCTGCATATTCACAGATTCTGCGAAAAACATTTGCGCCTGCTTTATGACCTTCCGAACGGTCGAGTCCTCGTTGTTTTGCCCAACGGCCGTTACCGTCCATAATTATTCCGATATGCTCGGGAATTTTTCTTTCCATAACTCTACCTCAAACAAACAGGGCAGACATTGAAGTCTGCCCCGGTTTTTCTGATTTGTCAGACAACTTAGATTTCCATAACTTCTTTTTCTTTTGCAGATGCGATTTCGTCAACCTTCTTAACAAACTCATCTGTGATTTTCTGAAGTTCATTTTCACCGTTTTTAAGGTCGTCCTCTGTGATTTCAGAAGCCTTCTGCATCTTCTTTATCTTATCAATTGAATCACGGCGGATTGAACGGATTGCAACCTTTGAATCCTCAGCAAGCTTTTTGATATCCTTAACGATTTCCTTACGTCTGTCCTCTGTAAGTGCAGGGAATGTAAGGCGGATTACAACACCGTCGTTCTGCGGATTAATGCCGATATCTGAAGCCTGGATTGCCTTATAGATAGGCTCAAGTGAAGACTTATCCCACGGCTGGATAACAAGGATTCTTGCCTCTGCAACAGAGATAGCAGCCATCTGATTGATTGGTGTGGGAACTCCCCAGTAATCAACCTGAATCTTATCAAGAACAGCAGCGTTTGCACGGCCTGCACGGATTGCCGCATACTCTTCCTTGAGTACGTTTGTTGTTTTTGTCATTTTTTCTCTTGTAAAGCTGTAAACTTCTTTCATGACTATTTCTCCTTTATGTAAGTTTATGTAAATTCTAAATTATTCCTTAACGAGTGTGCCGATGTTTTCGCCCTTGACAGCTCTGATGATGTTTTCGGGGTCTTCAAGGTTGAAAACAAGAATTGCGATTGAGTTATCTCTGCAAAGTGAAGCTGCCGTGCTGTCCATAACCTTAAGTCCCTTTGCAAGAACTTCGGAATGAGTAAGAGTGTCGTACTTCACGGCATCGTCAAACTTATTCGGGTCCTTATCGTAAACACCGTCAACATTTGTTGCCTTAAAGATAACGTCAGCTTCGATTTCAGCAGCTCTGAGAGCTGCGGTTGTATCTGTTGAGAAGAACGGGCAACCCGTACCGCAACCGAAGATAACGACTTCGCCGTTTTCAAGGTGCTTCACCGCATCACGCGCAACAAACTGCTCAGCAATCGGTTGCATTGCAACGGCACTCATAACGCGAGCCTTGACACCAAGCTGTTCAAGTGCTTCGCAAAGTGCAAGAGAATTCATAACAGTAGCGAGCATACCCATATTATCTGCTCTTGTTCTGTTCATTGAGCCTGAGCTTCTGCCGCGCCAGAAATTACCGCCGCCGACAACAAGTCCGACCTGAACGCCCATATCCGCAACTTTTTTAACGTAAGAGCAGACGTTTGTTACCATATCAAAGTCAATTCCGTGACCCTGCTCACCGGCAAGAACTTCGCCGCTCAGTTTAAGTAAAATCCGTTTAAACATTTTCAACCCTCCGTTGATGTTGAATAAGACAATTACACTATATATTTTACTTTAAAACAACTCTTATGTAAAGTCTTTAAGTGTAAATTTTCTTATTTTTTTAATTTTTATCTTTATTTATTCTTCAGGACAATGTATAATAACTTTAGTTTTTTATTATGTTTCATCAAATCCCGTACGGAGGCAGAAAAATGTTTGATTTTATTCAAAGGAATACACCGAAAATCATAGATAATTTTATCGTCAGAAAAATCGATTCTGACAACGGTTATGACTGTTACGAAATATACTCCGAAGTAAAAAAAGTCGTTCTTGCAGGTAACAGCAACCTAAGTCTTGCAATGGCATATTACCGTTACCTTAACGAGTATTGCAACGTTGTTATAACCGACGGCGATTACGACATTTCATACATCGCAACAACTCCGCTTCCCGAAGAAAAAATAACATATACCGCAAAGCAGAAAATCCGTGCAAGAACAAGCTACGAGATGTTTTCTCTTGAGGGAAATTACTGGGGATTTGACCGTTGGGAGAAAGAAATCGACTTTATGGCGATGCACGGAATCAACACGGCACTTCAGCCTGTCGGTTTTGACGGTGTGCTTTACCGCACACTTTGCGACATCGGTGTCAAAGAAGAACTTAGCGTTGAATTTTCAAGCGGTCCTGCATTTCTTATGCGACAGCTTACGGGTAATATTGCAGGAACAAACTCCGTAAACAGCAAGGAATACCTTGAAAGAAAAATTTACATCGGCAAGCAGATTACTGAGAGAGAAAAGCATATGGGAATTACCCCCATTTTCCCTGCAATAATGCCGAGTGTACCCTTCAGCATCCGCAGAAAATACATTAAGATGGATATTTTCAAAGCTCCGTTATGGCACAATCTTCCACCGATTTTCTGTATGAAGCCGGACAACGCTTTCTTCGGCATTTTCAATAAAAGATTCCTTGAATTCCAGCGGGATTTGCTTGGCGAAACAAGCAGTTACATTGTAGAACCGCTTTACGACGTCAATATGAAAGGGTATAATTCGCACCTCGTTGCTTTGGGCAGAGCACTGAATGAGCTTTTTGACGAATTTGACGAAAACGCAGTCTGCTACACTCACTTAAGTTCAATAAACAGCGAGTTTTTCAAGAAAGCTTCGCACGAAAGATTCATTATTATCAACGATTCTGACGAAGCACACCCTGAAATACTCCGCGATAAAAAGCACCTTGTTGCCATCAAGGGCAACCGCTACGGAAGAACAGGTCTTTGCGGTGATATTGACAAAATAGGTCGGTGTCCCTACGCCGAAGCAAAAGCTGAAAATCTCCTCGGTTCAGCCGTTGAGGTTGATACATTCTCAGAAAATCCGATGTATTGCGCCGCTGTTCTTGAATCAATCAAAACAGATGAGGCTTTTGATGCAGACGGATTCGTAAAAGAATTTGCAAAGAAGCGTTACCGCACGGAAAGCTTTACTGACGAGATTATAAAGCTCAAGAACCTTTGCTACAACACAGACGAATGTGCAGGTTCAATAATCTGCGCAAGGCCTTCAACTAAGCTCAAGCACACAGCACCTTTTGATACGCTTGAAAGAAAATACGACTTCAAGGAAATTTACGCTATTGTGAAAAGTATCCTTGAAAACGATGCGACAAAGAACGACAAAATGCGACTTGATATAGTATCAATTGTCCGTCAGTTCCTTTCGGAATTTGCTTATCCCGTTTACCTTACTGCAACCGCATTTTTTAAGGAAGAAAATGCACGCGATTACGAGCAGGCAAGTAACCTTTTCCTTGAAATCTGTCAGGATATGGACAGACTTCTTAAAACGCAGGAAAGCACAAACCTTTCAACCGTTTACGAAAAGGCTCACGAGCTCGGCAACAATAAAGAAGAGATGCAGGCGATTGACATAAACTTCCTTATGTACCATACAATCTGGGGTCCGTTCGACCGCAGTGTTCTTTACGATACAGCATGGACAGAAATCGGTGGAATGGTCAAGGATTTCTATGCTCAGCGTTGGTTTATGTATTTCCGTGCACTTGCGGCTTATTTCGACAACCCGAAAAAACTCAAGGATTATTCAAAGAAACAGCCGCTTGACCGTAACGAATATAACGGTTCTTATCAGCATAAACGTCTTACACTTTTCGAAAACAATTTCCTTGAAAATTATATTCCGAGAAAAGACGGAATCTGTGAAGAAGATACAATCGAAGTCGCAAAGGAAATCCTCGAAAAATATTCGGAAGTTATTAATCAATTCTGATTGTATAGCATAAAAGCAGGGCATCGCCCTGCTTTTATCCGTTATTTATCTTTTTTCTCCGTAAGGATTTTGTAAATCTCTTCTGTTGCGAAGGAGAGTTTTGTTATAACGTTCTGCTTTGTGGGATAGCAGAAAAATGAATCGTGCTGCGTGGAAATATCAAAGCAGTCAATCGGCTCAATATGACAGTAGTCATACTCGATATGAAGGCTATAGAGGCTTTTTGGTGTGCGCTGAACCCTGTACGGTTCGCCGTTGTAGCTGCCCTCAAGAACAAAGCCTTCATCAATATTATGGCGCACCTTTGCATCACCCATATAATAATATTTCAAAGCTCCGGGGAGGGTGTAGACACGCACATTATCCTCGAAGGAATATCTTCCTTCCTCAATTTCTTTACGGACGTTTGCTCTTTCCCATTCAAACCAGTCGGGAATGTGCGGAAATTCTGTTTCACCGTCAAGGGATTTAAGCTCGCCAAGCTCGGTGAGTTCCCATTTCTTCCCGCACTCTTCGCAGAAAAGGTGGATTCCTTTTGAATTCATCTTAGATTCCGTCATACAGTGAGGACACTGATAAAGCACCTTATGCAGTCCCTCAGCGCGGAAATCCTCGGTTATGCGGATGTTGTTTTCTTTCTGCCACTTGTATTCGTCATATTCCATTTCCTTGCGGATAACGGCATTGATTTCGTCAACGCTCATTTCTGCAACCTGATCAGCGGTAAGAATCTGCTTCATAGTTGCATAAAGCGGAACTTTTTTCTTGCGTCTGAAGTCCCAGAAAGGTGCACGCAGATAGTTTCCGTGATGAACGATAACAACAACGGGAACCTTGTTTTTCTTAGCAAGCTTACCGATAACCTCGGGGATTATTGCCCGGGTGCCGATAGGAGAATAACGTGCTTCGGGATAGATGCAAAGAACATCCTTATACTCACGTAAAACCTTTGCACACGAACGCACAAGGCTGATATCTGTTGTAAATTTTCTTTTGCAGATTGAGCCGATCTGCTCCATAACCCAAGGCTTATGGTAATAACCCTCAAGCGTTGCAATTGTATGCACTCTGTGAGGGAATGTAGCCTTGTATTTGATAGGAAAGTCAATAAACTGCATATGATTGCTTAAAAGCAGATACGGCGGTTTAAGGCCGTCCATATTGATTTTTTTAACCTTACTGCCACCTTTAACGGTTGCAACGGCAAGGCTTGATGCAATATATAAAAGCGATGTAAAAAAGAAATTCTGCCTTTTGGGAAGCTTTGAAGTGTCATATTTCTTTACATCGGCAGGGTAGTCAATGTAATCTTTTATTTCGCTCATTAAATCACTCCCGAAAACGAAATCAAAACGATTTTATCATATTTTAAATCCTAATGCAAGTGCAAAAAAAGGGAGATGGTGAAAACCATCTCCCTGAAAATTTATTAATTATTCTTCGTCTTCAATCTTGGCTTCTGCGATAACCTTTTCAGCGATTGCTGCAGGTGCATCCTCGTAGCGTGTGAAGTCGAATGTGTAGTAGCCTCTGCCTGCTGTTATTGAACGGAGAACTGTTGAGAAGTTGTTCATTTCAGCCATCGGAACTTCAGCAACGAGCTCCTGATACTTCGGCTCTTCTTCGGAAGCACCCATACCGAGAACACGTCCGCGACGCTTTGTAACGTCACCCATGATGTCGCCGAGGAATGCTTCGGGCATAATAGCCTTCAATGTACCAACGGGCTCAAGGATTGTCGGGTTAGCCTGCGGAACACCGTTCTTGAAAGCGATGCTTGCAGCCATCTTGAATGCCATTTCTGAAGAGTCAACGGGGTGGTAAGAACCGTCGTAAAGAACAGCCTTAAGACCAACCATCGGATAACCTGCCATAACGCCCTTCTTCATGCACTCGTTAAGTCCCTTTTCAACTGCGGGGAAGAAGTTCTTCGGAACTGAACCGCCGACAACTTCTGACTCAAAGATAAGTCCTTCTTCTTCTGTGGGCTCAAAGCGGATCCAAACGTCACCGAACTGACCGTGACCGCCTGACTGTTTCTTGTGACGTCCCTGAACCTGAACTGTCTTACGGATAGCTTCTCTGTATGCAACACGCGGAACTGTAAGCTCAATGTCAAGACCGAACTTGCTTCTGAGCTTGGAAACGATGATGTCAAGATGCTGTTCTCCAAGACCTGAAAGAACCTGCTCCTTTGTTTCCTTGTTCATTTCAAACTTGATTGTCGGATCTTCTTCAAGAAGACGGTTGATAGCAGAAACGATCTTTTCTTCGTCACCTTTCTTACAAGCCTTAACAGCCATTGAAAGGCAAGGTGTCGGGAACTTAACGCCGCTGAGTTCAACAACGTTGTTAGCTGCACAGATTGTGTCGCCTGTCTTTACGCAGTTGAGCTTTGTAACAACGCCGATGTCACCTGCAGGAATGCACTTGCAGTCTTCAGATTTGTTGCCGCGGACTGTGATGATTTTACCCATTCTCTCTGTTTCGCCTGTACGAGCGTTATAAACGGGAGTTTCGGGAGTGATCTTACCGCTGCTTACCTTGAAGTAAGACATCTTACCAACGAACGGGTCAGCAACTGTCTTGAAGCAAAGAGCTGCAAGAGGTCCGTTTTCGTCACAGTCAACGTCCTTACCGCCTGCGTATGAAGCAGCGTCGGGAGATGAGTATGCAAGTTCGTCCATAAGAAGGTCAACACCGTCCATTGTGTAACCTGAACATGCGTATACGGGATAAACTGAAGATTCGTTAACGCCCTGGTTAAGAGCTTCAATGATTTCTTTTCTTGTGAATTCTTCGCCTGCAAAGAATTTTTCCATAAGGTCGTCGCTTGCAGTAGCAACAGCTTCTGTAAGAATGTCGAGCATTTCCTTAATCTTTGCATCGTCGGGCATCGGGATTTCTGTTGCCTTGCCGTCCTTGTATTCAAAGCCCTTACGTGATGCGAGGTTAACGTATGCCTTAACCTGACCGTCAACTACGTAAGGAACGATAACGGGACAAACAGCACCGCCGTGAACAGCACGTACTTCTTCAAATGTCTTGTAGAAGTCAGCGTTTTCCTTGTCACAACGTGTGATAGCAAACATCTTGCCGCGTTTTCTTGCAGCCTTGAATGCCTTTTCAGCACCAACGTCGTACTTGTGACCTGCACCGAGAACGATGAGAACACATTCTGAAGCTGTGATACCTTCAGCCATTTCACCTTCGAAGTCGAAGAGACCCGGAGTGTCGATTATGTTAAGTTTGCAGTCTTTCCATTCAATGGGAGCAAGAGCTGTCGCAACGGAAACGTGGCGGCGCTTCTCTTCGGGGTCGAAGTCAAGAGCTGTGTTGCCTTCTTCAACTCTGCCTAATCTGTCAGTAAGACCTGCAATATAAAGCATAGCTTCTGCAAGTGTTGTCTTGCCTCGGCCTGCGTGACCTGCAAGAGCAACGTTACGGATGTCTTTCGCGTTATAGTATTTCAAAACAAATTCCTCCTTGTTTTATCGAGCGTCAGGTTGTATTTGCCGTGGTTTTCGTATAAAAAATCATCTTGCTTACCAACGCATCATGCTGTTACTATATCACATATGAACATAAAAAACAATAGAATTTGAAAAATTATGTTCAAAATATTGAAAAAATAACCAAAAAATTACGGCTGTGAGCATTGTAATAAAGCCCACAGCCGTTTTGTGTAAATTTCAAGTTGTATATTTTGTATAAAGTGACGGTTTTTAAGGATTATTTAACAATGCCGGGGTTGTAATCCTTTGTGATGTCTTTAGTGCCGACAGAAATCTGAAGGATTGCAAGAGCGTCGGATGAATTGATTTTACCGTCACGGTCAAGGTCGCTTGCGTTAAGCTTACTGCTGTCTTCCATAACAGCTGACTGAACAGAATGCTTAAGAACAGCAAGGGCATCGGTAGAGTTTATCTTGCCGTCACCGTTGTTGTCGCCTCTGACAACAATCTTATAAGTATAAGAACCGTTTTCGTTGACAACAGTAAATTCATTACCTGTGCCGAAAACCTCGGGAGCCTTGACTTCGCTGAAGTTTGCTGACGGGAAAGCTTCCATAATAGCGGCAGCATCAGGTGCTTTCATAGGATCTTCGCTGTAAATGATAATGAATTTATTAATGTGGTCAATTACAGATTTGACGATGAGTGAGAAGAGAGGATACTTGTCGCCGTCGAGAGCTTCAAATTTGAATTTATTGAAGTTTGCGTATTCATCAGCAGGAGTTGCGATGTATCCGCGGACGACGAAATCAGGATTTAAAGTAAGCTCATATTCACCGAGAAGGTTGCCGTCTTCGTCCATCTTTTCAGCCACTGTGTAGCCGAATGATTTCTCACCGATTTCAGCGAGATCTGTATTAAGTTTAATTGATGCACATGGTTTATTTGTAAGGAAAGCGTGATCGCCGATTGATGTAATGCCTTCAGAAACAAGGATTGACTGAATGTCGTACTCTGCAAAAGGAACAGCTTCGGGAGCATAATCGGGAACAGCACCCGTTCCGCTTACGGCAAGAATTTTTGTTTCCTTATCGTAAGTCCACGAAATTTCGTCTGTGAGCTTGCCTTCTGAAGCAAGGAAAATGCCGAGGGAATTGAACCTGATGTCGTTATTGGCGGCGTAAGTCACGGCAACTGTTCTGTCATAGCCTGTGATTGTTGTACCGTCACGGAGTGTCGGTGTGCCGTTTTTGTCGTAATAACCGATTGCATTTTCGCCGATACTCTCAATATTTCCTGAAAGAGTGAAGTTAGCAGCAGGTGCGTTATAGAACATATAACTGCCGATTTTTGTGATCTTTTCGTCAATTACAACCTTTTCGAACGGTAAGAGGTTGAATGAAATAAAGTCTGTGCTCTTGTAGATTGGTGTTGCACCTTCACCGTTGATATAGAGTGTCTTGGTTTCTTCGTTATATTCCCAGGTTGCATTTTCACCGTAAGTGCCGCTTGTAACATAGCCTAATGAATTGAATTTGAAATCGTTTTCTTCAGCGTAGATGACAACGGGAGTATTAGCGTAACCGTTGATTGTAAAACCGAATACCTTAGCACCCAATAAACCGTAGCCGAGAGCTTTTTTGCCGACTGAGGTTACTGTTGCGGGAACAGTGATTTCTTTAAGTGCAGGGCAGATATTGAATGCGCCTTCGCCGATTTCCGTAAGGTTTTTGGGAAGAGTAACAGTTTCAAGTGCACGGCAACCGTTGCATACATTAGAGGGAAGCTTTGTTATTGAGTCGGAGAAAGTAAGTTCTTTGATTGCACGGCAACCGTCGAGAGCACTTTCTTTGATTGTTGTAAGAGTTGAGGGAAGCGTGAACTCCGCAAGCTTTTCACAGCTGTAAAAAGCACGTGCCCCGAGAGTAGTGAAGCCTTCGGGAAGAAGAGCCTTCTTGAGTGAAGTGCACATAGAAAACGCTGCTTCGTCAATGGTCTTCAATGTTGCAGGGAATGTGATTTCTTCAAGAGATGTGCACTGGGCGAAAGCTTCCTTGCCGACAGACTGTGTAACCGGGCTGAGAGTAATGTTTTTGAGTTTTTTGCAGTTAGCAAACATGCTCTCGTTTACCCTGTTGACTGAAGAGGGAAGAGTTACGCTTTCAAGAGCGCCGCAACCCATAAAAAGCCCTTTACCAAGGACTGCAACCGTTTCGGGAATTTCAACGGACTGAAGACTGCCGCTGTAACAGAAAGCGTAATCGCCGACACCTGTGATATCCGGGCCGAAAACAATGCTTGTATATTCAACATCTTTCCAGGGGTACTTAAGAGTAATTTCTCCGTCTGTAATGTAGTCGTAATAGTCAGGGATTGAGCCCTCACCTTCAAAGCTGAGAACTTTCGTTTCGGTGTTGAAGCTCCACGTAACGTTTGTTCCGGGAATGATATTGCCTTCTGCAAATGCAGTAACAACACCTGACATAAGCGTTGTAAGAATAATACACACAGAAAGCAAAACAGAAATTGATTTTTTCATTTTTATATCTCCTTTGCTGTCAGGACAAAAGAATAAAGTTCCTTGCCCGATTATATTAACTACCAAATTAATTATATTGGATTTTTGCGCTTATGTCAACGGAAAAAAGAGGTCGGAAACCCGACCTCTTTGAAATTTATTTAAAAGCTATGAAATTGTATGAAATACCCATCTCGTTCAAAGCAAGAGTTGCACCGCCTGCCGTACCGTTCTGTGTTCTGAATCCGTTTGAGGTTATAATAATTCCCATTGTTGAATCCTGAAGAGCCACGGCAAAATATGTTTTTGCCGTTGAGGATGAAAATTTACTCTTACCGCAGGAAAACCGGGGACGAAAACCAAAACAAAAGACGGTCTGAAACCCAGAGCAACCGTTTGCGAAGATTCACCGTCCCCGAAATACAAACCCGTGACAAACGGCTCGTTCCATTTAAGCTTGTCCTCGGAAGTGACGTGAATAACATTGTTGCGGATGTGACTTCCGCAAAGGAGCTCTTTGTCAAGGAAGGATGCAAAGTTTTCGTCCGTACTCTGGGCAGGACAGAAATCAGCTTCCATTAAAAACCAACCCGTCATAACGAGTGCATCCGTGTCACGGTCAGATTTGATTTCCACGCAACCGGATTCAAGTATATTCAGGTTAGTGCGGAAGGTGAGCGCATTTGCAATACGGGTAAAAATATCGTGACAGGTTTGTCCGCCCATTGAAAACGGAATACAGATGCTCAGGTTTGCTTTGATTTTTGCAAGCCTGCAGTACTCCTGCCTTTCAAGCACGCCGTCATCGTTTGCAACAAATTTATCGACGATTTCGATATTTTCAATTCCGACGGCAACGATTGACCTTCGAAGAGGAACAGCCTTGTTAACGGGAGGATATTCAACGAAAAACTTGATGTCTTTCATATCGTCCTGAGAAGAAAGCCATTCAACAATCCGTTGGGGTAAAGAAACAATACTGTCCATCAATCCACCTCCACAATTTCTCTTATGATTGCCCAGACATAAATTACCTCATTCTTGAAGTAAACCTTTTCACTTCTGTCAACGGTGAATTTCTGTGAATTGGATTCAATCCACTGCTCACTGTTCAGTCGGCTGACGTCATGGTCAGGCGGACCTATATAAAGGTAATGCCCCTGACTGTTGAAGCCGATAACCGTGTTGACACCGTTAAGATACATTTTGTTTTTGTATCTCAGCGGCTGGATGAAGCCGCCGAAAATCGGCGTGCTCCATCCGTCTGAGCCTTTGAAGGTGATTTCCTGTCCGTATTTTTCAAATAATGATGTCAATGTCATGGTATCACCTTTATCTTTACGTTTTCAAAAGCGAATCCGTTATCCTGACAAAGCGGAAGAATACTCCTGAGAGCTTCGTGGTAAAGCTTTTCTGCTTTGTCGAGGATTTTTTCGGATTGATTCTGATTACCTTGTGTAATGCTGACGTCACCTGCTTTGAAGCTTGTGAACTCCTCCGGCGAAGAGGAAAAGCTTCTTCTGAGCGAAAGCTTGTAATAAGCATTAGCGGCAGCAGCACAGGCGATTCTTGCATCTGCACGGTCAGCATCAGCTTTGAGCATGGAATTGATTTCATTCAGAGAAGCTTTACAAAGGGAAAGGATTTCCTCTTCCTCGTTTTCGTCCCAACAAGTCAGATGTGAAAGATAATCTTTAACTTCCCACGCTGTCATATTTTATTCACCTTCAATAATTTCGCCTGTTTCGCCGCTTGTGTTGAAGCCCTGTGCAGAGAGAGTTTTTACGCAACCGGGAAGGATTCGTGCGAAACCTGTGATTGATGTGATGGCAATCTGCTCAAGCTGTCTGTCAACGAGCTTGCCGTAGTCAGTTTCAATGTCGCCGACCTTTACCATTTCAAGAGCGCAGTTCTTGTCAAGACCGATCATCATATCGGGGTTTGTAACAAAGCTTGTCTTAATGAGATTTGCACCGAAAGGTGTGATGAGCTTGCCTGTACCGTGGAAATTGAGCCCTGCTGCAGCATCTCTGAATTCCTCCATTTTGAGAAGGTTGTTTGTGACGTTTGTTGAAGCAAGGATTGTGTTAAGCTCATAAGGTGCGAAGCTTGACCAGAAATCGATAAGGTCAGCGTATGTGCAGGGTGATGAAGCCGCTTCAATATTTTCTGCACGGTTGCCGGCATTTTCGCTGTCACCGTTGAGAAGAACATCAACGGCATCTGCCATAAGGCTCTGTGCAAGGTAAGCACCGATTCTCTTAAGTGCGATAGAAACAATGTCAAGACGCTGGAAGCGAAGCACATCGTAAGATGTTGTAATCATTCTGCCGCGCTTCTTGAGGCGGATTGTTCTGTCGCTGACAGTAAAATCTGAATTCTGAAGAACCTCGCCTTCAGAAACAACGTTCATTGTTGCATTGTCGCTTGTCATCTGCAAATCCATAACGCGGTAGTCCATAGAGTCGATGTTTGTTGTTGCGGCAACGATATCGGGAAGAAAGCTTGCTTCATCCATACCGTAACGAACCGCACGTGAAACATATTCGGGGAAAAGTACAGCTGCATCGCTTGTCTGGAAAAATTTACCGACTACGGAGCTGTCTGCACCCGTCGGCTTGATGTTGAATCTCTTGAGCTGTCTTTCGTAAGCATCAAGTCCTTCAAGCTCAGTTCCCTTGTAGTTTTCTGTCGGGTCAAGAGCCTCAAGTGTCTGTGTAAATGAACGGCCTGTGCCGTACATGCCCTTTTCAAGTCTTATATTGTCAAAACTCATTTCAAGTCCTCCTTAAAATTTGAATTCATTATTGTTTGTAATGTTGTTTTCTTTCTTTGCCTTAAGCTGTGGCGAAAGGGGAATGATTTCGCCTGCCTTAAGTCTGAAAGCGTCCCTTAATTTGATAAGTTCTTTCGTGTCTGCTCCTGTACACATCTTTTCAAGACTTTCGCTGTCAAGCGAAGGAAGGGTGATTAAAGCAAATTTCGTAATTTCACCCATAAGCGAATGACGGAAGCTTCTGCCGTCTTCAGCCTGCTTTTCAAGCAAGGAGATATATCCGCAGAGCTCTTCAGCCTGCTGACGGTCAATCTTTACACAATCTCCGCTTTTAATCGACTTGATGAGATTCTGTGTGTGCCTGAACTTGCTTTCAAAACCCTTTGTAACACCGGCATTAACCTGCGCCGGAATTGCAACGAAAGACCATTCGTACGCATCGTTGATATCCGAAATAATACAATGGCAGAGCTTGCCGTTGTAGGTTTTGCCCTTGATGTGGTTGCAGTTGCCGTAGCGGATATCGCCGCCGCAGACTGAGCAGGTAAATGTTTTGGCAGAACAGCTTACGCTGACTTCCTTTTTGATTCCTGCATCAATTTCAGCGATAAGGTCTGCGTTCTTGTTTGTGCGCGGCATATAAGCCTTTGCTTTAACGCAGGTATATTCATCACCGAGCGAAGTTTTCTTTTCGGGATATCTTTCGCATTTCGCGGAAAATATACGTGCAGTCTGGTTGCCGCTACCGGGATTGTGGTCGAAAATTCCTGTTACGCCCACAAAAAGCACGGACATTTTTTCAAGCGCTGCAATGTCGAAGCGCTCACAGTCGCGGTCAACCTCGTTATCGCAAAGGATAACGTTAAATGTATAAACTTCCTCTGCCGTAAGCTCCTTGACGGTCAGCTTGTTGATAAGCTTCAGATCCTCATCTGTGACCGTGCAGGGAGAAACACTTGATTTAAATTCCTTATTCATTGTTTTTCAACTCCTGTTCGATCTTCTTGCTCTGCGCTCTGTAAAGCGCGGCTCTTGAAAGCTCAACCTCATCCTGAAGCGTGATATCATTCCAGATGACCTCAGCTTTTTCCTGAATGCCGTTTGAAACGAGCCAGAAACGGCAGATTTTTTCAATAACGGGAGTCAGGATTCTTCTGTATGCCTCAAGCTCACTCGTAAGAACGTCTGCCTGCTGAGAAGACATTCTTTCCGTTGCTGACCAGTTAAGACCGAGCATAAACGGAGGAATACCTGTTTTTGAAATAATCTGTTCAAGCATCTGACGGACGGGAACTTCACTGTCAAGAATCTGATTGTCGGCACCGATAGCTTTGATGCTCACGTCACCGACTGCAACAAAATCGCGGATCTGCTTGCCCGATTGCATAGCTTCGCTCCATTCGCGAGCGACCTGCTGTGCTCTGTCTTTTGCATAAGCTCTGTCCACAACGTCATTCTGCGGCTTGTATGTAACTGCAAATCTGACATTGCCGACTCTTTCCCAGTTGATGCCGATTGTGTTGTAAATCTTCATAAGAATGTTGCTCACAAAGGGCAGACCCTTCATAATCGAGTTTCCGCAAAGCTGACCTGCATCAGGATTGAGGACGGAAAGGGTCACAAGCTGAGGATATGCGACGGGTGAAGTTTCGTAAAAATTCTTTACGCAGACAATGGCGGAAATTCCGTCATCACCGCGCCTGAGTTCAATATCGTCAGGGTCAGCGTTGTAAAGTGCCGCAAAACTGCCGTGATTGTCCGTGACAATTTCACCGACGGCTGTGCCGAAGGTCAGAAGCTGCTCAAGATAGGTTGAAATAAATGCTTCTATGCCCTGCTGATTGCCGCCGACGCAAACATTCCTGAGAAAGCTGTTGAGTGCTGCCGTTGTTGATTCCTTTGAACATTCAACCGTAAAGCCGCCCGTAAGACGGACAATTTTATGGATTGCGGCATCAAGCACAGGTACAGCCTCACGCAATTCCTTGAAAAGTGAATTCTGCGCCGTGGCAAGTGGTACATAGTTATCAAGTCGGTCGAAAGGATTGTGTCTGTAAGTCTGAGGGACGGAAACTGCAGTTTTTGCAGAAGATAATTTTTTGAAAATTCCCACTAAAACTCTCCTTTCAAAAATAATGGGAGAGTGTACCGCTAACGTGATACACTCATAACGAAAAAGTCGTTGTCAGGTGCGTTTAGCGCCGTCGTGACGAAGTATCGAAGATCGTCCATGGCATGGTCATTTTCCTTACGCGGTGCATCTCGGACAGCTTTTTCGTCCCATTTATAAAGAGAAAATTCTCTCAGCGTGTCCTCGCATTCGGGCGAGAAATAAACGGTTTCCTGCTTGAGTGCATCGGACACCTGACGTATACCGTCAAGAACATCGTTTTTAGCCGGTATAACGGTAAATCTGCCTTTACGGCGGATACATTGAATAAAGCTTGCGGCTGACGGGTCAACGATAACAGCCTCGGGCGTAAGCGTTCCTGCCAGCTTTTCGAGCTCTTCATAATGCTCAATATCCGTCCGTTGTTCACCTTCGGAACGCGAATTATAATAGTATTCGCGGATTCTGTACCATTTGCCGTTGTATTCTCCCCACAATCCGAACGAACACGGGTTGACCGTGCCGTAGTCGCAGGAGATATAATAACGGTCAATCAGGCTTGGGTCGGGCGGTTTGCGTACGTGAATTTCGGATGAAAACATCGGGTAAACCGTACCCTGAGCCGCAACCCATTTTCCCTCGACAAAACGTTTGTAAAAAGCACCCGAATAAAGGCTTTCGTATCGCCTGATTATTGCGGGTGTCAGGGCAGGATTATCACGCATGGTAAAGTGAAGATAAAGACAGTTTTTCTCTTTTGCTTTCTTTATCCATTCGCGGTAAAACCAATGCATAGGATGCTCAGGGTTGCAGTTGAACCACATCTTTGAGCCTTCAAGCGAACAACGTGCGATTGCCTGCTCAACGAAAGAACGCGGCATAAGTGCAACCTCGTCAAGCAGTACACCGCCGAGGGTCATACCCTGAATAAGCGATGCAGAGCCTTCGTCCTTACCGCCGAAAAGGTAAAAACGGTTCAGTTTGTCTTTGTACGTGATTTCGATAAAATTCTGCGAAGCCTTCATTTTCAAGCCGAAGCCAAGGGAGGTTAAAATTGGTGTCAACGGTGTGATTACGTTGCGTTTAAGTGATGCTATTGTTTTGCCGCAGATTGCAAATGAAGTTTCGTTGAAATCGTAGAATGTCCACGCGACAAACGAAAGGGACATACAAACGGTTTTACCTGAACGCACGGCTCCGTCACAGATAATTGCATCGTAGCGATGTTTGTCGGAATTACGGCACCACCACGTAAGCACGTCAAGCTGTTTCGGCGAAAATTCAGAGAAGCTTGCAAGAGCATTGTTACTCATCTTCGTTTACCTTTAATGCGGAGGCGCTTTTTTCAAGGGCGAGGTAGAAGGGCAGAGCAGAGTCATCATCTTTTCCGCCACTGAGTGCTTCAAGATGCTCAAGAGCTTTAAGACGGTCAAAGAATTTGATTTCAATTCCGCCACCCTTCGGTTTTTTGATTTCGCTGACGTTAAAAAGGTCAAGGGTTTCGAGTGCATACCTGTCCGGTTGCTCATCGTAATAAACAAGCTTGAGTGCATCTGCAACAGAGCCGAAAGCAAGCTGACGGTAACCTGAAATAACCTCTTCGGTGCTGACAAGTCGGGTACGGTCAATACGTTCAATCTCCTTGCGGATTTCTTCACGTGCAAGAAGCTTGACCGCACTCCTGTGTGTCAGTATTCCGTAGCCTGCCTTTGCGGCTGCATTTCGTGCGTTTCTTGACTCGCAGAAATACGAGCAGAAAAGCTTTTCTTTTTCTTTAAGTGCCATTTGCATTTCCTTTCTTTATTGATTGTTCTGAGAAAATCCTCTCACCCATAGCGCAAAAAAAGAAGGCTTATACCCCGAAAAGGGTATAGCCTGAAAGAAAAATTTAAATTTGTGATATTTTACAAAAACAAAATAAAAATTTTTTATATTTTAAAAAAGAGCATTTAATATGAAAAAACGAGAAAAACGGAGAAAAAACGAGCTTGTAAAAGTTAAATTAAAAAATTGCAAAAAAGGTATTGACTTCTTTTGGGGCTTGTGATAAACTATCCGAGCATTAAAAATTATTTGGAGGTAAGTTTATGTCAACTTATATGCCTAAGGCGAACGACATCGTTCGTAAGTGGTATGTGCTTGACGCAGCAGGTAAGCCGCTCGGCCGCGTAGCAACTGTAGCAGCTGATCTTCTCCGTGGTAAGCATAAGCCCACATTCGCACCGCACGCAGACTGCGGCGACCATGTAATCGTTATCAACGCAGAAAAAGCTATTCTTACAGGTAACAAGCTTAACCAGAAGATGTACTACCATCACACAGGTTATGTTGGCCACATGAAGGAAGTTAAGTACAGCACACTTATGCGTACAAAGCCGACTTTCGCAATGGAAAAGGCTATCAAGGGTATGATTCCTGACACAACAATCGGCCGTGAAGCTCTTACAAGACTTCGTGTATATGCAGGTGCAGAGCACAAGCATGCAGCACAGAAGCCTGAAGAGTGGGCATTTTAATGAAGGGAGGCAAATATAATGTACGATTCAATTCCGTATTTCTATGGTACAGGCCGTAGAAAGAAGTCTGTAGCACGTGTTCGTGTATATGCAGGTACAGGCAAGGTTACAATCAACGACAGAGATATCGATGATTATTTCGGCCTTGAAACACTCAAGCTCATCGTTCGTCAGCCTCTCGAGTTGACAGGCACAACTGAAAAGTTCGACATCGTATGCCGTGTAAACGGTGGTGGCGTAACAGGTCAGGCTGGTGCTATCCGTCACGGTCTTTCAAGAGCTCTCCTTCAGTATGACGAGGCTCTTCGTCCGGCTCTTAAGAAGGCTGGATTCCTTACTCGTGACCCGAGAATGAAGGAAAGAAAGAAGTACGGTCTCAAGGGCGCACGTCGTGCTCCGCAGTTCTCAAAGAGATAATCTGTCCCGAATGGGTTTTCTTGCAAATTATGGCTCGCTGTTTATGGCGAGCCTTTTTGTTTTCAGAATGCGGTCTGTTGCAAAGACGCACTTTTATGATATAATGTACTTGTATATTTCAATAATGGAGCTGAGAAAATGATTCTTTTTCGTTTTTTACTTGCATTGCTGACGGTTTTCGGAACGCTGTTTCCGGGTGTCGGTCTGAATTTTGAGTACAAACATCTGCCGATTGAGTTTGAGATTGAGTCGGTGAGCGATGTATACATTCCTGCGGATAACAATGCAAACGTTGTTGAATATCCGTCAATCATAAAGCTCCGCTATCAAAAAAATGATGCAGACAACGGCAAGCTTCTTGCAACCTTTGAAAAATGGGGTGACACATATCCCATATATGAGAGCAACGATGATGCTGAAACGTGGCAATACGTCTGTACGGTCAGAGATAACCTGAACGAAGGTTACTGGAACGAATGGATGCCGTTCCTTTATGAACTGCCTGCAGATATGGGTGATTTTGAAAAGGGTACAATCATTCTTGCCGCAACGTCGATATACGGTGAAGGCGTAACCGACAGCACAATAACTCTTTATTCAAGCAACGATGCAGGCAAATCGTTCAACGCTTTCTGCAACGTTGACAAAGCAGGCGGAATAGAGTGGGGTGTATGGGAGCCGTATTTAATCTTTGAGGAAGAAACGGGCAGACTTTTCTGTTTCTATTCAGACGATTCCGATCCCGAGCATTCGCAGAAGCTTGTTTATAAATACACAACTGACCTTGTTAATTGGAGCGAGAAGTTCGAATGCGTTGCCTGCTCCGATTCTTCACTCAGACCGGGTATGGTTTCAATTACCAAAATGGGTAACGGCGAATATTTAATGGTTTATGAGATGGTCGGTATTTTCATGAATCCGATTTATTGCAAGAGGTCAACTTCTCTTGATAATTGGGGCGACGCTTCAGCTTACGGCAAGATAGTTTCCGCAGGCGGCAAAACTTTCGGCTCTTCTCCTTACGTTGCGTGGTCGCCCGTCGGTGGTGAATGCGGAACACTTGTTGTTACAGGTAAACACGCCGTCAGAGGCGAAAGCGACACGGGTGCGGATATGTTTATCAGCTTTGATTACGGCAAAACCTTTGCACCGATTGATAATCCCATTCCATATTCTACTGATGAGCCTTATGGAAAATGCGGTTACAGTCCGTCACTCTTTTTCTCGGAGGACGGAACAACGCTATATTACATCAACAATTCTCCGTGTTATGAATCAACCTACAAAATAACGGTTGCAAAAATCAGAATTTCAGAGTAAAATCAGCTCGTTGTCTTCGGTCAACGGGCTTTTTGTTTACTTTTATTTTCCGTTATGTTAAAATATATAAAAAGTTTGCGGAGGTGAATTATGACAGAGACTTTAACAGGTATTATAACTCCGCTGTTAGTCGGCGTTTTGTTAATTGTTCTCGGAATAATCAATATGACGGGTAACATCTCGTCGATTCATTCATATCATAGAGCACGCGTAACCGAAGAAAACAGAAAGCCTTTCGGCAAAATGGTCGGTCTGGGCACCCTTCTTGTAGGTGTCGGAGTCGTTGTTTTCGGCTCAATGATGTTTCTCGCGGAAAAATTACAGAACGATATTTGTGTTTTTATCGGAATAGCAATTATGTTTGTTTTTATGATCGTCGGTCTCGCAATCAGTTTTAAAGCAATGAAAAAATACAACGGCGGAATATTCTAATTGCACAACCTGTTGATGCTGATCAACGGGTTGTTTTTTTAGATTTATGCCGACAAAACTGATTTGGTTGATACGTTATTTGAAAAGCTTGATGTTGTTTGCTCCTTGTATCGCCCTTGAAAGGGGAGAATGGCGAAGACCAAGAGGGGTGTTGCGAAGCAACGAATAGAAGCATTGAAAATTTTCAATTTTCTGTCGCTTACGCAACACCCATCCGTCTTGACAGGGAATTACCTTTCAGATAAGGTCGCTTGTCTTCAGAATAGATTAAAATAGAAAATGGTTTGACAAATTCGGGTTTGTCGGGATCTTTAATTGAGCATTAAGGCCCCCTTGCCCTAAAGGGGGCTGGCACGACGAAGTCGTGACTGGGGGATATTTTCGGAGAAAACTATTAAAGCTCATTTTTTTGGCAAAATATCCCTCCG
>JAZSQQ010000002.1:0-24057 GCA_045538055.1 Acutalibacteraceae bacterium
CACAGGCGAAGCAAACAAGAAGTATACACTTGAGGCAAACGATGCAGCAACAAACAAGACAACAGAAAATGTAACGACGGATGCAGAAGGATACCTTACGATAACGGTTGAAGACAAGGACTTCGATAAGCAGGGCGCATATACATTCACACTTAACGGAATGGAGATTAATCTCTATGCAGAAGTGGAAAAAGAGAATGCAATAGGTGCGGTAACAAATGTTGTGTATACACCGTCAACAAGCACAAGAAATGAGTTTAAGTTCACGGCAACAGGCAGACCTGATAAGATACAGGTAATCGAGCCTGACGGAGGAACAAGAACATACGACAGATACCATGTAAAGGTAGTAATTGTAAGCTACGACGAAAACGGCAATGTAGTGGGAGCAATGAGCCGAGAGCTCAGCTACGAGGTATGGACAATCGAAATGAACGTACCTGCGGAAATCGAGCTTACGGCAATAGCAAGATACGGCAGAGAGTGGAGCAATAACGCACCGTACAAATACACGGTAGTGCTTGCAACACCGGAATTTGATGATGAAGTATACTCAATGAGCCTCGCAGCAACAGAAGGCTGGCAGGGCAGAGTAGCAGCAACGGTAGTAACGGGACTTGATGTGCAGGGAGTAAGGTTTGTAATGGAAGACAATTCAACAACAACTTACTACATAGCGATTGCCGAAGCGGACGGAAAGAAGACGTTTGTCGGAAACGCATGGATGAATCACGAAGGCGATAACATCATCGTTGTGAAAATCCGAGTTAACAACAAATGGTCTGAAGTCGGCGAACTCAGCTACTACGCTATCTGACAAATCAACAAAAGAGGCTGTAAAAACAGCAGGTAAAATCCGAGATTCACAACTTAAGTGAGTCTCGGATTTTTTCTGTTAATTCAGCGTTCGGGTTCAACAAGCTAAATCTGTTCACCTGATAGATATATTCTGTAGGCTACAAGTGCATTCAGGCATAGATCTATTAACTGCGTGTCCATCTCAGTTGAAGCTTTTTCAAGCTCTTCACTGATAAGAAAATCCAGTTTCTTTTCATCAAATTTAAGGGTTTCGTCTTTTAAATATTTTCTTATCAAATCAAGACAGCGTTCGTATTCTTTCAAAATATCACCTCGTAATTTCTCCGTATAACTATAATATGACGAAAACCGAGGTTTGTCACACAAAATATTCTTTCTGTTAAACGCGCCGAAATTCTGCAAAATTTTCGGTGCGTCGCAAGTGTCGTACCTTATTGTAAAGATTGTGAACACATCAATATATTCCGTTTTTTTCGGGGTGATGAATTGCTGATTTCATCAGAAGGGATGTGTGTGGTTCGGATTATTACCGCCACCCTAAATTGAACCTTAATTTAGTTTTAAAATAACAACCACTTGATTTTTCAATATAATTATAGTATAATACATTGAACTTAAATGCAATTGTCGGGAGAAGTAACTCTTCTTCGTCATATCAGAGAATGAGGTGTTTTGGTGAAAGCCTCTTATGACGTGAATTGTGAAATGCACCCGCCAGCACGCAAGGGGAAAGCTTTTCGAGTATCCTTGTGCGGAAGCCACCGTTAAAGGGCTAAAAAGTAATAAGTCGGAGTGGAACCGCGGAATACCGCCTCCGTCGCCTTCGGGTGATGGGGCTTTTCTATTTTCCGTTGTCTTCGACCGCTTTTGAAAGAGAGTTGATTTTGTGTTTGACAGAATGAGAGAAGACATCCGTTGTGTTCTTGACCGTGACCCTGCGGCACACTCGGCAATTGAAGTTATGCTTCTTTATCCCGGATTCAAGGCAATCAGGAGTCACAGAAAAGCACATTGGTTTTACAAGAAAAAGATGTTTTTCATCGCAAGAATGATTTCTCAACGCAACGTAAAAAGAACAGGTATCGAAATTCATCCGGGAGCTGAGATCGGAAGACGATTTTTCATCGACCACGGAACGGGAATTGTCATCGGCGAAACAACCGTAATCGGTGACGATGTAACAATCTATCAGGGAGTAACACTCGGCGGTACGGGCAAGGACACCGGCAAACGTCATCCGACAATCGGAAACAATGTTCTTATCGGTGCCGGTTCAAAGGTGCTCGGTCCCATAACCGTAGGCGACAACACCAATATTGCCGCAGGTGCTGTTGTGCTTGATAAAATTCCTGAAAACTCAACGGCCGTCGGTGTACCTGCAAGGGTTGTCCGCCGTAACGGAAAACGCATTCAGGACCTTGATCAGGTGCATATTCCTGATCCGATTTCACAGGAGCTTTGCAAATTACGTGCAGAAATAGACAAACTAAAAAAGAATATGGAGGAGAGTACCAATGAAAGTATTTAATACACTCACAAGACAGAAAGAAGAACTTAAAACAATCGAAGAAGGCAAAGTGAAAATCTACGCCTGCGGACCGACAGTTTATAACTTTATTCATATCGGTAACGCAAGACCGCTCTGCGTTTTTGACGTGCTTCGCCGTTTCCTTGAATACACGGGCTATGACGTTCGTTTTGTTCAGAATTTCACGGATATCGACGATAAAATCATCAAGCGTGCAAACGAAGAAAACCTTACCTACAAAGAGGTTAGTGAAAAGTATATCGAGGAATTCTGGAAAGACGTTAAGGGTATGAACATCCGTGAGGCAACCGTTCACCCGAAGGCAACAGAAAATATTGACGAGATTATCGATATCGTTTCAAGTCTTATTGATAAAGGATTCGCCTATGCTGTTGACGGTGACGTTTATTTCAGTCCCAAAAAGTTTGATGAATACGGCAAGCTTTCGCATCAGCCTCTTGAAGACCTTGAAGCAGGCGCAAGAATTATGGTCGGTGAAGTGAAAAAAGAGCCTATGGACTTTGCTCTCTGGAAGAGTGCAAAACCGGGCGAGCCGTATTGGGAATCTCCTTGGGGTCACGGCAGACCGGGCTGGCATATTGAATGTTCGGCTATGGTAAGACGTTACCTCGGCAACACAATCGATATCCACTGCGGCGGTCAGGACCTTATCTTCCCGCACCACGAAAACGAAATTGCACAGAGCGAATGCTGCAACGGTGCATCCTTTGCAAACTATTGGATGCATAACGGTTACATCAACGTTGATAACGTAAAGATGTCTAAATCGCTCGGCAACTTCTTTACAGTACGTGACGTTGCTGAAAAATACGGCTATGAGCCTATCAGATATCTTATGATTTCTTCTCATTACAGAAGTCCCATCAACTACAGCACAGACGTTATCGAGCAGTGCAAGGCTTCACTCACAAGACTTTACACTTGCCGTGACAACCTTGATTTCGCGCTTTCAAATGCGGCTGACGGTAACGTAAGCGAAGAAATCGCAGCAATGCTCAACAAACGTCGCGAGCAGTTTATCGCGGCTCTTAACGATGACCTTAATACAGCAGATGCTATTTCAGCAGTATTCGAGCTTGTACGTGACATCAACTCAAACGTTATAACTGATGCTCCCGTAAAGGGCAACTGCGAAGCTGCCGCAAAACTCTTTGATGAGCTTTGCGATGTTCTCGGTCTTGTTTACGACAGAAAGAAGGAAGACCTTGACAGTGAGGTTGAAGCTCTTATCGCACAGCGTACAGAAGCAAGAAAGAGCAAAAACTGGGCAGAAGCAGACAGAATCCGTGACGAGCTTAAGGCAATGGGTATCGTTCTTGAAGATACAGCCCAAGGCGTTAAATGGCACAGAGAATAAAATATATAGTATTATAAACAGTGAAAACAGAGTTGTTCCCATAACTCTGTTTTTCTGTTTGTGGAGTTGTTACCCAAATTTAGAGAATTGTTTTATTTGATGCTATGATTGAACAAGAATGAATTTCTGTCTTACAATCAAAAGAAGACAAGGAGCTGTAAAAAGCAAAGTTTTTACAGCTCCTTATATTTTTGGTAAATTAATATCTGTTAGCTACGACGAAGATCATTCTTTCCTGGATTGTCGGACCGCCGTGACCTGTGCCGAATCCGCCGTGGTCAGATGTGATGATGATAAGCCAATCCTCTGTTTCAAATGTATCTCTGTTCTTGATTGTACGGATTGTATCGTATGCAAAATTTTCGCAATGGCTGAAGCCTAATCTGTAATAAGGATTGTTGATTGAGAAACCGAGATTATGACCGTTGCTGTCTGTGTTTTCATAAATTGCAATTGTGAAATCAGGGCAATCGTCCTTTTTAAGTTCATTTGCAGCCTTAATCATACTGCCTTCGTTACCTGTTGTCTTGTTAAAAGCAACGTTAAGATCGTTATCTTCACAATATTTCTTTTCATTGATATATGTAGAATCATCTTTTGAAAAATGACCGCCCCATTTTGTGATGAATGAAGCTGAATCGATTGTGCCGTTTTCGACAAGCTCTGTCATAAGAGTTTTATACTCAAGTGACTTCGGCTGACCGTTGCCGTAAACGCCGTTATCCTCTGCCCATACACCTGTAAGCAATGAACACCAGCCGGGTGCAGTTGATGTGTCCTGAGTGTTTTCACCGTCGGGATAATTAACACCGCCGCAGTATGCAAGGTTGAACGATGCACCGTCATTAAGAAGTGTGCTGATACCGCTGTACTTATCTTTAACAAGAGTAAGTGCATCCGCACGGCAACCGTCATAACCGATAACAATAGCCTTTTTCTCCGTCTTTCCTGCAGGCAACTCAGAAGTAAGATGGTCAACTATCATATCATAAATCTCTGTCTGCGGAATTGCTGTTTCGATTGTGTTTTCAAAGGCGATGCTTTCAATCGCCGCCAGATAAGCTTCTTCGGTATCCTGTGCATCATTGCTGTAATAACCGAAAAGAGCCGGAATAAGCATGAGAACGCTCATAAGTTTTGCTAAAAATGTCATGACTTTGTACTCCTTTTTAAGTTTATATTGTAATGATAACACGTAATAATTCTTTCCGTCAATAAAATAATTTTAAAATCGAAAAACTTTTGCACATAATAATATAAGGATGTGATATAAATGCAATCAATATGGTTTAACGGAGTCAATAAACCTGAATTTGACAGTCTTGACGGAAACTGTGAAACCGATGTTCTTATCATCGGCGGCGGTCTTGCAGGCATTCTTTGCGCGTATATACTCGAGAAAAACGGTGTTGACTACATTCTTATTGAAGCAGACAGAATCTGCTGCGGAGTAACCGCGGATACAACAGCAAAAATTACTGCTCAACACGGATTGATATATGACAAAATCATCAGCAAATACGGTTTGGAATGTGCCCGCGAGTACTATAATCTTAACAGTAACGCGATAAAGATCTACCGCGACCTGTGCGAAAAATTTGGCTGTCACTTTGAAACAAAAAGTGCATATGTCTATTCACTTGACGAAAACAGTGATATAGAAAATGAAATCGAGGCATACCGTGCAATCGGTATACCTTTTGAAACTGTGACACAAACTCCTTTGCCTCTTGATATTTTTAAAGCAATCCGATTGGATAATCAAGGACAAATCAATCCTTTGGAGCTTCTGTTCAGAATTTCAGAAAATCTTAACATCAGAGAAAACACAAAGCTGATTAATCTTGATGAAGCTTTTGCGGAAACCGATTGCGGCAGAATCAAATATAAACGTGCGGTTTTCACAACCCACTTTCCGATTCTTAACAAGCACGGTCTTTTTTCTTTAAAAATGTATCAGGACCGTTCTTACGTTATCGCATTGAAAAATGCACAGGACGTTGACGGAATGTATATTGATGCAAGCGGAAAAGGACTGTCTTTCCGAAATTACGGCGACCTGCTTCTGCTTGGCGGAGGAAGCCACAGAACGGGCAAAAAAGGAGGAAACTATGCTGAATTGATCAGCTTTGCAAAGTCGCATTATCCCGATGCAACCGTTAAAACTCAATACGCAACTCAGGACTGTATGACACTCGACTCTATGCCCTACATCGGTCAGTATTCCAAAAACACACCGAATCTTTTTGTTGCAACAGGCTTTAACAAATGGGGCTTCACATCTTCAATGGTAGCTGCCGAAATGCTTTGTGATATGCTCACAAAAGGTAAAAATATTGATGAAAACAATAATATTTTTTCTCCGTCAAGGAGTATTTTTCATCCTCAGCTTGCTGTAAATGTTTTTGAAACCGCCATAAACTTCATTACACCGACGGTTCCGCGATGTCCCCATCTTGGCTGCGCCTTAAAATATAACAAAGCGGAACATTCCTGGGACTGTCCGTGCCACGGTTCAAGATTTACGGAAGACGGAAAGCTTATAAACAACCCTGCAACGGATGACAAGCAATTTTGAAATAAATAAAACAATTACGGGTTTGTCGAACTATTTATGCTTTTTTCTGAACTTTATAAAAAAACAAAACACTTGTAATTTGCGGTTCACCACAGATTACAAGTGTTTTTAAATTATGCTTTTTATTCAGCTTTATTCTTTGCTCTCAACTCAAGTACCTTTTCGTGCACTTCTTCCTTTGTTTTTCCTGTAAGCTTATAGAAGAAGAAAGGCACGCCAGCAAGGAACATCATAATACCGTGAACGATTGTGTAGAAGAAGAGAAGAAGAATCTTTGATTTCAATGACTGTTCGGGATTCGGAATCGCATCCGTCGGCTGAATGTACTGAATAATAGAATTGCTGCCGTAAAGCACCTGTGGTGCAAAAGCACTTGCAACCGTTCCGCTGATAAGTGTTCCGATTGAGATAACAAACGGAAGAGATGCGTCAAGACGTTTACCCGTTTTAACCTCCATATCTTCAAGCACATCAGCCTGGAACATTGACGGGAGAAGATTTGAAGCACCGAACTGCAAGCCGATGAGGAAGAGGAAAACGATGAAAACAATCTGCAGAACAGGCTTCGGATTTGAGAAATAAATATATCCGACACCGAAAGCTGCCGTGTTTGCGATAATTGAATAAATACCGCTTGCGATATAAAGAACCTTTGAATTAAACTTCTTAAGAAGGAAGTTGATTACAAGCATGCCGACCGCTGTACCGATACCCGTCGGAAGTCCGAAAAGAAGGAACTTTGACGTTGAACCGAGAAGTGCCGCTGCAAGGAACGGTCCCATATATGTTGCAAGGTTTCTGAAGCTTTTAAGGAATTCGGATGCAATGATAACCCACGCATATTTATTCTTGAGAACATCGCCGAATCCGACAAGAGGATTTTTCTTTTCAGCCTTGTAGGGTACTCTTTCCTTTACAGCACCCATACCGAGAAGAACGGTTATAATTCCGACAACACCGCAAAGACCTGCACCGATTATGTACTGCAGACCTTCGTTATCCTTCCAGATAAGGCCGATTACAAGAACAATCACGAGAGGAGCCGAGTTTCCGACTGCGGAAGAAATACTTCTGAAAGAAAGGACGTTATCGCGTTCCTTCATATCGGGTGTCATAACATTGGCGACCATATTGATTGAACCGCCGAAGTTACACATAACGCCCCAGAGTACCGCAATCGTGATGACATAAATCATAAGAGCAGTACCCGCAAGCATCGGCGGTGTCCAGAACGAAAGTATAAGCAATGCACCCATCGGCACAGCAACAAGCATAACAAGCGGTCTGAATTTTCCGCCCTTTCCCGGCTTTCTTGTGTCAATATACATAACTACAAAGAAATTAAGAATAAAGCCGATAATGCCTGTGAGTGTGTTGAATGTTGTTGCCTGGTCGTCAGTAAGCTGTAAAACATTAACGAGGTAAGCGTTTCTGTATGAACCGATCATACCGGTCATATTGGTATAGAAGAAAACACCTATAAGATAAAATATCATTTCTTTCATCTTAACGTGTTTAACGTTCTGATTTTCAACGGTCTTTGTTGCCATAACCTCTCTCCTTTTGCAATGTTATGCAGAAATTATATCATTTTCAGGCAATCATATTCAAGCTGTATTTTCTATAAAAAAATAATACCTTTTTAGTTACTTTGCTAAATAAAACTGCCGTCCTCCGAAAGAAGACGGCAGTTGAATTATTTTATCTTTGAAATAACCTTTTTGTGAAGATAGATGTAGCAGATTATCGAAACCGTAAGTGATGTCAGTTCCGCAACAGGATATGCAAACCAAACCAAATCGGGGTTTCCGACTTTCTGACCGTAAAGTGCGAGGAAAAAAGCGACGGGAGTAAGCACAAAAAGCTGACGGATAAGCGAAACTATCATTGAGAAAAAGCTCTTTCCGAGTGCCTGGAATGCCGCACCGAGTGCAATACAGATACCTGCAAGAATGAAGCTTGAGCCGATTATTCTCAGCGCAGGAATACCGATTTCAAGCATCGCCTCGGATGCACTGAAAAAGCCGAGAAGCTTGTCGGGAATTGCTAAAAACAGTATTGCACCCGACACGCTGAAAATTTCAGCATAAACCGCCGCCAGTTTGATTGTCTTCAGCATTCTGTCCTTCTGCTTTGCACCGTAGTTGTATGCAATAATCGGAATAACACCGTTGTTAAGACCGAAAATCGGCATACAGATAAAGCTGTTAAGCTTGAAGAACGCACCGAAAACCGTTGCCGCAGTTTCCTTGCCCGGAGTGTAAAGAATGAGGATTTTGTTCATACAGTAGGTCATAACCGAACCGATTGCAACCATAATGATTGACGGAACACCGATTTTGTAAATCTGACCGATGAGCTTAGCATCGGGACGGAACTTCTTGAAGCTGACCTGAATTTCGTCATTTTTCTTTGCGTTGAGTATAATGGCAATTATCGCCGCAACAATCTGTCCTGCAACAGTTGCGATTGCCGCACCGGTTACACCCATTCCGAGTCCGAATCCAAGAAAAGATTCTTCAGAGCTGAAAATAAATATCGGATCAAGGATGATGTTTATTATCGCGCCGACACCCTGAGTACACATTGTAAGTGCGGTTCTGCCCGTCGACTGAAGAAGTCGTTCGAATGTGATTTCAAGATAAATACCGAGCGAAGCACAACTGCACACACGAAGATAATCTGTACCAAACTTAATAATTTCTTCAACAGCCGTCTGTGAACGCATAAACGGTTCTGCTCCGAACAAGCCGAACAAAACAAATACCATCGAGCTTAAAACCGCAAGGAATATACCGTTTTCGGCAAGCTTATTTGCCTTTTCGAAATTTCTTTCACCGAGTGAACGCGACAAAAGCGCGTTTATACCGACGCCTGTACCCGTTGCAACAGCAATCATAAGATTCTGTGCAGGGAAGCAAAGTGAAACTGCGGTAAGCGCCTGCTCGCTTATCATTCCTACAAAAACCGAATCGATGATGTTGTATAAAGCCTGAACAAGCATTGAAATCATCATCGGCAAGGACATATTGATAATTAGTTTGTTTACGGGCATAACGCCCATTTTATTTTCCGCCACGTTTTTTCTCCTTTATACAAAAATACTGTTCAGTATTATAACACAATATATAATTTTTGGAATAACAAACTTTTGCTTTATTCGACAGTGTTTTTTGTATAAAGTTATACAATAGTGTACTCTCAGACTAAATTAAGGCAAAATTAGACAGTTTTTTCACAAATTCGGCTCGTTTATTCTATCAATTAAAAGTTGAAAAAGACTATTTGATATAGTATAATTTCTTTGAATGGTATAATACCATAAATAGGATTTAGTCACAGCTTTCAACTTTGCTTAAATCCAAAGAAAGTCAGGTGATTTTTATGAAAACTGTTTACGCTGATAACGCTGCTACAACAGCTCTCTGCCCCGAGGCTCTTGAAGTTATGGTAGAATGTCTTAAGGACAACTACGGTAACGCATCAAGTATGCACCATTCAGGACAGGCTGCTGCTGACGTTGTTTTTCAGGCAAGACAGGATATTGCAGATTGCATCGGTGCTGATGTAAACGAAATTTACTTCACATCAGGCGGAACAGAGTCCGATAACTGGGCAATCACAAACGCTGCACGTCTTGGTGCAAAAAAAGGCAAAAACCACATCATTTCAACTTCATTTGAGCATCACGCTGTTCTTCACACATTGATGAGGCTTGAAAAAGAAGGTTTCGAAGTAACATATCTCGACGTTCACGAGGACGGTTACGTACGTATTGACGAGTTGAAAAAGGCTATTAAGGACGAAACCTGCCTTGTTACAATTATGTACGCTAACAACGAAATCGGCACGGTACAGCCCGTTGAAGAAATCGGCGCAATCTGTAAGGAAAAAGGAATTTATTTCCACACAGACGCTGTTCAGGCTGTCGGTCATCTTCCGATTAACGTTAAGAAGCAGAACATTGATATGCTTTCCTTCTCTGCTCATAAGTTCCACGGGCCTAAAGGTATCGGCGCACTTTACTGCCGCAAAGGCATTCCTCTCATCGGCTTTATGCAGGGCGGTGCTCAGGAAAGAAACAAGCGTCCCGGCACAACCAACACTCCCGCAATCGCTGCAACAGCGGCGGCACTTAAAAAGAGCTGTGCGGAAATGGACAAGAATATTGTTTATGTAAGTGCTCTTCGCGACAAGCTCATTGACGAAATCGTTAAAATCATTCCGAGAACAAGAGTTAACGGTGGACGCTCTCCCCGCCTCCCGGGTAATGTAAGCTTCTGCTTCGAGGGTATCGAGGGTGAATCACTCCTTCTCTATCTTGACCTTAAGGGAATCTGCGGTTCATCGGGCTCAGCCTGTACTTCAGGCTCTCTTGACCCGAGCCACGTTCTTCTTGCACTCGGTCTTCCTCACGAAATCGCTCACGGTTCACTCCGTCTTTCATTGAGCGAATACAACACAGAAGATGAAATTGATTATATAATCGAACAGCTTCCTCTCGTGGTGAACAGACTCCGTGATATGTCACCCGTGTGGGAAAAGATTATGAAAGGAGAAAACTGACCATGGCATACAGTGCAAAGGTTATGGACCATTTTGAAAATCCGCGCAACCTCGGCAAAATGGATGATGCAGACGGCATCGGCGAGGTTGGTAACGCAAAGTGCGGAGATATTATGAAAATTTACCTCAAGATTGAGGACGGAATTATTGCAGACGTTAAGTTTAACACATTCGGCTGTGCTTCAGCTATTGCAACAAGCTCAATGGCTACAGAGATGATTAAAGGACAGAAGATTGAGGACGCTCTTCAGCTGAGCAACAAGGCTGTTGTTGAAGCTCTTGACGGTCTTCCGCCGGCAAAGATTCACTGTTCCGTGCTTGCAGAACAGGCTGTAAAAGCAGCGCTTGCTGACTACTATACAAAAAACGGTATTGAGTTTGACCCTTCACTTCTCAGCGGTTGCGGCGGACATTGTGACGACTGCGAATCCTGCGGACACTGAGGTTAAAAGTATGAAAAAGGCTATGATTGCCATGAGTGGCGGAGTTGACAGCTCCGTCGCTGCTTTTATAATAACTCAGCAAGGCTACGAAACAGCAGGCGCAACGATGAAGCTTCACTCTGACGACACAGAAGCACAAAAAGAGGCTTCGTGTTGTTCAAGCGAAGACATTGAAATAGCAAGAAGCGTTGCCGAAAAGCTCGGAATGCCTTACTATGTTTTCAATTATTCCGACGATTTTAAAGAACACGTGATTTCACGCTTTGTTGATGCTTACCGTAACGCAAGAACACCGAACCCGTGCATTGATTGCAACCGTTATATCAAGTTTGCAGAGCTTGTCAAAAAAGCCACGGAGCTTGGTTACGATTACGTTGTTACGGGACATTATGCAATTAATGAATACGACGAAAAAAGCGGACGCTATCTTCTTAAAAAGGCGGCTGACGAAACGAAAGACCAAAGCTATGTGCTTTATTCTCTCACACAGGAGCAACTCAGTCATATCCTCTTCCCACTCGGTTCAATGATCAAGGACGAGGCAAGAAAGGTTGCTGAAGAACAGGGTTTTATAAACTTTGACAAACCCGACAGCCAGGATATCTGCTTTGTGCCTGATGGTGATTATGCAAAATTCATTGAGGACTGGTGCGGTTTCAAGTTTGAAAACGGCAACTTTGTTGACCTTGAAGGTAATGTGATTGCACAGCACAAAGGAATTATCAACTACACAATCGGTCAGCGTAAGGGTCTTGGAATTGCCGCAAAAGCACCCTACTATGTTGTCGGCAAAAACCTTGACACAAACGAGGTCGTGCTCGGTTCAAACGATGACCTTTTCTCCTGCGAACTTACTGCAACGGACGTCAACTTCATCTCAATTGACAAGTTGGCAGAGCCGATGAGAGTAAAAGCAAAGGTAAGATACAAGCAAAAAGAAACCGACGCGACAATCGTTCCGCTTGAAAGCGGAGATGTCAGTGTAGTTTTCGACGAGCCTCAGCGAGCAATCGCATCAGGTCAGGCAGTCGTTTTCTACGACGGTGACATAGTTGTCGGTGGCGGCACGATAGTATAAAAATATCCTCCTATGTCGATCCAATCGCTGTGGGAGGTTATTGTTTTACAGAAAACATCCCTACAAACCCGAATTTATCGCTATATTTTTCGGAATATATCATACATATTTTATTATAACAAAATGGTGTTTCGACGGATGAGTTAACTCTTAAACTTTCGGATAAATATGAATAAAAATCAACAAGTCTTCAGTGTTGAAGGCTTGTTTTTTATAAGTTGATAAGAATTCTTTGTTGTGATATAATATCAACCGGTGGTGATATTATGCCGAGCTTCTGGACTTATATAACTAACGGAAAATATTCTGTCGGCTGCACGGGACAGACTGTATATATTTATGACGAAAAAGGAAACGAAAAAGCAAGGTTCAAGGATTTAACCTATGCATACGATGCTGAAATATCGCCCGATTCAGATAAAGTGGTTGTTAAAACAACTGAAGGCAGACTTGCGGTATATTCACTTGAAGAAATGAAGTTGATTAAAAAGTTCCGTTTTTCAAAAGTTGACGGAGGTCAGGATGCAGGCTTTTGCTTTTCTGCAGACGGCAAGCTGTTTTTTAATCTTGAAAACCATGGCGACGGGTTTGAACGTTGTCTGTCTGTGTATGAAACTAAAAACTTCACCTTAGTGAAACAGTTGTTTTACGGAACAGACAGCTATATTTCCTGCATCGAATATGACAAGGATTTTGATTCGTATTTCGTTATAGGGATTTCATACCGTAAATTCAGAAGAAATAAATATTTTGCGGCTGAGTTTAAAGATGATGAGTTAAAAAATACAACTTATATCTCGGAAAAAGAATACGATTTTTATGATCGTTTCAAATGTTTAGAAAAAAGCGGGTTTACAAAAATGAGATACAGATGGTCTTATATGGATGAAAGTCTTGAAGACTTATCTTCTCAGAAACGAAAGATTTCTGATTTGGTTAAAAGATAAAAGAGGAGAATATATTTTGTACTACACAATGGTTATTGCGGCGGTTGTGATGTTCGGGTTGCAGTTTTTCTGCAATCAACAATACGAACGCGAATGCAAAAGCAGTTTCACGTCTTCAATGATGTTTATTTTCGGTGGTGCGGTAGCAGGTCTTGTTGTTCTTTTTATCGTCAACGGATTCAAATGGGAATTCACACCGTTCACTTTGATAATGGCAACACTTGCGGCACTCGACGGAATGGCTTTCAGCTTCTGCAGTATGAAAGCACTGGGCAAAATTAATCTTTCGCTGTATTCGCTGTTTTCAATGCTCGGCGGAATGGTCTTACCATTCTGCCTCGGCGTTTTCTTCTTCAACGAAACATTTACGCTCGGCAAAGCAATCTGCCTTGTGCTTGTTATAATTGCTCTTACTTTGAGTGTTGAAAAAGGAAAAACAAAGGGCGGAACAATTTATTACGTCGGTGTTTTCGTCTTCAACGGTCTTTCGGGCGTGATTGCCAAATTCTTTCAGTCGGGAGATTTCCCAAAAACGAGTGAAGCGGCATATTCCGTGTGGACCGCCACTGTAACAGCGTTACTTTCCGGCATATTTTTGATTTTAAGCTACAGAAAGTCACCGATGAAACTGAGCTTTAAAGCAGTTTTCTGGATGTCGGGCAACGGCATACTTAACCGCGTTGCAAACTTTCTTCTGCTTCTTTCGCTTGCATACCTGCCTGCATCCGTACAGTACCCGATGATAACAGGCGGTGTGATGATTATTTCATCACTTCTGAGCTACTTTACTCCAAACAAACCGAAGGTGAAAGAATGGATTTCGGTTGCACTTTCGTTTGCAGGAATTATGATAATGGTATTGGTGGGATAAAAAATGGACTTATACATCATAAGACACGGCGAATCTCAGGGTAATATCGGTCACGACGTCGAAAATCCTAAGCTTACGGATTTGGGACACCGACAGGCAGAGCTTCTTGCTTTAAGATTAAAAAAGATAAATTTTGATGTGATTCTTTCAAGCCCGCTTGAAAGAGCGATTCAGACTGCAACGCCTTTATCTGAACTTCAGAACACACCAATAACAATTATGGAAAATCTTTACGAGGTCGGCACTTTCGGCAATGAAAGTCTTGAAGATGTGCAGGTAAGAGCGGAGAATGTTGTTGCGGAAATCCGTGAAAAATACGGTGACAAAGAGAATGTAATTGCTTTTGCACATGGCACGTTTAACAATCATTTTATCAAAGCCGCTTGCGGAATAACCAGTGGTGATGATTTCAACTTCTGCCAGGAAAACACAGGCGTCACGATTGTGCGATTTATTATTGATAACGGTCAACCTCGCATAAAACTCGAACTTGCCAATTGCGGAAGGCATCTGGAGAGTTCCTGAGTTGAACATATTGTCAATTTCTATACTTTAATTGCCATCTTAACAACTTCGGGTTTATAGAGTAGAATATTCAATTAATATCGTAGGGGAAGATATCATCTTCCCGTTAATCTTGCGCATTTTCTGACGGGAACATAATATGTTCCCCTACGGGCACGATTTCAGAACATTGGTAGTCCCGAATTTGCGAGTGGTTAAACAGGACGTCGTCCCCTACGGACACGCCTGAATCTGTTTAGTAGGGCACTACGGAGAGCGACGTGCTGATATTCTGCTGTACTTAACGGCGTGTCGACAAGCGTCACGCCCTACAAGAAGGTTTTAAATATCCTGACAAATTCGGGTTTGTAGAGATCTTGTGATTTGGATCCAATTTTAATTAATGCGTAGCTCCTTCTGATGAGGGAGCTGTCGAGCGTCAGCGAGACTGAGGGAGAGAAAAGCGAAAATCTGTACTATATCTGACAGACAGACGGATTGAAACGAATTACAATATTGACCATTGGCTGAACCTGCTCGACCTCAAGGCGTTTGCACAGCCTCACCACAGTTTCATTGTTAATCTTAATTATGTTTATGAGGTTACCAAGGATTTTGTTAAGGTGAAATATGGTGAGCAGGAATATCAGGTTTATACCTCATCAAGAAAAATCAGTGCGTTTAAAAAGGCGTTTTTAAGTTTTAAAGGGTGATGACAGAATACTTTAATTACAAAAAACAATACAAGCTGTTGAAAATGTCCATAACTTGTGTTATACTTCATTTGATAAAATTTGATTTTGGGGTGTTTATTATGTCAAAATGGATTGATAACAAAACCGTAATTCTCACAGGTGCATCAAGCGGTATCGGTAAGATGCTTGCAGAAAGACTTATGAAAGAGCATAACTGTAAAGTAATCGGTGTTGCAAGAAGCGAGAAGAAGATGCTTGCATTCGTTGAAGAACTCGGTGATTATGCAAAGCTTTTCTCATACAAGCTTTTTGACGTTTCAAGCTATGACAACTGGATGAACTTCCACGACTGGCTTGTTGAAAACAACATCAAGCCCGATGTTCTTATTAACAATGCGGGTGTTCTTCCCCGTTTTGACAGACTTATGAACTATACAAAGGAAGAAATTGACGAATCAATCAATATCGACTTCTACTCAGCAGCATATTCTTCAAAAATTTTGCTTCCTCTTCTTCTTAAGAGTGAAACTCCCGCAATTATTAATGTTGCATCATCTGCAGCACTTATGGCTCTCGGTGGAACATCAATGTATTCTGCAAGTAAGGCAGCCGTTAAAGGCTTAACCGAAGCAATGAGAGAAGAGCTTAGGGGCGAAGCTTACATAGGCCTTGTTTGTCCCGGATTTACAAAGACGGATATTTTCAGAAACCAGGGCGAAACAAATGGTATGGACCTTATAAATATGGTTTCAACTCCTTGCCACAAAGCTGTTAACACAATCCTTAAGGGAATTCTCGGCAAGAAGTCATACATCGTTGTCGGCTTTGACGGCAATGCAATGGGCAGATTCAACCGCCTTATGCCTGTTCAGGGTTCAAGACTTTTCAGCTCAGTAATTAAAGCATTTAAGATTGACCTTTTCGCTTCAACGTTCGGATACGAAAAGAAAGGTGCGAAGAAATAATTAACAGCACAGCGTTTTTTGTTCCATTTTTTAATAACAAAGTCGGGAAATACTATTGTGTTCCCCGACTTTTCTTTATTTATCTGCATTTTCTCTTTCACCAATATTGTAAAACACACCTTCATACCTGTTATGAAGGTCTTTTTCTTTACTCTGATTTACTGCGAAAATCTGATTGGTTGAATAAAGAATTGCAACTTTTATATTTTTATCAACATTTTCAATAAAGTGTTTTTTAACCTGCTTATAAAGCGGGTCCCGAATTTTCAAAACATCGGGAATCTGCACCGATGATGAGCAGCAGAGTAAATCACAAACGATTTTTTCTCTTAATATTTCCCTGTCACATTTATCACAAAAGAAATTATAAAGTTTCTCAGCATATTCACTCAGCCTCATTTTGTTACCGTTTACGGAGTTGCCGAAATCATTAAAAACATCAAACGGTGGAATTCCGATTTCATCCGTGAGATAATCAAGAGTAAGCAGAAAACGTCCGCTGTTATAAAGTCTGTCAACAGCATCCTCACAGTTTTTAAGCATTCTTATCTCTTCGTGAGAAAGCCACGGAGTGGATGTGACTTCATAAGGCGGTTCAACGTTGAAGGTGCAGGGATATTTCTCCTTGTTTTCGCGCATATCAGCACCGTGAAGCAGCTTTAAAAATCCCATCTGCAGCATATGCGCCTTAAGTGAATAACCGATATTGAAGCTGTTTTTAAAGCTTCCAAGATTTTCGCCTGTCAGGCCTGCGATAAGATCAATGTGGATATGCATATTATTGAAACTCACAAGCCTTCGGACGTTTTCGATCAACTTCTTTGTGTTTGTTTTTCTGTTAATCAGCTTTAATGTTTCTTCATTGAAGGACTGCATTCCTATTTCAAGCTGTACCGCACCGTAAGGCATTGACGACAGAATTTCAAGTGTACTTTCCCTTAAAATATCGCCTGCAATTTCAAAATGGAAACACACAGTCTTCGGAATTTCTTTGCCGTAATTTTCTTTGATGAAAAGCAGAATTTCGTTTGCTCTTTCTGCATTTGCATTGAATGTGCGGTCAACAAATTTTACCGTCTGCGTACCGCTTTGTGAAAGTCGGATTATATCTGCTTTCACCCTCTGCATATCAAAGAACCGAAGCGGATAACACCTTCCCGAAAGACAGAAAGCACAACGGTAAGGACATCCTCTTGCGGTTTCAATATAAGAAATTCTGCCACCCAGATTTTCAAAAAATTCGTCGCTGTACGGTGACGGTGGATAATCCGTATATTCCTTTTCGGGATTTGTAAAGATTTCACCGTTTTCTCTGTATGAAAGACCCGAAACTTTCGACAGGTCTTCGTTCTGATTATCAAGGAAATCAGGAAATGTCCATTCCCCTTCGCCTGAAAGAACAAAATCCGTAAATTCATATTTTTCAAGTATATCTTTCGGACGGTATGCCACTTCAGGACCGCCAAGAACTATTTTGCAATTATGCTTCCTTTTTATAATACGACAGACCTCAAGCGTTTTCGTAATATTCCATATATAGCAAGAAAACGCAACTACATCAGGTTTTTCGTTTATAACCTTTTGAGCAAATGATTCTGCATCACCGTTGATTGTACTTTCCATCACCAACGTGTCATATGTATTTTTTGCAAATTCACGGACACCTGCAAGCAAACACCACGGAGAAAGCGAAGCATGGACGTATTTTGAATTTAAGCAAACAATTATAACCTTCATATTTTCTCCTTTCAGGTGTTTTTTATAGAATAACACAGAACTTCAAACAAATCAAACTATAAAAGTATACTTTCTGTTTCCAATCGCGTTATTTCAAGTTAAATTCACTTTTAGAAAACAATTAGGACTAAAGTATTGATTTCATTGCTGTTTAGAGTTACAATAGCTTATGAGGTGATATTATGACGGATAACAAAATGAAAAACATTTATACCGGTCTTTGGACTGCGATTGCCGCAATTTACGGCATTTGGATGTCTGTTTTTATGAGTTGGGATAAGTACCCGTACATCATCCCTTCGGAAGCTGACATGAAGCTTCCCGCGGAAGAATTCGTTGCCAAATTTGACGGTATGCTTCACGAGCCTTTGTATTCAAGTCCCGTTGTTTTCTGGGTCTGGGTAATCTGCTCAACAGCTATTCTTTTAAGCTACGGTATTTTTACAAGAAAGATTCTTTGGGCAGAAAAGCTTTCTAAGGGTACTACAATCTTCTGTATGACAAACCTTATCGCAGGATTTGCATTCATAACCTGGTACGGTTTTTTAAGCTTCCCCTCTCAGTTCGGAAACATCTTAACTGACGTTACCGCAAGTATGCTTGGCCTTCGTTATCCGTGGTATTTCAGAATTTGGGGCGTGCTGGCTTCGCTTTCAATTTTCACAAACACACTTTATATGTACCGAAAGAATAACTACAAGGGTAAGGCCGGAGTTATTGTTACTTCGCTCGGTTGCGCGGCAATTTACGTTACAGTCAATGTACCGTCGGCAGGCCTTGACCTTGTTATGACCGCAAGATGCCTTTCACACTGGGCAACAGCATTGATTTTTGCTTTTCTCGGTGCAGCAGGTGTAATCATATTCCTTTTACATAAGTTCAGGCAGAAAGACAAAAAGTATATGATTGCAACAATCGTTTTCTGTGCCGTTCTGATTCTTATGCTTATTCTTCTTGTTACAGTCGGTAAGAGTGCCTTTATTGAAAATCTCCCGATGTGGGTTGCATATGCATTACTTTTCATAATCAATTTCACGTCTTTCTTTGACAAAAAAGAATCAACCGTAAAAGTTGAAGAAAAGAAAAAAGAAAAAGTTCATTAATCAGAGGTGACCGTGATTCCGCTTGGAATTGCGGTCTTTTATTTTTAATTTTAAAATTCATAATTGAAAATAACTATTTTTCAGATTATAATTAAGACATAATGATTTATTAAGAGGTGCGGATATGAAAGCTGAAAAAATACGTTTCAGTATTGTCGGTACAGGAACAATTGCTCACCGTTTTGCTCAGGCGATACAAAACGTTGAAAATGCAGAATTGGTTGCAGTTGCTTCACGAGCCAAGGAAACTGCAGAAAAATTCGGCAACGAATTCAATATACCCGTAAGATTTGACAGCTATGAAAAAATGGCTGAATCCGACGTTATTGATGCGGCATATATTGCCGTTCCGCATTCGGGACACATCGGATGTTCCTGCCTTATGATGAACCACGGTAAACATGTGCTCTGTGAAAAACCGATGGCTGTTAATTCACGCGAAGCAGAGGAAATGTTCCGCTGTGCTGAAGAAAACGGAGTTCTTCTTATGGAAGCGATGTGGGCGCGTCTTGTTCCCGGAACAATCGAAATGCTTGAGCTTGTGAAGAATGGTGTCCTCGGCGATATTCTCGGTGTTGAAGGTAAATTCTGCTACACTATGGACGAGGACGAAATGGACCACCACGTTTTCAATCCCGAAAACGGCGGAGGTTCACTTCTCGATGTCGGCGTTTACGGACTTAATTTTGCGAGTTGGTACCTCGGCAAGGATGTTGTCGAGATTAATGCACAATCTGATTTTTATAACGGTGTAGACAGTCATACCTGTGCTTTACTCAAGTACTCTGACGGTGCCATCGCTGATATTTCGAGTGCTATTCTCCTTCGCAAGCCCAACGAAGGCTATGTTTACGGTACTAAGGGTTACGCTTACCTTCGCAGATTCTATGCACCTCAGGAAATCGAGCTTCATCTGAATGATGGCACATCACGTACAATTTCTGTTCCTTACAGAGGTAACGGTTTTGAAGAGCAGATTACTCACTTCAGCGAATGCGTTTCACGCGGTTTTACGAAGAGTCCTATAGTTACTCCCGAACAAACTCTTTACATAACAAAGCAGATGGATACAATACGAAGAATTACCGGAATTGTTTATCCTCAGGACTGATTTAAAAATTACGTTTATGCATTTTGTATTATTAGATAACCGATTTTTTGTTTACTTGACACTTGACTAATACTAATGTTTCAAGTAAAATTATAATGTAAAATAGTAAAAAGGGAGGCGGAATATGGCGACAAAATTGAATAATACAGAGTCAAAAGTTGACTCCGAAGAAAAAGCCAAGCGAAAACTGCCGACGGGCAGACGTTACGTCGGATCAATGGAAACTGCGGCATACATTGCGCAGGACTTTGCAGACAGCTTTTCAATCGGTAAGTACCAGAACAGATTCATCTGGGACGTTGTCGGCATTGACTTCAATATCACGGGTATTGTAACACTTTTCACGGGTGCGTGGGACATCATCAACGATACCTTCATCAGCGCAATGGTCGACCGAACCAGAACAAGATGGGGTAAGTTCAGACCGTTCCTTTTGTGGCTAAAGATGCCACTTACATTGTTCGGTATGCTCTACTGGTTTATGCCGATTTTCTTCCCCGGCACATCCACTACATACCTTCCGAAATTGATTTTCTATTTCGCTTTCAGCGTTATCGATGAAACAGCAAAAACATTCATTTCAATTTCACAGACAGGTTTGCTATCGACCATAACGCCAAACCCTGAAGAACGAGTGCGGCTTATTGCGAACGCTAAGTTGTTTTCACGATTCCTGGGTGAACAGATACCGGAATGGGTAATGGGTATCTTCATCGACCTTGTTAACACAAAAACAGTTAAATGGAAAATGCAGAGCGTCTTCATAACAATGGGTGCCGCAACAAGTATCCTTTCAGCGATGATGACCATCTGGTTCTACGTGGTTTCAAAGGAACGAGTTTTACAGACAGTTGAAAAACCGAGCATCAAGGACGGATTCAAAGCTATCTTTAACAACAAACCACTCCTCATCCTTGTTCTTTCGGATTTCCTCGGAGGCTTCAGCATCGGTCAGAGCCGTTCGGACTATTACATCGACGTTCTTGGCAGTGCTTCGTTGCAGACTATCGTCGGTATCCCGGCATATCCGATACTTAACCTCAGCTATACTTGGGTAGCACCACTCAGAAGACGGTTCACTTCAAAAGCCTTGTGGATTTTTGAGGACATTTGGACAGATATGTGCTGGCTGATAGTCTTCGGACTGGGTTCGATAAACAAAAACTTTATGAAACGAAGCTTTATGATACCAACAATGGCAATCGAAGAAGTTTTCGAAATGATGGTATACGGTTTACGTCATACTATTCCGGATGAGCTTTACAATGAATCTATGGACTATTGCGAATGGCATAACGGTTACCGAGTTGAAGCTATGACAGGCGTTGCAAGAGGACTCGTAAAGAAAATGCAGAATGTTCTTATGAACTCTGTCAAAAACTTTGTTCTTGCAAAAGTCGGTTACAAGCAAGGTGCTGCAATCGGCACACAGAGCGACAAAGCAAAATGGTGGCTTTTCGCACTTGGTACAGGTGTTCCGATTATCACAAGCAGCCTCGGTATCATACCGAAGTTTTTCTATCCTATCAACAATCAGGTTCGCGACGAAATGTATTCCGACCTTGCAGCCCGCCGTAGCGAAGTTGCTCAGAGAATGGATGCACTCGCAGCAGAAATCGACGCATAAATTAAAACTAAAGCACCGCCGAGCACAATCGGTGGTGTTTTCTTTTCCTCTCTACGTAAAGTAGGTTGCCGATTGCTTCATATGTGGTTATAATATATCCAACAAACCGAAGGAGAAACAAAATGGACACTTACATAACCGGCACAACAATCAAAAAATTACGCGAAGCAAAAGGATTTACGCAACAGCAACTCGCTCAGGAAATCGGAGTCAGCGATAAGGCTGTTTCAAAATGGGAAACGGCAAAAGGACTTCCCGATATCACGCTTATTGAACCTCTCGCCAAAATTCTCGGTATTTCTGTCATGGAACTGATTTCAGGCGATACGATAATAAATAAAAACATTTCTGCAAATATGCTCCGTACAAAGTTTTATGTCTGTCCGATATGTGGAAATGTAATACACTCAACCGGCAACATACTTGTCAGCTGTTGCGGAATAATTCTGCCTGCCCTTGAAGCTGAAGATGCCGACAAAGAACATAGCATAAAGATTGAATCCGTTGAAGACGAAAATTTCATTACGGTTGAACACAAGATGACAAAAAAACATTATATTTCCTTTATCGCGTATATCACCTCTGACAAAATACATCTTGTGAAGCTTTATCCCGAAGGCAATGCCGAAGCAAGGATGCAATTCCGCGGACGTGGATTTCTTTATATTTACTGCAACAAACACGGACTTATGAAAACGAAAATTTAATTTCACTTTATATAAAGATAGAGCCTATGAGGTCATATGACTTCATTGGCTCTTATTATTTCAAACACTTCCGTAACGTAAGCGTTTTTTATCGAATGATTACCGTAACCCTAAATTAACTCGGATGTATGTGCAACTTTTGAAATTCTGGGTGCAGCACAGGTAAGATGGGAGATATCACGGTATGGTTGGATATTCACATCATCGAATAAGCCTTCGGGAATCTGTGAAGTCCAACCTTTTTCGTCAAAATCGGGAGCTTCGATTCCGAAAGAATAAAGAACAATTGCCGCAAGGTCACGTATATTCATTTCATTAAGCACTGTGTTTTTAACGGTTTTACCAGTCGCCGCAAAGGTTACGTATTTTTCTTCATCCGTCCATCCACCGTGGCTTCCGCCGCCCGTTTCGGGGTTAGTTCCGCCGTGGTCAGCGATAACGATGAACAGCGTTTCTTCAATTGTCCCTGCATCTTCTGCCGCCTTGTAAACGTCGTTTATCAATTCATCAACTTCGTGCAGTCTTTTATAAAATTCAGGTGTACCGTAGCCGTATTTGTGACCTGCGCCGTCAACACTGTCAAACTGAATAAAAAGGAAATCAGGCTTCTTTTCGCGGATATAATCGCAGATAAGCGGGGTAAGCTCGGTATCCCTTGCCGTATCGTGTGAAACACCGATTCCGTTTTCGACAATACCGTGGGTTATCGGATTCCAGTCGCAATATGAACCGAGTTCGGCATCCGGATATGCTTCCCTTATCCTACGGAAAAGTGAAGGAAATTCCGAATTGATTGGATACGGTGTTGATTCCAGAATTCCGTTTGTCAGCTTATGGACCTCCGGACCGACCCCAAGAAGCATTGAACCCCAACACTCGGCACTTATGGAAGGTCTTGAGGAAAGCGCATAGTATGTAACCGCACCATTTTTGAATATAGCGTTGAAATGCGGCACATCAGCATCCCTGAAAAATCCGCCTGCGCCGTCAATTCCGACGACAATAACGTGTGAATATTTTCTTGTCAAGATTCACCCTCCTGATATAAATTCAGATACTGTATGCTGTTGAATACATTATAATACAATAAAATTTACAATACAATAAATATATGAGTAATTTTCTGACCCATTTCCGTTAAAGCGGAAAAAATTAAAATAAAACGATAAACATAATGCCTTGCAGAAGCTGAACAACAATTCAGAATCAACAAGACATAAGAATTTTGTTTTGCTACACATTTCACACACAAGAGCCCTACAAATTCGGGTTTGTCGGGATCTTTAATTGAGCATTAAGGCCCCCTTGCCCTAAAGGGGGCTGGCACGACGAAGTCGTGACTGGGGGATATTTTCGGAGAAAACTATTAAAGCTCATTTTTTTGGCAAAATATCCCTCCG